>NZ_JACHIU010000001.1:1200000-1800000 GCF_014207705.1 Sphaerisporangium rubeum
ACCTGGACGCCGCCACCCGCGACCCGTCGGAACCCACGAGGCTGCGCGCCGAGTTCGACTCCGGCGACCACGTCCATCCGAACGACGCCGGCAACAAGGCCATCGCCGACGCCTTCGACCTGGAACTGTTCCGCGACTAGCCCTACGCTGTGCCGTCCGGCTCCCGGCGCAGCCGCGCCGGATCGACCCGCAGCAGAGCCGTCTTCCCGTCCAGCCCCCAGCCTTCCTGGTACGCCGCCGCGAAGACGTCCTCACCCAGAGCAGTACGGCCACACGCCGCCATCGCCTGGATCTGCGGGTCGCTGACGTCATGGGTGCCGCGCAGCCGGGCTGCCGCGCCGAGCAGCAGGGCCACGTCCCGGTGCCGGCCGAGCAGCCCGGCCAGCTCGGCCCCGGCCACCGCGACCGTGGCCACGCTCGGCAGGTCCCCACCCTCCAGCGCCGCCTCGTACGCCACGGCCAGCGCCACCCCGGCACCCTCGGCGTCACCCCGCCGCACACACACCGAGGCCCGCACCGTACCGGCGGTCACGTCACCGGCGCCGGCCGCCTCGACACAGGCCCACGCACGGTCCAGGTCACCGAGCCGCAGCCACATGCGGGCCTCCGACGCGGCGACGGCGGCCGCCAGCGCTGGTGAGGCCGACCGCTCCACCCGCTCGCGGACCGCGTGCAGCATCGCCTCCGCCTGCGCGTCCTCGCCGCGCCGCAGATGGAGGTCGATCCAGCGCACATCGAGGAAGACCTCGTCGGCCAGGCTCAGCGAGCCGAACTCCCGCGCCAGGGACCGGGCCTCCCGCAGGTCCCCCAACGCGCCGTCGAGATCCCCGTCGTACTGCCGCAGCAGCGCACGCGCCGGCAGCACCGCGGCGAGCCCCCACCGGTCACCGGCCCGGCCGAACGCGTCGAGCGCGGCCGCCACGTCGGCGCGTACCTGGTCGAGGTCCCCCTCGTCCTCGGCGAACGAGGCCCGGAACATGTGGGCCAGCCCTGACAGCCAGACATCGGGCCCGTCCGCGAGCCGCCGCACCAAGGCGAGCGACGCCTCGTGCTCCCGCAGGAAGTGCAGCGTGATCGCGGCCATCACACCGGCGATCCCCGGCAGCGACGGGTACGCGACCAGGCGATCGGCCAGGGCCCGCAGCGCGGCCTCGTTCTCCCGCAGCAGCTCCACGGTCAGCGGTGAGCGTGCGTTCATGCGGTTGAGCAGGAGCACCGCCTCGGCGATGTCCCGGTCCCGCCTGTCCCCCGTGGCGGGGAGGGCCAGCGCCTGCTCATGCCAGTACACCGCGTCGGCATGAAGGCCGAGTATCAGCCAGTACCAGGACAGATCCAAGGCGAGCGCGACGGCCCCGGCGCCGTCGCCGGTGTCGCACAGATGGCGCAGCGCGGCGAGCGCGTTGTCGTACTCGGCGCGCAGCACACGCAACGCGGCGAGCTGACCGGCCCCGCGCAACAGCGGATCCTCCCGCGCGACCAGCCCGGCCAGATGACGGGCCGCGAGATCACGCACGGCCCCGAGCGCACCCCGATCGGCGAGCCGCTCGACGCCGTACTCACGCAGCGTCTCCAGCATCCGGTGACGACCCGCGTCCGGCGCGAGCCGCAGCAGCGACTTGTCGACCAGCGCGGCGAGCAGCTCAGGAACCTCGCTGGGAACCACCGCCGTGCCGGCGCAGACCGCCGCGGCCGACTCCCGCGTCACACCACCCGGCAGGACCGAGACCCGCTCCGCCACCGTCCGCTCGTCCTCGCCGAGCAGATCCCAGCTCCAGGCGATCACCGCGCGCAACGTGCGGTGCCGCGGCGCCGCGACGCGACTCCCCGTGGTGAGCAGCCGGAACCGGTCGGACAACCCGGCCGTCAGCTCGGCCGGCGACAAGGTACGCAACCGGGCCGCCGCCAGCTCAAGCGCCAGCGGCAAACCATCCAGACCACGAACCAGCCGTACCACGTCCGCACAGGTCCGCTCATCGACCTCGAAACCAGGACGCACCGCCGCGGCCCGCTCGGTGAACAACCGGACCGACGCGCTGCGGCGGACCTCCGCCAGGTCGTCCCCAGGGCCCGGCAGCGCCAGCGACCCGATCGGCACCAGCGCCTCACCGTCGATCGCCAGCGGCTCCCGGCTGGTCGCCAGCACCCGCAACTCCGCGCAGCGCGGCAACAACGCCGCGACCAGATGCGCGACCGCGTCGATCAGATGCTCGCAGTTGTCCACCACGAGCAGGCTCTCCCGTCCGCCGAGCCGGTCGGTGAGCACGTCAAGCTCACTTCCCTCGGCCCGCATGCGGCCGAAGCCCTCGAAGAGCGCCACGCCAACCGACCCGATCGCCGCCAGCACCGCCGCACCGACCTTCGCCGGCTCGGTGACCGCCGCCAGATCGACCAGCCAGGTACCGTCGCGGTACTCGCGCCGCCGGGCCGCCTCCACCGCGAGCCGCGTCTTACCGGCCCCACCCGGCCCGACCACCGTGACCAGCCGCCCCCGGTCCAGCAGCGCGCCGACACGAGCGAGGTCGTCGTCCCGTCCGACGAAACTGGTCAGCGGCGCGGGCAGATTGCTCACCGGCGCCTCGGGAACCGGAGCGGGCGACCGCAGCAGACGCAGGTGACGCTCACGCAGCGCCGCGCCGGGATCGGCGCCGAGCCGCTCGGCGAGCGTCGCACGTACCCGCTCGTACAGGTCGAGCGCATCGGCCTGCCGTCCCTGCGCCGCCAGCGCGTCCATCCGCAACGCCGCCACCCGCTCGTCCGCCGGATGCTCGGCGAGCAGCACGGCCAGCCGATCGGCCGCCTCTCCGGCACGGCCCAGCGCCAACTCCGCCTCAGCCAGATCGGCGGACACCTCGACCGCGACACGTTCCAGCCGCGCCGCCACCGCGGGGGCCACCGCGGCGACCACCGGCGTTCCGCCGTACAGCCCGGCCGCCGCACCGAGCACCTCCACCGCCGCCTCCGGATCCCCGGCCCGGAGCCGTTCACGTCCGTCCGCCGCCAGCCGTTCGAACCGCAGCACATCGACATCGTCCTCAGCGACGCCGAGGCGGTAGCCACCACTCCCGGCCTGAGCGACCATCCCGGCGTCCCCGAGCACCCTGCGCAGACGTGACACCAGCGACTGCAACGCGTTCACCGGATCGGCCGGCGCCTCCTCCGGCCACAACGCGTCGACCAGCACCCCCGGCTCGACCGGCCGCCCCCCGGCCAGCGCCAACCGCACCACCAGCCCCCGGAGCCTGGCCCCGGGAACAGTCACCGCACGCTCGCCGCGCCACACCTCAAAACCCATGAGCAGCGTCACCCGTAGACGCGTCCCCCCGTTCCCATGCACCGGCCGATTCTCCCGCGTAGGGCCCCCGAGCCCCAACCCACCTCTCAAGGCCAGGTCCCCCCGGACGGCATCCACCGCGGCCCTCCGCTCGGCCTTGAACGATTTCCGCACCGGGCACATGCACCCCGCTGTCCTAAATGGCCACACCATAATTTAAGTAGTGACTTGAGCGATTTATGTATATCTGAATAGCGTCGGCGACATCGTTGCCGCAGGCAGCTGATTTTCCAACGGCGACAGGCGAAATCATCGGACAGGGATTGTCAAGGGCTGTGATCAGGCGCATGATTGATGTCGGTGCTCCACATTCACCGATTTCCCGAGCGAGCCATGTACTGACGAGGCGGAGCATGCTGCCCGCAGTCGGCCAAGCCCCCCTGAAACGTTATGAGGGAACCAATGCAGGACGCACCCGATACCAGGCGATTACCGCGCCGTTCCGTGCTGGCCGGCGCGGTGACGCTGGGCCTCGCGGCAGCGGCGACAGCGGCGCAGTCCATAGCCGCACCCACCGCGGCGGCCGCGGAACCCAGATACACGCAGAACGGCTGGCGTTTCTGCGTGAACTGCTGCGAACTTTTCCTGGTCTCGTTCGCGGGCTCGGTCTGCCCCCGCACCAGAGGCCCGCATCAGGTCGCGGGCTGGACCTTCCGGCTGACCTACAACCTCGAGACAGGCGGTACCGGCGAGGACTCCCACACCCAAGCGAACTGGCGGAACTGCAACCGGTGCGCGGCACTGTTCTGGGCTCCCGGCGAATGGAAGGCATGTCCCCTGGGTGGGACGCACAGCTACCGTCCCGAGTCCGGGCAGTTCCTGTTGCCTTTCAACCTCGGCCAGCCGCCGTGGACACAGAACCAGTGGCGCTTCTGTCTCAACTGTTCCGTGCTGTTCTACAACGGTTACGCCTACAGAGGCGACACCGGCCTGTGCCCTTACCGGTTCCTCTACGGCCACTTCGCCGCCGGCTACGACTTCGCGATCCCCGTCTCGGCCTATACCTGATCAGCCCGTAGGCGGATCGTCATCTTCAGGGCGAGCCGATCGGAAAATGTCGTGCTGTGAATCCAAGGCGAATCATCATCGCGCCGGATGGAACCGCTCGCCATCGGTTCCATCCCACCTGGACGCATGCCTGAATCGATGGAGAAAGAGAGATCCTCATGCCGGAAGAATCTGGTTCCAGATGGTTGCCGCGCCGTTCCGTGCTGGCCGGCGCGGTCGCGCTCAGCATATCGGCGGTGGCAGTGGAATCCGTTCTGGCGCCAACCGGGGCAGCCGCGGAACCCAGATACACCATGGACGGCTGGCGGTTCTGCGTGAAATGCTTCGAACTTTTCCCGACCACGAACACGACATACTACAAAAGCGTCTGTCCCGCCGGGGGCTCACATCAGGCCGCAGGCTGGACCTTCCGCCTGACGTACAACGTCAGCGTCGCCGGCGGCGACGGTGAGGACGCTCACACCCAGGGTAATTGGCGACTCTGCTGGAAATGCGCAGCCGTGTTCTGGGCCCCTGGCTCCTCGAAACCGTGTGCAGGAGGCGGCGGTCACGACTACGTCTCAACCGCACAGTTCCTGCTGCCTTTCAACATCGGCCAGCCGGCCGGGATGCAGAACCAGTGGCGGTTCTGCTTCAAGTGCTCCGCGTTGTTCTACAACGGCTACGCCTACAGAGGCGAGTACGGCCGATGCCCCTACGACTACATCTGGGGCCACACCGCCGCAGGCTACGACTTCGCGATCCCCGTCTCGGCCTACACCTGATCGCACGGCGTCAAACTCCCTGCCGCATCGCGCGGGTCCCGATCGCCAGCCCGATCACCCCCACCGCCACCGCGCACCCCATGCCGTACATCACCGACATGTCGACCCGTCCAGCGAGCAGGGCCCGCTCGGCGTCGGCGATGTACCGCACCGGGTTGGCCGCCGCCGCGACCCGCAGCCACCCCGGCCCCGACTCCACAGGAAGCAACAACCCAGACAGCAAGACCAACGGAAACATCACCATCTGCGTGACCCCCCAGAAGAGATCACCCCCCGGCCGCGAAGCGATCGCCAGCGCGAACGACAAGGCTCCGAGCCCCACGCCGAACACGACGAGCACCCCCAGCCCCATCACCACCCCAGGAACCGAAGGCCGGAACCCCAGCGGCACCGCCAGCACAATGATCAGCCCCGCCTGGAACAACAGGAGCACGAACTCCTTCAACGTCCGGCCCACCAGCATCGCCACCCGGTTGAGCGGTGTCACCAGCATCCGCTCAAGCGACCCACCCATCAGCTCCACCAGCAGCGAATACCCGGCCATCATCGGCCCGGAAAGACACATCATCACGAGAATCCCCGGCACGAACCACTGCCACGACGCACCCGCCTCCCCGACCGTCCCCTCCAGCATCGACCCGAAAAGAAACAGGAACAGCAACGGCTGCCCCATCGTGAACACCAGCACAAAAGGCTTCCGCACCACCGGCACGAACTCCCGCGAGAACACCGTCCCGGTATCGCGCACGAACCGCCGCACAGAGCCGTTCACGCCGCCCCCTCCTCACGCAACGTCCGCCCCGTGAGCGCCAGGAAAACGTCATCCAAAGTGGGCCGCGCCGTCTCCGCGGACAGCACTTTCACCCCCGCCTCATCCAGCGCACGCAAATACCCCGGCACCGCGGAAGCCGCTCGCGCCACCCGCAGCCGCACCACCGTCCCCTCCACCACGACCTCACCGGGTTCCACCACCCGCCGAGCCATCTCCGCGGCCCTCCCCGAGAACCCTTCCTCGACCTCGACCGTCACCCGGTCCCCGGCCAATCCCGCCTTGAGCCCGTCAGCCGTCCCGTCCGCGATGACCCGTCCCCGGTCGATGATCACCACCCGCTCCGCCATGCTGTCCGCCTCCTCCAGATAGTGAGTGGTCAGGAAGATCGTCATCCCATGCCGCTCCCGCAGCCGCAGAATGTGCCCCCAGATATCAGCCCTGCTCTGCGGATCGAGCCCCGTGGAAGGCTCATCCAGAAACAGCAACTCGGGCCGATGAACCAGCCCCAGCGCGATGTCAAGCCGCCGCCGCTGCCCTCCCGACAACGTCGCAGGAGTCCGATCCGCCAGCGACTCGAGCTCCAAAAGCCCCATCACCTCATCGGCCCGCACCCGCGCCACGGCCCGGCTCATCCCATAAGCCCGCCCCTGCGTGACCAGCTCATCCCGGACCCGAAACCCCTCGCCGGCCCCGTTCTTCTGCCCCACATACCCGATCCGTCCCCGCACCCCGACGGGATCCCGCACCACATCCCGTCCCGCCACCACCGCCGACCCCGCCGTAGGCCGCAGCAGAGTCGTCAACATCCGCAGACACGTCGACTTCCCCGCTCCGTTAGGCCCGAGAAACGCCACCAGTTGTCCCTGCTCCACATCCATATCCACCCCCCGAACGGCCTCCACCACCCCCCGCCTGACCTTGAACCGCCGAGTCAGCCCACGAGCACGAATCATCGCCACCCCTCCCACCGAGAAAAGCCCGATCCGCAGGCACGCCAAAGAAAGCCCTGCTCAGGCCCGCATCAGAAGATGACTCATCCTGAACCCCCCAGAACCGTCTTGGCAAACGTGAAACGGATGTGCACATCCACCTCTGACCTGCAAAAACACCTTTCACGCCTCCCACCAAGACCCCCCACCCACAAATTTGTCCCACACCCCCCACCCACCCACTGACCAGCGAATTCTCATCCCATCCACCCGACTCCCGACCCCCGAGCCAAGATTTTCCGCCAACGAGCCCTCATCCCCGCGAACCCCACATCCCCCAGACCCCCGACCTCCGGCCCCGCCACCAGACTCCCCACCTCCGCACGTACGACATCCATCAGCCCCCACCCCGCCACCACGACCCGGCCGTTCCCCAGACGACCCGACCGCTCCACCACACGAACTGACCTCTCCACCGAGGTTGTCAGTCCCACCAGCGATACTGACCCCATGCCGTCCGTCCCACCCGCACGCCACCTCGTCCGCGCGAAAGACCTGGTAGACACCCGCTACCACGACCCCATAACCGTCGCCGACATGGCCAAGGCGGCCGGCCTCTCCCGCTCCCACTTCAGCCAGCAGTTCCACCGCGCCTTCGGCGAAACCCCCCACACCTACCTCCTGACCCGCCGCCTGGAACGCGCCGCCGCACTCCTCCGCAACACCGACCGCTCAGTAGCCGACATCTGCCTGGCTGTAGGCCTTCAAAGCATCGGCTCCTTCACCACCAGCTTCACCCACACCTACGGCATGCCCCCCACCACATACCGAGCCCAGTTCCCCGACCCCGCCAAGTACGCCTTGATCCCCGCCTGCGTCGTCCGAGCCCACTCCCGTCCCCAACACCGGACGTTTCGAGAAGACACCCCCGAACCCACCCCACTAACGTCAGAGATGTCCGATTCACCACCCACCGGAGACCTCTGATGATCAATATCGCCAACGCACAGCTCTGGGTCCACGACCAGGACGAAGCCCTCGCCTTCTACACCAAGAAACTCGACATGGAAGTCCGCTCCGACGTCACCGTCCCCGAGATGGGCAACTTCCGCTGGCTGACGGTAGGCCCCACCAACCAGCCCGACTTCGCCATCGTCCTCATGGCCATCCCCGGCCCCCCGCTGATGGACGACGCCACCACAGCCCAGGTCCACGACCTCATGTCCAAGGGCTTCGCCGGCACCGTCTTCCTCACCACCGACGACTGCGAAGCCACCTACCGCGACCTGAAGTCCCGAGGCGTCGAATTCACCGAAACCCCCGAGCAGCGGCCCTACGGCATAGACGCCGGCTTCCGCGACCCCTCAGGCAACCAGTTCCGCCTGACCCAGCTCAACGTATCCTTCGGCGGCTGACGAGCCCTCATTCCTCCCGCACATCAGGCGGTGGAAGGCTCTCGATCCGCCGGGGAAAGTACCGCAAGATGTCCTCCCCGCATCGCCAGAGAGCCGCGACCTCCCGCCTGCAGACCTCGATGAGCTCCCGGTCGACGAACCTGCGAGCCCCAGAGAGCACCCCCGCGCTGTACTGAATGACGTACATCACGGGTGAAGCCACCCGCTCCCCAAGGATCAGCACCTCAGGCAGCTCCTCCCGCGCCTCCAGATGAGCGACGGCCGCCGTAGGAAGCACCGTGATCTGCTCCCCGAGCTCGGCCCAGATCGTCAGCACATGCAGCTCCCACTGCAAGTAAGCCGTAAGCGGCTCACAAACAAACCGAACCCGCCGCTGCACGATCCCCCGCCGATCCAGTGCTCTCTGGTGCTCCACTCTCCCGGCCCGCATCCCCTCCGCAAGCCGAAGAGCCCCATCCCAGTCCCCGCCACGCATCGCCACCCAACTAGGCGACCCCGGCTCCCGAAACGTCAGCCCCCTCTCCAACCTCCACGTCACATCGGCGACCCAGAAGTGCCGCCGAAAGTCCTCCTTGTACTCCTCCAGCCCCAACACCGGCGCCGGTAGCGACCCAAGCTCCTCAAGCATCTGTCCCCTCCGTCCCCGCCGCGCAGGCCAACGGCAGCGACCCCTCCCGAGGCAACAGACACCGAACCTGCTTGCCGATCGGCGTCACCGCCACGTCCCACCCAGGAGTAAGCGCATCCAGCAACCAGAGCCCCCGCCCCGACTCGACCTCCGGATCATCCGCACTCGTCCCGGCTCGAACCGGCAGCCGAACCGGATCCGGATCATGAACCCTGACCCAGACCCCCGCACCGCCGACCTCCACCTCCACGATCACCGGAGCCCAGTGCCCACAGGCCCGCACCGCGTTCCCCACCAACTCCGACGCGACCAGCCGCGCCGACTCCACCGTCTCACCGTCGACGCCGAGCACGGCAAGGACCTCTTTGATCATCTTCCGAACGGCACTCAGGTTTTCCGCACAGACATTCATGTGTACCGCGAAACCGTTTGTCCGAGTTGATGGATAGAAGCCCAACCTGGCGAACGATGCGTATTCTTCTATATTGGACATTTTCACCCCGTTCCTCATCTCCGACCCTGTGGTGACTGGAATCCGACAATTTACTCAAAGTATCTGTAGTCTGACCCTGAGTCATTGTCACTGGTAGGGATGATGGAGGGTTTCCAAGTTTTGGCGCAAGGTTTCTACCCAACTCCTCGCCAGCTTTTTTTGAAAGGCATCGCTTTGCCTATGGTGGAGTGCCAGACTTGCGCTCATGCCGAACGCGCCTGTGATCCCGACCGTCCGACGCCGCCGCTTGGGTTCAACTCTGAGAATGTTGCGAAATAAAGCGGGAATGACACTGGACGAGGCTTCTGTCGCTATGGGGTGGAAGGCGCCAAAAATGTCCAAAATCGAGAATGCCTTCGCGACCATCCGCTCCGCAGAGGTGACCACGCTGCTACAGGTGTACGGCGTCACCGACCCCGAGATCTACAGCGCACTGGAGGCACTCGCCAAGGACGCCGGCAAGAAGGGTTGGTGGCAGACGTACAGCGGAGTGGTCGCCCCCGCGTACGCCGACTACATCTCCCTTGAGTCCGACGCCGAGAGCATCAAGGTCTTCGCCCCACTCCTCATCCCCGGTCTCCTCCAGACAGCCGCCTACGCGCGCGAGACCATCTCCGGCATCACCATGACCCGAACCCCCGAGGAGATAGCAGCCCTGGCGGAACTCCGCTTGGCCCGACAGTCCGTACTGACCCGCCCCAGTGGTCCACTGAAGCTCTGGGCCGTCATCTCAGAAGCCGTCCTCCACCAGCGATTCGCCGTACGCCCGTCCACAATGCGCGACCAACTACGCAGACTGACCGACTGCGCAGACCTCCCCAACGTCACCATCCAGGTCATGCCTTTGGACGCCACCCCACACCCCGGCTACGCAGGAGGCTTCAGCGTCGTCGGCTTCCCCTCAGCCCTCCCCGACGTAGTGACGCTGGAAAACCTCCTGGGCCTCGCCTATCTTGAAGAGGACTCGGAGGTGAACACCTTTACCGACGCCTTCAGTCGAATCGTCGCCGCCGCCTCTCCGGTAGACGACTCCAAGGCCCTGATCGCCCGCATGGAGAAAGGCACCAGGCAGTGACCCCTAATTGCCCCAGCCAAGACACCTGCGACCTGGCCACACTGAGGTGGCGCAAGTCCTCCGCCAGCGCGGCCGAAGGTGACTGCGTGGAAATCGCTGATATCCCGTCCGGCGGGAAGGCGATCCGTGACTCCAAGCACTTGGGTACGATGCCGCTGAGGCTCACAGATGCCGTATGGTCGGCCTTCCGGCAAGCCGTACGGAGCGGCGAACTCTGAGCTTCTCCATGCTCCGATGGCGTGCGCTCAGTGCCGCTGCGGTGCGGATTGTCTAAGGGCCGCTGTGGAGACGGCCGCCTGCGAGCGGTCGGTCTTGCTCCCGATAGTGAACCATTGATGGCTCGGCGTCGTGGATCGGGCCCGAACACTTCCGGATGTCCCAGGTCTCAAGGCTCTGCAGCAGATAGTCGTCCGGAGCGTCCCAACCGAATGCAGCACAAAGGATGTGCATTGCCAATCTAGGAGGCACAGCATTTCCGATCTGCTGACCCACGTCCCGCCCGGACCAGGGGTAGTTCACTGGGAAAGTCTGCAGGCGACCGGCTTCGGAGAGGGAGAACCGCGGCAGCTCGATGTCCCTTGCAGACACGACACGGTTACGAAAGATCTTTCCTGTAACAGTGGCAGACGGTTCCCAGGAGGCCCTACGACCGCGAGCTTTGGGATCCCCGCCGGTTCCGTAGTTCGAGATCACGAAAAAGTCCGACGGTCGATCGAGCGCGTCAGCCATTCTTCTCCACGGTTGGAGTGCTCGATCCCCTGCCTCGCGTGAGATGCCTCTGCGGTAACGCCGATGTGTAGGCGATGGCAGAGACACTTTTTCGTCGCCTAGACGAGCGATGAGCACTGCCCGTCTGCGTGTCTGAGGTACGCCGTATTCCTCAGTGCGGAGGATTGCGCAGTCCACGCCATAGCCTTCGTGCTGAAGAGCAGCCGCGTACGCCTCCCATACAGGGAGCGCCGCCGGAACCTGCTCAAGGATTATTGCGTCATACGGGGTGGCGTTCTCTACGTCGATCGCTGCGAGCGCCCAGCGAAGAGGCTCCAGGACCATGCGCGTTCGCTCGTCCCTAAGCCTGGAAAGATCCTTTACGATCTCCGTCCGTTCCTCCCGGGCAACCATGCGTTTGATGAAGTGCTGGACCTCGTCAAGAGCTTTGCGCCCGGTCCCCCGGCCGGCGACGGTGAAGGTCTGACACGGTGGTCCTCCCGCAAGCACGTTCGCCCTGGGGAAGTTCAGGGGGCCATAGTCACGTACGTCTGCTTCCACCGTGACCAGACCAGCTGCTCGCCGCGTCTGACATGCCGAGGCATCCCATTCCAGACCCACAGTCGCGACACCGAGCTTCTCCGCCGCCACGTCGAGTCCGCCAGGCCCAGCGAACAAGTCGACCATCTGGGCAGGACGCCAATCGATCTTAGGGCGGTGTGTCACCCGTGAGATGCTGCCACAGTTTTCGTTGTCTGAAGTCCGGTGGGGTGAGGAGATCAGGCGTATCCATGGACAGACGAAGCATCAGTTCATGACGTGCACCTTCCCAGCGAGAGGTCGGCGAACAGATGATCACGATCTCGGTGTCAGGGACAGGGGACAGGGGATAGCGTTCTGGTGTGGCAACCATGCCTTCTCCCAGTTCGCCCGGTGTGTCGGCGCGGATGAGCAAGCAGCGTCGCAGGGACACCGGGCCAGAGGTCTCGATTCGCAAACTTCTGCATGCCAGCGGTCTGCGGTACCGGGTGGCCTGGTCCATACCAGGTATGAAGCGCCGCTCGATCGACATCGCTTTCACGCGAGCTAAGGTGGCGATCTTCGTGGACGGGTGTTTTTGGCACTCCTGCCCGGAGCACGCCACTCGTCCGGCTGTGAACGATACATGGTGGTCTGAGAAGTTGGCGAAGAACGTGGCGCGAGACATGGCCACGAACGAGCATCTCAAGCAGGCAGGGTGGCGAGTCATCCGGATCTGGGAGCACGAGGACCCGTCCCGAGCGGTCGAGCGCATCGTCGAAGCGGTCACACGTGCACAGGCCGAGTGTTGACTCGTCCTGCGATGACGTCCAGCGTTTGCCCGGTCCGAGGTGCCCTACGGTTCGAGGCCGCGTTCTCTGGAATCCCCAGACCGTCCGGTCAGCCGCGTGACCGTCTCGGACGTCAATGCTCGACAGATGTCTCGCACCTGCTGGTCGGAGAGGGCTCGTACGTCCAGGAACGCCAAGTACCTGCGCAGGCGAGCTGTGACATCTCGGATCACCGGTCTACGAGAGACATTCGTGGCGAGTTCGGTGACAGCTCCGGCCATCTCCCGTACCAGACGAGGGTCACCGCCAATGCTGCGGCGTTCGAGAAGCTGGTTGAGGTCGCTCTCGCTGAGCGCAGCCAGGATGTGCTCGTGGCCGGCGAAGACAACGGCCTGCCACCACAGCCGAGCCCAGGTGTGCCGCGTGAGATCGGTGGCGATCCACCGCTCCTTGTTGTTCGGTCCGAAGCGCCACATGGTCACATGCGGCAGGGCCACGAGGGAGAGGAAGGACCAGAGGTCCCGGTTGCCGGCTTCCGCCCATGACAGATTTAAGTGAGCGCGGATCACCTTGGCGGCGTCACGATCAAAGGCCACCCGCGCGTCGCTTCCGGCAGCTTCCGGGAAACGGTATTCACGGGCCACTGTCGAAACCGCATCGATCAGTTCCCGTACGTGCTTCGGTGCGACACGGCCCCCGACGGGTGCCCATGTCTGTTCCGGATGACTCTCTCGTGGCTCGCGGAGTCGCCCGGCGTAGATATCGGCATACAGGGTTGCGCCGACAACGGCGGGGAGATGGGGCCACAGTTCGCTCATTGGAAGATGCGCCCCCTGCCGAGGCTCCGCACGGCACCCGAGACCTGGGTCCTGAAGTCCGCGAGGTCCACCGCCGACGGTGGGGCGACGACATGCAATGGTGATGCGGCGATGGTCCTCGCAAGGACGTCCCCGACGCTGTCGGGTGGCCAGTCCTCGCGTTCCTCCAGTTCGGTGCGGAGGTGCAGGGCGAGTTCCAGCAGTAATGCGGCGACTCCGGCCTGAAGTTCGTCGAGCAGAGCCTGCTGTCGTCTGTCCTTGACCCCTCGGGACACGGCTGTCCGTAACTCACGGTCGCGTTTGTTGATGAGCACGCGGAACACACCGTAGAAAGGTGCAGTCAGGTCCGTGCTCGTCTCCAGATGCCAACTGGCGGTGGGGGAGAGGCGTGTGTGCGAGAAGTCGATCTCGTGAACCGGGAACATGGAGGACATGCTCTCCAGCACCATTCGCTGGATGTGCTCTGCGAGCACCGAGCCCGGTACGGTCGCGACGCCGACGTGTCGCTCGACGGAGTAGCGGACAAGGCTGATGGTGCTGCGGAGGGAGAGGGTTCCGGCCAGGCGTTCCCCGGCGAGTATCGTGTCGATCGATGCCATGCCGTTCGGGTCGAATTTCACTGCTGGCGCGGCCTCGGTCATATCGGTGGTCGAACTGGTCCAAGAGACCGTCAGCGCGATGTCCGTGAGATCGAGTCCTGTCTCCTGTACGAAGCGTGCAACATCGATCCGTACATGTCGTGCTGCGCGTAGATCTGTGCCTGGATCCCATCCCTCGATGGCGTCCGGCAAAGGTCTCCACTCCCCTGCGTCGAGCAGGAACCATGGTTCCCACATGATTGTGCCCGGACGTGGTACCAAGTAAGGGCGGACGTCAGCCGGCATCGGACGTCTCCTGAATCACCTTGAAGCGCACGACGGCGTCGGGCACGTGTGTGGCGTAGACGTACCAGTCCGACTCCTGACCCGCGGGTATCGTGACGGTCCTTCCGCGAGCGACGGTTCCGGCGGCGGATTGCCACTGCATTATCTGTGGCACTGGGGCACCGAGCGGTGGTTCACTTTCGCGGCCGCCCCCTTCCACCACGACCTCAACGTCAGCGGCAAGGACTCTGGCGGTCTCCGCCGCAGGAACCTTCACCATGGCGACCAGGTATGGCTTTCCTGCGTGAACCAGCAATTCCGGATTGCCGTGCAACCGAGCCCTTCCTCCCCGTCGCGCTGACGAACCACCATGCTCGCCGCCGCCACCGCGGTTGGTGTTGGTCGCTCCAGGCGCTCCACCGATGGCACCGTCCCTTGACTCGCCGTCCTTGGCTCCCAGGTGCGACCGCGCGGGAACTATGCCGGCCAGCAGTACCGAAAGCTGCCCCAGTCCCTGGCCGCCTGAGCCGCCGGACTGAGGGCCGAGTCCGAGTCGTTCGTCCAGTTGTTTCTGTACAAAGGTGCGTGCTCCCTGGACGACTCCTCGTGCGGCTCCGGTCAGCCCCTTGGAGATCCAGTCGTCGTGCGTGGGTGGTTCTGCCAAAGCGAACAGTGCGTCGGCGTCCTCGGATGTCTTGAACACCCCGGCGTAGGCGAGGCGAGGGTCGGTATGAGGAGGACCGGCGAGGTAGTCGACCACGAGTTCGGCCACGCGCATGCGTGCGACGTGGTGGGACGGTCCCTCGAACGGCTTCGCCGCGTCGATCAGAAGACGTGTGGTCGCACTGTCGGCGGAGCCCAAGGCCATGGCGAAGTTTCCGGCGTGCTTCGGGCGGACGGTACGTGAGAAGGGTTCGCCGTTACCTGCCCTGACCTCCCGCAGAGCATCGACGAAGGGTGCCAGCTCGTCGAAGCTCTGGGGATCGGGAACAGGGACAGCGGAACCGTTGACACCCACGACGAAGCGCATGTGACGGCCGTGCTGGTCCGGGACCATCTTCGGCCACAGATTCCAGAGGATGGAAGACGCGATGAAGGTCGCGGCCTCCTCGGCGGTGCGCTCACGCACGTCGGGCTCGGATCCGACCGTGCCACCAAGGTCGGCTGCCAGGATGACGACGTCCGTTCCGGTTCTGCCGTCGCCGAACCCCAACAGTCCCAGGCGATGAGAAATCGTGTCGGCCTGTGCGTCCAGGATCGGGTCTGGTATTTCATCGTCGGCGATGGTGCCCCACCAATGGCGGCCGGTGAAACGACGCTTGCCGAGGTACCAACTGTGGCCGAGAGCTGCACCCATCAGCCGGCGGGCATCCGGGCCGCCCGCCGCGGTGTGGGTGTCCACGAGGATCGTGCCGGCCCGGCTGAGACTGTAGAAGATGCCCTTCCCGAATCCGTACGTCCCTCCACCGAACACGTGGTCACTGGGCTCTCCGACGTTCCGGAGGAACTGCACGAAATCCGGTGTCTCGTCGTCGTGGGCTCGCACACTGGCGCGGAGAGGACCACCCAGTCCCCTGGTGTTCCGGTCGGAGACCACCAACACGACGGCATCCCGGCGCAGCGCCTTGGAGAGATCGATGTTCGACTCGCTGTGCGGCCCCGGCAACAGCAGCTCTCGCAAGGTGTCGGCGTGATCGCCGAGCACACGGACATCCACGCCGAACTCGACCACGCCCTCGGGCAGGCGCGCGTCCCAGCTGTTCTGTGCCGCCTCCCGAACCAGGACGGTCAACGGGTCGAGGGCCGGGCGTCCTAATTGCTTGACGATGCCCTCGGCCGCGGCGGAGCCCTCCGGTGCGAACGGTTGTGACCACCAGCGAGGGTTCAACGGACCACCTCCTCGGCAATCTCGGCCAGCGACGCCCCGGAGGTGAACGGAAGCATGGCGGTGAGATCGATCTGATAATCGATGTCCATGACACCGTCCGGCAGTGAGCCCGTGACGAGGGATGACGGGACGAGACGAGGAATGCCCGGGCCGATCATGATCCTGTGTGTCTCCTCGACTGTGAACGAGTCCAGGTCGGGACGGTCCGGATACTCCGTCCATCCTGCCGCAGAGAGTCGTGCACGGAGGGTGGACCGCGACACCACTGTGCTGCGGAGTTGTTCGACGAGATCACTCACGGTCCGGCCGTCCGGGTCTTCTGTGACACGCAGAAGAAGGAGGTCCAGTGGTCGTCCACCGTGCGTGTTCAGCTGCTCCAGACCGTGGACGACGATGCTGTCGCTCGTCGGGCTCAGTCCTTTCACCTCGAGACAGCGTAGGACGCCCTCGAAGTCATGTGGTTCGCCCAGTGGTCCCCGCCACTTGTCCACCGGGAACGTGCGGTCCGCCTCGACGAGGGACGAGAGCACGGTAAGTTCCGCGAACAGGCCGATCTTGGCCTGACGGGACAGTCCGCGCAGCAGGCCGTTCCGGAACAGACGCCGCCATCGTGCGATGGTGGCCACGGCCACCGTCGCCGGTCGTGGTGCGCCGGTCATGGCCTCCAGCACGTCGGACACGACTTCGTCGAATTCCGGGAAGAGGTCCGACTCGGCGCACGACACGTCGACGTACGCGACAGCAGGACCGCCGAAGCTCAACCTGCGGACCACCGTCCCGAGCACCGCGGTTCTGGGGTCGACGGACACGTCCTCGTCACCCGCCGGGACCAGCAGATGACGGGCACCCTTGCTGTCGATCGCCACGCGGCAAGGTTCCCCATGGCACGCCATCCCGAGCGGGAACGAAGTCAGTTCCTTCCCACTTGGCCGGCTCAGGACCGCCCAGGCGCGCTCCAACACGGTCGGCCGGAAGTTGTCCGTCACGCCGTGTCCTCGGTGTCGACGCCGAGGGCCTCGTCGACGTTCTCGCTCTCGACATCGGTGAGATCCACGGCGACGTGGGTCGCCTGGATGTACTTCGTCTCGACATCCCCGGGGAAGGTGATGCCAAGGCCGACCACCGGCTGTACCGCATCCAGCGCAGTACGCGGTGGGTGTGCGATCTGGGTGCTCGGCTGCGGGGTGGCGGGTTCACTCGTCGCGTCGATCAGGTACAGGACGATCAGTCCACGGTCATGACAGACCGGATGCTTGTTGCGGAGCGTGACGAGTTCGCTCTCGGTCTTCGTTCTGGCCTGTGCGGCCGTCAGACCGAGATCCAGCGCACGGTCCTGCTTGCTCATGAGCGTCTTGATGTCGGCGCGTTCGGTGTTGCCGTCATTCAATCGAGATCGGATCGAGTACTTGAGGTCCAGGCCGCCCAGTCTCGCTTCTGCGCCTTCTCCCTTGACGACAGCGACGGACCACATCACCAAGCTCGGTGGATCGCTGGTGAGCTGATGGTCGATGTACTTGACCATAAGCGACGGTTCCAGATCCGGTGAATCTTCGTGCACCTGGTACCGAGAGAGAAAGGTCTTCACGAGTGACACAGGGACTTCCCGGATCAGCCGTGCGGCGCCTAGGTCTTCGACCTGGCCATGCCGTACGCCTTCCTGGACCAAATTCTCTGCGGCCTGACGGTTCCTGTCCAGCCATTCGACGTCCCGGTGCCTGAAGTACCGGGTCTGCAACCGACGTCCGGCGTAGGAGATGTAGGTCGGTTGAGCTGCGCCCATCTTGGCAGTGATTCGCAATGACGGGTGTGTCCGGATCCGCACCGCCACGTCGGTCGGAGTCAGGTTCTCCCTCTGATAGCGGTCGATGTCGTCGCGCATCTCATGTTCGACGGTGGCGAGGTGGCGGAACGCAGCAGCCAGGCTCGGGGTCATCCAGATCCTTGGAAGATCTTCGTACCCGGTTCGGTACCCGAACCAGCGACCCATCTGGAGCAAGGTGTCGTAGGCGGTCGCCCCTCGGACGAAGAAACTGACAACGAGCCCTTCGAGTGTCAACCCGCGGGAGAGGGTGTTCCCACCCACGGCGATGGCCACCACGGAGTCCTTGGAGTAGTCGAGTCGATCCTGACTGCGGTAGTTGTCGAGCACTATGCGCGTGGTGGCGATGACCTCACTTAGGTGCGGGAGTACGTCGTCGAAGGTGTTTTGCGGCCGGTCGAATTCCTCGGCCGGGACCCGTGACGACTCCTTCTCCCAAAGGTTCCGCCACTCGTCGAGAATCTCGGAGCGGCCGGAGGCGAGGCCAGCGAGGGCCTGCTGCTGGAGGTCATGCAAGGGTGCACGGTAGCTTTCGTGGACCGCGATCTTGACGGACGTGTGGATGAGCATCGTGCTGTGGTCGCTGTCTCCGCGTGCCCGTCGGGCTGCTGTAGCCAGCCAGAACCAGTGGACGGCCGTTACCAGCTCATGGATCATTGTAGGGATAAACCCGTCCACAGACTCTTTGCTACCAGGCCGCAGCAAAGGGACGTCGCTTTCGGTCACCAGTCGAACCATGTCGTAGCCGTCAGGTGGACCCTGTTCGTCGGTCGTCTCCCATTCGACCGCATCGCGACCGAAGATCTTCTCAGGGCCGAAGTAGCCGTCCGGACGCGGAAGGTTGAGGATGAACGACTTCGGATACAGGTCGGTCTGCGTGGGATCGATGAAGACGTTAGCGAAAGGCGTCGCGGTGTATCCGATATAGGTGCAACGCGGCATCAGGCTCAGAAGCTTTCTGATGAGCGGGTTGATCCGTCCCGTGGCCACTGAGGCCTGATCCGCCTCATCATCGATGATCAGAACCGGCGAGGAAGCGAGTGCGTTCCGACTGTTAGGTGTGCCCAACCACTTGATGAGCTTGTTCAGAACGGCCGAGTTCTTCTTGACGACCGCCAGGACCGTCTTCTCCGCACTGAGTGCGGCGGAGGCCTCGTGGGTCTGCACGACGAAGTCACGGGACTCGCTTGTCAGCGTTATCCAACGGTCGGGGTTGAGGTCCTTTAGATACTGGTCCAGCCGCACCTGGGTCTGGCGACGTAGCCCGTTGTGGATGCCGGAAAGCACGATGACGAGGCGGTAACGCACATCCGCTAGTTTCGCGATGACGGCGGTGAAGTTGGTGGTCTTCCCGCTCTGCACGTATCCCACCACGAGACCCTTGGAGTCCCATGTGGAACGGTCCGGCCTTGGGGTATGGGCGACGACAGTACTGGAGGAGTGATCCACTGAGTCGATTCGATCGCCTGGCCATTCTTCGTTCTTGAACCGGTCCTTCAGCGCCAACCAGTAGCGGTCGGACTCTCCCGGGCCGCTGTACCAGTCGTCCGAACCGGCGGTGATGATCGGCGGGCCGCCGGCTTGTACCTTCGCCATGTCGGCCTCGAACTGACGCCGGAACTTGTCGATGTCAGCTTGTGGCAACGAGTCCGAGAAACTGGTCACGGCCGCCTCGACGCCGTGACGTCTGGCCCAGTCCGCGAAGACGGTGTACAGGCCCAAGATTTATCACCCATTCCCATGCCTAGAGGGAGAAACTTAGCCGAGTAGAGCAAAGTCGACCACAAAGTGCCGACGGAATGTGTCTCGAATGATGGGGTTGATGGTGCAACATCCTGTATTGGTGCCGAGCTCAGGCACCTGCTGACGACCAGAGCGTGCATGCGAGCGGTCAAGGTACGGTTCGTCGATGGGTATGCCCCGATGCGCACCAGGTCTCTTGAGCGGTCGTGAGTGCATGAGGCAGGTCATGTAGTTGGCCGGAGAGTGTCCTGCCCATCGGGACGGGGATCGGGAGCGTCCGTTGGGGATGGAGTTGAGTGACGCCGTGGAGACACAACGGTCGTCGTAGTGTGGGGGCATGAGTCCGAAGATTGCGACGAACCACATGGTCACCCGGGAAGAGCTGCTCGACTTCGTTCGTGAGCGGCATCAGGCGATCCTGCTGACCTTGCGGAGGGATGGGATGCCGCAGGGGTCTCCCGTCACCTGTGGGGTGGATGGGGAGGGACGGATCGTGGTGTCGTCATACCCGGAGCGGGCCAAGGTGGTCAATGCTCGGCGGGAGCCGCGGGTGAGTGTGGTTGTGCTGTCGGATGACTTTGGTGGGGCCTGGGTGCAGGTGGATGGGATGGCTGAGGTGCTTGATATGCCGGAGGCTTTGGAGCCGTTGGTTGAGTACTTTCGGGTGATCTCGGGGGAGCATCCGGATTGGGACGACTATCGGGCTGCCATGGTGCGGCAGGGGAAGTCGTTGATTCGGGTTACGCCTACTCGTTGGGGGCCGGTGGCTACTGGGGGGTTTCCAGCTCGGTTGGGGTAGGGCCGGGTGGAGGTCTGAGGGGGAGGGACGTCAGGTCGGTAGGGTTGATTTCAGGCCGGTGAGGATGGTGTTCAGGGACTGGTCGAACTGGTCGGTGGGGTCTGTGGTGGAGAGGTAGTTCAGGGCCTGGGTGGTTCTTGGGTGGCGGGTGGGAGTTGTCGGGGAAGTTGGGGTGGCGTACGGGTTTTGGTCGGGTGGGTAGGGGTGGCCTTGTCTTGCTTGTTCTTCGATGGTGTGGCCGATTGTGTAGTGGAGGACCAGGGAGAGGGCTTGGGCTGACTTGTCGGGGGGGAAGCCGGCGTCTTCGAGGATGCGGAGCGTGGTTTCCAAATGGGTGGTTATGGCGGGGTGGGTGACGTAGGTGCCTGCTACCACCCTGGCGCCGTCTCGGTAGGTGAGGAGGGTGGTGCGGAGGGCCTGGGCCCAGGTGTGGAGCCAGGTCTGCCAGAAGGGGGTGCCCTTCTCGGGGGAGATGGTGTCCAAGGGGAGGGACTCGGTGGCTACCACGGAGATGATGGTGGCCATGGCGTCCAGGAGTTCTTGTTTGTTCTTGATGTGCCAGTAGAGGGCTGGGGCCTGGACGTTCAGGGACTTGGCGAGCAGGCGCATGGTCAGGCCCTCTAGGCCGGTTTCGTTGAGCAGGGTCAGGGCTGCTCGGGCTATGGCTTCGCGGTTGATCTTCATTGCTGGTGCTCCAGGTGGGTGGGGTGTGCGGTTGACAGCTTAACGGTGTTCGGGTAATCCTTAACGACGTTAGAGTTTAACGGCGTTAAGGAGGCTGTCGTGGAGGCAGAGGTCGTTGTCGTCGGGGGTGGGCCCACGGGGCTCATGCTGGCCTGTGAGCTGCGGCTCGCGGGGGTGGATGTGCTGGTGCTGGAGCGGCGGGGGTCGCGGGAGACGGGGGAGTCGCGGGCCGGGGGGATGCACGCGCGGACCATGGAGGTGCTCGATCAGCGGGGGTGGCTGGCGCCGTTCCTGGCGCAGGGACGGGCCATGCCGGGGGCTCACTTCTCGGCGTTGCCGCTGGATCTGAGCGGGTTCGCAACGCGATATCCCTATCTGTTGATGCTGCTTCAGACGCGGATCGAGAAGTTGCTGGAGGAGCGCGCGCTGGAACTCGGGGTTCGTCTTCGGCGGCCGGTGGAGGTCGTCGGGCTGCGGCAGGACGACGGTGGGGTGGACGTGCAGGTGGTGTACGGAGAGAGGCAGGACGACGGGGGGAGTGTGCAGGGGGAGGCTGGGGGGATCGATTCGCGGAGGCACGAAGGGGAGTGGATCCGAGGTCGCTATCTGGTGGGGTGCGACGGGGGGAGGAGTGCGGTGCGGAAGCTGGCGGGGGTGGGGTTTTCGGGGACCGAGGCGACGCTGACAGCGCTGCTGGGGGATGTGGAGCTGGCGGAGCCGCCTGCGTGGCCGATGTTCCAGGAGCGGTATGAGCACGGGACGGTGGGGGTGCTGAGTTTCGAGCCGGGGTGGTATCGGGTGATCACCACGGAGTACGACCGGGTGGCTCGGCGGGATGAGCCGGTGACGTTGGAGACGCTGCGGCAGGCCTGTCTGAAGATCGCGGGGACGGACTTCGGGATGCGCCGGCCGCGGTGGTTGTCGCGGTTCGGGGACGCGGCGCGGCAGGTGGATCGGTACCGGGTGGGGAGGGTGCTCCTGGCGGGGGACGCGGCGCACGTGCACTTTCCCGCGGGGGGTCAGGGGCTCAATCTGGGGGTGCAGGACGCGGTGAACCTGGGGTGGAAGCTGGCGGCGGTGGTGCGGGGGGAGGTGTCCGACGGGCTGCTGGACACCTATCACGCGGAACGGCATCCGGTGGGGGCTCGGGTTCTGCACAACACGCGGGCCCAGTCGGCGTTGTCGCGGCCGGACGCGCAGACGGGTGCGTTGCGGGAGCTGATGGCGGACGTCCTGCGGGCCGGGGAGGTGAACGATCTGCTCGGGGGGATGGTGTCGGCGCTGGACGTGCGGTACCCGAGCGCGGGGCATGTGCTCGCGGGGTGCCGGATGCCGGATGTCGATCTGCTCCGGGGGGAGGGGGGTGCGCCGGAGCCGGCGTTCGCGTTGCTGCGGTCGGGTCGGGGGGTGGTGCTCGATCTCGGGGGGCTCGGTGATGTGGACGTGGCCGGGTGGGGTGACCGGGTCGAGCTGGTGCGGGCCAGGGGGACGGCGCGGACGTGGGGGATTCCCGGGGTGGGACGGGTGGCGGCGCCGGGGGCTGTCCTGATCCGGCCGGACGGACACATCGCGTGGGCCGCGGACGGGACGGTGACGGACGTCGAAGGGCTTCGGGAGGCGCTGACGGTGTGGTTCGGTGCGCCGGTGAGTGTCATGGCCGGATGAGGACGAGGGGTCGCGGACGCCGGGGCTTCTCGTTGGTCCGGCCGCGTGGTTCGGTGGCCGGGTGGGGTGGTGGACGTCCGGTCGCGTGACGGCCTTGGAGGGAAGGCGGCGGACGTCCAGGCTGCTTGCGGGTCTATTGACGGGGTCGAATCGGGGATCTACGATCCGTCAGAACTAATAGGAAACTTTCCTATGAAATGCACCCCTTCACAGTGGAGATGGCCGTGCGACGACCCTTCCTGCATCTTCTTACGGCGGCGGTGCTGGCCGCCGGACTCGGCGCGGTGGCCGTTCCGGCTCAGGCGTCGGCCGGCCCGAGCGACGGGGGTGACCGGTTCAAGCGGGTCGCCTACTTCATCCAGTGGGGAATCTACGGACGGAACTACCACGTCAGGGATATGGACGTGAGTGGTGCGGCCAAGAAGCTCACGCACGTCAACTACGCGTTCGGGAACGTCGGGGCGGAGGGGACGTGTGTCTCGTTCGACGCCTGGGCCGACTGGCAGCGGCCGGTACCCGCCGAGCAGAGTGTGGACGGGGTCGCGGACGCTCCGGGTCAGGCGCTGAACGGGAACCTCAACCAGCTCAAGAAGCTCAAGGCCAAGTATCCGAAGCTCAAGGTGCTGATCTCGCTCGGCGGATGGACGGGGTCGAAGAACTTCTCGGACGCGGTGCTGACGGCCGAGGCGCGCGGCAGGCTGGCGGCGTCCTGTGTGGATCTCTGGCTGAAGGGGAACCTGCCGGGGCTTCCCGCGGGGGCCGGCGCGGGGGTGTTTGACGGGATCGACCTGGACTGGGAGTGGCCGGGGTCGGACGGGGACGTCGGCAACGTCATCAGGCCGGAGGACAAGCGGAACTTCACGTTGTTCGTGACCGAGCTGCGGCGGCAGATGCGGGCCTTCGACGCCAAGGCGCAGCTCACTGCGTTCCTGCCGGCCGCCGAGGCGAAGATCGACGCGGGGTTCGAGGTGCGGCAGGTGTTCGGTCAGCTCGACTTCGCCACCGTGCAGGGGTATGACCTGCACGGCACGTGGGAGAGCCGTACGGGGCACAACGGGAACCTGTTCACCGATCGCAGGGATCCGAATCCGGTGAGGTACAGCGTGGACGCGACGGTGAAGGCGTATCTCACGCGGGGAGCGCCGGCGAAGAAGATCGTCGTGGGGGTGCCGGCGTACGGTCAGGGCTGGACCGGGGTGGGGCCGGTGGCGCATGGGCTGTACCAGGCGGCGGCGGGGCCGGCGCCGGGGACGTGGGCCGCGGGGAACGAGGACTACAAGGTGCTCGCCGGCAAGCCGGGCCGGCGTTACCACGACGTGCTGACCGGCACGCAGTGGCTGTACGACGGTAACGAGTTCTGGTCGTACGACGACCCGGCGACCCTGGTGGCCAAGGCGGCGTACATCAGGTTGCACGGGCTCGGTGGGTCGATGATGTGGTCGATCGACGGGGACGACGGCAAGGCGTCGCTCACATCGGCCCTGTACAGCGTGCTGCGCTGACGGATTTCGCGAGGTGTGGCCCGCCGGGCCGGACGAGCCGGCGGGCCACACCTCGTTTCCCGAAAGGTTGAGAAGGGTTTGGGACGGGCAGTGCGGGCTATGGGCAGGTGGTAGGAAAGCACGCAAGGGGGGAAGAGTGGGGACTCCCTGGGGTGGAACGGTCAGCGTGGTCATCGCCACCAGGGACCGGCGCACGGAACTGCTGAGGACGCTGAAGCGGCTGACGGATCTTCCGGAACGGCCGCATGTGATCGTGGTGGACAACGGCTCGCTGGACGGGACTCCGGACGATGTGGCGGAGCGGTTCCCCGGCGTCGAGCTGATCAGGCTGGGACGCAATCACGGCGCCGCCGCGCGCAATGTCGGGGTACAGGCGGCCACCACGCCGTATGTGGCGTTCTGTGATGACGACTCCTGGTGGGAGCCGGGGTCGCTGGACAAGGCGGCGATGCTCTTCGACGCCGAGCCGCGGCTCGGGTTGATCGCGGCGCGGCTGCTGGTGGGACGTGCGCGTGCGTCGGATCCGGTCAACGACGACCTCGGTGACGGGTCGCCGGTGATGGGGTTCCTGGCGTGCGGCGCGATCGTGCGGCGGCAGGCGTTCCTTGAGGCCGGCGGGTTCAACGACCTGCTGTTCTTCGCCGGTGAGGAGCAGCTCGTGGCGTACGACCTGGCGGCGCTCGGGTGGGAGCGCAGGTATGTGCCGGAGGTGGTGGCGGTGCACGAGCCCTCGAAGCGGCGTCCGGTGGCGTCCGGCAGGCGGCGGCTGGAGCTGCGCAACGCGTTGCTGACGGCGTGGTTGCGGCGGCCCGGCCGGGTCGCGCTGCGGGAGACGCTACGGGTCGCGGGCCGTATGTGGGCCGATCCGGACGCGCGGTCGGCGATGCTGAGCGCGCTCAGGCGACTGCCGCACGCGATCTCGGCGCGACGGCGCCTGCCTGGAGAGGTCGAGTCGGAGGTGCGGCGCGCGGAGACGGCCGGCCGGGACGGCGGATAGCGGGTCTGGCCAGGGGGGGTGTCAGGTTTTCCCTGGTCAGGTGGATTATGGGGACATGGAGCATTCGGGGGACGGCTGCGTGTTCTGCGAGGTGGCTTCCGGAACGGCGGAGGTCAGCCTGGTGTGGCAGGACGACGGCCTCATGGTGGTGATGGACTCTCATCCGGTGAATCCCGGCCACACGCTGGTGGTGGTGCGGCGGCACGGGTCCTCGCTCGAGGACCTGGACGACCAGCTCGGCGCGCGGCTGTGGTGTACGGCGCGGCGGGTGGCGCGGGGGTTGCGGCGTTGCGGGTTGCGGTGCGACGCGGTGAACATGCTGCTTGAGGACGTCGAGGGTTCTCATGCGCACATGCATGTGTTCCCGAGGTTCGCCGACGACGACTTCGTGATCGACGCGGACTGCGAGCCGAGGGAGCGCAGGCTGCTGGACCGTGAGGCGTGGTTGCTGCGGGAGGCCATGTCCTCGATAGGGCCGCGACTACCGATACGTGGATGAATGCGTATTTTGTGGGGTTTCTTTGGGCTGTAAGAAGATAACGGGTGAGAGTGGCTATACGTGAGGTTGATGACTCGTTATCGGTACATACCTCTTTGAGGGGTGCTCCGGGGTTATTATCAGGCCCAGTTCCCCGCGATCAAGCGGGGCCTTCGATCGGAGCAAGGATGGGCGAGGTGTCCGAGCACGGCGAGGGTTGGGACTGGGCGAAGCCGAAGACCGATCCGCTTCCCCCGGAGATCGACACGACGAAGCCCAGCATCGCCAGGGTCTACGACTGGTTCCTCGGTGGGAAGGACAATTTCGCCATCGACCGCCAGGTCGCCGAGATGGCGCTGAAGATCTCCCCCGGCGCCAAGGAGGCCGGCCAGCAGAACCGTGAGTTCCTGCAGCGGGTCGTGTACCACATGGCGGCCGAGGCGGGGGTCAGGCAGTTCATCGACATCGGTTCCGGCCTTCCCACCCAGGGCAACGTGCACCAGGTGGCGCAGCAGGTGGACCCCGCGGCCAAGGTCGTCTACGTCGACAACGACCCCATGGTGCTGGTCCACGGACGAGCGCTGCTCGCGACCAACGGCAGCACGACGGTCATCCAGGCCGACGCGCGTGAGCCGCAGGCGATCCTGGACCACGAGCAGGTGCGCGACTTCATCGACTTCAGCCAGCCGGTGGGGCTGCTGCTGCTGAGCATCCTGCACCACCTGAACGACGCCGAGGACCCGAAGGGGGTGGCCGCCACGCTGCGCGCGCCGCTGGTGTCCGGCAGCTTCGTGGCGGTGTCGCACTTCTGCAACCCCGGTGACGTGGACCCCGCGGCGTCCCAGCAGGCCGCGACGGTCGAGAAGGTCTTCAACGAGAACCTCGGCACCGGCCGCTGGCGCACCCGCGAGGAGATCACCGAGTACTTCGGCGACTTCGAGGTCCTCGAACCGGGACTCGTGCCGCTTCCCGAGTGGCGTGCCGAGCCGGACCTCGCGGTCAGGAACGCGCTGCTGTACCACACGTACTACGGCGGACTGGCGCGTAAGGCCTAGCCGCCGATCCGCAGCACCGCTGCGCCGTTCACCCGGTCGGCCGCCAGGTCCGCGAGGGCCTCGTCGGCGCGGTCGAACGGGTACGGCGTCGTGGTGACGGCCGGCGGGTGCCGGACGGCCAGGCCGAGGAAGGCCTGGCCGTCGGCGCGGGTGTTGGCGGTGACGCTGCGCAGGGTGCGTTCGTAGAACAGGTCGCTTTCGTAGTTCAGCACCGGGATGTCGCTGAGGTGGATGCCGGCGACGGCCAGCGTGCCGCCGCGGTCCAGGGCCCGCAGTGCCACCGGCACGAGGTCGCCTACCGGTGCGAACAGGACGGCGGCGTCCAGCGGCTCGGGTGGGGAGTCGTCGGCGTCGCCGGCCGAGGCGGCGCCGAGTTCGAGCGCCAGCTCACGGGCCTTGGCCGAACGGGTGAGCACGTGCACCGTGGCGCCTTGCGCCATCGCGACCTGCGCGGTGAGGTGCGCGGAGGCGCCGAAGCCGTACACGCCGAGCCGGCCGCCTCGCGGAAGGTCGGCGCGCACCAAGGCGCGGTAGCCGATGATGCCGGCGCACAGCAAAGGGGCCAGCGCGTCGGCGGGGCCCTCCGGCAGCGGGTAGACGTAGTCCTCGCGCGCGGTGACGAACTCGGCGTAGCCGCCGTCGACGTCCCAGCCGGTGTACCGCGAGTAAGGACACAGGTTCTCGGTGCCGCGCCGGCAGTACCGGCACTCGCCGCACGTGGAGTGCAGCCACGGCACGCCGACGCGCGTGCCGAGCGGAAGCCGGGTGCCGAGGCCGTGCGCGACCACGCGGCCCACCACCTCGTGGCCGGGTACGGTGCCGCGACGGCGCGGCGGCAGGTCGCCTTCGGCCAGGTGCAGGTCGGTGCGGCAGACCGCGCACACCTCGACCCTCACCAGCACCTCACCCGCCTCGGGGCCGGGGACGGGGAGCCGTACCCGCTTGAGGGGGCCGGTGCGCATGGGGCCGGGGTCGGTCACGACCCACGCGGTCATCGTGTCCGCCATGACTCCATGATCACACGGGCCGGGTCACAGGGGACGGATACCCCACCGGTGGCCGGTCCGCGTCCCCGGCGCGATCCTGATGACGTCCTCACCGGTGCGGAAGGCGTTCGGGGGACAGCTCATCGGCTCGACCGCGAGGCCCGCGCGGCGGTACGGCCCCGGCAGCGCGTCGCCGGTGAAGAGCTGGAGCCAGCGGACCCCCTCGCCGGCCCACAGCTCCACGCCGTGCGACCCGCCGGTGAGGCGGACCCGCACCACCCCGTCGGGGCCGGGGGTGAGGCCGGTGAACGCCGTGTCCAGGGCCGTGCCGCCGACGGGCCGCGGGGTGCGGAAGTCGTACGGCGTGCCGTCGACGTCGTGGCCCGCGACGGGGATCTTGCGTTCGTCCACCGACAGCCACCGGGACGCCGGCAGCTCCAGCACGGCGTCGTCCACCGGGCCGCCGAGGGTGAGGTAGGGGTGCGCGCCGAAGCCGTACGGCGCGTCGGAGCCGCCGAGGTTGTGCGCGTCGAACTCCACGGTCAGGCCGGACGGGTCCAGGGTGTAGGTCACCCCGAGGTCCAGGATGTGCGGGTAGCCGGGCTGGGGGAACAGCCGCAGGCCGAGCCGGATCGACGACTCCTCGTGGGTCTCGGCGCGCCACGGCAGGGTGCGGGTCAGGCCGTGCGAGGCGTTGCCGAACTTCGGCTCGGTGATCGCCAGTTGCCGGGTCTGGCCGTCGAAGTCGTATTTCCCGTCCTCGATGCGGTTCGGCCACGGCAGCAGCGGCAGGCCCGCCGAGCCGAACGGCGTCTCGCTCTCGCCGTACCCGAGGACAAGGGGCCGTCCCTCGTGGGTGAGCTCACGCAGACCCGCTCCGACCTCGGTGACCACGGCACGCAGGCCGCCGGCCGTGATGGTGTGCTGTGTGCCGGTAGGCGCGATGATCGTCATCAGGCAATTCAACACCACAGGGTCCGGACGAACGTTCCAGGTTACCCGGCGTCGATGTGGATAGATCACCATCCGGGGACGATGCCGGACCTAGGGGGACCTACGCGATCACATGTGGGGCGGTGCTGGGGTGACCGATGTGGGGGGACGGGTGTTCACCTGGAAGGAGCACGGCTGGAGGCGACGTGGACGCGATGACGACGCGAGCGCTGGGTGACGAGGGCGGGGAGCCGCAGGAGCCCGGGGAGCGGGCCAAGCTGTCGAGGCTGCGTGACTCGCTGGAGCGGCTCGGCATGCGGGCCGACCTGCACGAGGAGATGCCGGCCCTGACGGTGCGCTGCCCCGGCGCCGGGCCGCCGGTGTGGGTGTTCGTCGGGTACGGCGGGGGCTACTTCTCGTGGCAGTCCGCCGAGAAGCGGCACCCGGTGGGGGACGTGCCGGGGGCCGCCGTGGCGCTCGCCGAGTACGTCACCGGCAGAGTGTTCTGAACCGGTCCTGATGGCGTCCGTCCCTGACGCCGTCGCCGGCCGGGACGCGACTGAACAGGACACGGTCATCCCGGTCGGCGACCTGTGTGAACGTCATCGGCCACAAGTTGTCCACAGGTCACTCGCGAGCCCCGGCGTAACTCTCGCGGTCCTCATAGAATCGGCCGGTGAGCACCCCCGAGGACGATTTCCCGTTTCCCGACTGGGACGACGCTCCGCTGCCGGAGGAGTCGTGGCAGGCGGACGACGACTGGCACGACGACGGCCCGGCGGCCACACCGGCCGCGCTCTCCGGGCCGGGGGTGTACGAAGAGCTGTTCGGCGGCCGGGACGCGCCGCGTGACGCCATCGGGGTGCTGCGGCGGGTCTTCGGCTACAGCGACTTCCGCGGCAGCCAGCAGGAGATCATCGACCACCTGGTGGACGGCGGGGACGCGCTGGTGCTCATGCCGACCGGTGGCGGCAAGTCGCTGTGCTACCAGATCCCCGCGCTGGTGCGGCAAGGCACCGGGGTGGTGGTGTCGCCGCTCATCGCGCTCATGCAGGACCAGGTCGACGCGCTGAACGCCGTCGGGGTGCGGGCCGGGTTCCTCAACTCCACGCAGGACCCCGAGACGCGGCGGGTCGTCGAGGCCGCGTTCGTCGCCGGAGAGCTCGACCTGCTGTACCTCGCGCCGGAGCGGCTGCGCACCGAGGCGACGGCGCGCATGCTTGACCGGGGTGAGGTGTCGCTGTTCGCCATCGACGAGGCGCACTGCGTGGCGCAGTGGGGCCACGACTTCCGGCCCGACTACCTGGCGCTGTCCGCGCTGCACGAGCGCTGGCCCGCGGTGCCGCGGGTCGCGCTGACGGCCACCGCGACCGAGGCGACCCGGGCCGAGATCGCGACCCGGCTCAAGCTGGAGGACGCACGCCACTTCGTCGCCGATTTCGACCGGCCCAACATCCAGTACCGCATCGTCCCCAAGAACGAGCCGAAGCGGCAGCTTCTGAAACTGCTGCGCACCGAGCACGAGGGGGACGCCGGCATCGTCTACTGCCTGTCGCGCACCTCGGTCGACAAGACGGCGCAGTTCCTGGTGGACAACGGCATCCAGGCCCTGCCGTACCACGCCGGCCTCGACGCCGCCACGCGCGCCGCCAACCAGTCGCGTTTCCTGCGTGAGGACGGCATCGTGATGGTGGCCACCATCGCGTTCGGCATGGGGGTCGACAAACCCGACGTGCGTTTCGTCGCACACCTCGACCTGCCGAGGTCCGTCGAGGGCTACTACCAGGAGACCGGCCGCGCCGGCCGCGACGGTCTGCCGTCCACCGCGTGGCTGGCGTACGGCCTGCAGGACGTCGTGCAGCAGCGGCGGCTCATCGACACCTCCGAAGGCGACGCCGCGCACCGCCGCCGCCTCGCCGTCCACCTGGACGCCATGCTGGCCCTGTGCGAGACCGTCGAGTGCCGCAGAGCCGGCCTGCTGGCCTACTTCGGCCAGAAAGTCGAAGGTTCCTGCGGCAACTGCGACACGTGCCTGAACCCGCCGAAGTCGTGGGACGGCACGATCGCCGCGCAGAAACTGCTGTCCACCATCTGGCGCCTCCACCACGAACGCCGCCAGAAGTTCGGCGCCGGCCAGATCATCGACATCTTGCTCGGCCGCCTCACCCCCAAGGTCACCCAGTTCGGCCACGACAAACTCACCGTCTTCGGCGTCGGCACCGACCTCACCGAAGCCCAATGGCGCGCGACCGTCCGCCAGCTCCTCTCCCAAGGCCTCCTCGGCGTGGAAGGCGACTACGGCACGCTGATCCTCACCGACGCCAGCCAGGAAGTCCTCGGCCGCCGCCGCCAGGTGATGCTCCGCCAGGACCCCGACCGCCTCCCCGCCACCTCCAGATCCGACTCCTCCCGTCCCCGCGCCACCGAGCCCTCCCACACCGACCGATCCACCCCGTCCTCTCCCAAACCCCGCCGCGCTCCGGTGGAGCTCCCCGAGCACGCCGTCCCCGTGTTCGAACGCCTCCGCGCCTGGCGCGCCGCCATGGCCCGCGAGCAGAGCGTCCCCGCGTACGTCATCTTCCACGACGCCACCCTCCGCGAGATCGCCGCCGCCGCACCCACCTCGCTCGCCGCTCTGAGCGAGGTCAACGGCGTCGGCGAAGCCAAACTGGCCAAGTACGGTGAGCAGATCCTCACCCTGCTGGCCGGCGAGGAACCCGAGGAGACCCCGGAGAACGCCTAGGGTGGCCGCCACCGGCGTTCGGCCGGCGTGGGTGCACGGAGTGGGGGTAGCAACACGGCATGGCCGATAAATCGGGGCAGCATGAGGCCGTGGTCAGGGTGCTGCTTGATCGATACGGACGGACGTACGCTGAGGAGGCGGGGGTCGGCCTCGCCGACCGTCCTGCGGCGTTGTACCGGCTGCTGGTGGTGGCGACGTTGCTGAGCGCGCGCATCTCGTCCGACATCGCGGTGGCGGCGGCGCGCGAGCTGTTCGAGGCGGGGTACGGCACGCCGGACGGCATGGCGGGGTCCGGGTGGCAGGACCGGGTGGACGCGCTCGGACGGGGACATTACCGGCGGTACGACGAGCGGACCGCGACCATGCTGGGGGACGGGGCCGCGCTGCTCAACGAGCGCTGGCACGGCGATCTGCGGGAACTGCGGGACGAGGGCCGGGGGGACGCCGACGCGATCAGGGGGTTGCTGACGGCTTTCCCCGGGATCGGTCCGGTGGGGGCCGACATCTTCCTGCGTGAGGTGCAGGGGGTATGGCCCCAGGTCGCGCCGTACCTGGACAGGAAGGTCCTCGACGGGGCCCGCCGACTCGGCCTGCCGCACCGCCCCGAGACCCTCGCGGCCCTGGCGGCCCGCGCCTGCTCCGACAAGTGCCTGGCCAGATTCACCGCCGCGCTGGTCCGCGTCGCACTGGACAAGCAGGCCGCCGAGAACGTGAAAGAAGAGGCCGCCGCTCAAACCGCGTCGGGGTCCTGAAGGGCCGGCGGCGCTCAGCCGGTGATTACTGAAAGTTTCGCGTCCTCCAGGCTTCCGGGTCGGTGGGACGGTCCTGACAACGCAGGTCAGATGCGAGGCGGTCTCTCTGTGGGGAGGGACGTCGTTGCTGGGGTGGATGTCCGATATATACGGTGCGTGAATTCGGGCAACTGACGGAGTGGCGACCATTCAGATCGGCCGGGGAGTTCACGATGCGGAAACGCTTGACCTTGATACTCGCGTTCTGGGCCTCGGTCGTCACCGCGGTCGTGGTGCTGGTCAACCCGCAGTCGGCGGGTGCGTTGATCGGTGGGTTCGACTACGGCCGCGTGCAGCAGGTCGCGTCGGGGCTCACTGTGCCGTGGGGGATGGCGTTCCTGCCGGACGGGAGCGCGCTGGTCGGTGAGCGCAACTCCGGACGCGTTCTGCAGATACGGCCGGGGTCGGCGGCCACGGCGGTGGCGACCGTGTCCGGGGTCGTGGCGCAGGGGGAGGCGGGGCTGCTCGGGCTCGCGGTGTCGCCGACGTACGCGAGTGACCAGTGGGTGTACGCCTACTACACCGCGGCCAGTGACAACCGGCTGATCCGGTTCCGGCTGAGCGCGCCGGGGTCGCCGCAGGTGCTGCTGACGGGGGTGCCGAAGGCGAGCAACCACGACGGTGGCCGGCTGGCGTTCGGGCCGGACGGCATGCTGTACCTCAGCACCGGTGACGCGGCGAACACGGCGAACGCGCAGAACGTCAACTCCCTGGCCGGCAAGATCCTGCGGATGACGCCGACCGGCGGGGTGCCGTCCGGCAACCCGTTCGCGAACTCGCTGGTGTACAGCTACGGTCACCGCAACCCGCAGGGGCTGGCCTGGGACGCGCAGGGCCGCATGTACGCGGCCGAGTTCGGCCAGAACACCTACGACGAGGTCAACCAGATCGTCGCGGGTGGCAACTACGGCTGGCCGACCTGTGAGGGCCGCTGCAACAACGCGCAATTCCGCGACCCCATCGTGATCTGGACGACCGCCGAGGCGTCCCCGAGCGGCCTGGCGTACGCCAACAACACGCTGTTCGTCGGCGCGCTGCGCGGCACCCGCCTGTGGACGGTCCCGCTGAACGGCTCAGGCGGCGCCGGCACCCCGGTGGCCGAGCTGCAGGGCCAGTACGGCCGCATCCGGTCCGTCGCGGTCGGCCCCGACGGCTGGCTGTGGCTGACCACGAGCAACCGCGACGGCCGTGGCCAGCCGGTCGCCGCCGACGACCGCGTCCTGCGCATCCCCCCGACCGGCGTGCAGCCCACCCCGACGCCGACCCCCACGGTGACGCCGACCGTGACCCCGACGGTCACCCCCACCGTGACCCCCACTGTGACCCCCACTGTGACCCCCACTGTGACGCCGACGACCGGCCGTGGCTGCGCCGCGACCTACCGGGTGGTCAACCAGTGGAACAACGGCTTCCAGGCCGACGTGACCGTGCGCAACAGCGGCACGGCCGCCATCACCTCCTGGACCGTCACGTTCACCTTCCCCAACGGCCAGACCATCAGCCAGCTGTGGAGCGGCACCTTCACCCAGTCCGGCGGCAACGTGACGATCCGCCCCGCCAACTGGAACGCGAACCTGGCACCCGGCACCTCCACCACGCTGGGCTTCAACGGCACCTTCTCCGGTAGCACCAACGGGGTGCCTGCCAACGTGACCTGCACCGCCGCGTAGGACCCCGCGGGACACCCCCCGAAAGGGCCGCGGGTGCGTCGAGCTCCTGACCAGCTCCGCACCCGCGGCCCACTCATGCCGGGAACCGGTGAGAGCAGGGCTTGACTTCATGCGCGGATTGCCCCTAATCGTGGCCGCATGAACAACGGAGATCTCGCGAGGACCGGCCCATGAACGTCCTGGAACGTCTGCTGCTGTCGGGGACGGTCGAGGAGTGCGAGCCGCTCACCCCGCGCATGCGGCGGGTGCGGATCGCCGGTCCGGCGCTGCGTGGGCTCGACTGGGTGCCGGGACAGCACGTCCGGCTCAAAGTGGGGGACGTGTTGTCCACGCGTGCCGTGCTGAGCGGGTTTCGTGATGTGTTGCGCAGCTACTCGGTCTGGCGGTACGACCCGGCCGGCGCGCTGGACGTGTGCGTGCTCGATCACGAGGCGGCCGGGCCCGGAGCACGGTGGGGACGGCAGGCCGCCGCCGGTCAGCGCGTGATGCTGACCAGGCCGGAGGGACGGCTGGTGCTGCGCGACGGTTCGCCGTACCACCTGTTTGCAGGGGACGAGACGGCGGCGCCGGCGTTCGGCGCCATGTTGCGGACCCTGCCGGAGGGAGAGCGTGTGTTCGGCGCCGTCGCCGTGGCGGACGAACGGCCGCCGGTCCCGCGCTCCGGTGAGCTGACCTGGGTGAGCCGGGACGAGACGCCGGACGGGCCGGCCGGTGTGGTCCGCGAGCTGCCGCTGCCTGCGGAACCCGGCACGGCCTACGTCGCGGGTGAGGCGGCGATTTGCCGGGACGTGCTGCGGCACCTGGTGCGCGAGCGGGGCTGGCCGCGCGCGGCGGTACGGGTGAAGGCGTTCTGGTCACCAGGGAAGAAGGGGATGGACTGACCGGCCGTGTCGTCGTACCCGCCTGGCAAGGTTGACCCTGACACCGTGTGAGGTCGTAGACCAGGGACGTCATGTACAACATCGGAGATTTCGCTCGCATCGGGCGGGTGTCGGTGCGCATGTTGCGGCACTACGACACCCTCGGCCTGCTCCACCCCGCGCGGGTGGACCCGGTCAACGGGTACCGCTACTACGAGGCCGCGCAGTTGTCGCGGCTCAACCGGCTGATCGCGCTGAAGGAGCTCGGCCTCACCCTTCAGCAGGTGGGGCTGATCCTCACCGACAAGGTCGGCACGGAGGAGCTGCACGGCATGCTGCGGTTGCGCCGTGCGGAGCTGGCGGCGCAGGTCGAGGCCGGCAACCAGCGGCTGGCCCGGGTCGAGGCGAGACTCCGGCTGATCGAGACGGAGGGTGTCGTGTCGACCGACATCGTGATCAAGAGTGTCCCGGCGGTGCGGCTCGCCGAGCTGAGCGCGGTCGCCGAGAGTTACGCGGCCGAGCACATCGGGCCGGTGATCCAGCCGCTGTACCCGGAGCTGATGAGCCGGATCGAGGCAGCCGGCCTCGCCATCACCGGCCCGAGCGTCGCCTACTACGAGCAGACCGGCGACGGCGTCCGCGTCCACGCGGGCTTCCCCGTCAACCTCGACCCCGTGAAGGAGTACGACTTCGACATCGCCGACCTGCCTCCCATCGAGCGGGCCGCCACCACGATCCACCACGGCCCGATGCACGACGTCGACGTCACCATGCAGCAACTCGCCAAGTGGATCGAGGAGAACGGTTACCGGAGCACCGGCTTCGCGCGTGAGGTCTACATCCAGTACGGCCACGGCGACCCGGCGGACTGGGTGACCGAGCTGCAGGAACCCGTCACCGGGCCCGCGTAGCCCTGACGTCAGCGGTACTCCTCCTGCTTCTCCACGATGCCGCGCACGTCCAGCGCGACATGGGCCTGCACGCCGCCGGGAAGGGTGGTGGCGACGGCGCGCCAGGTGCCGTGGTCGTCGGGACGGAGCTGGAGGTCGGCGCCGAGGAAGACGACGACACCCGCCGCCGCGAGGGCTTGGAGACGGGGGAGCCAGGCCGGCGGCGGGCCGTCGTTGACGAAACGGGTGAACCCGTCGAGCCAGGGGTCGCCGTGGGTGTCCCCCAAGGTGTCGCGCAGGGTGCGGGCCGCGACGGCGAGGGCCAGGTCGGCGCTGTGCGCCTGGTCGGTGCGGCGGGTGAGGTCGGCGTCGAGGTAGCCGTGCATCCAGCGGCGCAGGGCAGCCGTGTCGCCGAACTTGATGCCGTCGAGTGGCCGGTCCACACGGCTCAGGTTGAGGCGGTCGGCGAAGCGCGGCACGGCCCGGCGGATCAGTGCGCGCATCTCCTTGCCGTCCCACTCCTCGGCGGCGTACGCGGCGGCGAACTCGTCCCACGTCGTGCGGACGCGGCGGGGATGACCGTTGATCAGCTCGTGGTAGTAGGCGTACGCCAGGTCCTTGGCCACGTGGGGCCACACCTCGCGCCGCCACCGGGAGACCCGGCGCGGCAGCTTCCTGGGGGTGGCGAACCTCGGCGCCGGCACCGGGCCGGCCGCGAGCGGGTAGGGGATGGCGGCGCGGTACGGCACACCGCGGCCGGACCCGAGGAGGACGACCGGCTCGCCGCCGCCTGGCAGGTACGCCACCCGGCCGTGGCCGTCACGGGTGAACGCGCCGCCGCGTCCTTCGGTGAGCACCGCGAGCAGGCGGGGGAGTCCGGTCCCCATGCCGCGGACGATCACGGGCTGCCCGGCGGGCACCCGCTCGGGGGTGAGTTCCAGTGCCGGACGGTCGAGAACCTTCACCATGGCAGCCTCCCGCGCCTATTTACCTATATACAAGGTAGGAATTACCTGAATAACTGTCAACGCCGATCAGGGCATGTGTATCGCCTCTGGGGTTGCGGCGTCCGGTGATTGACAGCTAAAACCGAGTTTTCCTACCGTGTACGTGGGTTAGTGAGCGCGCAGGGGTGGGATGACACACGTGATCGGCTCCGAGCGGACCCACACCCCGCACGACCCGGTGCGCTGGAAGATCCAGCACATCGGCAGCTACACGCTCAACGGCACCCGTCCGCCGAGACACGGAGTCATCTGATGAAGTTCCACTGGTTCCTGCCGACCAACGGCGACAGCCGTACCATCGTCGGCGGCGGCCACGGGCTCGCCGCCGGCGCCTCGGGCCGGGACCGTCCGCCGACCCGCCGCTACCTCGGCCAGATCGCGCAGGCCGCCGAGGACCTCGGCTTCGACGGCGCGCTCACCCCCACCGGCTCCTGGTGCGAGGACGCGTGGCTCACCACGGCGTTCCTGGTGTCCACCACAGAACGGCTGAAGTTCCTCGTCGCGTTCCGGCCCGGCTTCGTCAGCCCCACGCTGGCCGCGCAGATGGCCGCCACCTACCAGTGGCAGTCGGAAGGCAGGCTCCTGCTGAACGTCGTCACCGGCGGCGAGACCCACGAGCAGCGCGCCTACGGCGACTTCCTCGGCAAGGACGAACGCTACGAGCGCACCGCCGAGTTCCTGCACGTCGTCCGCGGCCTGTGGCGGGGGGAGACCGTCACCTACGAAGGCAGGCACGTGCATGTGGAGAACGCACGCCTGGCCCGGCTCCCCGACCCGGTGCCGCCGCTGTACTTCGGCGGCTCCTCGGCCGCGGCGGGCCCGGTGGCGGCCAAGCACACCGACGTGTACCTGACCTGGGGAGAGCCGCCGGACGCGGTCGCCGAGAAGATCAGGTGGATCCTCGGCCTCGCCGCCGACGAGGGCCGCGCCATGCGGTTCGGCATCCGCCTGCACGTCATCACCCGCGACACCTCCGAGGAGGCCTGGGCCCAGGCGGACAAGCTGCTCGACGGCATCGACCCCGCCACCGTGCGGAAGGTCCAGGCGGGCCTGCGCCGCAGCGAGTCCGAGGGCCAGCGCCGCATGCTCGACCTGCACGGCGGCTCACGCGACGGCCTGGAGGTCGCCCCCAACCTGTGGGCCGGCGTCGGCCTGGTGCGCGGCGGCGCGGGAACGGCCCTGGTCGGCAGCCACGAGGAGGTCGCCGACCGCATCGCCGAGTACCACGAGCTCGGCATCTCCGAATTCGTCCTGTCCGGCTACCCCCACCTGGAGGAGGCGTACTGGTTCGGCGAAGGTGTGCTCCCCCTGCTGGAGGAACGCGGCCTGTGGGCCCACCCGGCCCGCCCCACCTCGCGACGACCGGCACTCGTGCCGTTCGCGGCGTCCTGAACCGGTCGTGCCGTCGATGCCGAGCACGACCCAGGCAGGATCGGTCATCGGCTCAGTACCTCCACGAAGTCGGCGACGAAACGTGGTGCGTCGACCGCGGTGACGACACGGGTGGGTGGCGCCGGGGTGGAGGGGAACGCCGGCGGCAGCCCGTCGTGGGTGCGCATCAGCCGCGCGCGGCTCGTGAACCGGTGGCCGACGACGTTCACCGGCCCGTCGACCCACGCCGTGGCGAACGACGGGTCCAGCAGCACACCGGCGGCCAGCGGGTCGTGCAGCGGGATGATCCCGCGGCCCCATTCGTGCCGGTAGAAGTCCAGGTAGGCGTCGAGGATCTCGGTGGCGAACGTGCTCACCGGCGTGCCGGCCGCGCGCAGCGCGCCGACGGTAGCGGGTGAACAGCTCCGGATCGAGGCGCAGCGCCTCGGCCAGGTTGGTCAGCGGCCCGAGCGCCAGCAGGTCCAGCTCACCGGGCTGTTCCCGGCCGAGGCGCACCAGCAGCCCGGCGGCGCTCTCACCGGTGACGGCCGGCAGCGGACGGTCGTGGCCGAGGTCGCCGAGACCGTCCCGGCCGTGCGCGGTGCTCACGATGAGCGGCGGCCCCGACAGCGGCGCCGCGGCGCCGCGTGCCACCGGCACGTCCAGCCCGAGCAGCGCCGTCACGTACCCGATGTTGCGCACCGCGTCCTCCTCGGCGCAGTTGCCGAACACCGACGTGACGGCGGCGATCTCGGCGTCCGGCCTCCCGGCCAGGTAGAGCAGGGTGTGCGCGTCGTCGATCCCGGTGTCGGTGTCGACGACGACGCGCCTGACCTCGGTCATACGGCCTCTTCCGCATCTTCTTGTGGCCGGTCGCGCGGGCCTCGTACCCGAGCGAGGTGCCCCACCGGACAGATCGTCAATCGGCCCGCGCAACATCGTGACAGCGGCCTGACAACATCGCGGTGCTTGCCTGTCTCCTGTGGCCCCCCGCCGTGGGGAGGTCCGGAGAACCAGGAGAGACGACCGTGTCCGACAAGAAGATCATCGCTGTGGTCGGTGCCACCGGAAGCCAGGGTGGCGGCGTGGCTCGCGCCGTACTCGGAGACCCGGCCTCGGGGTTCGCCGTGCGAGCGCTCACCCGCGACCCCGGGTCTGAGGCCGCGCGGGAGCTCGCGGCGCGCGGTGCGCAGGTCGTGGCCGCCGACCTGGACGACCCCGGCAGCCTGCGTGCCGCGCTGGACGGCGCGCACGGCGCGTTCTTCGTCACCGACTTCTGGGCCCACCTGTCGGTGGAGCGCGAGCAGGCGCAGGCACGCGCGCTGGCGCGGGCCGCGGCGGACGCCGGGGTGCGGCACGCCGTGTGGTCCACCTTGCCGGACACGCGGGTGGACATACCGCTGGACGACGACCGCCTGCCTGTGCTGGCCGGCCGGTACACCACGCCGCACTTCGACGGGAAGGCCGAGGCGAACGGCTTCTTCACCGACGCCGGGGTGCCGACGACATTCCTCGAGACGACGTTCTACTTCGAGAACCTCCTCGGCCCGATGGCCCCGGTCCGCCAGGACGACGGCACGCTCGCCGTGACCCTGCCGATGGCCGGTCACCGGATCGCCGGCATCGCCACCGAGGACATCGGCCGGGTCGCCTACGGCGTTCTCAAGCACCCCGAGCTGATCGGACGGACCGTCGCCGTCTCCGGCGACCACCTCACCGGCGCGGAGATCGCCGCGCACCTCACCGAGGCGCTCGGCGAGCCGGTGGCCTACCGGCCCCAGTCCCTCGCGGATTTCCGCGCGGTCGCGGGGGACGAGTTCGCCAACACCTTCGGGTACTACCAGTTCGCGGAGCAGACCATCCTCGCCGCGCGGGACTTCGCCGCGATCCGTGCGCTCGACCCCGACCTGGAGGACTTCCCGGCCTGGCTGGCGCGCAACAAGGACCGCTTCGGCTCCTGACGGGAGGTCAGCCGGCCATGGTGAGCCGGGCCAGGGCCGCCGCGCGGTCCTCGGCGGTGTCCTCGGCGAGGGCCCGCCGGACGCCGAAGATCCGCACCGGATCAAGGAGGCGGTACGTCCCGAGGCGGACGATCTCGATCAGATGCAGGTCGGCCAGGGCCTCGAGCAGGTCCTCGGCCGCGGACGGCGGCAGGTCCAGCAGCGCGGCGGCTTCGGCGAGGGACACCGGCCGGTCACCCGCGAGCGCCGTCAGCCGGAGCGTGCGCGCCTGCGCGGCGGTGAGCATGCCGTACACCGACAGGTACGGCACGTCGATCGCCGTGCACTCGGGAAGCCGCGGCTCGATCAGCCCGATGCGCCGCTCGGCCACGGCGAGCGACCACTGCGGCCGGGCCACCAGCCGGGTCCCGAACAGCCGGATCGGCAACGGCTGGCCGGACGTCTTGGTCACCAGCCTGCGCGCCACGTCCGGTTCGGCCGCGACGCGCTCGGCCCCCGCGATCCGTTCGAGCAACGCCAGCCCCTCGGCTTCGGTCAGGCCGTCCACGGTGCGCCAGTCGACGCCGCCGACCTCGTACCACCGGCGCCTCGCGGTGAGGACCACGGCCCCCGCTCCCGGCAGCAGCATCCTGAGCTGCTCGGCCGTCCGCACGTCGTCCAGGACCACGAGCACCCTGCGGCCCGACGTCATGCTGCGCCACAGCGCCACCCGGTCGCGCGCCGAGGCCGGCACGTCGGCGGCCCCGAACGACGCGAGCAACCCGCCGAGCACCTCGGCGGGTTCCGGCCCGTCCCCGAGTTCCACGAAGAACCGGCCGTCGGGGAACAGGTCCGCCGCCATGTGCGCGGCCCGCACCGCCGTGGCCGTCTTCCCCACCCCGGCGAGACCCGTGAGTCCGACCACCGGGACACCCGGGCCGGTCAGCGCCGCCACCACCTGGCGCAGCAGGTCCTCCCGTCCCACGAAGTCCGTCAGGTCAGCCGGCAACTGCGCGGGCCTGCACCCGGCGCCGGTGGCCACCGCGACCGGCTCGCCGGCCGCCGCGTCCCCGGCGAGGACCCGCCGCTGCATCTCACGCAGCCCCGGACCGGGGTCCAGGCCGAGCTCCCGCGACAGCAGCCGCCGTGTCTCGTCGAACACCCCGAGAGCCTCCGCCTGCCTGCCGGACCGGTACAGGGCCAGCATCAGCAGCTCACGGACCCGTTCGCGGTACGGATGCTCGGCGGCCATCGCGGCCAGCCCCGCCGCCGCGTCCACGTGCCGTCCGAGGTCGATGTCGGCGGCGAACAGATCCTCGGCCGCCGACAACCGCAGTTCCACCAGCCGTGTGCGTTCCGCCTCGGCGTGGTCCCCCCGCAGCCCGGCCAGCGGCGTGCCGCTCCACAGCGCCAGCGCCTCACGCAGCGCCGCGGACTGCGCGGCCACGTCCCCGGCCCGCCGCGCGTCCCGCGCCACGGACAGTCGTTCCTCGAACACCGTCCGGTCGATCTGCGCGCCGCGGGCCCGCAGCACGTACCCCCCGCCGGCCGCCTCGATCACGGCCGGCGCGCGGCCACCCGCCGGGTCGAGCACGCGCCGCAACCGCGAGACCTGCGACCTGATCACCTGAGCGGCCGACCGCGGCGGGTCGTCACCCCAGATCGCGTCCACCAGCTCGTCCCCCGGCACGGGCCTGCCGCCGTGCAGCAGCAACGCGGCCAGCAGCGCACGCCGCTGCGGCGCGCCGAGATCGAGCTCCGCGCCGTCCCGCCACGCGCGCACCGGCCCGAGCACCTCGAACCTCAGCTCCGCATCACGCACGCTCTGTCCCATGTCGTACACAACCGTATGAGCTGCTGGAATTCATCCGGCACGCTCGGACGCCTTGTCGTCGGCCGCCGCGAGGCGGGTGGCGCGCAGAGTGAGGTGGCGTTGTTCCGGCACGGTGGTGGCGCGGCGCGCGGCCTCGCGGTAGGTGGGGGCCGCCGCGGGGTCGCCGGACAGTTCCAGCAGGAAGGCGCGGGTGGCGAGCAGGCGGTGGTGGCGTGCCATGCGGGGGTCGGACTCCAAGGTGGCGAGCAGGGCCAGGCCCTCGGCGGGGCCGCGGACCTTGGCGACGGCGACGGCGCGGTTCAGGGTGACCATCGGGCCGGGGGCCGCGTGTTCCAGGAGCTCGTACAAGGCGAGGATCTGCGGCCAGTCGGTGGAGTCCACGTCCTTGGCCTCGTCGTGGACCGCGGCGATCGCGGCCTGCAACTGGTAGGGGCCGACCGCTCCTTTCGGCAGGGTCTCGGTGACGAGGGTGACGCCTTCGGTGATGAGGGCCTGGTCCCACCGGTCGCGGTCCTGCTCCTCCAGCGGCACCAGGGAGCCGTCGCGGCCGGTGCGCGCGGGTCTGCGCGCGTCGGTGAGGAGCATCAGGGCCAGCAGGCCCGCCACCTCGCCGTCACCGGGGAGCAGGCGGCGCAGCAGGCGGGTGAGACGGATCGCCTCGTCCGACAGGCGCGGCGCGGTGAGATCGGTGCCGGTGCTGGCGGTGTAGCCCTCGTTGAAGATCAGGTACAGCACGTGCAGCACGGCGAGCAGGCGTTCCCCTCGCTCGGCGGCCTCCGGCATCGTGAACGCGGCGCCGCCGGCCCTGATGGTCTGCTTGGCCCGGCTGATCCGCTGCGCCATCGTGGCCTCCGGCACCATGAAGGCCGCCGCGATCTGCGCGGTGGTGAGGCCGCCGACCGCGCGCAGCGTCAGCGCGATCCGGCTCGGCGAGGACAACGAGGGGTGGCAGCACAGGAACAGCAGGGTCAGCGTCTCGTCGCCGCCGACGTCCGGCTCCGCGGGTGTCTCCAGTAACGCCGACTGGGGGGTGGCCGCGAGGAGGGCCGTCTCTCTGCGGCGCCGCGCCGAGTCGCTGCGGAACTCGTCGAGCAGCCGGCGCGTGGCGACGGTCAGCAGCCACCCACGCGGGTTCTCCGGCAACCCCGTCGCCGGCCAGCGGGTCGCCGCGGCGAGCAGTGCCTCCTGCGTGGCGTCCTCACACGCGTCGAACTGGTCGTACCGGCGGGCCAGGGCCCCGAGGACCTGCGGCGCGAGCTCACGCAGCAGGTCCTCGACGCCGTCGCTCACGGGACCGCCGGGGCCTCGTGCAGGATCGGCCACAACTCGACCGGGTCGCGGTCGGCCCACGGCATGTCCGCCGCCATCTCCAGCGCGCGCTCCTCGCTCTCGACGTCGAGCAGGTAGAAGCTCGCGACGTACTCCTTGGTCTCCAGGTACGGCCCGTCGGTGACGGCCGGCGCGCCGCCTTCGCGCCGCACCAGCCGCGCGTTCACCGCGTCCGCCAGGCCGTAGGCGCCGATGAGCTCACCGGTCTCCTGGTACTTGCGGTTCCACGCGTCCTGCTTGGCGATCTCCTCCGGCCACGTCTCCTGCGGCACCTCGCCCCACTTCTCCTGGTTCCCGTAGATCATCAGGAGGTACTTCATCTCGGCACTTCCCTTCCCGAGCGCACCCCGGTGGCGCACCGTCACCCCCCGGTCGGAGCGGCCCACCCGTTCTCTACATCTCACCAGAAAAATCCGCACGACCGCGCGAAAGGCCGGCAGCGGTGGCTGCCGGCCTTCGCGCGCACCGTGGATCAGGCGCGGGTCCACTTCTGGTTGGGCCCGCCGGTGCAGTCCCAGAGCTGGAGCAGGGCCCCGTTGGCGGTGTTGCGGTCGGCGATGTCCACGCATCGGTTGGCGGCGATATTGACCAGGTCGCCTGCGCCACTGAGGGTGAAGCGTTGCGCGCTGGTGCCGTTGCACGTGTAGAGCTGAATGGGTGTGCCGTTGGCGGTCCCCGCCGCCGCGGCGTCCATACACTTGCCCATCGCGCGCACCGTGCCGTCGCCGTTGATCGTCCACTGCTGCGCGACGGTGCCGTTGCAGTCGTACATCTGCAGGCGCGCGCCGTCGGCGGGATTGGCGGCGGGGATGTCGACGCAGCGGTTGTTGAGGTTGGAGCGCAGCGCGGTGCCGGTACCGCCGCCGTCCGACGTCCACGCCGAGACGCGCACGTAGTCGACGAGCATGGTCTGCGGGAACGACGTGCTCGAGTTCGGCGGGCCGGGCCAGTTGCCGCCGACCGCCACGTTGAGGATCATGAAGAACGGGTGGTCGAAGACCCACTGGTTGCCGCGGATGTTCGCCGGGGTCACGCGGAAGTACTCCGACCCGTCGAGGTACCAGACGATCAGGCTGGGGGACCAGTCGACACGGTAGTTGTGGAACGCGTCCGCCAGCGGCGCGCCGATGGAGCGGTTGCCGCCGACCCCCGAGCCGCCGGAGTAGCCGGGTCCGTGCACCGTGCCGTACACGGTGTTCGGCGCGCTGCCGACGTTCTCCATGATGTCGATCTCACCGGTGTTCGGCCAGTTGCCGCCGCCGAGCATCCAGAACGCCGGCCAGATGCCCTGGCCCCGCGGGATCTTGATGCTCGCCTCGAACCGTCCGTACGCCTGCGTGAACCGGTCCGCCGTGAGGATGCGACCTGAGGTGTACTGGCATGTGCCGTAGTGGCACTGCAGGTTGGACGGGTTCTCCTTCCGCGCCGTGATCGCGAGGTGGCCCTGGCCGTCCTGGTACACGTTCCGCGTGGAGTTCGTGTAGTACTGCAGCTCGTTGTTGCCCCACCCGCCGCCACCGGTGTCGAACTTCCACTTCGACCCGTCGACGGCCGCCCCCGAGGCGCCGTTGAACTCGTCCGACCACACCACAGGCCCGATGGCGGCCCGCGCCGGCACACCGCCGGCCACCAGCCCACCGGACAACGCGACGGCCATGGCCATCGCCACGAGAAGAAGCCGGGGTTTACGCATGAGGACCTCCGGTCGCTGACTCTCACGCAGCACGGCCCTCCGGCCACCACGGCACCCTCACCAGCCGGGACACGGTGTGCCGGTCCTGTTTCTGTGCTTGCCGGAAGCTCGTCCACTGCCTGGATTAAGAGGATGTAACACCGGGGTCACAAGTCTTGTCAATAGGAAGCTTTCCTAATTAATGGCTCAGTCGAGACCGGAGCGGACGGCGGTGAGCGCGGCCGGATCGACGTGCCGCCTCGCGTCCACGTCCGCCTCTCCACCGACGACAAAAAGCGTCTTGACAAATAAATTTGTCGGCTGCTACCTTTGGGACATCGGCAAGTGAGACCACCACCAAGGAGTGAGTGAGATGCGGATCGTGATCGTTGAGTTCATGACCCTCGACGGCGTCGTGCAGGCCCCCGGCGGGGTGGACGAGGACACCGACGGCGGCTTCGCCAACGGGGCCTGGTCGATCCCGTTCTTCGACAACGAGGTGGTCGGCGGCCTGTTCGACGGCGGGCTCGCCACCGCCGAGGCCCTGCTCTACGGCCGGCGCACCTGGCAGGGCATGTCGGTGGCGTGGCCGCCGCGGGCCGGCGACCCGTTCGCCGACCGTATGAACGCCATCCAGAAGTACGTCGTGTCCGACAGCCTGAGCGACGACGAGATGACGTGGAACACCACGCGCATCCCCGGCGGTGAGGCCCTGGACCGCATCCGCGAGCTGAAGGAGAAGGACGGGGGAGACCTGCTCGTCATGGGCAGCGCGACGCTCGCTCGTGCTCTCGTCGAGGCCGACCTGGTGGACGAGCTGCGCCTGGCGATCGAGCCGGTGCTCGTCGGCGGCGGCAAGAAGATCTTCTCCGAGGGTGGCGACCTGCGCACGTTCGAGCTGGTCTCGGTGACCACCAGCGAAAAGGGTGTCAACGCGTGCGTGTACCGCCGGGTCGCCGGCGCGTGACATCGGCGCCGTCCGGAAGGCCCGGGTCGGAAACACCTTCCTGACCTGGGCCTTCGGCGTCCTCGGCTCCTCGATGCACAGCTAAGCAACTCAGGTTGACTATTTTCGAGCTTGTCAACTACGGTTGCTTCGCGTGATGTCGTGACAGGAAAGGCGAGAGATGGCCACAGGCGAAGTGGTGCTCGACGTCGAAGGGCTGCGCATGCGGTACGGCCCCGTCGACGTCCTGCGTGACGTGACCTTCCAGGCGCGTCAAGGCGAGGTGGTGTGCCTGCTCGGGCCGAACGGCGCGGGGAAGACCACCACGATCGAAATTCTTGAGGGGTTCCGCACACGGTCGGCGGGACGGGTCGAGGTGCTCGGCACCGATCCGGCGCGTGCGGGGGAGCAGTGGCGCGCACGGGTCGGGATCGTGCTCCAGTCGTGGCGGGACCACGGCAAGTGGCGGGTGCGTGAGTTACTGCGGCACCTCGGCATGTACTACGTGGCCTACTCCACCGAGACGGTCCAGCGGCCGTGGGACGTGGACCTGCTCATCGAGGCCGTCGGGCTCACGCGGCAGGCGGGACACAAGGTCAGGACGCTGTCCGGGGGCCAGCGCCGGCGGCTGGACGTGGCGATCGGGCTCGTGGGCCGTCCCGAGCTGGTGTTCCTCGACGAGCCGACGGCGGGTCTCGACCCGGTGGCACGGCACGGCTTCCACGAGCTCATCGAGGGGCTCGTCGACGAGGGAGGCACCACGGTGCTGCTCACCACCCACGATCTCGCCGAGGCCGAGAAGCTCGCCGACCGCATCATGGTGCTCGACCGGGGCCGCATCGTCGCCGACGGCACGGCGGCGGAGCTGGCCAGGAAGATCGCGGGGGAGGACGAGGTGCGCTGGGACCGCGACGGCCAGAGCTTCCGGCACACCGCCACGGACTCCACCCGGTTCGTCTTCGAGCTGTTCAAGCAGTACGGCGAGACCATCGAGAACCTCGAGGTGCGCCGCGCCTCACTTGAGGACACCTATCTCACCCTGGTGCGCAGGGCCGAGTCCGCGGACCACACCGAAGGCGGAGACCGATGACCATGGCATGGCGGGCCGGCTGGTCCCGCGGCATGATCGAGCTGCGGCAGTCGTTCACCAACGCGGCCGACCTGTTCAACCACTTCTTCTGGCCCGTCGTGATGCTGGTGACCCTGTTCTTCATGCGCGGCTCCACCTTCGGCCAGACCGGTCTCGGGCTCGCCACCCTGGCCATGCCGAGCATCCTCGGCATGAACGCCGCCATGGCCATGACGATGATGAGCCAGCACCTCACCGCCGACCGTGAGGACGGCACGCTGCTCCGCGCCAAGGCGACACCGGACGGCATGACCGGCTACCTCGTCGGCAAGATCATCTCAGTGTCCCTCGGCCTGGTCGCCGACCTCACGTTGCTCCTCGTCCCCGGCCTGCTCCTCGTCCCCGGACTCAGGATCGGCGACCTCGCCTCCTGGCTGACCCTGGCCTGGGTCCTGGCCCTCGGCCTGGTCGCCACCCTGCCGCTCGGCGCCGTGCTCGGCTCGGTCTTCGCCAGCGTCCGCAGCCAGGGCCTGCTCACCCTGCCGGTCCTGGGCCTGATCGCCATCTCCGGCATCTTCTACCCCATCACGGCGCTGCCGCAGTGGCTGCAATGGATCGCACAGACCTTCCCGATGTACTGGCTCGGCCTCGGCATGCGCTCCGCGCTGCTCCCCGCCGACGCCGTCGCCATCGAGGTCGGCCAGTCCTGGCGCCACCTGGAGACCATCGCGGTCCTCGGCACCTGGGCCGTGATCGGCCTGCTCCTGGCCCCCGTCGTCCTGCGCCGCATGGCCCGCCGCGAGTCCGGCTCCCGCGTCGCCGAACGCCGCGAGAAGGCACTGCAGCGCATCGGCTGACCCCGTCCCACCCCTTATCGGTTCCTTACGGCTCGGTCCTCGCTCTGGCCACCGGGCCGTCCACCGGTGAGACTGGCTGGCGCACGCCGACAACGAGGAGCCGACGATGAGAGCACGGCTGGCGGTGACCGGTCTCGTCATGGCGGGAACGCTGGGGCTCGCGGGCTGCGGCACACCGGCACGTGACGCGGCCCCGGCGGGTGACGCCGCGCCGGCCCCGGCCGCGACGGCGAGCACAGGTGTGTACGACTTCAGCGTGGCGACCCTCGACGGCGGCACCTTCGAGGGCCGCGGCCTCGCCGGCAGGCCCGCCGTGCTGTGGTTCTGGGCCCCATGGTGTCCCACCTGCCTCGGCCAGGCGAAACAGGTGAACGCGCTGGCCGCCGGCTACGCCGGCAAGGCCAACGTGGTCGGCGTGGCCGGCCTGGACGAGGTGCCGGCGATGCACGAGTTCGTCCGCATGGCGAAACTGTCCGGCTTCCCCCAGCTCGCCGACGAGCAGGGCCTGGTGTGGAAACGCTTCGGCATGACCGCGCAGAGCACCTTCGTCGTCCTCGACGCCGACGGCAAGGTCACCGCACGCGGCCACCTCGACCCCGCCGACCTGCCTGGGACTCTCGACAAGCTGCTGGCGAGCTGACATGCCGGACGCTCCGCACGGCCCGACGCACGGCGACACCGTCCACCGCCTGGCACACGGCATGCCGGACATCGTCCACCGCCCGACGGCGGGCTGAGATGCCGGACGCACCCCTGGCGCTCGCCGTCGCCGCCGGGACGGTGGCCGCGGTGAACCCCTGCGGGTTCGCGCTCCTCCCCGCCTACCTGTCGCTCCTGGTGGCGGGGGACGGCGGCCGCGGCGCGGCGGTGGGCCGCGCGCTGGCCGCCACCGCGGCGATGACCGCCGGTTTCGTGGCGGTGTTCGGCGTGTTCGGCCTCGTCCTGACACCGGTCGCCGGCGCCGTGCAGCGGCACCTGCCGTGGGTCACGATCGTCGTCGGCGTCCTGCTGACCGTGCTCGGCATGCTGCTCCTGGCCGGCAGGCGCCTTCCCGGCCTCGGCACGCTCGTGTCACGCGGCCCGGCCGTCGGCCCCTCCCCGCTCTCGATGGCGCTGTTCGGCATGTCGTACGCGGTGGCGTCCCTGTCGTGCACCGTGGGCCCGTTCCTCGCCATCGTCGTGACCAGCTTCCGCGCCGGTTCCCTCGTCTCCGGCGTGGCCCTCTTCGTGGCGTACGCCGCCGGCATGGGCCTGACCGTCGCCGTGGCCGCGCTCGCCGTGGCCCTGGCCCGCGACGGCCTGCTGCGCCGCGTGCGCCGCGCGTCCCCCGTGCTGTCCCGCCTAGGCGGCGCGCTCCTCGTCCTCGCCGGCGCCTACGTCGCCTGGTACGGCTGGTACGAGATCCGTCTCTTCAACGGCGCAACCACCACCGACCCCGTGATCACCACCGCCACGTCCGTACAACGCCGCCTGTCCGAACTCCTCGACCACACCGGCCCCGCCGCCATAGCGGCGGCCTTCGCCGTCCTCCTCACCGCCGCCGCCTTGCTCTGGCAGTCCCACCGCCGCCGACGTTCCCGCACGACCGGCTCCGGCTGACCGGCTCAGGACGACTCGTCGGCCACGATCCGTTCCAGGGTGCGCCGTCCCATTCCGCTCATCGCCGGGTTGCTGTCGACGTAGTACCAGACGGCACCCATGGCCTGTTCGAAGGCCCACGCCTTGCCTCGCCGCCATTCGTGCTCGCCGCACCCCAGTAGCCGGCGCAGTTCGAGCCGCGGCCCGGTCTCGAGCAGGTGCCACGCGCTCACGAGGTCGAGCGCCGGGTCGGCCGGGCCGAAGCCGCCGCCGTCGAGCACGCCGGCCAGCCGGCCGCCGGAGACGAGGACGTTCCCCGGGATCAGATCGCCGTGCGTCATCACGTCGGGCCCCGCGCGCGGCACATCCCGCAGGGCTTGCCACGTGCGGCGCAGCGCGGGTACGTCGAGCAGGTGCTCGCTGCGCTCGAAGCAGGTCTCCATCCAGGCGTCATGGGACCGCAGGTCACCTCCCCGGCCCGTACCGGCGAACGTACGGCCACCGGTGCCGGCGGCACGCAACTCGCCGATGAGACCGGCCAGGTCGTGAGCGAACGCGACCGATCCGCCGGGGTCCTCGTCGGCCGCGACGACACCAGGCAGCCACGTCTGCACGGCCCACGGCAGTGGATACCCCGCACCGGGCTCCCCGAGCGCGACCGGTTCAGGAGTGGCGAACCGCGTGCACGCCGCCAGCTCGCGCGCGGCCTCCGCCTCGGCCGCCAGCAGCCGCCGCGTCTCACCGGCGTCCCCCGGCCGCAACGGGAACCGTGCCGCGAACCGCTCACCGATACGGAAGATGGCGTTGACCGTCCCCGGCCCCGCGACCCGCCGGACCGGCAGCGCACGCCACTCGGGAAACCGCTGGTCGACCAGAGCCCGCACGGTCTCCACCGTCACGGTCAACTGGCCCGCGTGCATCTCCACGCCGAAGAGCGTTCCGCGCCTCGGTCCGCTCTCGCAACGTCTTTTCGGCTCAGCGGACGACGATCACATGCTCTCCCCGCACCGTCAGTTCGCCGATCACCGTGGCCCCCGGCACCTCGCCGGCGATCAGCAGGCCGCCGGAGGTCTGCGCGTCGGCCAGCAGGAGCATCGTCTCCTCGTCGGCGTCGCCGGTGAGGTGAGGGGTGACCCAGTCGAGGTTGCGGCGGGTTCCGCCGGGGACGTAGCCGGCGCGGACGGCTTCGCGTGCGCCGTCGAGCAGGGGGACGGCGGAGGGGTCGAGCACGGCGGTGACGCCGGAGGCGCGGGCCAGTTTGAACAGGTGGCCGAGGAGGCCGAAGCCGGTGACGTCGGTGGCGCAGCGGACGCCGGCGGTCACCGCGGCTTCGGCGGCGTCGGCGTTGAGACGGGTCATGGTCGCGACGGCCTCGGGGAAGACCTCGCCGGTCGCCTTGTGCCGGTTGTTGAGGACGCCGAGGCCGAGGGGCTTGGTCACCGACAGCGGGAGGCCGGGACGGCCGGCGTCGTTGCGCATGAGCTTCGCGGGGTCGGCGAGGCCGGTGACGGCCATGCCGTACTTCGGCTCCTGGTCGGTGACGCTGTGGCCGCCGGCGACGTGGCAGCCGGCGAGCGCGGCCACCTCGGCGCCGCCGCGCAGGACCTCGCGGGCCAGGTCGTACGGCAGGGTCTCGCGGGGCCAGCACAGCAGGTTGAGTGCCATCAGGGGACGGCCACCCATGGCGTACACGTCGGAGAGCGCGTTGGCGGCGGCGATGCGTCCCCAGTCGTACGGGTCGTCCACCACGGGGGTGAAGAAGTCGGCGGTGCTCACCACGGCCGTGCCGCGCTCGATGCGGACCACGGCGGCGTCGTCCCCGGTGTCGAGCCCGACGAGCAACTCACCTGACGGGTCGTCCGGGGTGGTGAGCCCCATGCCGGCGAGGACGTCCTCCAGTTCCCCCGGGGGGATCTTGCACGCGCAGCCGCCGCCTTGAGCGTATTGAGTCAACCTCAGCATGATCGAATCATTGCGCGCTCACCGCGATTGCGATATCCCGATAAATCGTGACTGATCATCGTCGGCAGATTCCACGGACCGATGCCGTGCTGGACGACCCCCGCCTCGCGCCGTTCGTCCTGCGGATGGGGAGGGACCGGGTGAAGGCGGCCGTCAACGCCGCGCAGCGAAAAGCCAGGAACGGCGAGATAAGACCCTCCGACGTCCGCGACGAGACGCTGCGCGCGCTGCCGGGTGACGCGCCACGCCAGGTGATCAACGCCACCGGTGTGCTCCTGCACACCAACCTCGGCCGCGCGCCGCTGTCCACGGCCGCGCTCGACGCGATCCGCGTCGCCGGCGGCACCACCGACGTCGAGTTCGACGTCGGCACCGGCCGCCGGGGCAGGCGCGGCGGGGCCGCGCTCGCGGCGCTCGCGCACGCCGTACCGGACGCCGAGGCGGTGCACGTGGTCAACAACAACGCCGCCGCGCTGGTGCTGGCCGCGACCGCGCTGGCCCGGGACCGCGAGATCGTCATCAGCCGCGGCGAACTGGTCGAGATCGGCGACGGCTTCCGCCTGCCGGAGCTGCTGGAGTCCACCGGCGCACGGCTGCGCGAGGTCGGCACCACCAACCGGACGTCGGTGGCCGACTACGCCGCCGCGATCGGCCCGCGTACCGGGTTCGTGCTGAAGGTCCATCCCTCGAACTACCGGATCGAGGGATTCGCCGCCACACCGTCCGTCGGCGAGCTGGCGGGTCTCGGCGTCCCGCTGGTCGGCGACATCGGCTCGGGGCTGCTCGCGCCTGAGCCGCTCCTGCCGGACGAGCCGGACGCGGCGACGTGGCTGCGCGCCGGCGCCGACCTGGTCACGGCCAGCGGCGACAAACTGCTCGGCGGCCCCCAGTGCGGCCTGCTGCTCGGCCGCGCCGGACCGGTGGAGACCGTGCGCAGGCATCCGGTGGCCCGCGCGCTGCGCGTCGACAAACTGACCCTGGCCGCCTTGACCGCCACACTCGTCCACACCGCCAACCCCACACGTGACGCGCTGCGCGCCGACCCCGCGCAGTTGCGCCGCCGCGCCGGCGCGCTGGTCGTACGGCTCGCCGCGGCCGGGGTGAAGGCCGAGGCCGTGGACACCGGGGCCGCGGTCGGCGGCGGCGGCGCGCCAGGCGTCGAGCTGCCGAGCGCGGCGGTCGCCGTGGACGGGGCCCTGGCCGGGCCGCTGCGCCTCGGGTCGCCGTCGGTGGCAGGCAGAGTCGAAGGCGGACGCTGCCTGCTCGACCTGCGGGCCGTCGCGCCGCAACAGGACGAGGACCTGCTCGCCGCGGTGGTGGCCGCGTGCTCGTGATCGCGACGGCGGGCCACGTCGACCACGGCAAGTCGTCCCTGCTGCGCGCGCTGACCGGCATGGAGCCCGACCGCTGGGAGGAGGAACGCCGCCGCGGGCTGACCATCGACCTCGGCTTCGTGTGGACCGGCGGGCTCGCCTTCGTGGACGTGCCGGGCCACGAGCGGTTCGTCGCCAACATGCTCGCCGGCGTCGGCCCCGCGCCTGCGGTGCTGTTCGTGGTGGCCGCCGACGCGGGGTGGGCCGTGCAGTCCGAGGAGCACCTTGACATCATCGACGCGCTCGGCATCTCGTGCGGTGTGCTCGCGGTCACCCGCGCCGACCTCGCCGACCCCGCGCCGGCCATGGCGGACTGCCGCGAACGGCTCGCCGGCACCGGCCTGGCGGACGTGCCGGTGGTCGCGGTCAGCGCGGTCACCGGCCAGGGCCTCCCCGAGCTGCGCGCGGCGCTGACGGCGCTCGCGCCACCGGAGCCCGCGCCGGAGGCGGACGTGCGCCTCTGGATCGACCGGGTCTTCACCGTCGAGGGACGCGGGACCGTCGTCACCGGGACGCTCGGCGCGGGGACGATCAGGACCGGTGACCGGCTCCGCCTGGGGAGCGGCGACGTGCGCGTCCGCGGCCTGCACAGCCTCCAGCGCGCTCGCGACGAGGTCACCGGCCCCGCCAGGGTCGCGGTGAACCTGCGCGGCGGCGACCGGCCCCGCCGGGGGGACGCGCTGGTGGCACCGGGGAAGTGGCTCGACGTGACGGTGGCCGACATCCGGTTCACCGGCGAGGACCGGCCGCCTGAGCACGTCATCTGGCACATCGGGACCGCGGCGGAACCCGCGCGGCTGCGTCCGCTCGGCGACGACACCGCACGCGTGACGCCGGCCAGGAGGCTGCCGCTGCGCGCCGGCGACCGCGCGCTGCTCCGCGATCCCGGCAGCCGCCGCGTGTGGCGTGCGGACGTGCTCGACGTACGGCCCCCCGAGCTGCGCCGCAGAGGAGCCGCGAAGGCCCGCGCCGCCGAGCTGGCCGGCCTGCGCGGGGCCCCCGACGGTACGGCCGAGCTGCGGCGGCGGGGTCTCGCCAGGCGCGGCGAGCTGGCCGCCATGGGGGCTCCGGTGACGATCGAACCCGTCGCGGGGGAGTGGGTGGCCGATCCGGCGCACTGGGAGGCGCTGCGGGTACGGCTCGTGGAGATCGTGACCGCGCGCACCGCGCGCGACCCGGCGGACCCGGGGATGGCCGTGGAGGAGGTCCGGCAGGCGCTCGGCCTGCCGGACCTCGCGCTGGTGCGCGCGCTGGCCGAGGGGACCACGCTGCGGCGGGTACGCGGCCGGCTGACGGCCGCGCCGCCGGCGCTCGCTCCGGGGATCGGCGAGCTGCGGCGGGGCTGGGCCGCCGAGCCGTTCGCCGCGCCGGACGCCGACCGGCTCGCGGCGCTCGGCCTGGACGCGCGGGCCCTGGCGGCGGCGGAGGCGGCCGGAGCACTGGTGCGCCTGGCCCCCGGTGTCGTGCTGCCACCCGGCGCGGTGGAGGCGGCGGCCGGTGTGCTCGCGCGGCTGCCTCAGCCGTTCACGGCGGCGGACGCGCGGGTCGCGCTCGGCACGTCCCGCCGGGTGGTCATCCCGCTGCTCGAACACCTCGACCGGGTGGGGGTCACGAGGCGGACGGACACGTCGCTCCGGGAAATACCGTCATAGGTCTTGAGGATGCCGTTCAAGGCATATTTCACAGAGTGCTATGAAATTCAATAAGTGAAAAAAGATCAAGATCTTGGTACCTTGCCGGTGGAGACGTCCAGGTGCCTGGTGGCCCTCCTGGTCTTCAAAACCGGTGGCGCCGAGGATCTCGGCGCGGCGGGTTCGATTCCCGTCCGTCTCCGCTGCCTGTCGTGAGCACCGATCCCCTTGACATGAGGTTGTTCGCCAACCAACTCGTGAGGTCGGCTGGAATTCGCATGAGATTTCTCCTGCTCGGGCACTTCGAGATCCATCGGCCGGACGGCGGGCTCCTCGCCGTCACCAGGATCAAGCACCGTCAACTGCTCGCACTCCTGCTGCTCGACGCGCCGCACGCGGTCTCGACCGACCGCTGCATCGCCACCCTCTGGGGGGAACAGGCCCCGGCGTCGGCACGCAGGAACCTGCAGACGTACGTCGCGGACCTCCGCAAAGGCCTCACCTGCTCCGGCGTGGCCATCGAGACCGTGCCGGGTGGGTACCGGGTGACGGACGTCGCCGACCGCCTCGACCTGTCGGCGTTCGAGTCCAAACGGTCGGAAGCCGCGATGGCCGCGAGCGCGCGTGACGACGCGGCGGCCGTGCGTACGCTCAGGGACGCGCTGGTGCTGTGGCGCGGCTCGGCGCTGCAGGACCTCGCCGACAGCTCCGAAGCGCTGCGGAACGCCGCGCTCCAGCTCAACGAGCGCCGCATGGCGGCGGTGAGCGACTACGCGGCCGGATGCGTGCGGCTCGGCGCGTACGAGGAGGCCATCGACCAGTTACGGCTCGCCGTCACCTGGGCCCCGCTGCGGGAGGACCTGCGCGCTCAGCTGATGCTGGCGCTGCACAAGAGCGGCCGGCGGGCCGACGCGCTGCTCGCCTACCACGAATGCCGGGCCGCGATGGTCGAACGGATCGGCGTCGGGCCGTCCCAGACGCTGACGACCCTGTACGACCGGATCCTGATGGAGGACCAGAGCCTGTAGAACCGGCGATGTGGCGGCCGTATGGCGGCTGTGTGGTGATCGTGGGGATCGATCGATGACGCTGAGGCGGGAACCCACGAATCACTAGGAGTGATGCCATGCCGGCACGAACCCCCGACGGCCGCACCCTGATGGTCGACAGCCCCCAGCCGTTCACCATGGGCTGGAGCTACATGGTCTGGGCCTACGGCGCGGACGGCAACTTCCGCTTCCACACCGCGGCCGCCGGAGCGCGGGAACTCATCTCGCGCCAGCTCGGCGAGTACGACCGGTTCACCGTGCGCGAGGTCTCCTGGAACGGAGCCCGGCTGGTGTCGCACGAGGACCCCGCGAACGGCGGGACCACGATGCTGTGGATCGGCCCGCACCACGAGATCTACACCTACGTCCCCGGCGTGAACGTCGCCTTCGAGGCGTTCATGGGCCTGCTCTCCGGCTTCGAGATCGACGACGCTCCTGACGGGGTCGTCCTCGCGCCTCGGCCCGGCTCGGCCACGCGGCTCACCAACCTGCTCGCGTTCAACACGCTACGAGACGTGTGCTCGGTCCAGGTGAACCCCGTGGCCGACCTGCCGGCGCCTGGCGGCACCGGCAAGCGGGTGCGCGGCGGCTCGCTGTGGAAGCTCGACGAGCGGCGCGCGGACGGCAAGGTCCTGCGGTCGGCCATCATCGTCAACGAGACGACGACCGCCACCCTCGTCGCACGGCGGGCCGACGACCCGGGCTTCGCGGCCGTCGCCGACTCCATCAAGTTCAAGCTCAACTGACGGCCATGCAGAACGTCGTCAACTCCCTGGCCGTGTTCGCGTTCCTCGGCATGGTCATCGCGCTGTTCGCCATCTCCGCACTGCTGCGTACCGTGCGGGAACTACGGCAGGCGGTGCTCGCCACCCCCGTCCCCGCGACCCCGGCCGTACGCAGGATCGCGCGCTTCCAGTCACCCGACGAGCGGCCGACGTACGTCCTGGTCGTGACCGAGCAGTGCCTGAGCTGCCGTGAACGCGCCGCGCACCTGGCCGTCATCCCACCCGGCCTCCTCCAGGGCCACCTGACGCTGCTCGGCTCGACCGACGCCGGCGCGCGGTGGGTCCACGGCGCCGACCACATCACCGTCGTCGCCGACGCCGAGCTGCTCGGCGCCGTCGCCGTCGGCGCCACCCCGTCGCTGGTGAAGTACGCCGCCGACGGCACCGAGGAATGGCGCCGCGTCGTCGGGTCCGACGGGGACCTGGAGCGGCTCCTCGGCGTGACCGAATCGTCGAACGTCCCGAACGTGAGGTGAACGCATGACCATCAACTCGATCGACTACTGGTCCGACGTGCCGTCGGCGGAGGACGACGACACCCCGTCGTCCCCGGGGCCGCGGCGCGCGGCGTGGCCGAAGGTGTCCCGCCGCACGATGTTCAAATCGGTCGGCGTGCTCGGCGGCGCGCTCGCGCTGAACGTCGTCGGGGCCCTGCCTCCGGCACGGCTCAAGGGTGCCTCGGCGACCGTGGGGAACGAGTACGGCAACTGCGGCGACCCTGGGTACAACAACTGGACCGGCTACAAGGACGGCACCACCCAGACCGCCTGCGTCGGCGCGCCGTACTCCAGCGGCTACTGCGGCAGCGACGGCTGGTTCCGCACCGACGGCAACTCCTACTCGTACTACACCCCCGTCAAGGCCTGCGGCGAAGGCAGCGCCACCAAGAAGAACGCATGGCGCTGGACCTACAGCGGCACGCCGTACCGCTGCGCCGACGGCACCTTCACGGTGTACGGGGCCGGCACCACGTTCTACATCTGCTCACGGGCGAACCCCTGACCGATGAGCACACGCGCACTCACCGCTCCACGGGTGGCCGTCCTCCTGCTCCTCGCGGCGCTCGCGCTCACCGCGACGGACCAGGTCCTGACGGGCCGTTTCGACCTGCTCGCCTGGACGCTGATGGGGATCACCGCGGGGTTCTCCCTGTCGGGATCCGTTTGAAGCCTCAACTCGGCGGATCTGCTCACCTCGTCGGTCTGGCGGGGACAGGTGACGGCGTTCTCGACCGGTCTCGTCGTAGGCGGGCTGGTCTCGGGGACGATCGTCGGGGCCTTCGGAGGCCTCGTTTCAGTGGTGCCCGAGATCGGGCGGTTCTGGGTTCTCGTGCCGCTCGTCGCGGTCATCATGGTGTTCGAGCTCGCGGGCCGGCCGTTGCAACTCATCCAGAACCGCAGGCTCGTCCCGCAGGAGATCATCCCGCGTAGCCGGTTCGAAGGGCCGTTCCAGTTCGGCTTCGAGATGGGCACCGGGGTGCGCACCTTCTCCCCGACGGCGCTGCCGCACGCGCTGGTGCTGGTGATCGTGCTGATCGGCGGTCTGCTTCCCGGGGTGCTCGCCGGGCTCGGCTTCGGTCTCGGCCGGGTGCTGATGCCTGTCACCCGCTCGTTCAGCGGGGACCCCGAGGGCTGGGATCGCGTCCTGCTCCGCCGGCTCGCCTGGGTGGGGCGGATCTGCGCGGCCGGATTCCTGCTGGCCCTGCTCGTCGTCCTGCTGGGTGGCTGACCGATGATCCTCATCGCCGACCTGGCCCTGGCGGGAGCCGTGCTCCTGGTGGTGGCCGGTCTGCGGCGCCGTGCCCGCGGGGACGCGATCCTCCGCGGGCACGGGCTGCTGCCGCCGTGGGTCATCCGGTGCGCCGTGGTGGCCGAGCCGCTGATCGGCGCCGCGGCCGTCCTGACGTGGGTCGCCGGCGGCCGGACCTGGTACGTCTGGGTGCCGGCGGCGGTGTGGCACGCCGCGCTCGCCGTGTACCTCACCGTGCTGCTCCGCGTGCGGGGACGGGTGCCGTGCGGCTGCCTCGACGAGGTGAGCCGCGTGTCACCGGTGAAGATCGCCTTCGGTGTGCTGCTGGCGGCGGCGAGCGCGGCGGCCTGCGCCGTCCCGCCGCCGCAGGAACCGGTCACGCGCCTTCTCCATGTCGCGCCTGCCGCCTTCGCGGCGCTGCTGGTGGTCGTCGCGACACGGGTGGCCGAGCTCACGGGAACCTCAGGTGGCCGGGGACAGTACTAGGACCGTCCATCCAGCACCGGCGAAAGGTTCGAGATGACGCGTTGGACGTTGATTCCCCTGGCCTGCGCCGTGCTGGCCCTGTCGTCCTGCGCCGCGGGTGCGGCCACCCCCGCGGCGTCCCCTGCCGAGGTCCTGCTCGACCCGGCCAAGGTGCCGGGGGGCCCGTGGCGGGCCACCGTGACCGACTCGGTCCGCTGGTCCGCGCTGGACGAGGCGTTCATCCCGTGCGGCAAGCGCGTCATCGCACCGGAGCAGGCCACGGTACGTCTGCGGCTGTTCACCTCCGCCGGCGGCGCCTCGCTCCACGAACTGGTGGTGTCCGGTGTGGACCCGGTCCAGGCGTTCAAGCGCTTCTACGCCGAATGCGGCGCGGTGGGCAAGGTGTCCAGCGAACCCGGCCCCCAGCACGTGGCCCGCCACGACGGCAAGGTGGAGATCGCCTCGTACACGGAGAGGTTCCTCGTCGTCGTCAGTGCTCCTGACACGATCGAGGACCTCTCGGCCGTCGCCGACGCCGCGACGGCCCAGGCGTCCGAAGGGGACTGACCGGTCCCCACCGGAGACCAGACGCACCCTTGACGATCCGCACAATCCGCGATCTCTTAGGGTGAAGCGGCCTGACGGAGATCTTGACGCCGTCCGCACGGCGTGGTGAGATCCATAAGCCCGTTATTTCATGCTGGCAAAGTAGGAAATGAGGACGGCGTGAAGGGTCTCCGGCGTGCGGTCGCCATGGCCGCGCTCCTTGCCGGTGCGGCCGGCATCCAGGTCATCCACAGCGGAGCGGCACAGGCGGCCCTCCCCACCGCCGCCGTCGCGCTCGGCGACAGCTTCATCAGCGGAGAAGGCGCCGGCGACTACCAGCCGGTCACCGACACCTCGGGGACCGCGCAGAGCTTCCCCGGCTGGTCCGCGGCCAACAGCAACGCCTACTTCTGTCACCGCTCGGCGAACGCCTCCCTGTTCAAGGCGTCACTCCCCGGCATCCAGGCCCGCTTCAACCTCGCGTGCTCCGGCGGCAGGCCCGCCGACGTCGCGAGCCCGTCGAGCGCACGCGCCGGCGGCCGTTCGGTCGCCTCGCAGCTCGACCAGTTACGCGCCGTCGCGCAGACCCACGACATCGACGTCGTCCTCATCGGTCTCGGCTCCAACAACAGCCAGTTCACCTTCGGCGACGTGGCCTCGCTGTGCGCCAACCGCTTCATCGCCGACGCCTGGACCGGCTGGTGGGAGTTCTGGGCCTACCTCAACGGCGAGGTGCCGCAGGAACCGTGCACCGTCTCCGACCTCGCCACCGACGCCGAGGTCGCCGCCGCCACCGCGGAGACCACCGCCGCCGTACGCCAGATCCTCGACACCCTCGCTCAGGTCGACGCCGACGGCGACCACCGCGTGGTCCTGCAGACCTACACCAACCCCCTGCCGCTGGACGTGGCCCCGCAGTACCGCGACGAGGACGACCGCACCGACACCCGCGACAAGTTCCGCGCCTTAGGCGCCGAACGCTACGCCGCCGGCTGCCCCATCCACCGCGCCAGCCTCGCCCCCGGCCACGTCTTCTCCCAGAACCTCGCCACCCTCGTCAAGAACACCTACACCACCCTCGCCGCCGAACGACCCACCGCCGACCTCCGCGTCCTCGACGTCCAACGAGCCTTCGACGGCGCACGCCTCTGCGAGAACCCCGGCAGCCCCGACGGCACGCTCGCCACCCCGCTGCGCGTCCAGGACGGCCCCTCCGGCACCTTCGTCACCAGCCTCTCCGGCCGCGACAAAATCGCCATCCAGCGCATGGCCAACACCTGCATCACCTACTTCCAGACCTGCCAGGAGTCCTGGCACCCCAACGCCGCCGGCCACGCCGTCCTCGGCCAGTGCCTCACCGCCGCACTGACCGCCGGCCCTCGCACCACCGTCACCTGCACCCGAGGCTCAGGCGGCACCCTCACCATCTCCTGACCACACCGGCGGATAATGGAGGAAAGGCGGCCAGACCTCACCGATGCCGAGACATGGTCCGCAGGGCCGGTGAGGAGGGCGACGCGTGACCATCGTCAAGGACGTCGAGGCTCGCGGCACGCAGCACTGCGAGACGACGGCGCTCGGAGTGCTGCTGCGGCACGAAGGACTCGACCTGTCCGAGCCCATGCTGTTCGGGCTCGGTTCCGGCCTGTCCTTCGTCTACTGGGACAGCAAGAGCATGCCGTTCCCCTTCCTCGGGGGACGGGTCAAGCCCTTCGAGCTCACCAGGAACCTGGCCGCGAGGCTCGGACTGACCCTCCACGTGGCGGAGACCACCTCACCCCGCAAGGCGTGGGACGACGTCGCCGCCGTCGTCGACGCCGGCCGTCCCGTCGGCCTCCAGCTCGACAGCCACCACCTGGAGTACTTCGGGTCGAAGGTGCACTTCGGGGGACATGTCGTCGCCATGTACGGCTACGACGACCACGACGTCCACCTGGTGGACACCGCTCAGCAGGGAGGAGCGGTGCGCACCAGCAGAGCGAGCCTGGCCGCGGCACGCGCCGAACGCGGCCCCATGACCGCGAGGAACCGGTCCTTCACCATCACCCTGCCGGAGCACGAGCTCCACTGGCGGACCCGGGTCGTCCCCGCCATCAGAGCCTGCGCGGACGCCTTCCTCACCCCACCCATCGCCAACCTCGGCCACCGCGACATCGGCAAAGCCGCGAAACTGGTCCCCACGTGGCTGTCGCGTGTCGCCGACCCGCGACACGACCTGCCGCAGGCCGCACTCCTCATGGAGAAGGCCGGCACCGGCGGCGCCTTGTTCCGCAACCTCTACCGCGACTTCCTCGGCGAGTGCGCCGACCTGGTCGACGACACCCACCTGCGTACCGGCCACAAGCTGTACACCGAGGCCGCCACCCTGTGGACGGACGTGGCCACCCTCATCACGAAGGCCGGCGAGACCGGCGACCCCGGACATCTGGACCAGGCCGGCGTCCTCCTCCACGAGCTCTCCCGCGTCGAGACGGACGCCATGCAGGCGCTGCGCCGGCTGTGAGTGCCGCGGCGCCTGGACAGGTCGCGGACTAGGCGCCGTCGGCGAGTGCGGCCAGCACGGCGGCGATGGCCGGTGGGTCGGGTGGGTCGCCGTACGTGGCGGCGTGGATCTGGCGGCGGAAACGCGGCACCTCGGTGGCGTGGATGTCGGGCCGGCGATGGGCCCGGAGCGCGAGGCCGGGCAGGATCGTGACGCCGATGCCGGCGGCGACGAGGGCTTGCACGACGACCATGTCGTCGCTGTGCGAGGCGATGCGAGGGGTGAAGCCCTCGCGCAGGCACACGGCCTCCAGTTCGTCCCGGCACCGGCCGCAACCGCCGATCCAGGGGGAGTGGCGGTGGTTCGCGAGACTGTCGTCAGGTTGCCGGCTGATGAGGTAGATCGGGTCGTCACCGATGTGGACGAGACGCAGTCCGTCCTCCTCGAACGGGCCGTCGGCGTGGCGGAAGACGAGCGCGATGTCGATCTCGCCATGCCGCAGCATGCGCAACGCCTCCACGGGATGCTGCTCGAACAGGCTCAGCTCCAGTCCCGGATACATCCGGGCCAGGGAGGCGGCGGCCTTCGGCACGATCGTGCTCAGCACCGACGAGTTGGCCGCCAGCCGCACCCGTCCGGACCGCAGCCCGATGTGCGCCGCCAGCTCGTTGGCCGCCGCGTCGACCCGTCCGAGGATCTCGGCGGCCCGATCGGCCAGCAACCGGCCCTCCGGCGTCAGCCGGATCCCGCGACTGACCCGCTGGATGAGCTTCACACCGGTGGCCGCCTCCAGACGGGACAGGTGATGACTCACCGACGGCTGGGAGTAGTGCAGCTCTCTCGCCGCTTCGGTCACCGACCCGTGCCGGGCCACCGCCGCCAGGACCTTCAAGTGGACCAGGTTCAGCACACATCAAGATTATCAATGAATCATCCAGAGGAATGGCATTGGACGTCATGACAAGTCCGCACCATGCTGGTGATCCACACGAGGCCCCCGCCGGACGGCGGATCCACAAGGAGCGCAGAAAGATGACCGATCGCCTGAGTAAGGTGGTCTGTGACCTGTCGATCTCGGCCGACGGCTGCTCCGCCGGGCTCGACCAGACCGAGCAGCGGCCGTTCGGCGGCGACGGCGGCGACGGCTGGGGCAGCAGGCTGCACGGCTGGTTCACCGACGAGGAGAACCGCGCCGAGGTCGACCGTACGACGGCGGCCGGCGCGTTCGTCATCGGCCGCAACATGTTCGGCCCGGTGCGCGGCGAGTGGGACCGACGATGGAACGGCTGGTGGGGCGACAACCCGCCGTTCCACACCCCCGTCTTCGTGCTCACCCACCACCCGCGCGACCCGCAGCCGATGGACGGCGGCACCACGTTCCACTTCGTCACCGACGGCATCGAAGCCGCCTTGAAGCGCGCACGCGAAGCGGCCGGTGACCACGACGTCTCGATCCTCGGCGGCGCCACCACCGTCAACCAGTACCTCGCGGCGGGCCTGATCGACGAACTACGCCTCCACATCGTGCCGTTCACCCTCGGCACCGGCACCCGCCTGTTCGACGGCGTCCCACCACTGAACCTCCAACAGATCGAGTCCCGAGCCGCGAAAGCCGTCACCCACCTGACGTACCGCGTGGTGCGCTGACCCCGCCGGTCCGTCGTCGGCCTCCCCACCTGGTTGGCGGTCGACGTCGTGCACTCTGTTGACCGTCGCAAGAATTCTGCCTAACGTCGCCAGAACGGAGCGGTGCGCACGGCACCCCGCCGCAGACGGGCTCAGGCAGGATCCACGAACCCGGACCGCGCGGCATCCCCCGGCCGCCTGGGGGACCCGTCGCGGTTCCCCGACCACGAGGAGCGACCGTGATCGTCGCCGAATTCGCACGCGACCAGTGGTACGTCGCGGCCTTCAGCCACGAGGTGGGCAGACGGCAACTCGGCCGCACCATCCTCGACGAGCCCGTGCTGCTCTACCGCACCGAGGACGGCCAGGCCGTGGCCATGGCGGACCGCTGCGTGCACCGCCGGTTCCCGTTGTCGGAGTCGCCGAGCCACCTCGTCGGCGACAAGGTGGTCTGCGGCTACCACGGCTTCACCTACGGCCCCGACGGCGTCTGCGTCGCCGTACCCGCGCAGCAACGCGTGCCGCGCACCGCTCGCCTGCGCACCTACCCCGTCGTGGAACAGGACTCGTTCGTCTGGGTGTGGATCGGCGACCGGGAACCCGGCGGCACCCTCCCCCCGCGTGCCCCGTGGCTGGCCCAGTCCGGCTACACCACGGTGTGCGGCATGGAACCGCTCAACGCGAGGTACGGCCTGCTCGTCGACAACCTCCTCGACCTGTCCCACGAGACGTACCTGCACGGCGGCTACATCGGCACCCCGGAGGTCGCCGAGACCCCCATCACCACCGAGGTCGACGAGGAAGCCGGCGTCGTCTACGTCAGCAGGCACATGGCCGACGCCGCCTGCCCCCCTTTCTACGCCGAGTCCACCGGCATCAAGGGCCGGATCACCCGCTGGCAGGACATCGAGTACCACCCGCCGTGCCTGTACCTGCTGCACAGCCGCGTCGCCCCCGTCGGCTCCCCCCTCCCCGCGGCCGACGGCACCGACCCGCACGCCTTCCACGTCGAGGTGGTCTACGCGATCACCCCGTCCACCGGGAACACCACCTACGACTTCTGGGCCGTGGCCCGCGACTTCGCGCTCGACGACGAGAAGGTGTCGGACTTCCTCCGCGAGAGCAACCGCACCGTGGTCCTGCAGGACGTCACCGCGCTCAACACCCTGGAACAGGTCCTCGCCAGAGAACCCGACCGCTACCAGGAACTGTCGGTGAACATCGACACCGGCGGCCTCGCCGCCAGACGCCTCCTCGCCAAGATGGCCGGCACCCCGCGTACCGAGCCCGCCGTCCGATGACCGCCGCCGACTCCGGCCACCGTCCCATGGCCGCCACCCCGCGTACCGAACCGGCCGTCCGATGACCGCCGCCGACCCCCGCCACCGTCCCATGGCCGCCGGTGACCCCGAACCCGCGCACCGGCGGCACGGACTCTCCGCGGCACGCACGCTTCACCGTGTCCACTGGATGCCGGGAACCGACCGGCTGCACGCCATCTGCTTCTGCGGCGCGGAGAACGAGTTCGACGACCCCGTGGTCCTGTGGGACTGGCTCCTCGGTCACCCCGACGACCACCACCCCCAGCCGGTACCGGACTCCCCGGCCCCCGCCGCCGTACTCGTCTGAAGCCGGTCCCCGTCCAGAAAGGGACAGCCGCCGATGCCGTCAGACGAACCGGAGTACGACCTGAAGGTCACGGCCACCACGCCGATCGCCGCCGGCGTCAGGCTCCTGACCCTGGCACGTCCCAGCGGCGACCCGCTACCGGCCTGGACCCCCGGCGCGCACCTCGACCTGCTCCTCACCCCCGGCCTGGTCAGGCAGTACTCCCTGTGCGGCGACCCGCACGACCCGTCCGCCTACCAGGTCGCCGTGCTCCGCGAGACGTCCGGACGCGGCGGCTCCGCACACGTCCACGACCACCTCGCCGAAGGCGACACCATCAGAGCCCGCGGCCCCCGCAACCACTTCCCCCTGGTGAGCTCACCCCGCTACCTGTTCGTCGCCGGCGGCATCGGCATCACCCCGATCCTCCCGATGATCACCGAAGCCTCCGCTCGCGGCGCCGACTGGCGCCTGCTGTACGGCGGCCGCACCCGCACCTCCATGGCCTTCGCCGACCGCCTCACCCGCGACCACCCCGACCAGGTGGAACTCTACCCCGAAGACGAGACCGGCCTCCTCGACCTGCACACTCTGCTGGCCGTCCCCCACCCCGACACCCTCGTCTACTGCTGCGGCCCCGAACCCCTCCTCGCCGCCACCGAGCAACAGTGCGCCACCTGGCCTCAAGGCACCCTCCGAGTCGAACGCTTCGTCCCGAAACCCGAAAACCCCACCGCACCCCGAACCGCCTTCGAGGTCGAACTGACCCTGACCGGCAAAACCCTCACCGTCCCCGCCGACCGCTCGATCCTCCAGGTCGTAGAAGAAGCCGGCGTCCCGATCCTCTCCTCCTGCCGCGAAGGCACCTGCGGCACCTGCGAAACCACAGTCCTCGACGGCACCCCCGACCACCGCGACTCCCTCCTCACCGAAGACGAACGCGCCGCAGGCGACGTCATGTTCATCTGCGTCTCCCGCGCCACCTCCCCACGCCTCGTCCTGGAACTCTGACCACACGACGAACCCCACGCGTCCCGTCCCGCCATCCATGCGATCACGAGCACCAATACCATGGCGGTGAGAACGCCGGACAAGGAGAGGATCCCGCGTCGCGGGTCGCGTGACGTCACAAAGAGCGAGGCCTGCGCATGGTGGGGGAGTCATGACCGGTTCCTACGGGTGGGATCTGGCGATCGGCATCGTGGCCGCGCTGCTGCTCACCTGGCTCGCGTTGGTCCTGGCCCTGGCGGTGCTGCGACCCCGAGGCGGCTTGCTCCGTGAGGCACTGCGGATGCTGCCTGATGTACTGCGCCTGGTCCGTCGCCTGGCCGCCGACAAAACGCTTCCCCGCGGAATCCGCATCCGGCTGGGCCTCCTCCTGGCCTACCTGGCGATACCGATCGACCTGATCCCCGACTTCATCCCGGTCCTCGGCTACGCCGACGACGCCATCATCGTCACCGCGGTCCTCCGTTCCGTCGTACGCCGCGCGGGCCTGCCGGCCGTACGCGCTCACTGGCCCGGCACCGACGAGGGCTTCGCCGCCCTGACCCGGCTGACCGGCCTGAGCAAGGCAACCGACCCCGGCCGATCGCAGTAACAGAGAGCCCGTGCCCCCCTCATCGAGGCGGAGCGGATGAACGGCATCGAACCCGCGCCGCCACCGGTGGAGTGCGGTGACGCCGTCCGTATCGGCGAAGGCGATGACCCGCCGGCCGGGCTCGCCGTGACCGAATTGGAGAAGGACTTCTTCCGGGCCGCCGCACCGAGTGCGAGCAGCAGCAACCCCGCCGAAACCCATGCGGCCCAGTCTCCCAGGCTGGTGTAGACAGTGGTCGCACCCTCCTGAGGCAGGGTGGCCGTGACCGTGGTCATGCCCGTCATGCCGGTGCGGCGCTCGGTCACGATCCGGCCGCGGTCGTCGCTGACGGTGAGCAGTCCCTCGCGTGCGGCGCGGGCCACCGTCAGGCCGTTCTCCACGCCGCGCACCACCGCCATGCGGCTGTGCAGCCACGCGTCCTCGTCGAAGTCCCAGGCCGGCGCGAGCAGGGCGGCGGCGCCGGCTTTGCCGTACTCCCTGACCAGGCCGGGGAAGTCCAGGTCCTTGCAGATGATGAGGCCGATCCGATGGCCGTCGAGGAAGGCCAGGCCCGTGCCGGGCCGGTACCCGCGTTCCACTCCGGGGATCATGTGGTGCTTGTCGTAGCGCACGCCGGAGGGGTAGCTCACCGCGCTGTTGGTCTCCATGGCGATCCCCGCGACCACCTCCACCCCCGGCCGGGCGAACGGCAGGTCGGCGGTCGTGAAAACCTTCTCGGGCAGCACCACGATCTCCGCGCCGCGGGCCACGGCGGCGTCCACGGCTTCGCCGTACCGGCGGACGGGGTCCTCGGAGTCGTCCGTCGCGACCAGCGCGACCTTCCGTCCTCCGGTGTCGGCAGGCGTCGCGAGCCGGACGAAGCCATGGCCGAGTGTGAACGCGACCAGCACACCCGAGACCACCGCCGCGCGTGGCCGTGGAACCGCGACCGAAGCGGGGACGAACAGCAGGAGGAAGGTGATGCCCCAGACCCCGGTGACCGAGGTGATCTGCAGGACGGGCAGGACGTCGGCCTGCGTGTACGCCAGGCTCCACCAGGCGCCGTGCGGTGCGGCGAGATTCATGACGTACTCGGCGGTGACCCAGACGGCAGGTACGGCTGACGCCGCCAGGAACGGCCTGCCGCGCACGATCAGCGTGCGGAAGAGCAGTACGCCTGAGCCGTAACAGAGCGCGGGGCCGACGATGAGGCCGGCGGCCAGCACCGGTGGCATCTCCAGGGGCCCGGTGAAGTACGGCCACATCTGGGCCTGGCCGATGAGCCAGACCAGGGTCCCTGCGGCGAAAGCCGTACCCCTGCTCTCCTTGCGGGCCAGGAACAGGACGGGGAGCGGCGCGAGCCACGTGAGCCACCAGACGGGGTGGAGACCGGTGCCGAAGTGCGTCAGGACGGCGGAGGCGAGAGTGAGAAGGATGCGTCGCATGCCGATGATCGTGCTTCCCCCACCCCGCCGGCGCGTCAGTCGCGGCGGTGATTCCCGTCGTCACTCCTACCGGCGACCACCAGCCCGGACTCGTAGGCGAGCACCACGGCCTGGACCCGGTCCCGCAGGTCCAGCTTGGTGAGCACGCGGCTGACGTGTGTCTTGACCGTGTGCTCGGTGACCACGAGCGCGGCGGCGATCTCCGCGTTCGACAAACCCTGCGCGACCAGCCTCAGCGTCTCGCGCTCGCGTGCGGTCAGTACGTCCAGCCTGGCCGTCAGCCGGGGGGCGACACCGTGGGCGGGTCTGCGCACCAGGTCCTCAAGCAGCCTCCTGGTCGCCGCCGGGGCCAGCAGCGCCTCACCCGAGGCGACGGTACGGACGGCGTGAGCCAGCTCGTCACGCCGCATGTCCTTCAGCAGGAAACCGCTCGCTCCGGCCCGCACCGCGTCGTACACGTACTCGTCGAGATCGAACATGGTCAGCACCAGCACCTTGGCGGCGGTGGTGGCGCAGATGTCCCTGGTCGCCTCGATGCCGTCCCTGCCCGGCATGCGCACGTCCATCAGGACCACATCCGGCCGGAGCCGCCTGGCCGCGGCGACCGCCTCCTCGCCGTCGGCGGCCTCACCGACCACCTCCATGTCCGGCTGAGCCCCCAGGATCAGCCCGAACGCCGCGCGGAAGAGGTCTTGGTCGTCGGCGATGAGCACCCGCAACATGCGGGCCATTCAAGCGGAAATTCGGCTCTCACCGTGAACCCCCCGCTTCGTCCCGCCTCGGTCCTGAGCGTCCCTCCGCATGCCGCCACCCGCTCCCGCATCCCCACCAGCCCGTACCCACCACGCTCACCCGGCCCTCGTCCGTCGTCGGTGATCTCCACCGTGAGGCGCTCCCTCCAGATCAGAGCGAGGTGTACGGCACGCGTACCGGCGTGCTTGCGCACATTGGTGAGCGCCTCCTGAACGATCCGGTAGACCGCGGCCTCAACGCTTCCGGCGACCGGCCGTGGCGTACCAGAGGTCGTGCTCACCACATCCAGACCGCTGCGTTCGAGCAGCACGGGGAGGTTGACCAGACGCGGCTGGAACAGCGACTCGCTCAGACGCTCGCCGGCATGACCGCACACCGGCCGGCCGCCTTCGCCAGGGCTGCGCAGCGTGGTGAGCACCTCCCGGAGCTCGTCCAGCGCGCCTCTCCCCACGTCGGCGATCGCATCGAAAACCGCTTCGGCCTTCCCCGGGTCGCCCCGCACCACCACCGGCCCGGCCTCGGCCTGAACCACCATCAGCCCAACCGAATGGGTGATGATGTCATGCATGTCGCGCGCGATCCGAGTACGTTCCTCAGCCGCCGCCGCGATGTGCTCCTGCTCCAGCCGCCGCGCACGCTCGATGAGCTCAGCGGCTCGCGAGCGGCTGGCCCTCACACTGGTACCCAGTGCGTAGGCGGCCACGAAAGCCGTCCCCACCAGCCGGTAGGTCTCGCCGTTCTCCCCCGGCACCACCAACGAGATCCCCACAGCCACCACGATCGCCGGAACCGCCACCAACCTCTTCCACGTGGGACTCAGCTCGGCGATCGTATAAACGGCAAGCAGCGGCCCGAACGGCAGCAACGGCTTCTCCCACATCACCAACACCGACATGGCCGCCCCGACCACCACCGCCACCACCATCGGCGCACGTCTGCGCCACCCCACCGGCACCGACGCCAGCAGCCCCAGCCCGATGATCCACCACGGACTGGGCTCAGGCAGCAGAAGCGGCACCACCGTAGCCAGCACCACACCCGCCGCGAGCACTCCATCGACAGCCCTGTCGGTCCGTCCAGCTGCAAACATCCGCCTATTATCTGGATCCATCCCCCCGCCGCCCTCACTCCCAGGAGTGATCATCCGTTACGAGCCGGTCCGGTGCGGCGGGCGATTCCCCCCGCTGTGTGTGGAGCGGGTGACCCGGTCAGGTGCCGAAGCCGACCGCGAAGGCCTGCCGCAGGTAGCCCCAGACCTGCGTGGTCAGCACACCGCGGGTGGCGGCCTCGGGTCCTTTCCGCTCGATGCGGGCATAGATCGACGACATCATGGCCGGTTCCCCCGCCGCCATGTCCCGAATCACCGCGGCCCATCGCCGTGCCAACTCCTGTACAGCCGAATCGGCCGGGTCCGTTCCACCGTCGATATGCGCCTGGAGCTCGGCGACGATCTCCGTCCCCTGTCGCCGCCATCCAGCGAACCTGTCGGGGAATCCAGGCTCCAGGTGTCGCTCTTTCGCCTGCGCCAACTGCTCGGACGTGAAGTCGTTCGCCTGCACCAGTGCCTCCATGGCGTCAATGAGTTGGTCGATGGACGGCTCGGTGGCCCGCAGGATGACCTGAAGCAATGCCGTGAGCCGGGTACGCAGGTGCCGATGCGTCTCGATGGTTCGCTCGACGTGAGCGAGTTGGGCATGTACGGCCGAACCGAAGTCCTGAAGGTCGCCGTCGAGCGAATCGGCGATATGGGCCAGCGGCATCCCCAACTGGCGTAACGCGAGGATCCGGTACAACCGGCGGACATCGCTGTCCGTGTACAGCCGATACCCGGCGTGCGTTCGCAGCGTCGGCACCAGCAACCCGATCTGATCGAAATGATGCAGAGCTCGGACAGTGAGCCCCGTCACCGCGGCCAGGTCACCGATCTTCCAGGTTCGCTCGTCCATGTGATCACCCGAACAGACGCTATTGCCTGACGCGACGTCAGGCACAAGACCCGTTCTGTCCGCACCTGGTGTCATCAAGGTGATTCCGCGGGCACTTACAGCGGTTCGAATGAGGACAGGTTCGTCTTCCTGGCCGCCGACGGAGCGGCGCGGCCGGCGTCAGTTCGCGGGGGTCGTCCACTCCACGAGCGGCGGGCGGACCGACGCGCACAACGGCTGACGCTTGGCGTCCGTCAGCCCCAGCCGTGCCACCAGAACGCCACCGGCCACGGCCCGCTCCAGCACGTCCGCGGGGATCGCCTCCAGCCACAGCTTCGCCCGCCGGAACATCGAGAACACCCCGGCCTCGTCGACCGTCCCCCACGACAGGTAGACAAACCGGCCACCAGGCCGGCCTTGCACGAACGGGCCACGCAGATCCCAACCGGATTCCGTGCGGATCGCGGTCACCTCCAACTCCCACAAAACCGAGGAGGCATCCGCAGCCGTCAGGCCGAGCATCTCACCGGTGCCACCCCGCCGCTGCACGCCGACATGAATATTGGAGTAACCGGGGAACCCGGGTGCCTGTTCGCACTCCCGGCCTGGCAGTTCGGATCCTTCGATGAAGATCAGCACTCCATCATCATGCACGCCGTCCGTCGACGAGACAGCAGAGTTCGCGCCATACGCGGGAGGATCCGGGGCACCGTGTCGGCGACGCCGGCGGCGGACTCACCCGGCCGCTCAGTCCACCGACGAGGACGTCCAGTGCGTACCCAGGGCCCGTCCGTATGCCGCCTGGCGGATCGACACCAGGGACCCGCCGTCGCAGTGTCACGAGGAATCAGTAGGGCACTTCGTGTAGGGAACATCGCCGAGATCGGGAAAGCCCGGCAGGTCGGCGCTGCTGGAACGGTTCTCCTGTGTGTAGCGGACGGTGAAGAAGACCGGAAGCGGTGCCGGGCAGGGGACGAGGACATCGAAGGTGACCGTCAACCAGGTCGTGGCGCCGGCCGGCAGGAGATGGCCGTCGCCGGTGGCCGGGGGTGACAGCTGACCGCAACCGCCCCACGTCGCGGCCGTCGCGCTGAGCCCGCGAAGAGGGAGGACCGGCAGCACCTGGCGCAGGGTCACGGTGGTCGCCGACTGATTGACGATCTCTATGCCGAGTTGCAATCGGTCCTCAACCTGGACCGAGCAGCGTTTGCTGGTCCAGGTGATCGGCTCGGCGACGGCCGAGGCGGTCGACGACGGCGACGCACCCGGTGCCGGAGTGGCGGCGCGGTTCCCGCTGCCGACCAGGTAGCCCGTCGTAGCGGCCGCGACGACGAGGAGCAGGACAAGACCGGTCGCGATCCTCGGCGGCAGACGTAAAGACCCCACAGGCCCCGACTCGATGACGTCCGCGTCTCCTGGACCGGACCGAACCGACGCACCCGCCGCCTGGGGGTCCGATCTCGGATCAGGCCGGTCGGCATCCCGCGCCTCCATGAATCGATCCTAGGCCGTTCGCCGCCGCGTGGACGACCGTGTCACTTCCCTGAAGCGCGCCCGAACGCCGGCCGACGACTGTGGCCGGCGGCACACCGCCACCGGAATCGAGCCGAACCACGCCAGGCGGCTCGACACCGAGCCTGGTCCGTCCAAGCGGAGGTACCTCGACCTGAGAGGAGACGCTCAATCGGCATGACGTTCAGAAGAAGCGAATCACACAACCCGCGACGCGTCAGTGTCTGGAGCGTCTCACGGCTAAGAGAATGTGCGTCGGCGGGTACTTGAGAAGTTCAGTCACCGAAGGTTTCCTGAGGCCGGGACCTTTCATTGCGGTCGGCGCGAGTCGGGAGAGACCCATGACTGGACAGAGGGAGCACGGTCTGGTTTCCCGCATGGTCGCGGTGCTGGCGTTGCTGGCGATGATGTACGCGGCGGTGGTCGGGGCGGCGCTGGTGGCCGGCGTCAGCTGGCTGCTCGTGGTGCCGGTCGTGGTACTGGTGGTTCTGTCGCAGTGGTGGGCAGCCGACTGGCTCGCACGCGATCTGACCGGAGCTCGGATCGTGTCGGCCCGCGACGAGCCGGGACTGCACGACGTGCTGAACCGTCTGTGCGCGCTGAACGATGTGACCAGGCCACGAGTGGCCGTCAGCCCCGATCCTGTCCCCAACGCGTTCACTCTGGGTCGCTCCGAACGGCACACCACCATCGTGGTGACCCAGGGCCTTCTGGATCTGCTGGAGCCTGACGAGCTCAGCACGGCCCTGGCACACGAAGTCGCGCACATCCGTCACCGAGACGTGGCGATCATGACACTGGCCAGTTCGCTCGCCATCGCCATGACCTGGGGTGCGCGGATCGCTCGCGATTTCGTGCGGAGGAACTCCAAACCGGCCCCTCTTCGCCAGGAACTCCTGGACATTCCTGTCGCGATACTGCTGGCGGTGTCCTATCCGCTGATCATCATGCTCGGACTGTGCAGTCTGCTGGTGCAACTGCCGCTGAGGGCCCTGGGCCGCTACCGGGAACTGGCTGCCGACCATGACGCGGCCGTGCAGACCAGACAGCCCGCGTTGCTGGCCGCGACCCTGCTCAAGATCGGCAACACCGGCATGCCTCGCCGTCCCGATCTGCGCGCCACCTCACGCGTCCCCGTGACCGGCCTCGTCGCGGCCAAGCCCGTCAGCCTGGCCTGGTGGTCCACTCACCCGACGATCACCAAGCGCGTCGACCACCTCACCACGCTGAGCGACACGACCACCCTCTGACATCCCCCAGTGCACGACGGCTCGGCACCGCCGCCAGGCTCCTGGCCACGCTGCTCCTTGAGGCCGTTTCTGGTCTGGACGGGCGGAACTATCAACGTCCGGAGAAGTGCAGCGGGTGACGGGAATCGAACTGCGCTGTCAGCTTGGGAAGCCTTTCAGGATCAAGCTGCCTAAAGCTAAAAAAACGCTGATCTCGGCGTATGCGGGTGGAGTCACCGTGAGTCCCGTTGCTTCCCGCTGATCTCCAACCGAACGGGCACCCAGGCACGCTCTGACCTTCCGATCGCGGCTGGACCGTACAGCCGAACCGCCAGATATTCGGATGGACGCGTTATCCGGAGGTGGCCGAGAATCCAGCAGATGACCCCCATGCCTTTTGTCTTATCGGTGCCGGTGACGTAGACGGGGAGCTCGTCGCCTACCGCACCACCGACGTCTTCGTTCTGCCCGTCCCCTTGGCAGCGAGCAAAGAATCTTGTTCACTTTCTCGTGCTTCCGACTGCACATGTGACAACTCTTAACACTGCCCCTGGCCATCTTATGGCTGAGCTGTTCGATGTGCAGGAATGCGCACGCCGTCTCAATTTGTCCCTGAACACCGTCAAGCGCTCCGTCCGCACCCGTGAGCCCGAGGCCCTGCGCCGCGCTCCGCGCTACCGGCCCACCCTCGTCGATCCCTACCGCGACCACCTGCGCCAGCGGCGCGCCGCCGAGCCGGCCGTCCCCGGTCCTCCGATTGTTCCGTGAGATCCGGGTACACGGGCAGTCTCAACCTGCTCTACCGCTACATCACCCAAGGCCGGGCCGAGGGTGATCGGAGCCCGTCATCACGCCACGCCGTCTGGCCCGGCTCCTGCTCGGATGCACGACTTCCCCAGGTTACACAAGTGTTAATACATAACGTTCCGGTAACCAGGAAAGGGGGTGGCTGAAGTGCACAGATGTGAGGGATGCCAACTCGTTACGGAGCTGAGGGGTGTACGGTCCGACATCGCCGTGTTACAACTCCTGATTAGTTCTCGGAGACAAACAGGGCAGGTGGTGCGGGTGGCGTACAAACCGCCCTTCATCCGTGCCCCGGGCGGCGCTCCGCCGGCGGGTCCCGACATCGCCAGAAGCCTGTCCTCTGGCGACCGGCGCATGATGATGGCGGTGGCACAGGTCGGTGAGTGGCTCGGGCTCGGTGGCTCGATCCTGGCCAACCTGTTCAACCCGCGAGTGATCGTCATCGGACGCTATTTCGCCTCGCTGGCCCCGTGGCTGCTGCCACAAGCACACGACCAACTGCGACGGCTCACGGTAGCCGCTCCAGCGGCCCAGTGCCGATTCGTCGCCTCCACGCTCGGCTTCGGCGCCGCTTCCCGTGGCGCGGCGAGCATGGTGATCAGCCACATCATCGCAGACCCGACCACGATCATGGGTTTACCCAGGCCGGCACCTGACTGACGGCCTCACAGACCTGGAGACGGCACCCTCCAGCAACCGCAATATCCGTTACCACCATGTGGCAATAAGCGCGGCGGCGCGCGCCTTGCCTGACATCCCCCCAGTCAGGAAGGCTTTTCATGTCACCACGTCATCGAACGTGGGCCGGGCTGCTCGACGCAGCCCTGCCAGAAAACGGACGACGCCCGAGACGTCGCATCGCGACCGCGATGGCCTTGGCCCTCATCGCTCCTTTCGTCACGCTCCTCCCGACACCGGTGAGCGTCGAGGCCGCCACGGCGGCTGAGCCCGCTTTCAAGGTGCTCGTGGTGCGCAGCACCCAGGACGCGGTGTCGTCGGCCGGCCTGGCCGCGATCCGGAATGCGGCCAGAACCGATGGTTTCACGGTCGTGGCGCCTGGGCCCGCTGACGTGGGGGACCATTTCACGACGAAGAAGCTGGGGCAGTACCGCGCGGTCGTGTTCTTGGACACGGGTCTCGCGAGCCCGCTCACGGACGCGCAGCGCGCGAACTTCGAGAGCTACTTCCGCAGCGGCGGCGGCTTCGTCGGCGTCGGCTCGGCGGTCGAGACCGACGAGTCCTGGTCGTTCCTGACCGACGTCCTGGGGACGCGTGCGTCCGGCAGGACCGACGTGCAATCGGGCGACGTGAAGGTCGCCGACCGCGTCCACGACGCGAGCAAGGATCTGCCGCAGTTCTGGTCGCGGACCGACAACTGGTACAACTTCACGAAGAACGTCCGCGGCGTGTCACACGTCCTCGCCACCGTCGTCGAGGACCCGTTCGGGCCGCAACCGCAGGGCGCCGACCTCGACGGGATCGCCGGGGGCACGATGGGCGCCGATCACCCGGTCTCGTGGTGCAAGGACTTCCAGGGCGGCCGCTCGTTCTACACCGGCCTGGGCAACACGGCCGCGAGCTTCGACGCCGACCTCACCAAGCACCTCAAGGGCGCGATCGGCTGGGCCGCGGGCCAGGCCGACCCGGTCTACAGCGATTGCGGCGCGACCGTGCTGGCCAACTACCAGCAGACGAAGATCGGCTCGCCGCCGAACCTGCAGGAGCCGATCGGCTTCGACCAGCTGCCGGACGGCCGCGTTCTGCAGACGGACCGCCTCGGCTCGCTGCGCATGCACGACTCGACCACGGGCGTCACCACGGTCGTCGCCAACTTCGCCGACCCGAGCCTGCCGATGACGCAGCAGATCTACTCCGCGGGCGAGGACGGGCTCTATGGCCCGGCGGTCGACGCCAACTTCGCGACCAACAAGTGGGTCTACCTCTACTACTCGGCGAAGGAGGTCACCGACGTCAAGCTGAGCGACGGATCGGTCGTCACCCAGATCACGCCGAACACCAACCCGCCGAACGTGGCGGCGTCCAAGACCGCGTGGGATCCGTACGTGGGCTATTTCCAGCTCAGCCGCTTCAAGTTCGTCGACGCCACCGACAGCACGCCGGCGCACCTCGACATGGGCTCCGAGCAGCAGATCATGCGCGTGCCGGTCAACCGTCAGGAGTGCTGCCACGTCGGGGGCGACATCGACTTCGACAAGCACGGCAACCTCTGGGTGGTCACCGGCGACGACACGCCTGCGGGCGGCATCAACGCCGGCGGCTACGGGCCGTACAACTCGCAGAAGACCGACGAGCAGCAGACCGTGCGCGTCACCAACGCGACGGGCGGCACGTTCACCCTGACCTTCGAGGGCCAGACGACGGAGCCGATCGCGTGGAACGCGGATCGCAATGCGATCGACGCGGCGCTCGAAGCGCTCTCGAACATCGAGGCGGATGAGATCCAGACCAGCGGCGGCCCGGTCAACACGGCGAACGTCAACGTGTTCTTCCGCCGCGGCAAGCAGCAGTCCGATCAGCCGCAGATCACCGCCGACGGCGCCGGCCTGACCGGCACCGCCACGCCGGCGATCGCCACCGGCACGGCGCAGGCGGGCGGCTGGTATCAGCGGCTCACCGGTGACTCGCGCCGCAGCGCGCTGAACACCAACGACCTGCGTGGCAAGGTGCTGCGGATCAAGGTCAAGGACGGCGACATCTCCGCCGCCGACGCCAACAAGGTCGACTTCGGCTCCGGCACGGGCGCCTACTCGATCCCGTCGGGCAACCTGTTCCCGCTGGTCGCGGGCGCGCCGCAGGACAAGACGCGGCCGGAGGTCTACGCGATGGGTCTCCGCAACCCGTTCCGGATCCAGGTCGACGAGAACGACGTGGCCTACATCGGCGACTACTCGCCCGACGCCCAGACACCGCAGCGCTCGCGCGGCCCGTCGGGCACCGGCCGCTACCAGATCGTGCGCAAGCCGTCCAACTACGGCTGGCCGACGTGCTACAAGCGCGACCTCGCGTACTACGAGTGGAACTTCCACGAGTTCGCGCCCGGCACCACCACCGCGGGCACGCCGCTGAACAACCCGCCTCAGAAGTTCGACTGCGACGGGCCGACGCAGCGCAACGACTCGCTGTGGAACATTGAGGGCGGTCCGACGGTCGAGCCGGGCCTGAGGGACGTCCCACCGGTCACCGACCCGGACATCTGGTACTCCTACCGCGACAACAACACGAACACGCCGCTCGGCACCCCGTGCGAGGCCTACTACGCGCCGACCCCGGGCCCGATCGCGCCAGGCTCGACGACCGAATGCCCGCGCCTGTTCCCCGAGCTCTTCACCGGCGGCGTCGGTCCGCACGGGGTCGCGAAGTACCACTACGACGCGAAGAACCCGAACCCCAACAAGTTCCCGCCGTACTACGACGACTCGGTGATCATCAGCGAGTGGACGCAGGACACGCTGCGCGAGGTCAAGCTCGACAAGCAGAACAACCACGTCCAGAAGATCAACAACTTCCTGGATTGCGGCAGCCGTGCGAACGCCGGGGCAGGCAGGTTCCGGTTCGAGTGCGACAACCCGATGGACTTGCAGTTCGGTTCTGACGGCGCGTTCTACCTGCTGACCTACGGCAACGGGTTCAACGTCATCAGCCCCGACGCGGGCATGTACAAGTGGGAGTACGTCAAGGGCAAGCGCGCGCCGAAGGCCGTGCTCACCACGGACCGCACCGATGGCTCAACGCCGCTGACCGTGAACTTCTCCAGCGCCGGCTCGCTGGATGAGGATCCCGGCGACTCGATCCGCTACGAGTGGAACTTCGGCGACGGCTCGGCGATCGAGACCGACCCGAACCCGACCCACACCTACACGCGGTCCGGCCGCTACACGGCCGTGCTGACCGTGTTCGACTCGTCCGGCAAGCAAACCTCGACCAGCACCGTGATCACCGTGGGCAACACGAGCCCGACGGTGGTCGTCAATACGCCGGTGGAGGGCGGGACGTTCGCGTTCGGCGACGACATCCCGTTCTCGGTCACGGTCACCGACCCCGAGGACGGGACGGTGAATTGCTCCGAGGTGCAGGTGACGTTCGTGCTCGCCCACGACGAGCACGGCCACGCCGAGGAGTCCGTCAACGGCTGCTCGGGTGTGCTCCACACGATCGCCGACGACGTCTCACACGGCGGCAACGTCTCCGGCGTGGTCCAGGCGCGCTACACCGACCACGGCGGTCCGGGCGGCGTCCCACAGCTGACCACGACCGGCCAGCACCAGATCCGCCAGAAGCACCAGGAGGTGGAGTTCGTCGTCAACCAGTCCGGCACCAACACGGCGACCAACACCGACGGCGGCGCCGGCGTGCACCGCGGCAGCCTGGGCTCGGGCGACTGGCTCCAGCTCAACGGCCCATTCAACCTGACCAACATCGATTCGATCACGTTCCGCGTCGCGGACGCCGCGGCCGGCCGCACACCCGGGTCGCCGCTGGCGGCAATCGAGGTCCGTCAGGACTCGATCACCGGGCCGATCCTGACGACGGCCAACCTCGTGTCCACCGGTGGGACGGGAACCTGGACGAGCCAGACGTTCCCGGTCTCGATGTCCGGGACGCATGAGCTGTTCCTGGTGTTCCGCTCGGTCACGGGTGGCGCCACGGGCGGCAACCTGTTCAACCTCAACTGGGCCGAGTTCGTCGGCACAGGCATCGGCACCTAGCGAACCCGCTCGTACAGCGGCAAGAAAGAGAAGACACTCATGCGGAGAATATTTCGCACATCGGCAGTGGCCGCCTGCGTGACGGCGGTCGCACTCATCCCCGCGGCACCGTCGTGGGCAGCTGAGACGACACCGCCGACGATCAACGTGGCGACGCTGTCGCCCTCTGCGCCGACCGGCCAGAACAACTGGTACCTCGGCTCGGTGACGCTGAACATGTCGGCGACCGACGACACCGGCATCGCAAAGTTCCAGTACTCGCTCAACGGCGGCGCCGCCTACATCGACGTGCCCGTCGAGGGGGCGCCGGCGTCGGCCACGGGGTCGGCGGTGATCACGCAGGAGGGCAACACCAACGTCCGGTACCGCGCGGTCGACACGTCCGGAAACGTCGCGGCGTTCCGCTCGATCGCGGTCCGGATCGACACGCGCGCGCCGGCCGCATCATACCCGGCGATCACTGACGGTCACGTCGGTCACGTCGCCACACTTATCCCGACGCGCACGGACCCCACCCCCGGCTCGGGCGGAGTGGCTGTGCTGAACATGTACCTCGACGGCAAGCTGGTCCCGCCGTTGCCGGTGCAGACCTCCGACCTGTCGCTCGGCGTGCACACGCTCGCGGTGCACCTCTCTGACGCTGCTTCCAACAGCGCGAAGTACACGCAGACGTTCATCGTGACGACATCGTTCGCGGACATCGGCACGCTGATCACCCGGTTCGTGACCGCCGGCACCGTCCCGGCGGAGGTCGGCGCGGCGCTCCAAGCCAAGCTCGACCAGGCGAAGGCGCTCGCCGACGCCGGTTCGGCCAAGCAGTCGAGCCAGGTCCTGAACGAGTTCGTCTCGATCGCCAACGACCAGATCAAGCCCGGCTCGGCCCGCAGCACACTCGTGGGCGATGCGCGTTACCTGATCGACCAGCTCAAGGGACGGCTCGCGCCGGAGCCCGCGACGGGCCTCGCGTCCGAGCCCGCGGAGGGCCCGAAGTTCATCCCGGACCCGGTGCTCGCCCCGCTCCCGCACAACCCGGACGCCGACTACAACGTCCTGGTCTTCTCCAAGACGACGGGTTTCCGGCACGACCACATCCCGCACACCGTGGCCGCGATCCAGAAGCTCGGCACCGAGCACAACTTCAACGTCGACGTCTACGACCCGCAACTCCCGACCGTCACGCTGCCCACGAGCCCGTTCCTGAGCCTCGACACGCTCAAGCAGTACGACACGATCGTCTTCGAGTCCAACGTCGGGCACCCCGGCCCGCTCAACGCGACCACCGAGCAGCCGAACTTCGAGGCCTACATGAGCCAGGGAGGTGGCTATGTCGGCATCCACGGCGCCGCCGACTCGTTCGAGCTCCGCACCTGGCCGTGGTACGGCAACCTCGTCGGTGGGTTCTTCACCAACCATCCGAACGGCCAGAACGGGTTCGGCCAGTGCGGCAGCTGCATCCACACCGAGGTGGTGACCGAGGACAACACGCACCCGGCGACCGCGCATCTCCCTGCCAAGTGGCTGACGGTCGACGAGCTCTACAACTTCGACCGCAACATGCGGGCCGACGTGCACACGCTGCTGAGCCTCAACGAGGACAGCTACCAGCGCAGCCTCAACAGCGGTAACGCGGCAACCAACCCGCTGCGGCTGATGAACGGAGACCACCCGATCGCGTGGTGCCAGAACTGGGGCGGTGGCAAGGCGTTCTCGAACATCCTCGGCCACTTCCGTACTCAGTACTACGACGACTCGTTCATGCGGATCATCTTCGGCGGGATCGAGACGACCGCCGACCGCAAGGGCGCCAACTGCTCGTCCTACCGCGAGACCAGCCTGCTGATCGAGGCCGACCGAGCGGCCGGGCTGCTGACCGCGGACGCCGCGGACGCCGCCGATGCCGCCCTGGACATCGCGCGGGACAGCTACCTGGCTCGCAACTACACCACCGCCATCCCGGCGCTGAACTCGATCGTCGACCTGGCTAACGACACGGCCTCCGGCGACGCTGCGGCGCGTTCCGAGCTCGCGCGGCAGGCGCGCGCGCTGCGGGAGTGGATGCAGAACCTCAACCGCAGATAGTGATGATGTAAGTGAGCGTCTCCCGGTGGGGTCTGACCCAACCGCTGACTGACCGCAGGGTCTTCAACGGGATATGTCGGCCCTGGCCGGGAGGCGCTCACCTGCACTCACCGGACGCGGCGCGTGACCTTATAGGGTTCGGGCGCCTGGTGCGGGTCGGGATCGAGGGCACCGGCGTCTACGGGGACCGGCCTGGCCCGGCTGCTGCGCGACAGGGACATGGAGGTGATCGAACTCGACCGGCCCGACCGCAAGACCGCCGGTTCCAGGCCAAGTCCGACCCGATCGACGCCATCCAGGCCGCCAAGACCACTCTGGCGGGCGAGCGGACCGGCGCCTGAGGAGACCGATCGACTCTCGGTAATCGGAACTCATCGTTGCGGAGGATGAGGAGTAGGATAGAGAGTATGAGCGAGCCTACCGGTAAGTATTCGATCACCATGCCACGTGGCATCGCCGAGGCCGCCCGAGCCCGGAGTGGCCCTTCCGGCCTGTCCGCTTACGTCGCCGCAGCCGTCGCGCGCCAGATCGAGCGCGACAACCTCAGCGAACTCATCCAGGTCGCCGAGGCCGAGCACGGCCCCGTCACCGACGACGAGATACAGGCCCTACGTGACCAACTCCACCAGGCCCGGCAGGGACAGGCCAACGGTGGGGCGGCTGCGTGACCCGTTCTCCCGCTGTTCCGGCTGGCACCCTCGTCCTCGACAGCGAGGGTCTGGCCAAGGCCGTCCTCCGCGACCGTACGGTCACCACTTGGCTTTCTCTCGCCCGTGCCGACGACCTCCGCGTGGTGACCTCTGCTGCCACTCTCGTCGAGGTGGTCCACCCTCACGTCAACCGGCCGGCCCTGGAGTGGACGCTGTCCCGCCTTGTCATCGAGCCGGTCAGCGAACCAATCGCCCGCCACGCCGCCACACTCTTGTCCAACGCAGGCCTGCACGGCCACAAGTACGCCATCGATGCCATGCTCAGCGCCACGGCCCTCGCCGCCCCAGGCCCCGTCACCGTCCTCACTTCCGACCCCGAGGACCTCGCTGCCCTGTGCGGTATGCGCGTCACTGTCATCAAGGTTTGAGTGATGGCCTGTCCTGCAGGTCTCCGGCAGGGTGATCAGGACTCAGAAATGGTACGCAGAGATCACTAACATCGGTAGACATCAAAGCCCAGGTACCGAATCCATCGGTCTACCTGGGCTTTCGCTGTGAGAGCGGGTGACGGGAATCGAACCCGCGCTGTCAGCTTGGGAAGCCTCCATGGATCATTCCTCCCGGCCTGGCGAAGCTGAGGCCTGCGCCATCAGGCAGACTTCCCCGCGACTCCTTGTCGTTCCCTTTTGATCACCACTCGGTCGAGTACGCAACGGGCACGGCAACCAAGTGGCAGACGTCTTCCCTGTCAGGACTGCTAGCTTCTTGGCCCGCGACGATGGCCGACGGCTGCGATCGTAAGCGGTTGTGTATGGCTGTTGCAGTATCTGCCCGATCCTCCCCGTTTTCCTTGTAGTTGCCGCCCTCAGGGCGAGGCCGTCGTATCTAGGGTCAACGAAGTCGATCACGGAGCGACGCCGCAGGCACCCTTGACTCGGTGGCCTCGACCGGGACACTTGACCAGCCATGCGGACACGATCCGTGGCTGACCGATGGTCTGGCCGCCCATCGTGCCTGCTCGCCTGGAGTCATTGGTTGCCGATGAGTTCCGGCAACGCGGCATGATCGGGAGTTCTGCGGATGTCTGCGACGCCGCTCTGTTGCGACGCGCTGTGGGGGATCGTCGCGACCCGGTGATCGGTGTGGATTGTCCCGATCACCGGGTCTCTTCATGCGACATCGCTCTATGGGACGGGGCCGACCGGTACGCGACCGGCCCCGGTTCAGTAGCGGGCCGGTCGGGTCAGGCGCAGTTGATGGCGGTGTAGGAGGGGTTGTAGGTCGAGGTGACCTGCCGGCCATCGATCGTCGCGGTCGCCGTCACGGTCGCACTGCCCGTGGCGATCTGCCCGGCCCTGGTGTTGAAGGACTGGTAGGCCTGCTTGCCTTGGGCGACGTCGGCCACGGCCTTCGAACCGTAGGGGGTGGTCAGCGTCACGTTCACCGGCACGGCGGCGTCGTTGACCGCGGTCACGGCCACGTACGCCGTGGTGCCCACGCAGCGGGCGGTGGCAGTCACGGTCAGCGCGAGCTCCGGAGCCCCCGGCACCGTGAACGACGCCGCAGCTTCCGACGCCTTCAGATAGTCGAAGCCGAGGTACTCGGCCTTGACCGTCCGGGTACCCGCAGGCAGACCCTCCGGCAGCGTGACCGTGGCCGCGCCGTCCTTCAGGTGGGCGAGCTCCGACCACGAGCCGACGCTGAACCGCACCTGACCGCCGGTCTCGAACCCGTCAGCGGCCTCGACGGTGGCGGTGGCCGTGGTCGTCTGGGCCCCGCTCGCGTACGGCTCGACAGCCACCTTGGTGGTGGTCGTGACGTCACTGTTCGGGATCCCGCGGATGTCGTTCCACTCACGGACGGTGAGCGGGATCACGGTGCCGTGACGCGGACGGACGACGCCCGCGTTGGTCATCGTGAGCGGCTTGGCGTTCCAGGTCGGAGCCTCGATGTTCTCGTGGCACGCGGCCTGGTACCCCCCACCGTTGGTGTACCGGTCACCCCAGAGGTAGAACTGGCCGGGGCAGGAGGTGTCACCGGGGTTGGCCTTGAAGACGACCGGCCCCTCGTACCCCTGGTTGGCGACCCACGTCGTGCGCCCCAGAGCCGGAGCGAGCAACGTCCAGTTGTTGATGTTGCTGTCCAGGAAGTCGGTGTGCTTCTCCGAGAAGATGTCCGAACCCTGGTTGCCGGCCTCGTTCTTGGTCACACGGTAGTAGTGGTCACCGACCCGGATCGCGGTCGTGTCGATCCGCGACAGCGGGGCCGGGTCCTGCCAGACCTTGGGAGCGGAGAACGTCTGGAAGTCGCGCGTCGTGGCGTACCACATCTGCGCGTTCCCCTGACCGGTGCGGTTCACGGGGTCGTTCCACAGCGACTGCGCCCAGAACACGGCGTAGGCGCCGATCTCCTCGACCCACAGTGACTCGGGTGCGAAGGCGTTGCCCGCGTTGTCGGGCGCGACCTTCACGTGCCGCTGAGGAGTCCAGTTGACCAGGTCGTGCGACTCGAACACCTCGATGTACTGGGTGTCGTTGATCGCGTATCCGCCCTGGTCGTACCAGTTCAGGTCGGTGGCGATCATGTAGAACGTGTCGCCGTCGGGCGAGCGGACGATGTGCGGGTCACGAAGCCCCTGGTCACCCAGCTGGGAGACGAGCGACGGCCAGCCCCCGGTCAGACCGGTCCAGTCCAGAGCGGTGTTTCCGTTGGACGTCGCGAACATGATCTGCTCGCCGTCGGCGATCCCCTCGCCCTTGAAGTACCCCATGAAGTACCGCTCGTGCTTCTCGGAACGGGGCTTCGCGGTGATGGTCACCGGGAACGACTTCGTCTTCGAGGCCGAACCCTTGGTGACGGTCGCCGTCAGGGTGGCGGTGACATCCGCACGGCCGAAGGCCGGGCGGGTCACCTCACCCGTCGGGGTGACGAGGTCGGTGGTCGACTTCCAGGTGATCGTGGATCCGAACTTGCCGCCGGCCGGAAGGTCGATGTTTCCGCGCACGTCGTCGGTGGCGTACAGGGCCAGGTCGAACGCGTCACGGTCGACCGCCTGCGCGTCGTCGAACTCGGCCTTCACCACAATGGGGATCTCCCGTGTGGTGACCTCTTGGGCGCCCTTGCGGACGGTCGCCGTGAGCGTGGCCGTCGCGTCGGGTTGCCCCTGCGCGGGTCGGGTGATCTTGCCGGTCACCGCGACCTTGCGTGCGCTGGGGACGGCCGGCGGGGTGTAGACCTCGACGACCGACGGGTCCGAACTCGTCCACGTGATGGTCGAGCCCGCCACGGAGCCCACCTTGGGCAGAACGATGTCGCGTACGATCGCACTGGTCAGGCCGAGGTCGATGGCGGCGGCGTCGGCGCTGACGCCATTGGAGACGGTCTCTTTCGCCAGGGCGAGTGTCTCTTCGGGACTCACTGCCCTGTCGTAGACCCGGAAGTCCCGGAGCGTTCCGCGGAATGAGTAGTGGCCCGACGTCTGCGAGCGAGCGAGGAAGTTACAGTTGGTCCCCGCGGCGTTCACCGACGGCGGCGTGGTCAGGTTCGTTGACGTCGCGTGCTGCACGCCGTCGAGGTAAAGCGTGCCGGTCCAGCTCGTGCCGTTCGCGTTCAGGGACTGGGTGTAGGTGACGTGCGTCCAGGCTCCCTCGGTCATGCGGACCCGGTTCTGCTGGAGGTTCGCCGAGCCCACCGCGACGCGGAACCGCTGGGTGTTCGACGCGAAGATGGAGCCCTGGGCGCCGGTGTCGACGTCGCACGAGCCGGACTTCCTGCCGAAGCCCCACATCTGGTGCTCGCCGACGTTCGCCGGATCGATCCACACGTCATAGTCGACCGTGAGGTTCGACATGCCGGCGGTGATGTCCTTCGGCAGCGCCACGTACGCACCGTCGAGGGCGCTCGCGTAGGAGTCGGGGTTGAACCTGACTCCGTTGCCGGTCAAGGTCGCCTTCTCCGGATTGACGAGCGTGGCGTTCGCCGCCGAGCCCGCGCTACCCGAGTTGACCAGCGTCGTCCCATTGGTCTCGTCGAGGACGAAGTGGTGCACCAGCCCCTCGTTGAGCTGCTCGTCGGCAGCGTGCGAGGGCGTCGCCGCCAACGAGACGGAGAGAAGCACGGCCAGGCCCGCGACACCTCTCCCCTTCCGGGTGAGCCGGTGGCGCGACCTTTGCTGTCGCGATCTCACTTGATCCTCCTTACTCCGGTCGCTGTGGACGCGTGGGGCACGGCCCCGTTCGGGGCGGGGGCGACCGCACTCGCGGGAGAGGCGAAGCCCGAATGGATGGTCAGCGCGCCGGCGAGGCCCAGCGTGATCAGGCCTGGTTGAGCGCTCCGACGAGACGAGGGCAGCACAGACAAAGGTCCACCTCGCTGTGAGATGTGGGGGGATGGTGCGAACTGGGGGGGACGGGGCTATATATCACAAATGTCCGGGTCTTGAATGCAGACACTAACCGCCAGTCCCGGCGAAAGATAGCCTCAATTGCACCCGAGATTTTGCGTGAACCGACGAAAGTTATGCGAGCCCTGGATGAAAGTCTCGTCCTTGTCAGCACTCCGCAAGCATCAAAGCGACCATAGGGACGGGAATTACCAGGTCACGTGGGGTTCTTACCGTCGGTGCCGGCCGCCTGCTGCCCGCCGCATCACCCGCCCAGGCCGACCCAGACGGGCGGAGCGGCGTCGGACGACCACGGCAAGCAGGGGACCGCCAGCACATCGAGGAATGCGACCTCCACCGCGACGACGTGCCGTTTCACGTCAAGTACGCCCGCACGTGGTTCGATAGCGGCTCCGTTACTTGACTGCCGGCGTCCGGTCGGGGTGCTGAGCGTGGTAGATGGCTTCGTCCTCGCTGAAGGAAATGCTTCGATCGCGCTATGAAGCCGCTGGTTGTTGAACCAGTCGACCCATTCGGACGACCCCCGCGAAGGCCATCACCTGCCGACCGCTCGCTCGGGCGCCGCCGTCCACGGACGGAGCTTGTCGGGATTGCGTACCCCCCAGATGCGCTTGATCTGGTCGCCCTCGACCTCGAACGCCGCGACCGTCACGATGATCGAAGCCCAGATCATCAGAGGAGAGTGGACCGACCCCGACCGAGGCAAGGTCAAGGTGAAGGACTACGCCGAGACGTGGATCTCTCAACGTCCCGGGCTTCGTCCCCGCACTGTTGATCTTTATAGATGGTTGCTCAAGAAGCACATCACGCACTCGCTCGGGAATGTCGCGGTCGGCAAGCTGTCCACGGCGATGGTCCGGCAGCGGCGGGCTGATCTTCTCGGCAACGGTGTCTCGATCAGTGTGGCGGCCAAGGCGTACCGCCTGCTCCGGGCCGTTCTCATGAAGGCCGCTGAAGAAGACCACCTCATCCAGCGCAACCCGTGCCGGATCCGCGGGGCCGGCGACGAGCAGGCCGGAGAGCGCCCCGTGCTCACGGTCGACCAAGTCCTCGATCTCGCCGATCGGGTGGGCCGTCGTCCGATCGGCAACGTACGCAAGCTCAGCACCAGCTCTTACCGTCTCCGATACCAGCGGAACGGCGAGATGCGTACGCATCCCGAGACCTTCGCCACGCGAGGTGCGGCGGATGGTGCGCTGTGGAAGTTGGGCAAGGACGGCCGGGCCGGCTGCACGCAGGATCGACGGTTCCGCGCCTTGGTGCTCCTCGCCACCTTCGCCAGCCTGCGATGGGGAGAGGTGGGGCCTTTCCCCCTGAACGTGGACACCTTGGAGACTGGATCTTGAGGTCCAGGGGAAGAGATGTCTCTGATGGTGATGAAGAACTATCCGGCCGAGTTCAAGGCCGACGCGGTGGCGCTGGTGCTGTCGAGGCCGGACCGGACGATCACGTCGATCGCGCGGGATCTGGGGGTCAGCCGCGAGACGCTGCGGGTGTGGGTACGCGCCGCGCAGGCTCGGGGTGAAGGCGGGCAACGAGCGGCCGGCGGGGGCAGGACCGGCAAGGACACGCCGGCCGGGCACCTACCCTCGGACGACGTGCTGGAACAGGAGAACAAGCAGCTCAAGGCGCGGATCCGGGAGCTGGAGCAAGAGCGGGACATTCTGCGTAAGGCGGCCAAGCTTTTCGCGGGCGAGACGAACTGGTGAACCGCTTCCAGTTCGTTGAGGATCACAAGGCGCTCTACGGGGTGAAGCGGTTGTGCCGGGTGCTGCAGGTGTCACGCTCGGGCTTCTACCGATGGTTGAAGGGCGCCGCGGCGCGGCTGGCCCGCCGCCAGGCCGATGAGCAGCTGGCCGAGCAGGTACGCAGGATTCATGCCGAGCATGACGGCACCTACGGCTCGCCTCGGATGACGGCCGAGTTGCGTGCGGCCGGGATCGTGGTCAACCACAAGCGGGTGGAACGGGTGATGCGCGAGCACGGCATCGCCGGGCTGCGTCTGCGCAGAAAGGTCCGCACCACCATCCCGGAGCCGGATGCGGCACCCGTGCCGGACCTGATCCAGCGCGACTTCTCCGCCGGGCTGCCGAACACCCGCTACGTCGGCGACATCACCTACCTGCCCGTCGGTGGCGGCCGGTTCCTCTACCTGGCTACCGTGGTGGACTTGTGCTCACGCCGGCTGGCGGGCTGGTCGATCGCCGATCACATGCGCACCGAGCTTGTCGTGGACGCGCTGCAGGCCGCGGCGCACACCCGGGGCGGCCGTCTGGACGGCGCGGTGTTCCACAGCGACAACGGGGCACAGTACTGCTCGCGGGAGTTCGCGCGGGTCTGCAGCCGGCTCGGCGTCACCCGCTCGCGCGGCGCGGCCGGGACCAGCGCCGACAACGCCGCCGCCGAGTCCTTCAACGCGAGTCTGAAACGCGAGACGTTGCAGGGCGCGCACCACTGGCCCGACGCCCGCACCGCCCGCCTGGCCGTCTTCCGCTGGATCACCCGCTACAACACCGTCCGGCGGCATTCCAAACTCGGCCAGCTCAGCCCGATCGCCTACGAGAAGACGCCAGATAACCTGAAGCCTGCCGCCTGAAATCGGTGTTCACGTTCATGGGGGAAGCCCCGTGAGCGCACGTCGTGGTACGGATGTCGATCTCGACGCCGGGACGGTTCGCATCCGGGCGGCCTTCATCGAGCGTTCGACGGGCGGGCTCGTTCTGGGTCCTCCCAAGTCCAAGGCCGGCCGTCGCACTGTGGGCATCCCTAAGGCGATCGTTCCGGCGCTGCGCGATCATCTGAAGATCTACGTCAAGGACGGACCCGACGCGCTGATGTTCCCGGGAGCGAAGGGCGGTCCGCTGCGCCAAGTCCGGCTGGACGATCAACGGGCACATGGGGCCCCGCGTGCATGCACAGTTCCTTGATCTGGCGGTCGAGGAGTTCGAACGTGTAGACCTGCTGCCAGCCGATGTCAGGAGGATGGCAGAGCTTGTCCGCATCTGTCAGGATGCTCGGCTTGATCCAGCTGATGTGTCAGTGGTTGCCATCGCAGAACGCTTGAACGTTACCCACATCGCGACACTGGACCGACGTGACTTCACGCTGATCCGGCCTCGACATGTGTCAGCGCTGACGCTTCTACCTGAAGCGCTCGGCTGACCTGGGCTTTCGTACGTGGAGCGGGTGACGGGAATCGAACCCGCGCTGTCAGCTTGGGAAGTACATCGATCACGGCAAGTAGGGCCGCTGACCTGGTTCGGAAACCTGCCCTGAGTGATCGTGTTGCCCCCTCGTCACCCTGGCTAATGGCCCGCGAATAGCCCGAGGGGGGATCGCCCGTGGCTGTGCTTGCTGTGAAGTGCCTACGATCTTCTAGCGCTCGATCGTCCATCCTCGGTCTACGGTCTGGAGCAGTCGGCGAATCAGCTTGCGCGCATTCGTGTCCTGCTCTGCGATCGCGCGTAGGGTGCCGGCTGCTCGTTCGATCCGCTGGACGATGGCGGGGATGACCTCAACCTGATGTCCGTTCTGATCTATGTACGACTCGAAGCCTGGTTCAGGTTGGAAGCATCCCCACCAATCCAGCAGGATGCACAACGCAACATGCCTTGGTGGGCCAGGACACGTGGCGATGATGTGCAGCAATACGTTCGTGCCCGCAACAGCGGCTGGGTAGAGCGTCCCAGCGTGATCGTTGCCTACGGCTGAGCGGACACCACTTCCTTGATCCCCGTCGGTTTGTGTGGTCCGCATCAAGATCGTGAAGGCGTCCACGACGTTGCGAGGCTGGTACCACTCGGGACCAGGAATTGCAGGCCAGTCAACAGATCCAGGCTCCATAGCGGCTAGCGTACGAAGTCATACGGTGGCTATGTATGGAGCGGGTGACGGGAATCGAACCCGCGCTGTCAGCTTGGGAAGTCTCTACGCGGCTTGGGTGCCGTCCTGGCGGAACGTTGACCTGCGGAGAGTGCTTCGAGTGCCCGAGCTTCCCCCTGACTCCCCCTTGATCACCCTTCAGACGGGCACGGAACGGGCACGTGGCTATCGCGGCCGCAAAAAAATGCGGCCCCTTGCGGGGCCGCCCAGTTGGCCGTAACCAACTTCGTGTACCCCCATGATAGCTACCATCGGCGAGGCTGGCCAATGGTGGAGGTGTCTGCTGGTGGATGTGGTGGCGTACGTCGACGGCTTCAACCTGTACCACGGGCTGAAGAGCAAGTACGGCCATGCGTACTTGTGGATCGACCTCGTCGAGTTGGTACGGCAGATCCGTCAGCATGACGTCGTGCTCAAGGTCAGGTACTTCACAGCGATCGTCAAGGGCGAACCTGACGCGGCCCTGAGGCAGGAGACCTACCTGGCCGCGCTGGCTGCGCACTGTCCCGAACTGGGAATCGTCCGCGGCCACTTCAAGAAGAAGACCGCGCGGTGCAGGGACTGCGGCTCCCGATGGACCTGCGCGTGTGATCCTGCGCAGACGTTCCACACGTATGAGGAGAAGCTGACCGATGTGGCACTGGCGGTGGCCATGACCATGGACGCGGCATCCGCTTACGGTGATATGTCAGTGCTCGTGTCGACCGATACGGACTTTCGCCCCGCAGTCGAGGCCTCGCTTCAGCTGGCCCCTACCCGGCCGGTGATGATCGCGTGCCCACCCGGTCGCGTCGGTCCGAAGCACGACTTCTCAGGCCGGGTGGTCTCGTTCGCGATACCCGAGAAGCACCTTCAAGCCTCGCTGCTCCCTGAGGCTGTTCCTGGTCCAGATGGGCGAATCTACCAACGCCCAGAGAAGTGGAGCGGGTGACGGGAATCGAACCCGCGCTGTCAGCTTAGGAATCGGTTGCTGATCTTGGTGCCCTGGTCTGGGAAAACGGCCATGCAGGTGAAGGCGGGGGGCGTCTCCATGGGATCCCGTGAGTGCCCCTTGTTCCCCCTTCGTTCTGGCACGGATCTGGCACGCGATCAACGATCTGACCGCTTCCTTATCAGCTCGGTGGTCCCCCTGCTCGTGATGAGCCTTCCAGCAGGCGGGGAGACGAGACCGGGGGGAGCGACAGCGCGGGGTTGCTGCCATCAACGTTGCCGTCACTTGCCAACCCACGGAGCCGGCCCCTGGTTCTCCCCCGTCCTCCTCGTAGCTGCCGACCCCAGGGCGAGGCCGCCGTGTCAAGGGTCAACGAAGTTGATCGCGCAGCGACGCCGAAGGCGCCCTTGACTCGGAGGACTCAACCGGGACACTCGGCCAGCGAGGAGGGCACGACCCCAACAGGTTAAAGAAGTCTCTCGATCATGTCTTATGACTGACACTTGACATTGGGAATCCATCCTGTTTGCTGATATCCGCGGTTGCGCACCCCTTAGCTGTAGCGATGGCTGTGCAACGAACGTTTCAGATAGATGAGACCGGTTCGGATTCAGGATCCACTTAGACGGAATGGGGACCGCCAGGAGATCAGACTGTCGTAAGATGCAGGATGTGTCTGATGATGCACGCACCGAAGCGACGCCGGAAGGCGTGTCTCTACCCAGAGTGGCACAGCAGGCTGCAAGGGAATTCCATGTTCAAATTCCTGGCAGCTCAGAGCTCCGTGACAGTGCGTGGATAGCCTTGAAGATCGAGTTGGAATCCTTCGGTGATGACGTGCTTCAAGAAGCTGGCCGCATTGAGGATACGACCGAAGATATATCCGCAAGAGACATAAAGGCTATGGCCTCGTACGTGCGCAGAGGATACGCGGCACAACCACGAAAAAAGCGATCGCGATTAGGCACGATTTGCGAGGCGTTTAGCTACGTGACAGCTATCTTTGCGGGAATATTTGTTAATAACATTACGGAGCCGTGGGGTTCAGTAGGACTAGTTATTGCCGCACTGCTCGGGATCTTCTCCTTTATCTGGGCGCGCGAGTCGGGGGGGAGAGTTGATGGGTGACGCTAAAAAGCGCGAGCTTCAACTATCAAAAGATGCCGAGAGGATTCTCAATATAGCTCTGCTGGATGTTCGCGAAGAAGTTATTCAGTCAGCGTCCCGTATACAGCTCACGCCAGGCGGAACGGCCGTTTCGGCAGAAGCCGTCAGAAGTGCTCTGGACCTATTGGGGGTCGGGCGCTTCAGGAAAAGATATCCGCTGCTACCACGCAGCCGGCCAAGACGCATCCTTTGGGCTTTGATAATAAGCTCGTTGTTTGCCGCAGCGTTCGTTGCTGGAGTGTTTGTTGATCATGGCGGAAAGGGCCTTGCGTTAGGCGCGATCGGCTACCTCGCCGGGGCATTCACATTTTTCTTGTCTTTTATGATCATCAAAGGTAATGCTCAAGAAATTCCAGAGAATATCTCGGTGGAGCGTCTAAAACTTGAAGCGCAGCTCTTGCGAGAGTGGGCGGAGGTTGAGGCTCTGATGCGGGAATCTCTCCAGCGAACCATAGGGGTTGAGCTCGCCCACAGCCCTGTCTCTACACTTTCTGCCAAGTTTCTGTCCGCTCTAGACGCTACGGAAGACGAGCGAAAATTCTTCCAAGAGCTGCGCCGACTTAGAAACGCGATAGTTCATGGCGCATCGGAAGATATCAGTGACGACGCTATCGCGTCCAGTGTCGATCGGGCCAGGAAGCTAATCCAAACGATCAGAATTCGCATGGCTCAATAGGGGCAGACACTCCCGATCCACATGTGTGCACCACTACTACGTCGCGCAGGGGGCGGCTTTGTTGCGCCTGCGGGAAGTTAACGGTTTAGCATCACATGTCTTTTTGTCCAATCCTCCGCTCCGAGTCGGATAATATTTTGGCCAGAAGTTCACGAACAATATATCGCGACTGCCGTAAATCATCGTTTAACCTCGGCGGGCGCTCCCCTTCGTGTACGAGCTTACTGCGAATAGCGTATAGAGCCTGGACTTCCCGAGCTCGCTCTGGCCCTAGATGGCGGTAGATCAATCGTCGGATCCCGGTGCCGATGGAGACATGCTTAAGGGAACGCAGGCGACCTCGGAGGGACTGAGCTTCGCCTGGTTCAAGTTGGCGAATCTCATTGAGCCAGCCGTCGATTAGCTGTTCGGCTTCCTGCGAAACAGGATCTTGTTCCTTGAGGACTTCTAGTACGCCGATAAGAGTGATGAACTGTGCCTCTGGGGAAGTCTCAAAGAAGCTATCTGTATAGAGCATGCAAGCGAGTGCTAGCCGTTGATCTGAGAGTGCAAGTGCTGCAGAAGTTGAACGGGCGCCAGATTCAAGACCATGTATCAGCTTGGGCAACGCGTAAGACATCTGAAACTCGACAGGACCCGATTTCATAACGAGGCGCGCAAGACTCCTGTCCTGCGGGCAAATGAACGGTCGCTCATCTTGGCCCGGCAGTGGTGTGACGGCATCCAGGATTGCCACCTCATCTGCGATCCTAATTCCACAAGAGAGATTTATGCTTGCGATTAGCATTCCACGCTTGATTGCCAAGAAAACTTCTTGTGCGGCGTCTACTGACGGCAGGTTTTCAACAACAATCTCGCTCAGCGGAAAGGAGGCTTGTCGTATGATTGCATTGTGTCCAATTACTGTGACGGCTACTTTGTTCGGGAAGCGAAATTTAGGCGCTATAAAGGGGGCCAGGAGTCGCCACTGCATGTCGGAGCCGTTTCCTCGCTGTCTCGTAGGCGTGCATTGTACTCTTTTGTGCCATGGGCGGCGTGCTGAAATACGGCAGACTGCGCACTCAGTGGGCGGGGATGAGGGGCGGAAGCTTCGATCTTCCACCCCGCAGCCCCTGGGGTGGCCCCTGGCGATCGTCTTGCCCTTCCGAGCGGCGACGCGCCCCCTGGTCGGCTGGACAGGTTACGTGTGGCGGGTGCTGTGTACGGCGGGCGGCCCGCGTTCCCGCCGCTGGCCGGGACCGGCGCCCGCGCCGCATGCCCGGCCGGGCGTGCGGGCGGCGGGCCGTGCTGCGGCGGCGAGCGCCGCCGCGCTTGATACCTAAAAGAACAATTCAGCAAGGTCCGCAGTGCGTAAGTTGCGCTACGACGTTCAGCGCGCTACGTCCGTTCCTGATACGGGAAGAGCCGCCAAGGCGAGGTGCCATGGGTAGGCGTCGGTGTGGTCTGCTCCGGAGCTTGGGGTGTGGGGTTCGAATTGTCCGGGGCCGAGGAGAACTTGGATGTCTTCGGCTCGTAGGTGGTTGATGCTGCGCCGGAAGGGTGTCCGGCTGGCTAGGGCGCTGTTGACGAAAGGCAAGATTGCGACGGGGATGCCGAGTCCTGGAGCTTCGGCTAGTAGGCCTAGGGCGTAGGTGTCGGCGATGCCTTGGGCGAATTTGTTGATGGTGTTGTAGGTGGCGGGGGCCACGATGATGGCGTCCGCCCTAGGGGGTTTTGGTTCTTCGGGCTTGCGGTACTGGCTGCGTACAGGGCGGCCGGTCTGCTTCTCCAGGGTGGGCACGTCGATGAAGTCGAGGGCGGGTGGGGTGGCGATGAGTTGGACGGTCCATCCGGTGTCTTGGGCGAGGGTCACTAGCTTGCCGACGTCTTTGGCGGGGCCGGCGGCGCACACGATGATGTAGAGGATTTTGCTCACGCGAGTGCTCCGAGGGACTCGGCGTATTCGCGGGCTTCGCGGCGGACGGTGATGGGGGCGGTGGCGAGGAGGTCGCGGACCAGGCGCAGGGTGGCGGGGCGGGCGGTGATCTCCTCGGGGGCGATTCCGCCGGCGGCGCGGAGGACGTAGAGGGCTTGGTCGTGTTTGTTCCAGGTGAGGAACGCGCGGGCGGTGTCCAGCAATAGGGTGGCTTTGCGTTCCTTGATCGGCAAGGCGTCGATGTGTACTTGGCGGGCGTAGTCGATGGCGGTGCCGGCGTCGCCCATGGTGAGGGCGATGTTGACGCGGTGGCAGAGGACGTTGCCGGGGCCGAAGGCGGTCCACATGTGGTTGGCGTCGTGGCGGAGTCGGTGGGCGGCTTGGGTGGCTTCGTCGAGTAGTTCGGTGGCTGTGTGGCGGCTGCCGGTCTGGGCGGCGGCTACGGCGCCGGACAGTAGTAATGAGCCATAGATGGACAGGTCGTTTTCGGTGGGGTGTCTTAGGTCGGTGTCCATGCGTTGTGCGGCGGTTGTGGCGGTGGTGATGGCAGCGCGGTGGTGGCGGCCGTCCATGAGGGCGCGGGTGATGATGCGGGCGCTGGAGCCGATCATCAGAGGGTTTTCGGAGGTGTGGGCGGCTTGGGTGCTGCGGTCGGCTGCTAGCCAGGCCAAGCCCTTGTCGTCTTGTTTGAGCAGGATGGAGGCGGCGACGTGGTGGGCTTCGGCGGACAGGGCATGGGCGCGGTGGCGGGCGTCTGCTGTGGTGGTGAGGCAGACGGCGCGTACGGTGCGTAGCAGGGTGGGGAGGATGGCGGTCACTTCGGCGTACCGGCATGCCTGGTAGCTGCTCTTGGCTTGGGCGACGGTGCGGGCCAGGGCGGTGAGGTCGATGGGGCGGTTCGTGGGGATGGGGTGTTCGACCAGGGCGGCGGCGATGTCTTCGAGGCTGTCTGCGGGCGTGGCCGGCGCGGTGGGTTGGAGTACGGCGCTGAACAGGGCGGCGCCTGTCAGGCCGACGAAGTCGCGGCGTCTCATGGTGTCCTCGTCCTCCCCTGAGTGGACGAGGTTCACAGTAGGTGGTGCGATCCGCGGGGGGTCGGCCGGTGGGCGTGAGGTATCCCGGGACGGGATGGCGGTGGATGCCGCGCGGGGGGCCAGGCCGAGGGTTAGGCGGGCCGGGTCGGGCATGGCGAAGCCGTCAGCGATGCGCTCGAAGACGTCGAGCGTGGTGACCTGCGCGGAGCTGTTCATGATGGCGCTGACTTTGCCCTGGCTGAGGTTCACCGCGATACCGATGCGGGTCTGACTCATTCCGCCGTATTGGCGGACAAGACGGAATAGATGGCCGATGTCCCGGGCTGACAGTGCGGCGAGTACGTCGGTGCGTTGCCAGAACGCCGCAGATAGGCCGATGGGCTCGCTTGCCTGTGCCCGCATGCGCTGGTTCCCCCAGGTCGTCACGGATCGCCGACCAACAACAGGTAGGGGATTTGGGGTTATCCCGTCAAGGGATAACGGCACGGGATGGGTTACCGGCCGGGGTTTTACCACTCTGGACACATGCGTTTACAGGCTGAACAGGTCCAGAGCGGATGCGCCGGATGCCGTGGGAAGGGCTGGCGTTTCGTCAGAGCGCAGCGTGTCAGCGCTGAACTGGCGCTGATCGGTGAGCCGGTGATGTTGCGGCGGGTGGCGTGTTTCGACTGCCCAGACGTGGAGGGCCAGGCGGCCTGAACTGTTCGATCTTGATCTATCGCTCGAAGGGACGTCGGGAATCATGGTGGTCACGCCTCGTGCGCTGGAACAGTCCACCGTCGCCTACTACGGCGCCTTGCTGAGCGGGCTCAACAGCAAGTTGGAGGCATACGGCATCGTGAGCCGGGTCGTCCGGGTGATCCGGCTTCGGCTGCTGTTCAATGACTACTCCGCACCTGACTACTTGCCGCCTGTGTTGGAGGTGCGTGGGGCCGATCGGCGGTTGCGGGCGAGCGTGACGGTCGTGCGGGGTGCCAAGGAGCCGGCCTACTCGGTGCGTCCCACCGATGGCGAGCGGTACTACCTGTTTCCGGTGTCTGAGGGTGCCGCCGCGGTGGCGTTCGTGGTCGGAAGGGCACGCGATTGGCAGTTGACACGATGAGTGTTCCTACTCGTGAGCAGCTCCAGCAGCGCCATGACCGTACCTGGCAGATCCTTGATTTCTACGGTGGGTGGATCGCCTACCGGCGTCACTTCTGGGCTGAATGTGCGGCGCGATTCGGGATCTTCAACGTGCTGGGGGCCGATACGCTTGCCCAGCTCGCGGCCCAGCTTGATGAGCAGGACAAGGTGGAAGCCCGGCGTAAGGGATTTCGTGTCCCGACGCCTCGCACTCCCCCCGGCGTCGGGACGGGTCGGGCTGAATAGTCCTGTCCTGAGTGAGCCCTCACGATTCGCGTCGTGGGGGCTCACTCGTTTTGCTGCGCTGCTTCGGCAGCTTGGATTGCAAGGGGCTTCGCGTGCGGTGGCTGTCCTGCTAACGTGCTTGATTAGACAGGTTGCCTGAATGCGAGGGTCTCGGCATGGCGTTCGAATACACCCCCCCGAAGTACGCGCAGTTGATCGCCGAGATGGAACGGCGGATCGAGTCCGGCGAGTACCCGCCTGGGTCGCCGTTGCCCAGTGAGCATCAGTTGATGTCGGAGTTCGGGATGGCGCGGCCGACCGTGGTCAAGGCGCTGGGGGTGTTGCGTGACAACGGGTGGATCATCACGCAGCAGGGCAAGGGAAGGTTCGTGCGTGGGCGGCCCGCGCTGGCGGCTGGGCAGCATCCGCGGACCGGGCGGGAGTTGCTGGAGCGGCGGGAGATCCCAAGCGTGACGCGGCTGGTGTCGGTCGGGCTGGTGAAGGCGCCCCGGCGAATCGCTGCTTACCTGGGGCAGGACGCCGGCGCTTCGGTGCTGCTGCGTAAGACGGTGGTGGATCAGGACGGCCAGCCGTCGGAGATCGTGGCGGTGTGGTTGCCGCCGCAGGTGGCGGAGGGGACGGCGCTGGCGGCGTCGAAGGAACTGTCGCAAGGGGTTCGCCGGCAGGTGGAGTCGGTGGCGGGGGTGGGGCTGGATCACATCGTGGAGCATCTGACCGCGCGCAATCCCGACAAGGAAGAGCGAGAGCTGTTGGGTGTGGGGGCGTCGGCGGCGTTGCTGGACCTGTACGCGGTGGCATGTGACGCGACGGGTAAAGCATGGGTGGTCCTGCAGACGGTGCTTCCCGGTGATCGGCATGAACTGGAGGACGCGTACCCGATCCGGTAATTCAAGTTTCCCCCTCCAGCCCGCTTGGTGCACTTGACTAGTCAAGCGGGCTTCGCGTTTAATGATGTCATCGCACTTGGTCAGTCAAGATGGCTGAGTGGTTGACATGGAGGTGTAGAGAGTAATGGCCCTACAGGGACCCATCCCCATCGGCTTCGAGCAAGTGTTTCCGCACGGCTGCTACATCGTCGGCGAGGTCGAACAGGTCAAGGACTTCGAAGCGTCCACCGGCAACAAGTTCGTCCCTGCACGCGACAAGACCACTGGAGAGCTGGTCTGGCAGGTCGCGGTGATGGACGCCGATCCCACCGTCAAGGCCGCACAGAAGACGGTGTCGGTGAAGATCCTCGCCCCGGTCCAGCCGGTTCCCCCGCCCTCGATCTCGGGGCTTCCGTTCACACCGGTCGAGTTCGACGGCATGAGCGTCACCCCCTACGTCCACCAGGCCACCGGTCGCCTGGCCTACTCCATCCGAGCCCGCGAGATGCGCGCACCCCGGACCGTCGGCAAGTCCTCGATTCCGACGGCCGGCAAGGACGCGGCGTGACCAGCGCGGGCCCACGGGTCAACGGGTCCTGGCAGGTCACCACGCTGCACATCGATGGCCGGGGGCGGGCGGTGTGCCTGACCTACCCGCACCGGACCCCGATCTTGGAGGTCGGGGCCGGGAACTCGATCGTCAAGCTCACGGTGCACGCCAACCGCATCGACCACACCACCGTGATCTTCGCGCGGGAGCTGGCCGAACAGGCACGCATCTTCGCGGGCGAGGTCGAACGGCTGCACCACCTCCACCCCGCACACACCCCCACCCCCGCCTCGCAGGAGGGCTCGTTATGAGCGACGGCTGTAGCTTCACCACGATCACCATGCGGCCCGGCTGCGCCCCCCGGATCGGGGTGCACCTGTACCCCGACCGGTACGCCGAGGTGAACTACTTCCCGGCCACCGACAGCACGGCGGCGTTCGTGTCGATCAGTCACGGCGGGACGTCGCTGAGCATCGGAACCGCCAGTGACGCGACCGTCACTGATGCGCATGTGGACTTCGCGCGCAAGCTGGCCTGCGCGGCGGCACAGTTCCTCGACAACTGCGAACGGCTGCGCGACGAACACGCCACCCGCGACAACCACACCGGCACCGGCACCGGGCAGATCGGTGCGCCGGGGGCTGTGGCCTGACCGGTTGATGGTGGGGCCGCTGGAAGCGGCAACTTCCGGCGGCCCCAACTCCCTCTCCCAGCGACTCTCACATCACGGAAAGAGGCACTCAGTTTATGTTGCGTAAGCTTCCCGGGGATCACACCCGCGACATCGTCTCCACCGTCCCCACCCAGGTCGTTTTCCGCCCCGTCGTGCTGAACACCCCCGCAATCATCACCATGCTTGTCGCGCTGTTTCGCGCTCTGGCCGGCGTGGTGCGCACGGTGTGGCGGCACCCGGTGGCCTGCCTGGCTGTCGCCGTCCCGGCCGGGCTATGCCTGCTGTACGGCTGGCGTACCGGACTGCTGGCCCCGCTCGGCGTCGTCTCGGCGCTGGCCGGATGGCGCTTCACCAGCCCCACGTCGTTCTCCCGGTGGGTCGGGCTTCGGCTGCGGGCCTGGTGGGTGCTGGTGTGGGTGTACCGGCGGCACTGGCAACCGGTCATGGTCGTCTCCGGCCTGGCCAAGCACATCGGCGGCCGGGAGTACCTCCCCCGGCTGCTCAAGGTCACCTGCACCCCGACCGCTGACGTGCTGCGCGTCAAGATGCTCGCCGGTCAGTCGGCCGACGTCTGGCAGGAACGGGCCGACAATCTCGCTCACGGCTTCGCTCGGCCTCAGTGCCGCGTCACGGTCGGCTCTCCTGGCCGGGTGGTGCTGACCTTTCCCCGGCGGGATGTGCTCGCCACCCCGATTCCGGCGCTGCCGGTTCCTCCGGTTCCGGTGGTGGCGGCGGTGCCGATCGGCTTACGGGAGGACGGCGCCCCGTACCTGCTCAAGCTGCATGGCACTCATGTCCTGGTGGCCGGCGCCACCGGTGCCGGGAAAGGGTCGTGGCTGTGGTCGGCCGTGCGTGGGCTGCTGCCTGCTGCGGCGGCAGGGCTGGTCCAGTTATGGGCCTTGGATCCCAAGCGGATGGAGCTGTCCTACGGCCGGTCCCTGTTCGGACCCCGGTATGCGGCCGATCCGGCCGACTGCGCCGACCTGCTCGAAGCGGCCGTGAAGGTCATGCAGGAGCGCGCCGACCGGTACGCCGGCGTGCAGCGGACCCATGTCCCGACTGTTGAGGATCCGTTCGTGGTTGTGCTGGTGGATGAGGTGGCGTTCCTGACCGCCTACCAGACCGACCGCAAACTCAAAGAACGCACCCTGGCCGCGCTGGCGACCCTCACCACGCAAGGCCGCGCGGTCGGCATAGCGGTCGTCGCGGCGCTCCAGGACCCGCGTAAGGAGGTGCTGTCGATCCGCAATCTGTTCCCCGACAAGATCGCTTTGCGGCTGGATGAGCCGTCTCAGGTGGATCTTGTGCTTGGGGACGGTGCGCGGGACCGGGGTGCTTTGGCCGATCAGATCTCGTCCTATCCCGAGACTGGGGCTGGTGTCGGGTACGTGCGGCTTGAGGCTGACCCCGAACCGGTCCGGGTTCGCGCGGCCTACGTCAGCGACACCGACATCCTCGCCATGGTCCGCCGGTACGCCGGGACCGGTGAGGCCCGATGACGACACTTGCGCACTTCCTGGACGGCCTTCGCTGCGAGATGTGCAGGGCTTTGAACCTGCTGTGGCTCGATCCGGTGCGCGGCGTCGTCGAGTGCCGCAACTGCCACCAAACCGCGCTCGTCGCCGTCGATGAGACCACAGGTGAGGCCCGGTGACCCACCCTGCCGACCGCACTATCCCCCGTGCCGTACGCGCATCCATGCCGATGGCCCTGGACGTCATCGAAGAAGTAGCCCGGCAACACGGCGTGTGTGTGCGGCCGGTCCCGCTCAAGCGCACCGACATCACCACCGGACAGACCGAGATCGTCAACGTGCCGTGCGGCGCCACCCTGGAAGCCAAGTGTGAACCGTGCGCGCGGCGGTCCGTGCAACTTCGCAAGGCCCAGTGCCGGGAGGGCTGGCACCTGGAATACGAACCGGTCGCCGAACCCGCACCTCCGACTGAGCGGCAGTGCTGGCTGATCGAAGAACGCGCTGACGTGCACGCCGGCCGGGGGATGGCCCAGCAATGGGGCGATGACCTCGCCTCGTGGGATGAGGCAGCCGCCATGCTGGAGGATGAGCTCGCCACCTCCGGCGTACGGGGGAGCGTGCTCCCTGAGCGAGACAAGCCGCGGCGCTCGCGTTCCACCCGGCGCCGTCAGGACGCACCCGATCTACCCAAGCGGCCCCGTGAGGATCGCACCGTGGGGCGGACATTCGCCGCACCGGACGGGAACGTCTACCGGCCGTCGCTGTTCGTCACCCTCACCTGTGACAGTTACGGCAAGGTTCGTCACGATGGCACTCCGGTCGATCCGGCGGCGTACGACTATGTCCGGGCGGCTCGGGACGCGATCCACTTTCCCAAGCTGGTGGATCGGTTCGTACAGAACCTTCGCCGGGTGGCCGGGTATGACGTGCAGTACTTCGCCACCGTCGAACCACAGAAACGGCTGGCTCCGCATCTGCACATGGCCGTGCGGGGCACGATGCCGAAAGCGGACGTGCGGGCTGTGGCGGCGGCGACGTACCACCAGGTGTGGTGGCCGTCCTGCGATGAGGTCCGCTACGAGGGTGCGCACCTTCCCGTATGGGTTGGTGACGAGAACGGCGACGAACGTCGGGACGGGCAGGCCGGCGACTACCTCGACCCCGACAGCGGGGAAGTCCTGCCGACCTGGGAACAGGCACTCGACCTGCTCGACGCCGACCAGGACGCCGAACCGCTGCACGTGGTCCGCCTCGGTCCGCAGATCGACGTCAAGGGCGTGCTGGCCGGATCCCCCGGCGCGGACAAGGGCTTGTCCTACCTCACCAAGTACCTGACCAAGCAACTGTCGGCCTGCTATGAGGCGACCAGTGAGGCTCAGCGTGCGCACGTCGAACGGCTGATGAGCGTCCTGCGTTATGAGCCGTGCGCGCCGACGTGCCCGAACTGGCTGCGCTACGGCGTTCAGCCCAAGAACGCGAAGCCCGGGATGCGTCCGGGGTGCTGCCGGAGCAAGGCGCACAAGCCCGAACACCTCGGCTACGCCGGACGGCGGGTCCTGGTCTCGCGCAAGTGGTCCGGTAAGACCCTGTCCGAACACAAACACGACCGCCGGGCCTGGGTGCTTCAACAGCTCGGACTTTCGGCAACCGACGACGACACACCTGCCGACCCTCACCGGTACTCATGGCGGCCGGTCACTCCTGCCGACCGTGACGTGCCACCCCTGGCCGCACGTCTGCTGACCGAGATCGCCAACCGGCAACGGTGGCGTGCGGCACTCCAACAGGCCCAAGCACGCGCGGACGGACAACCCACCGAAGAACTTTCGGCAACTCCGGTGAACAGGAGGGCGGCATGACCAAGAAGAGCGGTCACGAGCCGGCGCGGCTCCTTCCGGACTTGGCGCAGGGGCGGTTGCTCACGGTTCAGCAGGCGGCTGAACGGCTGAATACGTCGGTGCGGTTTCCTCGGCGGCTGATCGAGGAGCGCCGGATCACGTTCGTCCACGTCGGCAGGAACGTCCGCATCCCAGAAGCGGCGCTTGAGGCGTTCATCGCGGCGGGGGTTGTGGAGGCGATCACAACACGGAAGGGGAGGGCGGCCTGATGGGTGGCAACAGCAGGGGACATCGGCGCCGGTTCGGGGCGGTGCGCAAGTTGCCGTCCGGACGTTTCCAGGCGCGTTACAAGGGGCCGGACGACGCGGAGCACACGGCGCCTCAGACCTTCGCGAGCAAGACCGATGCGGAGATCTGGCTCACCAGGAAGGAAGCCGAGATCCACGCTCAGGAGTGGGCCGATCCGGACGCGGGGAAGATCCTCTTCCGGGACTATGCGGCTTCGTGGCTGGCGGAAAGGACGCTCAGGCCCAAGACTGCGCAGCTTTATGAGGGGGTGTTGCGGCTGCACATCTTCCCCGCCTTGGGGCACAGGCCGTTGAGTGAGATCACGTCGCGCCATGTTCGGCAGTGGCACACCAAGCTTGTGAACGACGGGCCGGGGGCCTCTACGGTGGCGAAGGCGTACCGGCTGGTGCGAGGCATCTTGAACACGGCGGTTGAGGATGATCTGATCAAGAAGAATCCGTGCCGGATCAAGAATGCCGGTGTGGAGCGGCCGGTAGAGCGGCCGGTGCTGACGGTGCCTCAGGTCTTCGCGGTGGCCGGCGCGTTGCCTCCGCGGTTCCGTGCGCTGGTGCTGCTGGCGACCTTCGGCGGTCTGCGGTGGGGTGAGCTGGCGGCGCTTCGCCGGTGCAATCTCGATCTCGATGCGCGGACGGTCCGGGTTGATGCGTCGGTGTCGGAGATGAAGACGGGGGAGCTGATCACCGGTCGTCCGAAGTCGGATGCGGGGGTGCGGGTGGTGGCTCTGCCTGAGATCGTCATCGGTGATCTCGCGTGGCATCTCCAGCGCTTCAGTGAGGCCGGACCTGACGGGCTGGTCTTTGTGGGGGAGCACGGTGCGCAGCTTCGGCGGAGCAACTTCACGAAGATCTGGGCTAGGGCCGTCGCCAAGGCACAGGTGCCGGAGATTCACATTCACGACTTGCGGCATACGGGGAACACGCTGGCCGCGATGACAGGGGCGTCGCTCAAGGAACTGATGGCGCGCATGGGGCACTCCAGCACCAAGGCGGCGATGATCTATCTGCACGCGGCGAAGGATCGAGATCGGGCTATCGCCGATGCGCTGGGGGAGATCGTGAAGGCGGGGCTTCAGGCGGAGGGTGGCGAGGCGGCGGATTCGCCGGCCGACAAGGGCAAGATCAACCCATCTGGCACGGATCTGGCACGCCGGTGAGGAAAGGTCCTGAAACGAATAAGGCCCTGGTCGGGATCATGTCCCTGACCTGGGCCTTTGGTGTGGAGCGGGTGACGGGAATCGAACCCGCGCTGTCAGCTTGGGAAGCTGATGTTCTGCCATTGAACTACACCCGCGTCGGTGTGACGGGGTCTACTGTAGCGGATCCTTGGGGGGGTGGGGGGATGGGATGGGGAGGTGGGGGTGGCGGGAGGTTGGTAGGTTGCTGAGGTGCTGCTTTCGGATGGGGATGTTCGGGCGGAGATCGCTTCGGGGCGGGTCGTTATTGATCCGTTTGATGAGGGGATGGTGCAGCCGTCCAGTGTGGATGTGCGGCTGGATCGGTACTTTCGGGTGTTCGAGAATCATCGGTATCCGCATATCGATCCGTCGGTGGAGCAGGCTGAGTTGACGCGGCTTGTGGTGCCGGAGGGGGATGAGGCGTTCATCCTGCATCCGGGGGAGTTCGTGCTGGCTTCCACCTATGAGGTGATCGGGTTGCCGGACGATATCGCGGGGAGGCTGGAGGGGAAGTCCAGTTTGGGGCGGTTGGGGTTGCTTACGCACTCTACGGCGGGGTTCATCGATCCGGGGTTCGAGGGGCATGTGACGTTGGAGTTGTCCAATGTCGCCACGTTGCCGATCAAGTTGTGGCCGGGGATGAAGATCGGGCAGTTGTGTATGTTCCGGTTGAGTTCGCCGGCGGAGCATCCCTATGGGAGTGAGCGGTACGGGTCGCGGTATCAGGGGCAGCGGGGGCCGACGCCTAGCCGGTCGTTCCTGAACTTTCATCGGACGGTGGTCTGAGGGGGAGGGTGAGGTCGCGAGGGGTCGGTGACCTGGGGTCGCGTACGGCTTCCAGGGGTGCTCTGAGGAGTGTGTGATCTGGACCCGGGAGGTGAGTTGCGGGGAGCGGGCCGGCGACGTGCGTCGCGTACGGCTACTGAGTCGGCGGGCCCGCCGGACGCCGACGGCTGGCGGCATCGGCGCCTGCCGGTGGAGTCGGTGCGCGGGTGTGCGGTCTGGGCTCGGGAGGGGTTGGGGCGAGCGGGTCGGCGACGTATGTCTGCCAGGAGTGGGTGTATTGGGTCCGGGAGTGGGTTTGAGGCGGCGAATCGGCGACGTGCGTCGCGTACGTTTGCAGGAGTGTGCGGGCTCTTGTCGGCGTGCCTCTACGTCCTAGGCGGATGCTCGGTTCGTCCGGGTGCTCGCGGTGGGTGGTCGAGGTGTCACCTACAGGGGAGGGGGCAGGGGTGGGAGGGTTGGCGGGTAGGGTGTGTGAGGTTTGTGGTGATTTGTCATGGTTTGGGATGTTGAGGAGGGAGGGGTGATGAGGCTCGTACGGGCTGAGGTTGTGGCTTGGGTTGAGGGGGGCCTGAGGTGGACTCGGGGGAAACGGCAGGTTGCCGGAGTGTGTGCAGGGTGAGAACTTCGCATTTCAGCCGCTACCCCTTAACCTTCTCTGCGGACAGTTCCCGCACATCTGGAGAACGACGTGCGCCTGCGACTCACGCCTCGTGAGGACAGTTACTATGATCTGTTCGCCGACTCGGCGAACAATCTCGTCACCGCCTCCCGTCTGCTGGTGGAGATCATCAGCGACGGGTCGGACAGGGAAGCCCTGGCCGAGAAGATGCGTGCCTGCGAGCACGCGGGTGACGAGCGTACTCACGCGATCATGAAAAGGCTCAACGAGAGCTTCATCACGCCGTTCGACCGGGAGGACATCTATCGCCTGGCGTCCAACCTGGACGACGTCATGGACTATATGGAGGCCGCCGCCGACCTCATCGGCCTGTACAAGATCGACCAACTCCCCAAGGAGGTCGTCCGGCAGGTCGAGGTGCTCGAACGGGCCTCGGAGCTCACGGCCGAGGCCATGCCGCGGCTGCGGTCGATGAAGAATCTCAACGAGTACTGGATCGAGATCAACCGCCTGGAGAACCAGGCCGATCAGGTCTACCGGCGGCTGCTCGCCAAGCTCTTCGGTGGTGACTTCGACGCGCTCACCGTCATGAAGATGAAGGAAGTCATCGACCAGCTCGAGATGGCGGCCGACGCCTTCGAGCACGTCGCGAACACGATCGAGTCGATCGCGGTCAAGGAAAGCTAAGTGGAGCTCGCGCTTGTCATCGGCGTGATCGTGGTTGCCCTGGTCTTCGACTACACCAACGGTTTCCACGACGCCGCGAACGCGATCGCGACCTCGGTCTCGACCCGCGCACTCACCCCCCGCGCCGCCCTGCTCATGGCGGCCGGCATGAACTTCGTCGGTGCCCACATCAGCACCGAGGTGGCCCGTACGGTCGGCACCGGCATCATCGAGCCGCCGACCGGCACGCATGGGCTCGTCATCGTGGGTTCCGGCCTGATCGGCGCCATCGTGTGGAACCTCATCACGTGGTACTTCGGGCTGCCGTCCTCCAGCAGCCACGCGCTCATCGGCGGCCTGGTCGGCGCGGCGCTCGCGGCGCACACCGGCATCCTGTGGTCCGGTGTGGTGGAGAAGGTCGTCATCCCCATGGTGCTGTCGCCCCTCGTCGGGTTCCTGCTGGGGGCCATCATCATGATCGCCATTCTATGGATCTTCCGGAGGGCCAATCCGCACAAGGCGACCCGTGGTTTCCGGCACGCGCAGACGATCTCGGCGGCGGCCATGGCGCTCGGCCACGGGCTCCAGGACGCGCAGAAGACCATGGGTGTCATGTTCCTCGCGCTGTACACCGGCGGCTATCTCGCCGCCGACGACCCCATCCCGCAGTGGGTGATCCTCGCGGCCGCCGCGGCGATCTCGCTCGGCACGTACGCGGGTGGCTGGCGCATCATGCGCACGCTCGGACGGCGCATCATCCACCTGAGCCCCGCGCAGGGGTTCGCGGCCGAGACCGCGGCGTCGGTGGTGTTGTACACCATGGCCATCGCGGCCAAGGCGCCGATCTCCACGACGCACACCATCACCAGCGCCATCATGGGTGTCGGGGCCACCAAGCGGCTGTCGGCGGTCCGGTGGGGGGTGGCCGGCAACATCCTGGTGGCGTGGGTGCTCACCATCCCGGCGGCGGCGGTGGTGGCCGCGTTGTCGTACTGGGTGATGCACGCCATCGTGGAGTAGTCGAATTGTTACTGAAAACCGTGGAATACGCACGGTATCGGTGAGGGTACGGCGGGGGGTCAGCTCCGCCGGTACTTCACGTCGGTGTCCCAGCGGGTGAAGCCGAGCGCGGTGTAGACCTTCACGGCCGCGGTGTTGTCCTCGTCGACGTACAGCATCACTTCGGCGAGCCCGCGGGCCCGCAGGTATGTGAGACCGGCGATCGTCAGGGCCTTCCCCAGGCCGCCACCCTGCTCGGCGGGGTCGACGCCGACGACGTACACCTCGCCGATGGGGTCGTGCCCCTCCTCGATGTGGATCTTGGTCCAGTGGAAGCCCACCGGCCGCGGCGGGTCCTCACGTACGGCGAGGAAGAAACCGGCCGGGTCGAACCACGGCTCCTCCTGGCGTCGCCGCAGGTCCTCGGCGGACCAGCCGCCCTGCTCGGGGTGGTGCGCGAACGCGCGCGCGTTCAGCGTGAGCCACGCCTCGTCGTCCGCGCCTGGACGGAACGCGCGCAGCCGCACCCCGGCCGGCAGGCGTACGGCCGGCAGCGGCTCGGCCAGCGGCCGGCGCATGCGCCACAGCGACCTGGCCCGGGTGAACCCCAGCGCGGACGCCAGCCGGCCGGCCGCGGGGTGGTCCCCGTGGGCCCACAGGCTGAGCGGGCCACCGGCCTCGTCCAGCGTGGCCTGGAGCAACAGGCGGCCGAGCCCGCGGCCCCGCAGATCGGGCCGCACGACCAGTTCGCCGCTCGCGCCGTCCTCGTCCGGCTCGAAGTGCGCGAAACCCGCGAGAGCGGAGCCGTCGTACAGCAGGAGCGCGCGCGCTCCGGGGCCGCCGCCGTGGCGCAGGCGGAGCGTCGCCTCCTCGTTGAGCGGCCGGACCCCGTCGGCCCGGGTGGCGGCCTCCACCAGGCCGGTCACGGCCGCGGCCTCGGGTTCGCTGAGCCTTTCGCGGACGTCCACTCTCATGGTCGAACTCTAATCTGGCGAAAAACGCCATCAACTAGCGGGGTAAATCGTTACCTCTGGTTCGTTTTATGCAGAGATCACATGCCTAGGGTCGTGGGCTATGAGCTCAGGAACGTTCTTGCGGACCGCGGCCGCCGGCCTCGTCGCCGCTGCCGGTCTCGCTGTCGCCGCCGCCCCCGCGTCGGCGCACCCCAACCCCAAACCTCCGAAACCCCCGGTGACGGTCCCCGTCCGCCTTGTCGCCATCAACGACTTCCACGGCAACCTGGAGCCCCCCACCGGTTCCGGCGGCGCCATCGTGAACGAGGCCGGGACGTCGGTCCCCGCCGGTGGCGCGGCCTACCTGGCGACGCACCTGAAGTCGCTGGTCAACAAGGACACCGCCGTCGTGGCGGCCGGTGACCTGATCGGCGCCACGCCGCTGATCTCGGCCGCGTTCCACGACGAGCCCACCGTCGAACTGCTCGGCAAGCTCGGCCTGGACGTCTCCTCGGTCGGCAACCACGAGTTCGACGAAGGCATCACCGAGCTCAAGCGCATCCAGAACGGCGGCTGCCACCCGGTCGACGGCTGTTCCCCGGCCGGCCGCTGGAAGGGTGCCAAGTACGAGTACCTCGGCGCCAACGTCCTGAAGGAGAGCAATGGCCGGTACGCGCTGCCGCCGGTCGCCATCAAGAAGGTCAACGGCGTGAAGGTCGGCTTCATCGGCCTGGTCACCCAGACCACCCCGACCATCGTGACCGCCGCCGGCATCGAGGGCCTGAACTTCGCCGAGGAGGTCGAGTCCGGCAACCGCGCGGCCAAGCTGCTGCGTCAGGCCGGTGTGAAGGCCATCGTCGCGCTGGTGCACGAGGGCGACGCGGTCACGCCGAACCAGAGCCCGGACGCCTGCCCGGTCACCCCCGCCGCCGGCACCCGCATCGCGCAGGGCCTCAGCCCGGACGTGGACCTGGTCGTCATGGGCCACTCCCACCAGGCCTACATCTGCAAGACGCAGGACCCGGCGGGCCAGGACCGCTACTACACGCAGGGTTCGTCGTTCGGCCGGGTGCTGACCAGCATCGACTTCCAGGTGGACAAGAAGACCGGTGAGGTCGTCCGCTCGTCGGTGGTCCCGGACAACCACGTCGTCACGCGGGACGTGACGCCGGACGCGGCGACCGCGACGTTCGTGCAGACCTGGAAGGACCGGGTCGCGACGGTCGCGAACAAGCCCATCGGCAGCATCACGGCCGACATCACCAGGACCGCGGGCCCCTCAGGTGAGACGCCGCTCGGCGACCTGATCGCCGACGCGCAGCTCGAGGCCACCAAGACCGGTGGCGGTGCCGAGATCGCGCTGATGAACCCCGGTGGCGTGCGTGCCGACCTGACGTTCCCGCAGAGCGGTTCCGAAGGCAACGGCGTGGTGACGTACGGCGAGGCGTTCACCGTGCAGCCGTTCAACAACCTCATGCAGGTCGTCACGCTGACCGGCGCGCGGCTCGACGCGCTGCTCGAGCAGCAGTGGCAGAGCGGCGGCACCATCACCCGCATCCTGCAGCCGTCGGCGTCGCTGACCTACACGATGAACCTCTCGCAGCCGATCGGCTCGCGGATCTCGGACATCAAGATCAACGGCACGCCGGTCACCGACACGCAGCAGATCAGGGTCGCCGCCAACAACTTCCTCGTCGGCGGCGGCGACGGGTTCAGCGTCTTCCGCGAAGGCACCGGCCTGTGGAGCGGCCCGCTGGACATCGACGCGCTGGTCGACTACCTCGGCGCGCACTCGCCGATCGCACCGCCGGCGACGGGCCGCATCACCCTGGCGGGCTAGGAACGGCTCCCGGGCCCGTACTCCCCCCGGGGGGACGGGCCCGCGACGCCGTCGGATCATCGCGATGTGCCGGGTCGTCCGCCGTGGACGATCCGGCATGTCACGTTCCTAGCGGTGGACGGGTGCGGGCTCACGGTCGTCGAGCTGCTCGCCGCCGCGGTCCGGCACGAAGCGGTAGCCGACGTTGCGCACGGTGCCGATCAGCGACTCGTACTCGGCCCCCAGCTTGGCGCGCAGGCGCCGCACGTGGACGTCCACGGTGCGGGTGCCGCCGAAGTAGTCGTACCCCCAGACCTCCTGCAGCAGCTGAGCGCGGGTGAAGACCCGGCCGGGGTGCTGCGCGAGGTACTTGAGCAGTTCGAACTCCTTGAACGTCAGGTCGAGGGCTCGATTGCGCAGCCTGGCCGTGTAGGTGGCCTCGTCGATCGACAGATCGCCGCTGCGGATCTCGTCCGGGACCTCTTCGTTCGCGGAGATGGACATGCGTCCGACGGCGAGACGCAGGCGCGCCTCGACCTCCGCCGGACCCGCCGTGTCGAGGAGAACGTCGTCGGCTCCCCACTCGGCGGTCATGGCGGCGAGGCCGCCTTCGGTGACGATCACCATCAGTGGACAGTCGATGCCGGTGGTGCGCAGGAGGCGGCACAGGCTCTTGGCGTGTACGAGCTCCCTCCTCGCGTCCACCAGCACGGCGTCCGCCGGCGGTGCGTCGATCAGGGCGGACGCCTCGGCCGGCGCCACGCGGACCGAGTGAAGGAGCAGCCCTAGGGCGGGCAGGACCTCAGCAGAGGGCTCCAATGCGTTGGTGAGCAGCAGCAGGTTACTCACAGCACCTCCTCATCCAGAGGCTGATCGGGGAGTGAGTGGACACGGCATCGCTCACTCACCGCATCCGCCTCCTCCCCGCGTTGTGACGGCAGAGCCGTACAAAACACGTAAAGGACCCGGGGGCTTCATCGCCCAGGTCCCGTCAGTACGTGAGAATAGCCCACGGGAAAGAGGCGTCCAGAGCCAGGTCACCGGTGAACGACGTCTCACGGTGGAAATACGCGGGAAATACGCGTAACCGGAGGCTTGCCGTGTGTCATCGACGTACTGTGGGGGCCGTCCGGTGTCCGCGCAGGCAAGGGCGGGTGAAGATGGCGAAGGGCACGGTGCGCTACTGGGCCGCGGCCAAGGCGGCCGCCGGGGTGGCCGAGGAGCCGTTCGAGGCCGATACGCTGGCCGACCTGGTGGTTAAAATCACACTAAAATATGAGAATCCGGATTTGGAGCGCGTCCTCGGCCGGTCGTCCTTCCTCGTGGACGGCGACCCCGCGGGCATCCGGGACTTGAGCACGGTCGCGCTCAAGGACGGCGCGGTCGTGGAGGTCCTGCCGCCCTTCGCCGGCGGGTAGCGTTTCGCGACCCGGCCGCGGGGGAGTGAGCCGGGACCGGGCAGGTGGATCCCCCGAAGGAGTCGGATGCGCAAGTTCCTGGTCTTCCTCATCCTGCTGGCCGTCGTGCTCGCCGTGCTCGACCGCGTCGCCGTCAGCGGAGTGCAGCGTGAGATCGCTCGCCAGGTCGCCGCCAAGTACGACCTGCCGAGCGAGCCGCAGATCGAGGTGCGTGGCATCCCCTTCCTCACCCAGGCGGTCGCCGGCCGGTACGAAGAGATCAGCGTCAAGATCGGCCGCATGTCCGTGCCGGGTGGCGCCAAGATCACCCGCATCGACGCCACGCTGTACGGCGTGCGTGCCCCCCTCATGGACCTCATCCAGAGCCCCGAGACCGCCGACATCCGCGCCGACCGCGTCACCGGCCTGGTCGTGATCCCCAAGGAGACGCTCGACGCGCGCGCACCCCGCGGCCTGAAGGTCACCGGAGGCGGCGACGATTCCCTCAACGTCACCGGCAAGTTCCTCCTCGCCGGCCAAGAGATCCCGATCAACGCCAAGATGAAGATCGAGGTCGTCAAAGGCGGCATCCGCCTCACCCCCGAGAACGTCAACGGCGTCCAGATCCCCGACGCCGCGCGCCTGCTCAGCTTCAACGTCCCCATCAAGGACCTCCCCCTCAGCCTGAAGATCGAGAGCGTGCGCAGCACCTCCGAAGGACTCGCCGTCGAGGGGACCGCCACGGACGTGCCGCTACGTGCCTGAACCGGATGGCCCCGGGATCCGTCATGAGGATGTGACCCCCGCCGGAACAGCCGACGAGCAGCTGATCAGGACACTTTTCGACGAGCACGCGGGGTCGCTCTACGGTTACGTGTTGCGACTGACCGGGGACCCGGGCAAGGCGGAGGACGTGGTGCAGGAGACGCTGCTGCGAGCGTGGAAGCATCCGGACATGCTGGAAGGCCGTCCGGTCCGCGCCTGGCTGTTCACCGTCGCACGCAACCTCGTGGTCGACCACCACCGGGCCCGCAGGTCGCGTCCACCGGAGACCGGCGACGAGGCGCTCGCGGTGATCCCCGCCGACGACGAGCTCGACCGCGCCGTCGAGTCATGGGCCATCGCCGACGCCATCGCGGCCCTGCGGCCCGAGCACCGCGAGGTGCTCGTCGAGACCTACTACCGCGGACGATCGGTGAAGGAGGCGGCCGAGATCCTCGGCATCCCGGCGGGCACCGTCAAATCACGCTCCTACTACGCCTTGCGTGCGCTCAAGCTCGCCTTGGAGGAACGGGGGCTGGCGCCATGACGTGCGAGGAGGTACGGATGTCGCTCGGCGCGCACATTCTCGGCGCGCTGGAGCCGCAGGAGGCCGTCCTGGTGGAGGCCCACCTCGCGACCTGCGCGGACTGCCGGGCCGAGCTGGAGGAACTCGGCGGCCTGACCGCCATGCTCGCCAAGGTCGAGGAGCAGGACATCGAGCAGGTGGGACGGCCGCCGCAGGCCGTGCTCGACCGCCTGATCGCCACGTCGGTACGCCGGCGCCGGCTCAACCGCGCTGTGCTCGGCCTCGCCGCGTCCCTGGTCGTGGCCGCGCTCGGCGGCGCCGCCTTCGTCGGCCTCACCGGTGACGGGCCCGGTTCCGACGCCGCCGGCGCGCCGGCCGCGCTGTCCCAGGCGACGCCGGCCCCGAGCGCCGAGGCGTACGGCAGCGCGCGCGACTCCGCCGAGCAGCCGATGCTCGCCACAGGGGAGCCGGTTCCCGGTTCGCCGCCACCGGAGGCGGCGACCACCGCCGAGTCGCCGGAACTGCGCAAGAACGCCGCGCGCACGCTGACCGGCGAACAGGACGGCGTACGCGCCGACCTCACCCTCACCTCGCGCGGCCCCGAAGGCACCGCGATCGTGGTCCGGCTGTCCGGCGTGCCGGACGGCACGTCCTGTCGCGTCACCGCGGTCGGCCTCGACGGCACCAGGGCCCCCGCCGGGGGCTGGACCGCCGACAAGGCCGACTACCACGGCGGCACCGCGACGTTCACCGGCCAGACGGAACTGACGGCGGAAAGCATCGAAGGATTCGACATCAGCACCTCGACGGGCCGCCGGTTGCTGTGGCTACCCTTGCGGTCGTAGCGCCGCCGGTCCGCGGCGCGCGGTGAGGGGCCTTTGCGATGGAGACCGTGTCGGCGGCCGACCTCGGCGCGGAACTCGGTGAACGCGCCACGCTCGTGCATTTCTCCACGGCGTTCTGCCAGCCGTGCCGTGCGACCAGGCGTGTGCTGACGGAGGTCGCCGATCTCGTCCCCGGCGTGCGGCACGTGGAGGTGGACGCCGAGTCGCGGCTCGACCTCGTCAGGCGGCTCGGCGTGGAAAGCACGCCGACGGTGTTCGTGCTGGACGCGGCAGGAAAAGTGACGAAGAGAGCGGCCGGTCTGCCACGCAAAGTTGACGTGATCGCCGTGCTCGGCCGCACTTTATCTCAGGGGACGGACGCGACGTGACAGATTCCGAGACCGGAGGTACTGTCATGGCTATGACATCCTCGACAGGGCTGACGAAGCGGCGGGCGGTAGATTTCTGCCGCGTCGCCACCGCGCTCTGTCGCATTGCCTGAGGGCGATCCGTCGCGGCTTTCACGCCGCCACCGATCTGAAGAGTGCCCGTTCCCATCGGCACGACCCCTTCAGGAGCATCCAGTCATGCAGGTTGACCCCGCAGGCCCGCGCCACGGCGCGGACGTGTCCTGCCCTCGGGCCGGCGGCCTGCTCGCCACGTTCCTGAACCGCGCCGCGACCGCACCGTCCGGCGTCACGACGTACCTGATCACACCGCCGATAACCCGATAAACGGGAGGTTCCCCAATGAGCCGCTCCGCCGTCCTGGTGGATGCCGAGTGGGTCGAGGCCAACCTCGACACCCCTGGCGTCGTGCTCGTCGAAGTCGACGAGGACGCCAGCGCCTACGACAAGGGCCACATCCGTGGCGCCGTGAAGATCGACTGGAGGCAGGACCTGCAGGACCCGGTCCGCCGTGACTTCGTGGACCGCGAGGGTTTCCAGGCCCTCCTCTCGGCTCGGGGCATCTCGAACGACGACACCGTGGTGCTGTACGGCGGCAACAACAACTGGTTCGCGTCCTACGCCTACTGGTACTTCAAGCTGTACGGCCACGACAACGTGCGCCTGCTCGACGGCGGCCGCAAGAAGTGGGAGCTCGACTCCCGCGAGCTGGTGACCGAGGTTCCCTCGCGTCCCGCCACGCAGTACACCGCCAAGGAGCAGGACCTGTCGCTGCGCGCGTTCCGCGACGACGCCGTCAACGCCATCGGCAAGCTCAACCTCGTCGACGTCCGCTCTCCCGACGAGTTCACCGGCAAGCTCCTCGCGCCGGCCCACCTGCCGCAGGAGCAGGCGCAGCGCGCCGGCCACATCCCGACCGCGCGCAACATCCCGTGGTCCAAGGCGGCCAACGACGACGGCACCTTCCGCTCCGACGACGAACTGCGCGCGCTGTACACCGAGGCCGGCGTCGACTTCGGCAAGGACACCATCGCCTACTGCCGCATCGGTGAGCGCTCCGCGCACACCTGGTTCGTCCTGCACGAGATCCTCGACCAGGCCAATGTCAAGAACTACGACGGTTCGTGGACCGAATACGGCTCGCTGGTAGGCGTGCCGATCGAGCTAGGGGAGGCCCGATGAGCACCACCCAAGGCTGCGCCGCACCGGAGCAGACCGTCGCACTGCCGGCCGGCATCGACCTGGCCACCCAGGCCGTGATCCAGGGTGTCGTCACCGGCGCCAAGACGGCCTACGCACGCCTGCTCGACCACTCCGGTGAGTTCACCGGCGAGGTCGTCGTCTCCGACGAGGGCATCTTCCGCTTCTTCGCCGCTCCTGGGTCGTGGACCGTCCGCATCATCGCGGGTGGCGGCAAGACCAAGGACATCCCGGTGGAGGCCCGCCTCGGCGAGGTCTCCCAGCTCCAGGTCGCCGTCTGACCTGATCACGCGAACGCCGGAACGGCCGGTGTCCCCGATGCGGGGGCACCGGCCGTCACTTTTCCCGGCCAGGGCTTCTGATGCTGCTGCGGCTGTTGTGACGGCGTCGATAGGATGCACCGGATGTCCGAAATCCGCACCCCCTCTGTCTGGGCCCTGCCGTGGCACACCTTGCGGCTCGCCGGCCGCTGCGTCCTGCCGCTCGTCATGTGGTTCTCGGCGGGGGAGCTGGCACGGTTCGGGCTGATGGTCGGCGGCACCGAACTGTCCCACGGGTCGATGCGCGACCTGCGGCTGGTGCTCACCATGCTGGTGTTCCTGGTCATGGTGCTGATCGGTCTCATCGTGTCCGTCGGCATGTTCATGTCGCTGCGCGGCGCGCTGTACGAGACACAGGCGCGGCGTGCCGAAGGCGAGGAGCACGAGAGCTTCGTCGCGGGGGTCGCGCGGACCATCGTGCCGTTCACGGCGCTGTACCTGAGCTGGGGATGGCACCTCGACGACGTCCGCGACTTCCTCAACACCGACATCGAGCGGCAGAGCGGCGAGAAGGGGTACCTCGGCGCCTGGTCGGACTTCTTCACCGGAGCGAGCCAGGGGACGGCCACAGGGCTCACCGATCTGAACCTCAACATCGCGCTGGCCATCACATTCGTCGCCTTCGCCGCGCGGTTCCCGCTCACCTTGCTGTTCGAGAAGCGTGGCGGCCGGATGCTCGCTCTCACCATCGCGTTCTGCGAACTCGCCTTCTTCTACTACGGCGTCAACGTGTTGTTCTCGCGCAGCACCTGGCTGGACACCCGGGTCGGCGTGCACTGGTGGAACGGCTTCCTGGCGGACCTGTCGGCGAACATCCCCGGCTGGCAGGCGTTCTGGTCGTTCGTCGGCGAGATCTGGCCGCAGGTGTGGGACGCGGTGATCCTGCCGGGTGCGTGGCTGACCGTGGCCATCCTCGTGTACGGCGCCTACGCCGAGGACGCCGCCTCCGTGGTCAAGGGCACCCGGTTGGAAGGCGGGATGACCGAGGCGCAGCGGGCCTTCGAACGAAGCAGCCACTCGATGACCCGGCGTACGCTGACCCGGTTCTTCGGCCGGTGGACCCACTGGGTGGCGCTCGCGAACACGTTCCGGCTGACGGTACGCGGCGGTGCGCCCCTGTTCGGCCTGTTCGCCGTGTGCTTCGCCGCGATCCAGATCGGCGAGGGGTACGCCGTGCGCGGCCTGCAGTACCTCGTGAACGGGGACTTCCCGATCTTCTACTGGAACGTCCTCGGCGTGCCGATCAACTTCGCGGTGGACCTGGTGGTGGCGGTGCTGACGACGTGCCTGCTCGCCGCGACGTTCGACGTGGCCGCCGGGGCCGAGCGGCGGCGCGCGCGGGCCGCCGCGGTCAGCGATCGAAGTGCAGAGCCTTCCCTGTCCGGCCCAGCGCCTGGCGCTCGTTCTGCCACAGTTCCAGCTCCACCTGGCCCGCCAGTTCCTTTGGGACCGCGGCCACGAGGGTGAACCTGCCGGGGATCCCCTGCAGCAGTTCCTCGGGGGCCTTCCACACCTGAGCCAGCCACGACCGGCCACGGGTGTCGGTCACCACGGCACCAGGTGGTGTCGTCGTGTAGAACCTGCCCTCCTCGTTGAGCGCCGTGGCCTCCAGGTCGATCTGGATCACCAGACGGTCGGGGGTGTCAGGTGACTGCTCGGGGAACTGGGAGAAGCCGATCAGCTTCCACTCGGCGTTCTCCAGGCTCGCCGTCATGCCGTGGGCCACGTACCGCACCTCGGTCCTCGGCACCCGGCTCTCGTAGCGGTGCAGAGCGTCGTACGCCTGGACGGCGAGCAGCGCGGCACTCAGCCCGACCGCGCCGAACAGACGCAGGCCGAAGCGCGCCACCGGGGGCATGGGCCTGCGTTTGCGCCGGCCGGCCGGACGGTCCTCGGCGGCCGGCCGCGCGGGCTCCGAGGCCTGTTGCGGCGGTGGCGGCCACAACGGCGGCGGCATCTGCGGTACGTCGGCCGGCGGCGACCACGCGGGGCCGGACGGCGTGTCCTGGACCTTCGGGATGGGGAGCGTCGAGCTGCTGCGGGAGTCCGGCGGCGGCCAGACGCGGGTGTCGGGACGAGGCAGCCGTGGCCCCGGCGTGAACCACGACGGCTCACCCGCCGGCGGCTGGAACACGCCGGTGTCGTCCTGGTCGCGGTTCCTGCGCATCAGCCGCTCACCTCGTACACGTCCTTGGCGGCGCCGACCGCCTGCTTGGCGGCGGCCCCGTCGAGACCGGTGTCGAACGCCGCCTCCGACAGGAACTGGTCGCCGAACAGGGGACTGATCTCCTCCGACACGACGACCTTGGCGCCGGCGACCGCGTCCGGCGGCACCTCGAAGAAGTACAGACCCGAGCGCCACCAGCCGGGCTGCACCCATTTGGTGTTCATCGCCGCGGTGTCGGACACCCGCTCCGTCGGGTCGAACCGCCTGCCGTCCGCCGTGAACAGCCGCGCGTGCAACTGCACGGGGTGCTTCGGCGCGGTGGCCCCGACCTTGGCGATCAGGAAGATCTGGCCGGTCGGCGCGTCCTCGCCGCCGTACCGCTTGTTGACCCGCACCGTGCGCGCGAACTCGACCCGCTCCAGCCGCGCGGAGAACCGCGGCATGGACAGCTCGTCGTGCATGCCGCCGGACGCGGTGATCGGCTCGTTGAGCCGTTCCGGGGCCAGGCGCAGCGGCTGCATCGCGACGGCCGCCGCGACCAGGGCCAGCCCGGTGACGGCGCGGAGCGCGGTGAGCCACCCCATCACGCGGCCTCCGACCGGACCGGCATGTCGACCTCGGCGATGATCAGTGGTTCGTCGGGGTGCGAGCCCTCCTCGGCCGCGTCCTGCACGCTCGGCGGCTTGGGTGCCATGACCCTGATCCACTCGTGGGTCTGGCTGAAGAACGTCTCCCGCCATTCGTACGTGGCGGCGGCGATCCGTACGGACTTCGGCGCGGGTTCGTTCTCCCTGAGCTCGAACACGATGATCACCTTGGCCGGGACGCCGGGGTGCAGCTGGCTGTAGGCGTGTCCCGGTGCCGAGACGACGTACCGCGGGCCGAGGCCCTGCGACGGGTCCTTCGGCTTGATGGCCTTGCCGTCCGCGAGCACGGTGGGGAGCGCGGTGTCCATCGTGTACGAGGAGATGGTGCGGTCGGACTGGTTGGTGACGTCGAGGACGATCTCCAGGTACCGCTTGTCGGAGACGCCGATGCCGTCGTGTCCTCCCGCGCGCACCACGGCGTCCAGGAACTTCGTCCGCATCCGTCCTTGGTCCACCTCGGCACCCCTGCCGAGCGACTCAGGCTCCGAAGGCGGGGCCTGGTGGAAGCCGCCGAGGAACGCGCCGGCCGCCAGCACCCCCGCCACGAGGACGGCCAGGATGGGCAGCAGCACCATCCGCCGGGCCCGGCGGCCGCGTGCGGCTGGAGAAGTCATGGGACAGGATGCTAGTGACTCTTCACATCCGCCGCATTCGTCCCACCGTTCTCCCGAGGTGACCCCCGTCGTCCCGCCCCTGTCAGGAAATCGGTCCGAATGGCGAGAACCGTGCCCGAATGAGGGGAGCACCTCTTACGCTTGCACAGTCGGAGAGGGGACACGGCGGTGCGAGCCGGGCCTCGCTTCAGCAGGCGCGACCATCGAACAGGTGGAGGTCCGGTGGCGGAAGGGCACCCAGACCATGCGCAGCTCCAGGCTGATCGCATCTACCTTGGCTGGCAGTATGCCCTGATGTACCCCGATCCGGGGCCGCCGCCGAAGCGGCCGTCGCCGAGTGAGGTGGCCGAGGAGCCGGGGGCCGCGGTCGATCCGGCGTGGATCCGCAGGGAGCGGTTCCAGAAGGATCTGCTCAACCGGCCGGTGAAGACCCTCGGGGTCCTCATGGCGCTGCTCAGCGTGCTGATCCTGGTGCTCGGGTTCACCGAGGTGCTCGGGTGGTCGTTCGCGCTGATCGGGCTGGTGGTCACCGGTGGGGTGGCGCTGGCCTGCGGGTACGCGGTCGGGCAGGGGGAGCGTGCGCTGCGGTCGCGCATCAGGGAGCAGGAGGCGCGGGCCGAGCGGCGGCGCGAGTCGCGCGAGCGGAAGCTGTTCGACGCGCAGGAGGACCACGCCGAGCGGTACCGCGAGTGGGCCGCCAAGAAGGAGCAGTACGACAAACAGCTCAACTGGTACGCCGTGGCGATCCCCGACGAGATCGACCGCATCGACGTCGCCGGCGGCACGCTGCCGGGGTGGTCGGCGCTGATCACGCTGCTCGGGGCCACGCGGCTGTACAGCGGGGGGCATCTCACGGTGCTCGACCTGTCCGAGGGGGCCATCGCCAAGGACCTCATCGAGCTGGCCCGCCGGGGTGGCGACGACCCGCTGGTGTGGGTGCTGCCGGTGGACCTGCCGCGGCTGGACCTCGGGGCCACGCTGCCGCCTGAGGCGTTCGCCGACGTGCTGGCGCATGTCGTGAGCGTCAGCGAGGAGCACCGCACCACGCGGGACCTGAGCTTCGACAACGCGATCCTGGAGCGGGTGCTCGAAGTGCTCGGCGACAACGCCAGGATCAACCAGGTGACCGCGGCGCTGCGCGCGCTCGCGCAGGTGGGGGACCCGCGGGACGACCTGCGGTCGGGCCTGCTGACCGCCACGCAGCTCGAACGCATCGGCACGCTGTTCGGCCGCGGCGTCACCGACCGCGTCGTCATCGAGCGGGCCTGGGCCCTTGAGTCGCAGCTCCGCAAGCTGGAGGCCCTCGGGTCCGAGGCCGTGCGGCTGCCGCCGGCGCGGCTGCGCGTCGTGTCCATGGACCGGCAGGCCGGGGTGTTCGGCAACCGCGTGCTCGGCACGTACGTCGCCACGGCGCTCACCCACGTGCTGCGCCAGTCACCGGCCTCCGACCGGCCGTGGTACCACACCATCATCGTGGCCGGCGCGGACAAGCTGCGCGGCGACGTGCTCGACCGGCTCATGGACGCCTGCGAGACCTCGCAGACGGGCCTCGTGCTGACGTACCGCTCGCTCACGCCGACCGTGCGCGAGCGGCTTGGCCGGGGCCATGCCGCTGTGGCGTTCATGCGGCTCGGCAACGCCGAGGACGCGCGGGTGGCGAGCGAGCACATGGGGACCGAGCACCGCCTTGAGCTGGCCCAGCTCACCGAGACCATCAGCCCCACCGTGGACGGCCTCAACGGCACCTACATCTCGACCGTGCGCGACGGCGCCGCGTCCGAGGAGCCGGAGAGCGAGGACAAGGCCGGGGAAGGCGGGCTGCGTGAAGGCATCACCGAGTCCACCGAGTGGGGACGAAGCGCCACCAAGGCCATGGGGGAGGAGCGGGTGCTGCACCGCAGCCGCGAGTTCCTCGTGGAGCCGCACCAGCTCCAGCAACTGCCGACCACGTCCGTCATCGTCACCCACGCCACCGCCGAGGGCCGCCAGGTGCGGCTCGCCGACGCCAACCCGGCCATCCTCACGTTCCCCAAGACCACTTTGGGAGAGTTCGAGGAGGTACGCCGGGTCATGCTCACCCCTGGCACGCCGGACGACGAGTCCGCCGAGGACCCGTTCCCGCCGAACCTCGGTCCGCCGCCGGAGCGGCTGGACTGGAGGAGAACGCATTGAACAGGTAATCCCCTGGCAAACGTCCATGGCGTAAGGCAGGTGGGCTTGATATGCAGGCAAGCGTGTCATCAGCAGCGTCCAGCGCGCCGATCCCGCTGAGCGGTCCGTGGTACCGCATCCAGGCGATCACGGCCCCCTCGCGCACCTCCTCGGCCGAATGGGACTTCGTCACGGTCCTCCCCGCCGTCCTGTCCGCGGCCCAGCGCAACCGGCCGTTCGTCATCGGCTGGCTGTCGCGGGGCTCCGGCGCGCCACTCGAACTCATCACCAACGCCGGGCCGCTCACCCCGCCGCGTCCGCCGCGCCGCGCGGCCGGCGGCGCGGTGGAGGAGCCGCCGCAGGGGCCGCAGCCGCTGCTGTTCCCCGGCGGCGCGCGCGGCGTGCGCGTCGGCGACGACTGGCTCGACGACCTCACCGACCTGACCTGGACGCTCTGTCCGGGACGGCAGGCGCCGCCGCTCACCGGCCGCAGGGAGCCGGGGCCCGACGACCTGCTGCGGCCCACGCTGTTCGAGTCGACCCTGGTGACGCTGATGTCGCGGCCGTTCGCGTGGCTCGTGGTCGCCGAGCCGACCAACCTGCTCGACGAGGAGGTCGCCTACCTGCGCACCCAGCTCAACGTGCTGCGGCAGTACGGCGACGCCTCCGAGCGCAGCCGGTACGACGCCGAGCGGGCCGAGCGGCGCATGCAGGAGCTCGACGCGTTCCGTGAGGCGGGGCTGTGGAACGTCCGCGTGCTCGCCGGGGCCGCCGGGCCGGACGAACTACGGCAGATCGCTCCTGTGCTGGTCGGTTCGGTGGAGATGAGCCACCACCCGTACCGGCTGCGCAGCGGGTTGTCCCTGCCGATACTCGCCGGGTTCGGCAGGCCCGGCGTGGTGGAGCCGGTGTACGGCTTCCCCGAGGTGCTCGCCGTCACCCTGCAGGACCAGGCCGACGCCATGGGGCAGCCGTTCGCCGCGACCACCGGCACGCCGTTCGTGACCGCGGGCGCGCCGTTCGCGGCCACCGCCGGTGCGCTCGCGGCCCTCGCCGGGCTGCCACGCCGCGAGGTGCCGGGGGTGCGGGTGCTCGACGCCGGGTTCTTCGACGTGACGAGCGAGGCCGACGTGCGCAGCACCGGGGAGCCGCTGCTCGACCTCGGGGCCATCATCGACGGACAGGACCGCGCCGTCGGGTCGTTCCGCGTACCGCTCGCCACGCTCAACCGGCACGCGTTCGTCACCGGCGCCACCGGGTCAGGCAAGTCGCAGACCGTGCGCCACCTGCTGGAGCAGCTCACCGAGGCCGGCATCCCGTGGCTCGCCATCGAGCCCGCCAAGTCCGAGTACGCCGCGATGGCGGGCCGCGTGGCGCACCTGGCGCCGCTCACCGTGATCAACCCGTCGGCGCCTGGCGACGTGCCGTTCAGCGTCAACCCGCTGGCCCCCGAGCCCGGCTACCCGGTGCAGGCCCACATCGACATGGTGCGCGCGCTGTTCATGGCGGCGTTCGACGCCGAGGAGCCGTTTCCGCAGATCATGTCGCTGGCGCTCCAGCGGGTGTACGAGGCCAACGGCTGGGACGTCGTCACCGGCGGCGGCATCCCCGGCGCGCCGGTGCGGCCCGCCGTGCCGACCCTTGAGCAGTTACAGGCGCACGCGCTGGAGGTCATCCAGGAGATCGGGTACGGCAACGAGGTGCAGGCCGACGTCGAGGGCTTCATCTCGCTGCGGCTGCGCAGCCTGCGGGTCGGCTCCGCCGGCCGGTTCTTCGAAGGCGGCCACCCCGCCGACATCGGCGGCCTGCTGCGGCGCAACGTCGTGCTCGCCATCGAGGACGTCGCCAACGACGAGGACAAGGCGTTCCTCATGGGGACGCTCATCATCCGCATCGTGGAGCACCTGCGCATGCGGGCCAGGCAGGAGAAGACCGGCGGCCTGCGGCACGTCATCGTCATCGAGGAGGCGCACCGCCTGCTGCGCGACCGGGGCTCACAGAGGGCCAGCACACACGCCGTCGAGCTGCTCGCCGGCATGCTCGCCGAGATCCGCGCGTACGGCGAAGGCATCGTGGTGGCCGAGCAGATCCCCACCAAGCTCATCGCGGACGTCGTGAAGAACACCGCCTTGAAGGTCGTGCACCGGCTGCCGGCCGAGGACGACCGGCGGCTGGTCGGCGCCGCGATCAACCTCAGCGAGGAGCAGTCCCGCCAGGTCGTGTCGCTGCAACCCGGCACCGCCGCCGTGTTCGCCGACGGCATGGACCGGCCGCTGCGCATCCAGGTGCCGCTCGGCGAAGGCCGCGAACGCACCGTCCCCGGACCCATCCCGCCGATCGTCGGCCGCCGTTCCACCGCGTGCGGCCACGAATGCACCACAGGCACCGCCTGCACGCTCGTCGAGCTGCGCGAGGCCGACCTGCTGGCCGACGCACCCGAATGGGCCTGGCTGCGCATCTGGACCGACACGCTCGTGCTGGCGTTCTGCGTCAACCGGCCACTGCCAGGAGTGCCCCGCGTGCTCGCCGGCATCTGGGACGAGCTGCCGGCCCGGCGCCGCGAATGCCTGCTCGCCACCCTGGTGGAACGTGCCGTGGCACGCCGAGCGTGGTCGCTGCGCACCACGTACGACCCCGGGCTGCTCACGGTGAAGGCCGCCGAAGTGGCGGCGGCGCTGCTGCCCCCCGGGTTCTCCGGCGCCGGCGGCCTCACGGCGGGGGACCGGCCCGGCCCGTCCTGGGTCATCCCGCAGATCCGCTGGCTGCACGAAGTGGACCGGCTCTTCCCGTACGGCCACCCACCCGACCGGCACGGCCCCGCACCCGCCATGGAGTACCCGCTGTTCGGCGCCGACGCCACCGGACGGCCGTACCCGCACCTGGGGCTCAACGGCGCGTCCGTCGACACCGCCACCCGCACCGAGCTGCTCGGCCACCGGGCCAAGGCGCTGCGGCACCACCCGCTGTCCATGGAGATGGAACGCAACCGCGTGCTCGCCTGGCGCGTGCTGCTCGGCGACGACGAACACGACGGCATCGAGCGGGACTTCGCGACCGTCGCCGTCGGCGTCGAGCCGCGTGAGCGGGTGCGGCACATCGCGCAGACCATGGCCGCCGGGTGGCTGGAGACCGTGCTGAGCTGGCCGGGCCGGTTCGTCCACCCCTTCGACGGCGACGAGGAGAGCCAGCCCGAGCTTTCGTTCCTGGAATAGCGATTGGCGGCTCGTTAGGCGTTCTTCGCGCCACCCCCACTAGGATCTCGGGCATGACCCAGCTTCCGCTGCGGGCTCAGCTCGCGAGTGCCCTCGGGCGTACGGCGGCCACGCTATCCCGGGTCACCGGGCGTGGCGACGGATCGGTCATCGGGGGGCGGGTCGGGCTCATCCTTGAGCCTGACCTTCTGCGCAAACTGGCCGCGGACCGCAAGCTTGTGCTGGTCAGCGCCACCAACGGCAAGACGACCACCACCCGGTTGATCACCTCCGAGCTCCAGGAGCTCGGCGAGGTCGCCACCAACGCCTTCGGCGCCAACATGCCGGCGGGCCACGTGTCCGCGTTGTCGCAGGCCAAGCAGGCCCCGATCGCCGTGCTCGAAGTCGACGAGAAATACCTCCCCGAGGTCATCGACACCACCAAGGCCGGGGTCGTGTGCCTGATGAACCTCAGCCGCGACCAGATGGACCGCGCCGCCGAGATCTGGCTGCTCGCGCAGAAATGGCGCCGCGCGCTCGCCGGCCGCGACACCCACGTCATCGCCAACTGCGACGACCCGCTCGTCACCTGGGGTGCGAGCACCGCCACCCAGGTCACGTGGGTCTCCTGCGGCCAGCCGTGGAAAGAGGACTCCTGGTGCTGCCCCGAGTGCGGCGGCCCCCTCGACCGCAAGGGTGACGACTGGGCCTGCCGCGAATGCACGTTCCGCCGGCCCGAGCCGGCCTGGCGCCTCGACGACGACGCCGTGATCGACCCGGCCGGGCAGCGCTGGGTGCTCGACCTCCAGCTCCCCGGCCGCGCCAACCGCGCCAACGCCGCCATCGCGCTCGCCACCGCCGAGGTGTTCGGCCTGACCGTCGAACGCGCGCTGCCTCGCCTGCGCGACGTGCGGTCCGTCGCCGGCCGGTACACCACCGTGGAGCGGGACGGCCGGGTGTTGCGGCTGCTGCTGGCCAAGAACCCCGCGGGGTGGCTGGAGGCGTTCGAGGTCGCCGACCCCGCGCTGCCGATCATCCTGTCGGTCAACGCGCAGGGCCCCGACGGCCGCGACACCTCCTGGCTCTGGGACGTCGACTACCGCGTGCTCAGCGGCCGGCCGGTGTACGTCACCGGTGAACGCCGCCTCGACCTCGCGCTCCGGCTCGACGTCGCCGGAGTCGCGTTCGAGCTCTGCGACACCTTCGACGACGCGGTACGGCGCCAAGGGCCGGGCCGGGTCGATGTGATCGCCAACTACACCGCCTTCCAGCACATTCGAGCGGAGTTCGGCCGTGCCGTCTGACAGCGCACTGCGCATCGTGTGGATCTACCCTGACCTGCTGAGCACCTACGGCGACCAGGGCAACGTCCTCATCCTCGAACAGCGGGCCCGCAAACGCGGCATCCCCGTCGAGACCATCTACGTCCGCTCCGCCGACCCCGTCCCCGACTCCGGCGACATCTACCTCATCGGCGGCGGCGAGGACCGTCCCCAGATCCTCGCCGCGGAACGCCTGCGCCGCGACAACGGCCTGTCCCGCGCCATCGACAACGGCGCGTCCCTGCTCGCCGTCTGCGCCGGCTACCAGATCATGGGAACCGTCTTCGGCGGCGAAGAAGGCCAGCCCGTGGCCGGCATCGGCCTGCTCGACATAGAAAGCCGCCGCGGCCCCTCCCGCGCCGTAGGCGAACTCGCCGCCGAGGTCGACACCGGCCTGGGCGGCCACATGCTCACCGGCTTCGAGAACCACATGGGTGTCACCCGCCTCGGCTCCGCCGTCCGCCCCCTCTCCCGCACCGTGGTAGGCACCGGCAACGGCGACGGCACCGAAGGCTGCCACACCGGCAAAATAGTAGGCACCTACCTCCACGGCCCCGCCCTGGCCCGCAACCCCTGGCTGGCCGACGTCTTCCTGGGCTGGGCCACCGGCCCCCTGCTCCCCATAGACGACACCTGGTACGACCGCCTGAGAAAAGAACGCCTGACCACCGTCCTCCCCACCTGACCCACCCCACCCCGCGGCGCAACCCCCACCCACGCCAACCCTCACCCACGCCAACCCCCACCCGCGCCAAGTCTCACCCGCGCCAAGTCTCACCCGCGCCAAGTCTCACCCGCGCCAAGTCTCACCCGCGCCAAGTCTCACCCGCGCCAAGTCTCACCCGCGCCAAGTCTCACCCGCGCCAAGTCTCACCCGCGCCAAGTCTCACCCGCGCCAAGTCTCACCCGCGCCAACCCCCACCCGCGCCAACCCCCACCCGCGCCAAGTCTCGCCCCGCTCACGTCCCCCGCTCGCCGCTACGGGTCTCCTCACCCGGCGCCGACGCGGCGGGACGTGGTACGGCGAATACGGCGCCGTCCCACGGCGGCCGGCCGGTCAATGGGGACGTTCAGCGGATCAGAACCGCATTCCAACTACCTCCACGCGCGTAAGTCCCACCCACGCCACGTACCCCCGCGCGGCGTGACCCCCCACCATCACGGCCCCTCGTCCCGGCGCCGACGCGGCGGGACGTGGTACGGCGAATACGGCGCCGTCCCACGGCGGCCGGCCGGTCAATGGGGACGTTCAGCGGATCAGAACCGCATTCCAACTACCTCCACGCGCGTAAGTCCCACCCACGCCACGTACCCCCGCGCGGCGTGACCCCCCACCATCACGGCCCCTCGTCCCGGCGCCGACGCGGCGGGACGTGGTACGGCGAATACGGCGCCGTCCCACGCCGGTCGGCCGGTCAATGGGGACGTTCAGCGGATCAGAACCGCATTCCAACTACCTCCACGCGCGTAAGTCCCACCCACGCCACGTACCCCCGCGCGGCGTGACCCCCCACCATCACGGCCCCTCGTCCCGGCGCCGACGCGGCGGGACGTGGTACGGCGAATCCGGCGCCGTCCCACGCCGGTCGGCCGGTCAGGGGGGACAGTCAGTAGACCAGAGCCTGGACGCCTTCGCCGAGTGCCTCCTCCACGAACGTCGGAGCCCCGGCGATGCGTACCCCGTCGATCACGTCGTCCGGCCCGATCCCCCGGCGCGCCGCGCACTGCGTGCAGACGGTGACCTTGCCGTTGGCGAGCACGATGTCCAGCAGGTCGGCCAGCGGCGTGGCCTCCGGCAGGGTGAACTCCTTCGCGCGGTCAGGCAGGCCGTACCACGCCGACTCGCCGGTCAGCCACAGGGACACCGGTACACCGCTCGCCAGTGCCGCCGCGGCGACTGTGAACGCCTGGTTGCACCGCTCAGGAGCGTCCATCCCGGCCGTCACCTTTATCACCATTGATCGCGCCATGATCCCAGCCTATTAGCCGGTGTCGGGCCTCCACCAGGGCCGTTCCCCTGTTCCGGCGCACCTGCGCGGCCCTCTAGGCTCTGTATACATGGATGCCCCAGAACTGCACCCCGCCCTGGAGCCGATCGCCTTCCTGCTCGGCAGGTGGGAAGGGGCCGGCGTAGGCGGCTACCCGTCGATAGAGAGCTTCCGCTACGGCCAGGAGATCGTCTTCGACCACAACGGCAAGCCGTTCCTGACCTACGAGAGCCGCACCTGGCTCCTCGACGACGACGGCAACATGGTGAGGCCCCTGGCCAGGGAGACCGGCTACTGGCGAGCCCAGCCCGACCGCCAGCTCGAAGTGGTCCTGGCCCACCCCACCGGCATCGTCGAGATCTACATCGGCGAGGTGGCCTTCCACAAGATCGAGCTGCGGACCGACGTGGTGGCCCGCACCGGCACCGCGAAGGAATACACCGCAGGCCACCGCCTCTACGGCCTCGTCAACGGCAACCTCATGTACGCCTACGACATGGCCGCAGAAGGCCACCCCCTGACGTCCCACCTCTCCGCCGACCTCAAGAAGGTCTCCTGACCCGGAGAATCCGCCGGCCCCGCAAGGCCGCCGACCTGGAGAAAAGGAAAAACCCCGGGCGCGCTCCACCTCCACGAAGGAGGCGGGCCGGCTGGACCATGGAAGAAGTCCCACGACTTCCCCCGCCGGCTGCCCGGGGTTCCGGTGTCTGCCTTGGATTACGCCGGACGCCACCCGCACCCCACAAGGAGGCAGGCCGTCTGGACGGAAGGTCCTGACTCAGGCGATGTCCTAGCGGACAGCCACCTCGCTAGTCCAATAATGACTAACCATTGTTCGGACCACCTCCTTTCTGCGTGCCTAGTACGCTATGCGACCCCCGGATCAAAGGCAAACAATTAACCCCACCCCCACTGACCTGCACGTCCACCGCCCCCAGTCCTCTCACAGACAGTCCCCGAGCACACCGTCATGACGCGCACACCGTCATGACGCGCACACCGTCATGACGCGTACGTCACCAAGAGTGCGTCCATGTCGAGGCTGGACGCACTCGCCGCTCCGGCGAAGAGAGGCCGCGCTCCCTGTCATGGCCCTCGCTCCGCTCGGACAGTGCTTGTCGGGGCTCCCGCCCCAAACCCCAAGGCAGGGGCTTCGCCCCCGCACCCCCACTCGGCACTGCCGCGGACACTGGCAGCTATCTCCCGTCAGGCCACGCTTCAGAACTCATATCCGGACCTCGAACCACACCGTGCGACCCGCATCGTGCTGTCCCCACCCCCACGACGAGGACAGCTCATGTACCATCCACAGTCCACGACCACCCTCGCTGAGCAGACTCGGCCGCTCCCGAACCTGTGGCATGGTCTCGGATGAGCCTTCGTCGGTCACTTCGACGCGAACCGTCTCGCCGTCGTCGTACACACGCAGGGTGACGACGCCGCCGTTCCGGCGTCCGGAGCCGGAATGCCTGACCGCGTTGGTGAAAACCTCGCTGACGAGCAACTCGATGTCCTCTACGGATCGCCTTCCGATTCGGCGCAGAGTGGAGCGTACGTAGGCACGAGCCACCTCGACCGAGCTGTCCAGGCCTGGAAGATCGACCTTGCCCACAAGTTCTGTCACGGCTCATACCCCGTGATCTTCAGAGCGAGCGACATCCCGGTACTCCAAACCGATCTGCGATCACCGTACTTCTGTGATCGCTTGGTCTTATCCAACCTCCTTGGATCACTCGGACTGCGTGACTGAAATGTTCTTTTCAGGTCTATAGCGTGTTTGGTGTGGATCGAGGGATCGCTGTGCTCGCGGCCTCGACCTTTCATATGCTGCGCCATGCATCGACCATCCCGTGGACAGCGCGGTATTTCTCAAGAATTGCACGCCGACGGACGCCGTCCCGTGGGACGCTGGACGTATCAGGAATCGGTTCCGGAATAGTTGGATTGGCAGTGGCGTGGATGCTCGCGAGGCGACAGCCAAGTTCGGTGCCGAACTCCGGTACCACCGGCGACGTGCCGGCCTTTCCCAGGAGGCCCTGGCCGCGCGACTCCGCATCAGCCAGGGGCAGATCTCCAAGCTGGAACTTGCCTTACGGAAGCCGCCGCGAGACCTCTGCGGAGCCTTGGACCGTGTCCTGGCCCAGCAGGGCCACTTCATCGACCTGCACGACCGGTTGTTCGAGCCCAGACGCGGGGCGGACGAGTGGTTCCTGTCGTACCTCGATCTGGAACCCAGAGCTTCGGTCATCAGGTCGTGGGATCTCGCTCTGGTTCCTGGACTTTTCCAGACAGAGGAGTACGCACGGCTCATCTTCACCGGCGGTCTGGTCAAACGACACGAGATCGAAGATCGGGTCAATGCGAGACTCGCCCGGCAGGAGATTCTGGAGCGAGAGGACTGTCCGGAGGTCTACGCACTGATCGACGAGGGGGTTCTCTACCGTCCGATCGGCGGGCCGGCGGTGATGCTGGGCCAGTTGAAGCGGCTCGTGGAGGCGAATCGGCATCCGGCGGTGTGTCTGCAGGTCGTCCCATACGGAGCACAGACCACGACCGGATTGACAAGCGGCTTCGTCATGGTCCAACTCCCTGATGGGACTGCGTACGTATCCGTGGAATCCGCTGGAGCGAGCACACTCAGCAGTGACCATGAGTTGATCCAGCAGTCCGTCGCCAGGCTCGATAGGCTACGGACAGAAGCCTTGAACCGTATACAGTCCACAAATTTAATCGAAGAAGGTATAAAATGATGGAGTTGACGTTCCGTAAGTCCTCGTACTCCGGTGAAGGCGGCCAGTGCGTCGAGATCGCCGACTTGATTTCCAACGTGGTGGTCCGCGACAGCAAAGTGCCTGACGGTCCGACGCTCGTATTTCCCAGAGACGAGTTCGTCGCATTCCTGCGCGGGCTCAAGGTATCCGTGCATGGCTGAGGCCCCGTGTGACCATCAGCGCTCAGCGGTTTCGGCTGGGCCAGGGTCGATGTAACGGCGTGCCGGAGGGCTTGCTTACGTCGTGGAGCGGTGTTCGGGGTGTGGGGAACCGTAGACTCGGGGCATGGCCGGGACTTGGCACGAGGAGTTACGTTCGCGGGGGTATCGGGTCACGCCGCAGCGGCAGCTTGTGCTGGAGGCGGTGACGAAGCTGGGGCATGCCACGCCGGAGGACATCTGCGGTGAGGTGCAGGAGACGGCGCGTGGGGTCAACATCTCCACGGTGTACCGGACGCTGGAGTTGCTCGAAGAGCTGGGGATGGTGACGCATACTCATCTCGGGCACGGAGCGCCGACGTACCACCTGGCCAGTGAGGCCGATCATGTTCATCTGGTGTGCCGGAACTGCGAGAAGGTCACCGAGATACGGCCCGATGTCGTGCAGGGGCTGGTGGACACGCTGGACCGTGAGTTCGGGTTCGTGACGGACGTGCACCATCTCACGATCTTCGGACAGTGCCGCGACTGTAAGTCCTGACGAGAGGCCGGGGTCGGCCACAGGCATTCAGGGCTGTGGATGACGGTCCCGGCGCGGTCCGCGGCGCAATAGCCTTGTGGGTATGCGAAGCCCTCTGCTGGACACTCCTGGCGCGGTCGCCGCGGACGCTCCCGATCAGGCCGTGGCGGCGCACTACGGTGAGCCGTACGCCGAGCAGCGTGCGCTCGCGGCGGGTGCGGCGCTGGTCGACCGGAGCGGTCGTGAGGTCGTGCGGATCACGGGGCCTGATCGGCTCAAGTGGCTCAACGATCTCAGTTCCCAGAAGCTCGACACGATGGGGCCTGGCACGCCGACGCAGACGTTGCTGCTCGATCCGCAGGGGAGGGTGGAGCATCACCTGAGCCTTGTGGACGACGGCGGGTCGGTGTGGGCTCATGTCGAGCCGGGTACGGCGGGGCCGCTGGTCGCGTTCCTGGAGAAGATGCGGTTCATGTTGCGGGTCGAGGTGACCGACATGACGGCTTCGTACGCGGTGGTGACGGTCGGCGCGCCTGGTTCCGGGGTGCCTGCGACCCTGCCGGACGGGGTGATCGCGGTCGGGGAGGATCTGCTGGTGCCGCGTGAGCGGCTGGCCGGGTTGCCTGGGGAGCTCGGGCTGGGGCTCGCGGGTCTTTGGGCCTATGAGGCGTTGCGGATCGAGGCGCATCTGCCGCGGCTGGGGTTCGACACCGATCACAAGACGATCCCGCATGAGGTCGGGTGGATCGGCGCCGCGGTGCACCTCACGAAGGGGTGTTACCGGGGTCAGGAGACCGTGGCCCGTGTCCACAACCTCGGCCATCCGCCGCGCAGGCTGGTCTTCCTGCACCTCGACGGCAGTGCCGACACTCTGCCTCCCCACGGCGCGCCGGTGACCCTCGGTGTGAGCACGCCGGTGGAGGCCGACCCGGAGGCCGCCGTCGACGGCACCGCCGAGCCCGGCCAGATCGGTTTCGTCGGCTCGTCGGCCCGTCACCACGAACTCGGCCCCATCGCGCTGGCCGTGGTGAAACGCACCGTCCCGGTCGACATCGACCTGCTCGCCGGCGGCGTCGCCGCGTCCCAAGAGGTCATCGTCCCCCCGGACGCCGGCCGCAACGTCAAGATCGACCCCAATCTCCGCCGCCGCATCCGCTGACCGGTCCCCTGGGTGGTCAGACTTCGACGATCAAGGTGATGGGGCCGTCGTTCACCAGGTGGACCTTCATGTCGGCGCCGAAGAGACCCGTTTCCACGTGGGCTCCGAGGGTGCGTAGTTCCGTGATCAGGGTTTCGATCAGGGGTTCGGCGATCGGGCCGGGGGCGGCGGACTGCCAGGTGGGGCGGCGGCCTTTGCGGGTGTCGCCGTAGAGGGTGAACTGGCTGACGACCAGGAGGGGGGCGGCGGTGTCGGAGCAGGACTTCTCGCCGTCGAGGATGCGGAGGCCCCAGAGTTTGGTGGCGAGTTTTCTCGCCTCGGCGGGGGTGTCGGTGTGGGTGACGCCGGCGAGGACCAGGAGGCCGGGGGTGTCGATGGCGCCTACGGTCCGGCCGTCGACGATCACTGAGGCGGACGTCACTCTTTGCACCACGGCACGCATGGTCAATCATTCTTGCATCGTCCGCAGGTGGGTGGAGGTCCGGACGCGCTGAACGCGGCGCTTCGGGCATCCGTAAACTCGTGCGGCGAAGGGAGATGACGTGTCTGCTGATCCGCTCATCGTGGAAGTCGTCCGGTCCGGGTTCGTCGAGTCGGTTCACCAGGCCTGGGTGTTCGCTGTGGACGCCGGGGGGTCGCCGGTCGCGGTACGGGGGGACGTGACGGCGGCGGCCTCGCCGCGGTCGTCGATGAAGCCTCTGCAGGCGCTCGGCATGCTGCGGGCCGGGCTTGAGCTGGACGGCGAGTCGCTGGCACTGGCGTGTGCCAGTCACGCGGGGGAGGAGTTCCACGTCCAGGGGGTTTCCAAGATCCTCATCGGGGCCGGTCTGGACGAGGACGCGTTGCGTTGCCCGGAGGACCTTCCCGGGGACACCGGAGCGGCGCACCGCGTGCTGCGCGCCGGCGGTGGACCGGCACGGATCACCATGAACTGTTCCGGCAAGCATGCGGCGATGCTCGCCACCTGTGTGGTGAACGGGTGGCCGCTGGACGACTACCGTTTCCCCGGTCATCCGCTGCAACGTGCCATCCGCGGCACCATCGAGGAGCTGACCGGTGAGCGGGTGGCGGCCACCGGGGTGGACGGCTGCGGTGCGCCTTTGTACTTCGCCTCGATGACGGGGGTGACCCGCGCGTTCCGCACGATGGTCCTGGCGGCGCCAGGCACCCCGGAGCGTCGTATCGCGGACGCCATGCGGGCCCACCCGGAGTGGACGTCCGGCACCGCACGACCCGAGGCCGCGCTGATGCGCGCCGTTCCCGGGCTGATGCTCAAGGCGGGGGCCGAGGCCTTCGACGCGTTCGCGTTCGAGGACGGCCGCGCCGCCACGGTGAAGATCGTGGACGGGGGACAGCGCGCCAGAGTGCCTGCCACCGTCGCCGCTTTGCGCGCGCTCGGCCTGGACTCCCCGGAACTGGCGCCGCTGGCCACCCCGCCGCAGTACGGCGGCGGGTTGCCGGTGGGGGAGGTCCGCGTGCGCGGCCACCTGTGACGGCCGAGAGCTGAGGCTCGCCTGCGCGGCCAGTTGTGATGGCCGGGGGCTGAGGTCCGCGTGCGCGGTCAGCTGTGACGGCCGAGGGCTGAGGTTCGCCTGCGCGGACGGCGGTGACGGACTAGAGGCGGCGGTGGAACTGGCGGGAGGAGGAGATGGCGCCTGAGGTGGTGGCGGTGAAGGTGGTCATGGAGGCGGCGAAGTTGGACAGGTCCCACTCGGCGGGGCCGTGGTACCAGTACAGGGTGTCGGCCTGGTGGCCGTTGCCGTTGATGGAGGCGACGACCCGGGCCCAGTGGTCGACGGTGTCGAAGACCACGGCGTACGGCAGGTAGCGCGAGAAGAGCTCCACCCGCTGGGCCGGGTCGACGTCGCCGATCTCGCCGGTGGTGAGGTACTGGCGGAACCCGAGGGTGTGGGCCAGCGCGGCGGCACCCTTGCCGGTCTTGGCCGGCATGTACTGGCCGCCGACGGCGAGCGCGGCCCCGGCGATGATCAGGGCCAGGCCGAGGAGGCCGTAGGTGGTGAACCACGCGAGCAGGACGGTGGCGGCCACGCCGAGGAACGTGACGAGGACGCCGAGGGTGGTCCAGCGGGTGCGGACGGCGTCGGGACGGCGCGCGAACCAGCCCTGGCGCACCACGTCGCGGTACAAGGCGTCGCGGACCTTGCCGAGACCGGCGGCGAAGGAGCCGTGGAGCTGGGACAGGAGGACGGTGTCACGGCCGTCGAAGATGGCGTTGTGGAGCGCGCGCTCGTAGTCGAGAAGCTCGTCCAGCGGCGGGCCGGACGTCTTGACCAGCAGCCAGTCGGGAGCGTCGTACGCGCCTCTCGGCTGCTCGTCGATGCGTAGATAGCCGCGGACGGCGAGGTCGACGACGGTGGCGGTGACGTCCACGACGTCGGCCTGCTCGTCGATCAGGGTGCCGATCTGGCCGGGCCGCACGCCGTCCGGCGGGGAGAAGTGACCGTTCTCGACGGCGGTGAGAGAGTCCGGCTCGCTGTGCACGGCGCGCGCGTCACGGCCGCGCGTCCAGTAAAGGACGGCGAGGCCGCCGAGCAGCAGCACCAGTAGGCCGGCCAGCGCTCCGCCGGTGACGGTGTCGAGGGTGAAGGCGCTCGCCAGGTCGAAACGGTGCGAAAGGATCGGCGCGCCGCCGGTGGCGCCGGAAGGGAAGCCCGCCACGACGGTGAACGTCTGGCCCGCCGGAAGGTCCTGCTGCTCGAATTCCGCGCGGGTCCCGCCTTCGTCCATGGACACCGACGTGCACCCGATGGCGGACGTCAGGTCGCCGGCGAAACACGACAGGCTCTGCAGCGGCGCCGGACCGGCCAGCGTGACCAGCGCGGCTTCGACCGGCGCGTCCCACCCGTCGGCGGCGAACCACCGCAGCTCCTCGCCGCCGCTGATGGGGGTGACGGCGCCTGCCACGTCGTACTCGAACGTGGCCTTGCCGTTCCCCGAGGGGGTGATGGTGTCCCCCGACAGGGTGCCGTCCCCCTTGAAGCCGGTGACGCGGTACAGCCGGTCGTTGGCGTCGTCGTGGCGCACCCGGGTGAGCAGGGTGCGGCTGACCTGGCCGGTGTAGGCGATCTGCTCCTTGACGTGCAGCACTCCGCCGGGCCGCAGCTCCATAGTCATGGTGGTGCGGCTGATCCGGCCGGCCGCGGCGGACGCGGAGGCGGCGGAAGGCGCGGCGAGCACGGGAAGGACCGCGAGCACGGCCACGGGGGCGAGCCGACGGAGAAGATCCATCATGGGCCGTCAGCCTAGCGGCCGGATGTGACACGGCGCCGGGGGATGAGGGGCACCTGTGGACAACCTGTGATCAGTGGCGGCGCGGGATCACCAGGGGCCGTACGGGCCGCTCGAACCGCTGCCGCCCCGGCCGATCTCGTTCACGGCCGGCTTGACGTCGGCGAGGTAGATGCCGGAGCCGATGACCGACGCGATCACGAAGATGCTCAGCGTCGGAAGGTACTGCACGACGGCCGCGAAGGAGAAGAGCGTGGCGAAGGCCAAGATGAGCAGCCAGATCTGCTTCTTGAGCTTGCCCGCCACGGCGAAGGCGCGCGCGGGGGTGCGCACGGCGTGCACCAGGGCCCAGACGCACAGGCCGAGTGCCCCGAGGGCGAGCACCCAGAAAATGAGATCCAGGACTCCGTGGATCTGGAACATCGACGTCTCCCAGGGGTATATGGCCTGCCGGTGTTCAGCCTAGCTCGGACGGCGGTCATTCCGGTGCGCGTGCAGGGACGGGACCGGCCGTAACCGGACGAACGGCTACGGCCCGTCCGGAGTTCCGGACGGGCCGTGCGATGTGTCGAAATCTAGGCCTTGGACCCGGTGGTGCGCGCCGGCTTCCTGGCCGTGGTGGTCTTCGGACGGGTGGCCGCCGGCGGCTCGGCGGCGGTGGAGGCCTCCTGCAGTTCCAGCGCGGCCTCCCCGGTGACCCGGCTGACGACCTTGCGGCCGCGGCTCGCGAACTGGTCGTAGAGCAGGCCGGCCTTGCCGGCGAGCTGGTCGGCGTACACCTTGGCGAGGTTGGGCAGGTCCTTGGCCACGGACTCGGCCTTCACCTGCACGTTGCCGGCGTAGCGCCGGGCCATGGTCGGCAGTTCGCGCGCGACCTCGCGCACCTCGCCGCGCCGGGACTGCAGACGCTGGATCTGCTCCGGCAGCTCGCGCAGCTTCTCGACCGCGAAGTCGCCGGCGCCGGCGACGGCGTAGAACGGCTTGGAGTCCGTCAGTTTCTTGACCTCGGCGTTGAGAGCCATGGGTTAACCTTCCTTGGGTTCGGTTTGAACACGGCCGTTCCGCGCCGCGCGCGAGGAGGCGGCATCCTCCTCGGCGTGGTTCGCGCCGGTCCCGCGAGACTCCGGCTCCGGCGGGGTGTGAACGAAATCCCCGTCCGGCGCCGGGGCCTCGGCGCGGTTCTCCTTGCGGAACGATTCGTATATGTCGATGAGCACCTGTCGTTGACGTTCGGACAGGTGCGGGTCGGTACGTACCGCGGCGAGCACGTCGCTGTCGGGCACGCGGTCGTCCATGAGACCCGCCTGCACGTACAGCGCCTGGGACGAGATGCGCAGTCCCTTGGCGATCTGGTTGAGGATCTCCGCGCTCGGCTTGCGCAGGCCGCGCTCGATCTGGCTCAGGTAGGGGTTGGACACCCCTGCCTGGCTGGCGAGCTGGCGCAGCGAGATCTTCGCCTGCTTCCGCTGGTCGCGGATGTACTCGCCGATCGAGCCGACCTTCGGTAGTTCCATGGCTCCAGTCTGCCGCATGATGCTTGCAATTGCAAACGCTGCGGCTAACACCAGCAAGCGCCGGTGACGGTCACCCCGGATAGACCCACAGGAACGGCGCCGACACCGACAGAAGCACAGAGAACGTCACCAGCCCGTACCGGAAGCGCCTCGGCAGCGCCGCACCGGGCTTGACCAGGCGATTGACCCGCGCCATGACCTGCTCGCCTCCCGCGCCGAGCGCGCCGCTAGGCGCCGGCAAGGTGCCGGCGGTGCCGAACCGCAGCAGCGCCGTGGCGAGTCGCCGCGCCGAGCAGTAACGGCGCGCGCGGTCGTCGGCGGCCATCTCGACCAGCAGGGCCACCGAGGAGTGCGCGTCACGCACCACGCCGAGCCACGGCAGCGCGCGGGTGAGCGCGGTGAACGGCAGCAGCACCAGGTCGTGCCGCTCGCGCGCGTGCGCGGCCTCGTGCGCGAGCACCGCCGACAGCTCGTCCTGGCTGAGCAGCGACAACGTGCCGGCGCTCACCACGACCTCGGACCGCAGGCCCGGCAGGCAGTACGCGGTGGCGCCGGGGTGGTCGAGGACCCGCACCCCCGGCACCCCGGGGTCCTCACGGGAGATCAGCGACAGCAGCACCCGGTGGCGCCGCCGCGCGAGCAGCGTCTGCGCACCGGCCGCGAGCAGCACCGACACCAGCACGCCGAGCAGCGTCAGCCCCGCGATCAGCGCGGCCACGCGGGGAAGGTCGTGCGGCAGCACCGCCCCCTGCGCCGTGCCGGACGAGAGCGCCGAGTCGGCGTAGGCGTGCAGGCCGAACACCACGCCGCCGCCGTAGGGGGCCAGAGCGTACGCCAGCAGCGCGCCGACGCTCGCGAGGCCCCAGGTCACGCCGAGCGACTGCCACAGCAGGATCGCCGCACGCGGGGTGCGCCAGGGCCAGCGCGCGAACGTCAGCCGCCACGCGCCAACCGCGCACGCCATGGCGAGCGCGGTCAGGACGGCGGCGGCGATCACTCTTCTTCCAGCTCCGTGAGTGCTTTGCGCAGGATCTCGGCCTCGGAGCCGGAGACCGTCTGCGCGAAACGGGTGAGCGCCGCGGAGCGGTCTCCGGTCATGTCCAAGGCTTCCAGCATAAGCTCGGCGACGTACGCGTCGCGGCCGGCCACCGGTTCGTACCGCCAGGCGCGGCCGTCGCGGGTGCGGCGAAGGAATCCTTTACGCGTGAGCCGGTCCAGGACGGTCATGACCGTGGTCGGCGCGAGGTCGCGGTCGGCGATGAGGCGGCCGACCTCTCGTGCGGTCAGAGGGGCTTTCTGGGCCCACAAGATGTCCATGACGCTGCGTTCAAGCTCACCGAGACCCTTCACGCCGACAAGCCTACCTTGGGTAGTACTACGTCGTGTAGAGGACCGGCGCCACCGCGGTCCAGGGCACGGTGACCTCCCCCAGCCGCCACCTGCGCTGGCCTCCGAGCGGTGGTGTGGCCGCCACCGGCCAGGCGCCGGCGAGCCGTTCCACCGCCGCCGTCCACCGGGCCCGCATGCCGTAGGCGCCGTACGGCGCCGCCACCTGCCAGCAGTGCTCGAAGTCCCGCAGGAAGGCGTGCACCGGTTCCCCCGGCACGTTCCGGTGGATCAGGGTTTTCGGCAGCCGTTCCGCCAGATCGGCCGGGCTGCCGAACCCCGCGAGGCGTGCCGCCAGCGTCACCGTGCGCGGCCCCGCGGCGTCCAGCGCCACCCACGACGCGCGGTGGCCGACCTCGGAGCACGTGCCCTCCACGATCACACCGTGCGGCGCCAGCCGGGAACGCAGCAGGTCCCACGCCGCGAAGGCCCGCGCCTCGTCGTACTGCCGTAGCACGTTGAAGGCCCGCACGATCAGCGGCGGCCGGTCCACCGGCAGCTCGAACCCGCCGTACGCGAACGACAACCCCGGCCGCTGGTACGGCCGCGCCGCCGCCACCCGCACCGGGTCGATCTCGACCCCCACGACCTCGACGTCCGGCCGGACGCGCCGCAGCCGCCAGAACAGCTCGGTCGTGGTGACGTGGGACGCGCCGTACCCGAGGTCGACGACCAGAGGACGCTCGGCCGACACCAGCAGCGAGCCGTACACGGCGGTGAGGAAGCGGTCGGCGCGCCGCAGCCGGTTGTGTCCCGTGGTGCCTCGGGTGATCTCGCCGGACGGCCGGCCGGTCCGTGCGCGCACGCGGTGACCCTCAGGTGACCCGGTGGACCTTGTGCTGCGCGGCCTGCGCGCGCGGCCTGATCACCAGCCGGTCGATGTTGACGTTCCACGGCCGGGTGACGCACCAGGCGATGGCGTCGGCCACGTCGTCGGCGCTCAGCGGCCCCGGCACCCCTTCGTACACCCGCTCGGCGCTCTCGGCGTCCCCCCGGAACCGGGTGAGTGAGAACTCCTCGGTGTGCACCATGCCAGGAGCGATCTCGACGACACGCACGGGCTCTCCGCACAGTTCCAGCCGCAACGTCTCGGCCATGGAGGTCTGCGCGTGCTTGGCCGCGACGTACCCGCCGCCTCCCTCGTAGGCGACCAGTCCGGCGACCGACGTGAGCAGCACCAGCACGCCGTCCCCCGACGCGATCAGCCTGGGGAGCAGCGCCTTGGTCATGCGCAGCGACCCCAGCACGTTGACCTCGTACATGCGCCGCCAGTCGTCCACCTGGCCCTCGGCGACCGGTTCGAGCCCGATGGCGCCGCCGGCGTTGTTGACCAGCACGTCGCAGCGGTCCAGCGTGGCGGCGAAGGCGGCGACCGACTCGTCGGAGGTGACGTCGAGCGTGGCGGGACGGATCGACGGCACCTCGGCGGCCAGCTTGTCCAGCCGGTCCCCGCGCCGCGCCGCCGCGACCACGTCGAAGCCCTCGGCGGCGAGCCGCCGCGCGGTCGCCTCCCCGATGCCGCTGCTCGCGCCGGTCACCACCGCTGTCCTCGTCATCGCCTGTCCTCACCGTTCACGGTCGTGTCCGGGGAGCCCGCCGCGTCCCCGCAGGCAATCCTGCCAGCGTCGCGGCGGTGGCGTCGCGCGAGGTCGGTACGCCGGAATTCGGGGAATCTACCGGACTATCCACCGGTTATAACCGGTTTGGAGGTGGTGTCAGGTGGCGGGAACGCCGCTCGTGCCCAGCGTGAGACGGGTCGCGACGATCAGTATGCATACTTCACCGCTGGACCAGCCGGGCACCGGCGACGCGGGGGGGATGAACGTCTACATCGTCGAGGTGGCCAAACGCCTCGCGGGCCGCGGCGTGGAGGTCGAGATCTTCACCAGGCAGACCTGCAGGGATCTGCCGCCGACCGTCGAGCTCGTGCCGGGGGTGACGGTGCGCCATGTGACCGCCGGACCGTACGAGGAACTCGACAAAGGTGACCTTCCCAGCCAGCTGTGCGGCTTCCTGTCCGGTGTGCTGCGCACCGAGGCGGCGTACGACCCGGGCCGCTACGACGTGATCCACTCGCACTACTGGCTGTCCGGCCAGGTCGGCTGGCTCGCTAAGGAGCGGTGGGGTGTGCCGCTCGTCCACACCATGCACACCATGGCCAAGGTCAAGAACCTCCTGCTCGCGCGCGGCGACAAACCCGAGCCGGTGGTGCGGGTGCTCGGCGAGGAACAGGTGGTGGAGGTCGCCGACCGCCTGGTCGCCAACACCGCCACCGAGGCCGGCGAGCTGATCGACCTGTACGGCGCTCCTGCCTCGCGGGTCGAGGTGGTCAATCCCGGCGTCAGTCTCCAGGTGTTCAAACCCGGGTCCAAGCCCGAGGCCCGCGCGCGGCTCGGCCTGCCGCACGACGCGTACGTCATGCTGTTCGTCGGCCGCATCCAGCCGCTCAAGGGCCCGGACGTGCTGCTCAAGGCCGCCGCGCGCATGGTCGCCGAGGACCCCGCGCTGCGGTCGCGGCTGCTGGTGGCGTTCGTCGGCGGACTCAGCGGCAACGGCCTCGCCAGGCCGTCCCACCTGACCGACCTCGCCGCGGCGCTCGGCATCGGCGACATCGTCAGGGCCGCGCCGCCGGCGCCGCAGCACGAGCTCGCCGACTGGTACCGCGCGGCCGACGTGACCGCCGTGCCGTCGTACAACGAGTCGTTCGGCCTGGTCGCGCTGGAGTCGCAGGCCTGCGGCACACCGGTCGCCGCGGCGTCCGTCGGCGGCCTGCGCACGGCCGTACGGGACGGCGTCTCCGGCACGCTCATCGAGGGGCACGACCCGCGGGTGTGGGCCGGGGCTCTGCGGACGCTGGCCGACCGGCCCGCGTGGCGCGGGGTGCTCGGCAGGGGGGCCAGGGACCACGCCGCGGCGTTCGGCTGGTCGGCCACCGCGGGCCGCCTGCTTGAGGTGTACGAGTCCACCATCCGGCTGGCGCGCGCGCGGGTGGCGGCCGGTCTCTGACCGGCCCCGTGTGGAGTCCCCGGGCCGTACTCCTGATACACCTGGTCGTCCGGGGTAGTCACGCGGGAGTGAAGGACATGGATCACGAAGCCGTCGTCGAAGCCGCGCTCAAGTCCGCCGAGGTCACCTACGAGCATCCACGTCCCGGCGCGTTCCTGGTGCGCCTGCCGGGACAGCACAAGCTGGCCACCATGACCTGGCTCACCGTCACCGACCAGGCGCTGCTCGTCGAGGCGTTCTTCTGCCGCAGGCCCGACGAGAACCACACCGAGTTCTACCGATGGCTGCTCAACAAGAACGGTTCCATGTACGGCGTTCACTTCGCGCTGGATTCCATGGGGGACGTGCATCTGGTGGGCCGCCTGCCGCTGTCGGCGGTGTCCGCGGAGGAGATCGACCGGCTGCTCGGCTGCGTCCTCACCTACGCCGACGAGTGGTTCGACCGGGCCTTGGAGCTGGGGTTCGCCTCCTCCATCCGCCGCGAATGGGATTGGCGGGTGAAACGCGGCGAATCCCTCGCCAACCTGCGGGCCTTCGCCGGCATCGTCGAGCGGGACCGGCGCGAGAACGGGCCCCCGGCCACACCCTAAGCTTGGGCCCATGGCGACTTTGGTGCTATTGCGGCATGGCGAGAGCGAATGGAACGCGAAAGGCCTTTTCACCGGCTGGGTCGACGTCTCGCTCTCGACGACGGGTGAAGAGGAGGCCCGCCGCGGCGGCCGTCTGCTGCTCGACACGGGGGTGCGTCCCGACGTCGTGCACACCTCGGTGCTCACCCGTGCGATCCAGACGGCGAACATCGCGCTCGGCGCCGCCGACCTGCTGTGGCTGCCGGTCACGCGGTCCTGGCGGCTCAACGAGCGCCACTACGGCGCTCTGCAGGGCAAGGACAAGGCGCAGACCCGCGAGGAGTTCGGCGACGAGCAGTTCATGCTGTGGCGCCGCTCCTACGACGTGCCGCCGCCGCCCCTGCCGGACGACGACGAGTACTCCCAGGCCGGCGACCTCCGCTACGCGGGGCTGCCGCCTGAGCTGCTGCCGCGCACCGAGTGCCTGAAGGACGTCGTCGGCCGCATGCTGCCGTACTGGTACGACAGCATCGTCCCCGACCTCGCCGCCGGCCGCACCGTGCTGGTGGTCGCGCACGGCAACTCGCTGCGCGCGCTGGTCAAACACCTCGACGGCATCTCCGACGAGGCGATCGCCAAGCTCAACATCCCCACCGGCATCCCGCTGCGGTACGAGCTCGACGCCGGCTTCAAGCCCGTCGTGGCCGGCGGCGAGTACCTCGACCCCGAGGCCGCCAAGGCCGCGGCCGAGGCCGTGGCCAACCAGGGCCGCTGACCGAAACGAAATGACAAGGGGGCGCGGCCGGTGGCCGCGCCCCCATCTATGTGAACGTCCCTCGCCAGGAGAGGGCCGGTGGACGTCCCCTCACTCCGACGGGTCGGGGTCCCTGCTGCCGGTGACCAGGTACACCACGTCACGCGCCACCCGGACCGCGTGGTCGGCGTACCGCTCGTAGTACCGGCCGGTCAGCGTGATGTCGATCGCCGGCTCGATGCCGTGCGACCAGTTCTTGGACAGCAGCACACGGAACAACCGCCGGTGCAGGCGGTCCATCTCGTCGTCGTCGGTCTCCAGCTCCTTGGCCAGCTCGATGTCCTGGCCGACGATGCAGGCGCCGGTCTTGGTCACCAGCCGCTCGGCGATCTGCCCCATCTCGAGGATGGTGTCGCGCACCTCGGCGGGGATCGCCGACTCGGGGTGGCGCATCCGGGCGATCTTCGCCACGTGCTCGGCGAGGTCACCCATCCGCTCCAGGTCGCTGCCCATCCGCAGCGCCGTGATGGCCGTACGCAGGTCGACCGCCACCGGCTGCTGCGTGGCCATGAGCTCGTAGATCGAGGACTCCAGGCCGGCGTGGATCCTGTCCACCTCGGCGTCCTGGGAGATGACGCTCTCCGCGAGCTGCAGGTCGGCGTCGATCAGCGCCGTGGTGGCCCTCGACATGGCGGAACGGACCAGGCGGGTCATCTCCACCAGGCGGTCGGTGAGAGCGTTGAGTTCGTCGTGGAAAGCGTCGCGCATGGCGCTCACGCTACGCGCGCGATCGTGAACGAACTTCGTCCAGCAGATGAACTCTGCTGGAAAGGGACGTCTCGGGGTACCGGTCCAGCAGGTCAGGCCGCCTACCATCGAAAGCGTGAGTGAGATCGTGACGAGCCTGGCGGCGCTGGCGGGGTTCGTCGTCGGGGCGATCGCGATGATGGCGGTTCGCTCGCGCGACAAACATCCCGCCATGACCGGCGAAGCCGCAGAGAACGCACTTCCCCAAGGTGTGGCGTCCGTGCTCGCCGTGCTGCCGTCGTCGGCGGTCGTGCTCGGCCGCGACGACCGCGTGCTGCGCGCGAGCTCCGCGGCCCGAGCGTTCGGCCTGGTCAAAGGCGACCAGCTCACCGCCGCCGAGCTGATGGCCCTCGCACGTCAGGTGCGGCGCAGCGGCGAGATCCGCGAAAGCGAGATCGAGGTCGCCGGCAACAGGTTCGGCGTCGAGCCCACGACGTTCGCCGTACGGGTGGCGCCGCTCGGCTCGCACGGCCAGGTGCTGGTGCTCGCCGAGGACCAGACCGAGCGCCGCCGCGTCGAGGCCGTGCGCCGCGACTTCGTCGCCAACGTCAGCCACGAGCTCAAGACCCCCGTCGGCGCGCTCAGCCTGCTCGCCGAGACCGTGCAGGACGCCGCCGACGACCCCGTCGCGGTGACCCGCTTCGCCGGCCGCATGCAGCACGAGGCGGCACGGCTGACGTACCTCGTGCAGGACCTGATCACCCTGTCCCGCATCCAGGGCGGCGAACCCATCCCCACCCCGAGCCGCGTGCCGGTGGACGAAGTGGTGCACGAGGCCATCGACCGCTGCGGCACCCGCGCGAGCGCCAAGGAGATCGCGCTGGTGGCCGGCGGCACCGAGGGCCTGAGCGTGTGGGGGGACGACGAACTGCTCGTCACCGCGCTGCGCAACCTCATCGACAACGCCGTCGCCTACAGCCCCGAGAACACCAGGGTCGTGGTGTGCGCGCGGGCCAAGGGTGACAACACCGTCGAGGTCAGCGTCAGCGACCAGGGCATCGGCATCCCGGAGAGTTCCCTGGAGCGCATCTTCGAACGTTTCTTCCGCGTGGACCCCGCGAGGTCCCGCGCGACAGGCGGCACCGGTCTCGGTCTCGCCATCGTCAAGCACGTCGCCGTGGCGCACAACGGCGAGGTGACGGTCTGGAGCAAGGAAGGCTCGGGCTCCACCTTCACCCTTCGTCTACCGGCCTTCGGCGGCGCGGCGGTGGCCGCGTCGAGCACAACTCATCCCCTGGAGGCCGCTCAGTGACCCGCGTGCTCGTCGTCGAGGACGAAGAGTCGTTCTCGGACGCCTTGTCCTACATGCTCCGCAAGGAAGGGTTCGAGGTCGCGGTGGCGACCACCGGGCCCGAGGCACTGGACACCTTCGATCGCAACGGCGCCGACCTGGTGCTGCTCGACCTGATGCTCCCCGGCCTGCCAGGCACCGAGGTGTGCCGTTCGCTGCGGCAGCGGTCCAAGGTGCCGGTCATCATGCTGACCGCCAAGGACAGCGAGATCGACAAGGTCGTGGGGCTGGAGCTCGGCGCCGACGACTACGTCACCAAGCCGTTCTCCTCACGTGAGCTGGTGGCCCGCATCCGCGCCGTACTGCGGCGGCAGGGCGACGTCGAGGAGATCGAGTCGGCGGTGCTGACCGCGGGGCCGGTGCGCATGGACGTCGACCGGCACATCGTCGCGGTCCGCGGCCGTCCCGTGCAGCTTCCGCTGAAGGAGTTCGAGCTGCTTGAGGTGCTGCTGCGCAACGCCGGCCGGGTGCTGACCCGCGGGCAGCTGATCGACCGCGTGTGGGGGGCCGACTACGTGGGGGACACCAAGACGCTGGACGTCCACGTGAAGCGGCTCAGGGCCAAGGTGGAGTCCGACCCGTCCAACCCGCGGTGCATCCTCACCGTGCGAGGGCTCGGCTACAAGTTCGATCCCACGGAGGCCTAGAACGAATCGGGGCCTCCCACCTCTCGTACGGAGAGAGGGGGAGGCCCTTCGTCGTTCTCGTGCCGCTGTGGTGCGGCTCAGGGGGTCGTGGAGGCCTCGGCCGTGGGGCTGGCGCTCGTCTCGGCCGGGGCGGTGGCGGACGGCGTCGGCGCGGCGCTCGGCGCGGGGGACAGGCTGCTGAACTCGCGGCTGCGGGTGATCACCGGGACGGTCATGGTGATGTTCCCCGCGTTGGTGAAGCTGAGGGTCAGCGCCATGGTCTCGCCGCCGAGCAGTTCCTTCTGCGTGCCTTCCACGACGAACTTGGACGCCGGCATGCCGGTGTTGACCAGCTGGCCCGGCGGCAGCGTGAGCGGGCCGGGGGCCGTGACCTTCGCGCCGGCCTGACCGGCCACAGTGATGCCGTTCAGGGTGTCAGGCGCCGTTCCGTAGTTCACCATGGAGAGATACAGGGGCAGCGAGCCGCCGGCCGGGATGCGCTTCCCCGAGTCAGGGCCGAGGAGGAAAGCTTGCGGGATCTTGATGCCGTTCCTGCCGTACGTCTTGGCGGAGCCGCTGCTGTCCATCAGCACGCCGGCCTCGGTCGGAGCGTAGGCGTTGCTGGTGTTCGCGTCGGGCCCGGCGCCGCACGCGGCCAGCGCCGGGGACAAGGCGAGCAGCGCGGTGACGACGGTCACCCGGCGACGGCTGGTGCTGGTCACTGTTCGGGGTCTCCTTGGTGCACACGGGTATGGCCAGGGGCCCACCTTATCGGCGTCCGCCGTCCCTCCTGCAGTCACCCCGGGGGCGTCGCGAGGCTCGTCGGGGTGCAGGTCACCGGGGGTTTTTCCGAGACGGATTCACATCCCCGTGCAGTTGTCAAGTCCCAAATGGAGGCTTTGACCTGCAGTTATGTTGATTTCACTGTTCCGGGAGGGGACTGACGCGTGGTATCCTGGAGTACAGCGGAAGGGGTACTTGTCACATGACTTTCCAGGTCGGCGACACTGTCGTCTACCCCCACCACGGGGCTGCTCGAATCGAAGCCATCACGACCCGCACCATCAAGGGCGAGGACAGAACCTATCTGGTGCTGAAGGTCGACAAGGGCGACCTTACCGTTCAGGTGCCGGCGGACAACGCCGAGCTCGTCGGTGTGCGTGACGTTGTAGGCCAGGAAGGCCTGGAGCGTGTCTTCGATGTGCTGCGCATGCCGCACACAGAAGAGCCCACCAACTGGTCCCGCCGTTACAAGGCCAACCTTGAGAAGCTTGCCTCCGGCGATGTCAACAAGGTTGCCGAGGTGGTGCGCGACCTCTGGCGGCGCGACAAGGAGCGCGGTCTGTCGGCCGGCGAGAAGCGCATGCTCGCCAAGGCCAGGCAGATACTGGTCAGCGAGCTCGCCCTCGCTGAGAAGACCAACGAGGACAAGGCGGAAGCCCTCCTCGACGAGGTCCTGAACTCCTGAACACACCATCACTGCCTAGGGTGGGCATCGGCGTCGATGTCCACCCTTTCGCATCCGGCCGTGACCTCCATCTCGCCGGCCTTCACTGGCCCGGCGAGACAGGCCTGTCCGGCCACTCCGACGGCGACGCCGCCGCACACGCCTGCTGCGACGCCTTGCTCTCCGCAGCCGGCCTGGGCGACCTAGGCGCGCTCTTCGGCACCGCCGACCCCCGATGGTCCGGCGCCTCCGGTGTAACCCTCCTGGAGGAAACCGCCCGCCACGTAAGAGCCGCCGGCTTCACCATCGGCAACGTAGCCGTACAAATCATCGGCAACCGCCCCAAATTGGCCCCCCGCCGACCCGAAGCCGAAAAAGCCCTGACCACCGCCGTCGGCGCTCCTGTCTCCATAAGCGCCACCACAACCGACGGCCTGGGCCTGACCGGCCGCAACGAAGGCATAGCCGCCATCGCCACCGCCCTGGTCCTCTAACCCCCCAACACCGTCCTGGTCCTCTACCTCCCAACACCACCCCGCCACCGGCGTTCTCTCCCACTCCTAGCCCTCCCTTTCGATGTGCTCTCGGTCCGCTCTCACTCCGTGCGGCATCCGACCTTTGCCATCTCGCACGGCCCTCGCCTCATCCCGCACGACACCCGTCCGTCGCCGAAGCGGTGGGACGTGTACGGCGAATCCGCTCTCACTCCGTGCGGCGTCCGACCTTTGCCATCTCGCACGGCACTCGCCTCATCCCGCACGGCACTTGTCCGGCGCCGAAGCGGTGGGACGTGGTACGGCGAATCCGGCGCCGTCGTACGGTGGTCCACCCGGCGGACGGTCATACGTGCGGCGCAAGGTAAGGGTTCCGTGGCGGTGTCGGCACCATCCGGCGGTGCTCGCCATACGTCGTACTAGCAGGATCCCGGGCGGCTGCACCCCGACTCGTGAATCCCCTTCGGACGGCGTGTCCCGCGGACCGGCGCGGGTGCGTGGGGCCGCCGTTCGATTTCTTTACCTTCCTGACCTGCGGATTTAAAATTTCCAGGAATAGTCCTCCAAGACGGGGTAGCCATCTGTTCAGCGTGAAGGTGCGACCCTCACAGGGGAGGCTCAATATGACCATCGAAACCATCCTCGGCGCGATTGTGATCGGCGCGATCATCGGTGCGCTCGGCCGCCTGGTTCTTCCTGGCCGCCAGCCCATCGGATGGCTGCTGACCATCGTCGTCGGCATCGTCGCTGCCCTGATCGGCACGGCGATCGCCCAGGTGCTCGGCGTGGCCACTACAGACGGCATCGACTGGATCGAACTGGTTCTCCAGGTCGTCCTCGCCGTCGTGGGTGTCGGCCTTGTCGCCGGCCTCCGCGGTCGCACCAGGGTCTGACAAGGCAACTCGACACAGGTGGCCACAGCTGCCATCGCCCACTGAGCAAGGCCCGTCCGGCACCCGCCGGGCGGGCCTTCGCGTTGTGGCGTGACAGATCCGTGGATCCACCCGGTCCCCGAGGACCGTCACTCCTCCGGAGGCAGCGGCGTGCTGCGCATACGTCCGGACGGCGGGGCGGCCGCCTCCTCCGCGGGGTGGGGCCGACGCTGAGCAGGACCGGCTTCGTCCTGGACGGCGATCTCCTCGGGTTCGGCCACCCACGCGCCGTGCGCCGGGTCAGGCTCCTGTCCGGTGGCAGGCAACCGCGGGGACTCCTCACGGAGGTTGGGGTACGGCTGTGTGTCGCGGTCCACCTCGGCCGGGGTCGGCTCGGGGTCGCGCTCGTCGTCCCGCTCCACGTAGCGGCCGGGATCGTACTCGTCCGCACCGGTGAACGCCGGATACGGCTGAGTGCCGACGTCCTCAGACGACGGAAGCGGATGTACCAGTACGTCACCGCTGGCAGGACGGACGAGGTCACCCCACCGGAGCGGAGCGTCGGGCTCGCGGCGCCGTGGCTCAGGCACCAGCGGCTGGTCCTTGAGCGGCTCGGGACTCTCCGGCACGGGTGTCCGGCCGGCCGGCGGCTCGGGGCTGTGCGCGACAGGTGTGCGGCCGGCCGGTGGTGCGGGGTCATCAAGCACAGGTGTCCGCTCGGGATCTGTCACGACAGGTGTCCGGCGGGCCGGCTCAGGGTTCTGCGGCGCGGGTGTCCGGTCGACCGGCGGTGTCTCAGGCGCGGGAGTCGGCCCGACCACCGGCTCGGCCTCGGGAAGTTGCCGCGCCACAGCCTCACGCTCCTCAGGGGTGACGGACTCCTCAAGAGGAGGCGCCAGCTCAGGGGCTCTGATCGCGACCGCCTCGTCGGGAACAGGCGACGGCTCACGGTCCCTGGTCGAGAGGGGCTCGGCGGTGGTCCGCTCCACACCGAACGGCACGAGATCCGCGTCGGACTCGCCGCCGGCCGCTCGCGGGGCCCGTACGGAGAGCAGCAGCAGCCACAGGCCGAGCACCACCATGACCCAGGGCGCGATGGCCACGGTCACGGCGGCCGCACGGGAATCGACGACGGCCCCGGTGGCCACGACCGTGTTGGCCGTCGCGGCGGCCACGATCAGCACGGCGAGCACGACCCCGGCCTGCAGCCGCGCGGCCCAGCCCCGGGTCCGCAGCAGGAAGACACTGATCAGGGCGACCACGAGCAAGGCGGCGAAGCCCGCCGGGTAGAGGTACGCCAGATCGGTCCGGGCCCCGCCGGTGACGGCGAGTGAGCGCAGGGGCTCGAACGAGAGCGTGCAGGCGGCGGCGGCGAGTGCGGCGACGGCCAGCACGGCGACGGCGGTCCCGGTACGGCGCAGCGCGAGCGCGATCCGGCTCGGCGGCGTGGCGAGAACGGGTGCGGCGGGGGTGGCGGAACGACGGGCCGGCTGGCCCGCCGTCAGCGGAGGGGTGACGTCCATGGCCCTTCGAAGCCTACAGAATCGCCGCAGCCCCGGCCGTCGGCCGCGCCGGTAGGGCCGCCGCGAGGGGCCGTGACGGCCGCTTGCGGACGCGCCACGACCACTGTTTCGGACCGGTCAAGCAACCCGGTAAATGTCGCAAAGAGGCATATATTCTCCGGGGCAAGTCGCCCTTCGCCGGAGAAGACACACACTCACGCGGCCAGGGAGAAAAGAGCGCAGGAATCACTTTGGTTTTACAGACGTGTGAGGTCGGGCAACCTGTCCTGTCAGAGCCTGGAAGGCATTAGCCTTGCGTTCGTGAGCCTGCGCCTATACGACACCAGCACCCGTGCGGTCCGCGAGTTCGTCCCGATCCAGCCGGGCCGGGTCTCGATCTACCTGTGCGGGGCCACTGTGCAGGCTCCGCCCCATGTCGGTCACATCCGCTCCGGCGTCAACTTCGACGTCCTGCGCCGCTGGCTGGCCCATTCCGGCTATGACGTGACATTCTGCCGCAACGTCACCGACCTCGACGACAAGATCATACGCGTCGCGGCCCAAGAAGGCGTGCCGTGGTTCGTCGTCGCCGAGCGCAACCAGCGCGCGTTCACCTGGGCCTACGACCAGCTCGGCTGCCTGCCCCCCACCGTCGAGCCCCGCGCCATGGGCCACATCCCCGAGATGATCGAGCTCATGCAGCGGCTCATCGACAAGGGCCACGCCTACGCCGCCGGTGGCGACGTCTACTTCGACGTCATGTCGTACGCCGAGCGGTACGGCAAGCTGTCCAACCAGCGTCCCGAGAACATGCGTGCCGCCGGCGACACCGACAGCGACTCGGCCAAGCACGACCCCCGCGACTTCGCGCTGTGGAAGGGTGCCAAGCCCGGCGAGCCGACCTGGCCCACCCCGTGGGGCCCCGGCCGTCCCGGCTGGCACCTCGAGTGCTCCGCCATGGCCACCAAGTACCTCGGCGAGACCTTCGACATCCACGGCGGCGGCGTCGACCTGATCTTCCCGCACCACGAGAACGAGATCGCGCAGTCCCAGGCGGCAGGCGACGGTTTCGCGCGGTACTGGCTGCACAACGGCATGCTCAAGATCGGCGCCGAGAAGATGAGCAAGTCCCTCGGCAACTCCTTGCTCATCCCCGCCATCCTCACCAAGGTCCGTCCGGTCGAGCTGCGCTACTACCTCGTCTCGGCGCACTACCGTTCGGTCATCGACTACTCCGACGAGTCCCTCACCGAAGCCGCCACCGGCTACCAGCGCATCGAGGGCTTCGTCACCCGCGCCGCCGAGGTCATCCACGACGTCGACGCCGCTGCCCCGCTGCCGCAGGCGTTCGTGGACGCCATGAACGACGACCTCGGCGTCCCCCAGGCGCTGGCCGTCATCCACGAGGTCGTGCGCGAGGGCAACGTCGCGCTGGCGGCGGGTAACAAGGAGCAGGTGGCCCGTCTCCTCGCCGAGATCCAGAACATGCTCGACGTCCTCGGCCTGGACCCCCGCTCGGCCCGCTGGCGCGAGTCCGGCGGCGACCACCGCGTCCGTGAGACCGTCGCCGCGCTCGTCCGCGTCGCTCTCGACCAGCGCCAGGCCGCGCGCGCACGCAAGGACTACGCCGCCGCCGACGCCATCCGCGACGACCTCGCCGCCGCCGGCGTCATCGTCGAGGACACCTCCTCCGGTCCTCGGTGGGAACTGGCGCACTGATCGCACCGGTAGGCTTACGACATGGCAGGTGCGGGTAAAGGCTCCGGCGGTTCCGGCGGCAGAAGAAAAGGTGCCACGCGAGGCACCGGCGGCAAGGGCCGCGGTTCGCTCGCGGGCAAAGGCGCGACACCGCCGGCCCACATGCGCCACTGGTACAAGGATCGCCAGCAAGGCTCTCCACGTACGGCCGCGCGTCCCGCCGACCAGCCCGCGCGCCGTCCCCGCAAGGACGAGAACGCTCCTGAGGTCATCGGCGGCCGCAACCCCGTGGTCGAGGCCCTGCGCGCCGAGATCCCCGCCAACGTCCTCTACGTCGCTCAGCGCGTCGACAACGACGACCGCATCCGCGACGCCATCAAGATGGCGGCCGACCGCGGCATAGCCCTCCTGGAAGTCAGCCGCGACAAGCTGGACAGACTCACCGACGGCAGCGTCCACCAAGGCATAGCCCTCCAGCTCCCTCCGTACGAGTACGCGCACCCCGACGACCTGGTCGTCCGCGCCGAGGAAGCCGCCGAGATCCCCCTGATCCTCGCTCTGGACGGCGTCACCGATCCCCGCAACCTCGGCGCCATAGCCCGCTCCGCCACCGCCTTCGCCGCACACGGCATCCTGGTCCCGGCCCGCCGCTCCGCCGGCGTGACCGCAGGCGCCTGGAAGACCAGCGCAGGCACCCTGGCCCACCTCCCCGTGGCCAAGGCCCCCAACCTCACCAGCACCCTCCGCGACTACCGCTCAAGAGGCCTCTTCGTCGTCGGCCTCGACGGCACCGCCGACACCGACATTGCCGACATAGACCTGGCCAAAGAGCCCCTGGTCCTCGTCATAGGCTCCGAAGGCAAAGGCCTTTCCCGCCTGGTCCGCGAAACCTGCGACACCATAGCCCGCATCCCCATCCAAGCAGCCGCCGAGTCCCTCAACGCCTCAGTGGCCGCCGCCATCTCCCTCTACGAAATCACCCGCCTCCGCCACTCCTAGCCCCACCTCCATGACGACCACCACCGAAGCCCACTAAACTCGATCCCACCACCCGCCGACGTAGCTCAATCGGCAGAGCAACGGTCTTGTAAACCGTAGGTCAGGGGTTCGATTCCCCTCGTCGGCTCCCACATCAAAGGCCCCTTGCGACCATCACAAGGGGCCTTTTGCCAACACTTCTGCTAACACGAGCCACGCGGCGCCGTCCTTGATCGTCGTAGCCGCCGGCTTGCCGGTCACCCTCGGTTGGTCAGGCCGTCGCAGGACCGTTCGTAGGGGAGTTGGGGGATGAGGTTCTTCCAGCCCTCAGGAGTGAGATCGGGGCCGGTGAGCCGTCCGCATATCTGCTCGGCGACGCGTCGGGGGTCGATGTTCCATACCAGTGGCGGGCCGATCCCGGTGGCGACCACGGTCCGGTTCTGTGCGTCGTAGGCCACCGCGACGATCTTGTGATCGGCGGTCAGACCGGCCAGCAGGGTCTTGTCTCGCATGTTCCAGACGCGCACGGTCTTGTCGTCGCTCGCGCTGATGAGGGTCGCACCGTCCGGTGAGTACACCAGGTCGTTGATCTGAGCGGTGTGCGCCGACAAGGTGGTGGATACCTTCCTGGTGGCGAGATCATAGAGGCGGATGAGGGTGTCGCCGCTTCCACCCGTGGCGAGCGTGCGGCCGTCGGGGCTGAAGGCGAGGGCCGGCACACCGCTGCGTTGTGAGAGCCGGTCGTCGGCCAGTGCGTTGCGGCGCGTGTCCCAGAGACGGACGATGCCGTCGAAGCTTCCGGCGGCCAGGGTCCGGCCGTCGGGACTGTAGGCCAGTGACTGGACGCCTTGTGTCAGGGCTGTCGCACGAGTTAAGGCGAGGTCGCCGCCATTGCCTTTGAGTGTCGCGCGAAGTGAGCCGTCCGCCGGGTTCCACAGGCGGACTGTGGGGTCGTAAATGGCGGATGTGGCCAGCGTGCGGCCGTCAGGACTGAAGGCGATCGCGTTCATCGCACCGTGGTGGTGGGTCGCGATGGTCTTGAGCAACTTCTGATGGGAGACGTCCCACAGGCGCACGGTGCCGTAACGGTCGGGCTCCGCACCGGACGCGACGGCCAGCAGCGTCCCGTCCCGGCTGAACGCGACGGCCATGGGGATGAGGCCCGGACCAGGAAACGTCGCGACGCGGCGGCGCGCGGGCATCGAGTAGAGGACGACGTCGGAGTACTCGGCCACCGCCAGCAGGCTCCGGGCCGGTGAGAAGGCCACGGTGACACCAGGACTGAATCGGCCGTTGAGGAAGTTGCCGCGCATGTTCCACAACTGGACGACATGGTCGGTGCCGGCGCTGGCCAGCGTCGCGCCGTCAGGGCTGAACTCGACACTGCTCACCTGGGCGATGTGGCCGGTCAGATCGGCCAGGAGCCGGTCACCCGCTGCGTGGTCCCAAATCCGCACGTGAGAGTCGTAGCCACCGGCGGCGAGGAGATTGCCGTCCGGGCTGAACGCGAGGGCGGCGACAGCCCTGCCGAGGTCGTCACCCGTGATGGTGTTCAGCCGCCTGCGCCGGGGGAGGTCCCAGAGCTGTACTCCGCCGTTCTCGGCCGGCAAGGCCAGGGTGCGGCCGTCGCGGCTGATCGCGAGCGCGGTGTTGAGTTTCGCGGTATGGCGGGTCAGTGAACGGGTGAACCGGCGGTGCCGTACGTCCCAGAGTCGCACGGCGCCGTAGGGGGACGCGATGACCAGAGTCCGCGCGTCCGGAGTGAAGGCCGCGTGGCTTCCCTCGCCGACGTGGAACGGCGCGGCGATCAGACGGCGGTGGACGACATCCCAGACGCGCAGCTTCCCCCCGCCGCTAATGCCGGCCATCAGCCTGCCGTCGCGGCTGAAGGCGCCAAAGCTGACTTGTTCTACGTCGCCTGTATTCAGCGCGGGGAGAACTCTCGGATGGTCACGATCTGTAACCTCCCACAAGCGGATCATTCCCATCATCGTCGCGGCCAAGTTCGTGCCGTCCGGACTGAACGCGACGGTCGTGATGTTCATGGACCTGCCGGGTCCTGCGAGGTTGGGGATCGTGGTGATCTGCCGATGGGTCGTGGCGTCCCACAACTTCACCTCTCCGTTACTGCTTCCTGTGGCGATCGTCTTCCCGTCCGGGCTGAAGACCGCCTTCCAGATAGGCGCGCCGTTCCTCGGGTCGAGCGTGTCGTCGAAATGCTGGTTCTGGGTGCTGAGCAGAGTGCTGATCGCCTGGACGCTGTCCGGAGCCAGGCGGTAGGCCTCCACCGCCAGTTTGTGCGAGCCAAGGGGGTTACCGGCCGCGTACTGGATGGCCACCATAGGGACGACTTGGCCGGACACCGCCGCGCGAAGCCGTTGTTCCGCGGCAGCCCTGCTCTCCTGGATCAGGACACCACCTCCGGCCGCCATCAGGATCAGGACGCTCAGCGCGGAGGCAAACCTGATCCTCCCCCTTCTCCGGTTACGTCGGCTTTGGCGGAGGAAGTCCTGCTCGAGAGGGCCGAGTTGCCGGTTGTGCCCTACGGCCCACGACTCCGCGGACTTCAGGGACACGCCACGCAACAGCAGGTGGGGGTCACGGCCCTGCTCGTGCCAGGTCGTGGCCGCAGTCGCCAGCCGTTGACGCAGGCGCAGTTCGTCGCGGTCCTCGGCTATCCACTCACGCAGGCGTGGCCAGGCGCGCAGGAGCGCCTCGTGGGATATCTCCGCACCCTTCTCCGTCACGCTGATCAGACGGGCCTCGACCAGTGCGTCCCTCGCCGCGACGACAGGGCCAGGGACGGCGCCGGCCCTCGCGAGAAGCCCCGGCAGGTCGATCTCGCGCCGGGTGTCCTCCGTCCCCTCGCCGATCTGGACGCCGGCGAGGAGGATCCTCCTGATGGCCTCGCGTCCCTCGCCGTCCAGGCTGTCGTACACTTCCTCCGCGCTCGTGGTGACCGACTGCCAGATCCCTCCCGTGGCGCGGTAGCCGGACATGGTGAGGGTCTTGCCCTCTCTGTTCTGCCAGGTGACCAGCAGTGCGTGGGAGAGCAGGGGAAGCGCGCTCAGCATCCCCTCCTCGCCGGGCCGTAGGTCGTGGAGAAGGAGGTCCACGAGTCCCGGTTCCAGTGACAGCCCGGCCTCCTCGGCGGGACCCTCGATCGCGCGGCGTACCTAAGGCCCGGTCATGGGTCCGACCGGCACGTGTCCCCCGCCGAGTGCGGTGAGCAGGCCGGGATACGCCAGGCAGTGGCCGTAGAAGTCGGCTCGGACGGCCGGTACGACCAGTGCATGGGAAGGGTCGGCTGCGCACAGCGCGGAGATGAAGGCGTTTCGCTCGGCCGGGTCCTGGCAACGGGTGAAAACCTCCTCGAACTGGTCGACGACGAGGATCAGGCGGTCCGTGGGGCGGTCCCGGTTCTTCAACGTTCTTTCGATGAGGCGGTTCACGGCATGCGGAGCGTCGGCGATCTCACCGGCCGCGTCGTCGGCCTCCTCAGTGGACATCGCCTGGACCAGCGCGGTCATGGGGCTGTCGCCGGGGGTGAGGATGAGAGGCAGCCAGCCGTCCTCGGCGCGGGACAGTGCCTGCAACAGGCCCGCCTGCAGAACTGAGGACTTTCCCGAACCTGACGGGCCGATCACGAACAGCGGACCCGTTCGCCGGGTGCCGACGGCCCGCACGAGTTCCTCGACCAGCTCCTCTCTGCCGAAGAAGAAGCGCGCGTCGTCGGAGGTGAACGCGAACGGTTTCAATCCCCGGTAGGGACAGGGGCTCTCGGCCGGAGGTTTTTTGGGTCCGATACCGGGAGGTGTGTAGGCCCGATTCTGGGTGAGGGTGATTTCCCCCGCGCGTCCGAAATGCTGAGGAAAGTGCTGCGGAAATCCGCGCCTGGGTAGTTCCCGGTCGAGATAGCGGCTGATGTCGTCCAGGCTCAGCATGCGTGGACCGAGTTCGTCGCCCTCGCGCAGGACGGTGAGCAGGCATCCGGTGTACGCGGTGTGCCGCGCACCCAGGGGAGCCAGGGCTTGTTCGTCTCGGGCGGCGGACGCGAGCAGGTGGCTGCGCCGCACCCGCATGCGGCCGAAGGCGTCGCTGATGCCGCGCACCGCCGCGCCGTTCGCCCGTCCGGCGAAGCAGCAGTCCAGGACGACGATGATCGTTTCCGCTGGGCTGGCGATGAGCGCCTCACGCACCGCGGAGTACGGCAGCGCCTTGTACATGAGCCCCGCGCTCGCCCCGTCGGTGGCGGATGTGGCGAGGTAGAGCTCACCGTCCGCGTCGAGGAGCCCGTGTCCCACGAAGGAGAACAGAAACGTGCCGCGCGCCTGCGAGGCCGCTCTGGCCAGTGTGCTTCTCAGTTCGGCCGGGCCCGCCGGATCCAAGAGTATTTCCAGGTGGCCGGGGGCGAGGCCGCAGTACTCCACCAGAGCCTGTCCCAGGTCCAGCGCCGTCGCGGCGGCAGCTTCCACGTCCGGAAGGGTGGATTGCGGGACATGGCGGCCGGTGCCGACCACGAGCGCGCGGCTTCCCGCGTGTTCCAGCGCTCGGCCGGCCCGGTCCGCTCCGGGGACGGTCGTCACCCGCGCTCCGAGGGCTCTGGCAACTCCCGGTCCTGCGTCCGGTGAGTTCCTTTGTCCCCACCCATGGTGTCTTCGAGCCGGCGCGTCAGCTCTGTGAGTTGTGCCGAGTCGAGCCTTCGGACGTTCCTGGCGGTGAGCGTGATCTCCCCGCCGTCCGGCCGGCGGACCGTGATCTCCACGTCTCCCACTCGCCGCCGCAGCCACGCCACCAGTGCGCTCGCCAGTGCGGTGGCGGCTCCCCCCTGGCCGACGGCGGCGACGAGCACCTCAAGCGTCCCAAGGCGGCCCGGGCCGGGTGGGGTCCCCTGGTTCCGTATCTGCTTGAGTAAGTCAGGGTCTTTGTTCAGCCAGCGGCGCAGAGCGTCGACGCTCTCCTCGCCTGAGACGGCGATCTGCACATCCATGACGTCCACACTACAAAGATTCTCCCTATTGGCGGCATGTACCACGAATCATTACGCACAGGAGGCCGATCTGATCTTTATTGCGGTGCCGGATGAGGGATTTCGCATTCTTTGATTGATAATTCGGCTTTGTGTGAGATTGGAGGGATTCATATTTTCAGTCCCCTGGCCGGCGGGCCCGGTTGTGTTCAGGTCGAGATGGCGAGGGTTTCCGCCGGTGTTTTCCTCATGGCCTGGTGGGTGGCGGCGAGGGTGACAGGGATGATCAGGGACGTCACCACGGCGAGGAGGCTGAGGACGGTCAGGATCGGGGTGGGGTGGAGGAGGGTGCCGGAGGTCGCGGTCGTCGTGGGGATGATCGCGGCGGCGGCCACGATCAGGCCTGCGGTGATGCCTGTGGTGGTCAGCAACAGGATTTCGGTGGTGAGGGTGGTTCGGACCTGGCGGCGGGTTGCTCCGGAGAGGCGGAGCAGGGCCAGTTCGCGGCGGCGGGTGAGGATCGAGATGCCGAGGGTGTTGACGACGGCTATCGCCGCGTAGGCGATGGTGATGGCGACCATCAGGGAGTTGACGGTTCCCTGTACGCCGGCGCCTTGGTTGAGGACGGTTTCGATGGCGGTGCGGTCGCCGACGGTCGTGCCGGGGGTGCCGGCCAGTGCCGAGAGGAGTGCTTGCCGGGTTTCTCCAGGGTTTTCGGGGTGGACGGTGATGAGCAACTGGGGGACGTGGCGAGATGAGGTGTGCGCGGCCAGAAGGCGGTGGGGGAGGAGCAGGGTTTCGTAGCCGGAGCGGTCGGCGTAGGTCGCGACCAGGCGCAGGGGTGCGGAGGCGCCGTCGCCGAAGCGGAAGGTGAGGGTGTCGCCGACTGCGAGGGCCAGGGTTTCGGCGGTCGCCTGGGGCAGCGCGATGGTGTCGCCGGTGAGGCCGGACAGGGAGCCGGTGACGACCGGGGTGGTGAGGACCTTGGTCGCTGCGTCGGCGGTCACGCCGCGGACGGGCCAGGGCCGGTCGCGGTGGGAGGGGTCGTAGGGGTGTTCGATCCAGCCGCCGCTGGTCACGAACGCGCTCGCGGCTTCGACGCCTTCGACGGTGCTTACCTGGTGGATGAGTTTCTCGTCGGCGCCACCGGGGACCTGGACGACGAGGTCCGCGCGGATGCTCGCGATCGATGCGTCTCGTTGTGCCTGGAGTTGGATCGACTGTGCGACCAGGTTGCCGGCGCCGATGCCGACGACGAGTGCGATGGAGGTGACGACGGTGGCGGTCTCGGCGGCGCGTGCGCGGGTGTTGTGGACGGCGAGGCCGGCCAGGGAGCCGGCGCGCAGGCGTGCGACCCCTCGCAGCAGGGGGAGGACGGCTCGGAGCACGGCGGGGGCGAGGAGCGCCACGGCGATGCTGCCGGTGAGTACGGCGGGTCCGCTGGTGGCGGAGGTCAGGGCCGGGCTCATCAGGCTGGTGAGGACGGCCAGGGCCACGGTGCCGAGTGCGAACAGGACGCCGAGGATCCAGCGCAGCGGGCCGACTCGGGAAGAGCCGACTCGGGAAGAGGGGAGGTCGGCTTCCCGTAGCGCGTCGATCGCTCGTGCGCGCAGGGCCGGTCGTGCCGCGACGCGTGCCGCCGTCCACGTCACCAGCAGTGTGGTGGCCGTCGCGACGGCGAACGGCAGGGGGCCGATGCTCAGGGAGAGCATGTCCGGCACGATGCCGTTGCCGGTCAGCAGGGTGAACACCAGCGTCGTCAGAGGGACGCCGAGGACCAGGCCGGTCAGCACGCCTGCGAGGCTCACGATCATCGTCTCGGCGACGATCAGCCTGCGTGCTTGTCTCCCGGTGGCGCCACTGGCGCGCAACAGGCTGATCTCCCGGCTTCGCTGACGCACGGAGAGGCTGATGAGGGCCGATACGACGGTGGCCAGCACCACCAGGACGATGCCGCCGAAGACGGCGCCGATGACGATCGTCGAGGTGCGGGAGGCGGCCACCGCGGGGTCTTCCGCTGCGCCTCGCTGGTCGCCCGTCAGCACCCGGACGCCGTCGGCCGAGGCGGCGATGCGCGCGGTGATCCGGTCGATGTCGGCGCCGGGGTCCGGCAGGACGGCGACGGCGTCGGGTCTGCCGTCTCCGCTGAGCGCGGTGGCGCGTGTGTCGGTGAAGAACAGCGTGACGGGGGAGTCCGGGTCTCCCGCGATGCCGGCGACGCGGTAGGTCGCGTCGGCCAGACGCACCGTGTCACCTGGTGCGGTTCGTAACCGCCGCGCCAGTGCGGGGGTCACCACGATCTCGTCGTCGGCGGCGGGTTTCCCGCCTTCGGTCAAGGCGAAGGGGCCGAGGGCCGCCGAGGTCCAGTTCTGGCCGGTCAGCGTGCCGGTGGGGCCTGCTACCGAGAGGAGGAAGACCGGCACACCGGCGGCCACTCCGTCGATCCTGGCTGTCGTTCCGATGACGGCCGGGTCCAGGCGGTGCCGTTCGGGGTAAGGACGGTAGTCGGTGGTGGGACGGCCGCGCTCGTCGAGCATGCGGTAGCTCGGTTCGCCGATGAGGACGATCGGCGCGGACGTCAGGCGTTTCGGCGGTGCGGCCAGCCGGATGCCGGTCTCGAACAGTGAACCCGACAGAAGAACCAGAGCGGCGCCGAGCATCGCGGCCATGAAGATCGCGCTCAGCGCGGCGAGCCGTCGCCGGACACCGCTCAGCACCAGGGGCCACATCATCGGGTTCCTCTCGCGCTCGGTACGGCGAGCTGTCGCCGTACGCCGCTCAGTGCCGGCGGCCACATGATCGGGTTCCTTTCGTGCTCGGTGTGGCGGTTTGTCGCGGTACGTCGCTCAGGGCCGGCGGCCACATCAGCGGGCTCCTGTGGCGGGTCGTGCGGCGAGGCCGACGAGGCGGTCGGCCACCTGGGTGGCCGTGGGCCGGGTCATGTGGTCGGCGATGCGGCCGTCGACCAGGAAGACGACGGTGTCGGCGAAGGAGGCGGCGACGGGGTCGTGGGTGGTCATCATGATCGTCTGGCCGGTCTCGTCGACGGCGGAGCGCAGCAGCGCGAGGATCCGGCCGGCGGTGGCGGTGTCGAGAGCGCCGGTCGGCTCGTCGGCGAACAGCACCTCCGCGCCGCCGGCCACGGCCCGTGCGATCGCCACTCGCTGTTGCTGTCCGCCGGAGAGCTCGGCCGGCAGGTGGTGTGCGCGGTCGGCGAGGCCCACTCGCTCGATGGCCTCCATGACGGCGTGCGGGTCGGGTCTGCGTCCGGCGAGGACGTATGGCAGGCCGACGTTCTGGGTGACGTTCAGGGTCGGCATCAGGTTGAAGGACTGGAACACGAACGCGGCTCGCTCGCGGCGCAGGACCGTCAGCTGGTCCTCGGTCAGTCCGTCCAACGGCCGGTCCGCCAGCACCACGCTGCCGGAGGTCGGCGCGTCCAGGCCCGCCGCGCAGTGCAGCAGGGTGCTCTTCCCGGAGCCCGACGGGCCCATCACCGCGGTGAACGTCCCCGCGGGCAGGGCCAGGCTGAGCTCGTCGAGCGCGCGGACCGCGCGGCCGGACCTGCCGTACACCTTGGTCACCTGATGGAGCTGCACAGGGGTGCGCGACCGTGGCCGGGTCGGGAAACGCGAGCTCATGACGGTACCTCTTCTGTATATGGCTCTCACTGTTCAATGGTTATACAGAAAAGTTTAGCCCATGAACAGTTAGGATGCCGTCATGCCGTCCAGCACATCCGAAGGCCCCCCGCCGGGCTCCCTGCCGAGCGGGCTGCGCCGCGCCTGGGGGATCGCCGACCCCGCTCCCGGCCGCGGTCCCAAGGCGTCGCTGAGCGTCGACGTCATCGTCGACGCGGCCGTGGCTCTCGGGGACGCCGAGGGAATCGGCGGCGTGTCCCTGACCCGGGTCGCCGGCCGGCTGGGGGTCACCCCCAATGCCCTCTACCGTTACCTCGACTCACGTGACGAGCTCCATCTCCTCGCCGCCGAGCGCGCCATCGGCACCCCCGGCCCTCTTCCGGAGTCCCCCCGCTGGCAGGACCGGACCGCCGCGTGGGCCCACGCGCTGCGCGCACGGTACGCGGAGCACCCATGGCTCGCGGACCTCGCGATCCGCCTCCCTCTCGCCCCCAACGCACTCGCCTGGTTCGAGGCGCTTCTCGACGCGCTGCGCTCGGCACCCCTCGAGCTGGCCGACAAGGTCCGCACCGCGGTCCTGCTCGACGGTTTCGTACGCGCCAGCGCCGTCGCCGCACGCGACCTCGCCACCGGCGGCGCGCCGCTGGACGAGGGTCACGCCGCCATGCCGGCCATGGGTGAGCTCCTGGCCCGGCGCGGCCTGACGCAGGTCGCCGAGGTGCTGGCGTCAGGCCTCTACCAGGAGCCGCCGGACCGGACCAACGACGCCGACTTCCGCTTCGGGCTCGACCGGATCATCGCGGGAATCGACGCGCTCGCGTCCCGGCCGTCCCACGGCACGTGAGGCGACCGCGCGCCGCGTCTGATGATCCAGGCGGTGCGACACAGGGAAGCGCCGGTGATCAGCGGTGTCGGTGCCCCCGGTCATGGCACGGGTTCCAGGGGGTGCCGGCCGCTGAGGGGCAGCAGTTCGCCGAGCTCAACGCCAACCAGTTCTCGACGCTCTACCAGGATCTGCCTACCGTGCCGGGAACCGTCATGACGTGGTCGCTGTACCACCGGGGGGTCGCGGGGACCGACACGATGCATGTGCTCATCGGGGCCCCCGGCGCGACCGTCGCGCAGACTCCGGCCGGCGCCGTCTCGCCGGACATCACCGACGGCAGCACCGCCTGGCGCCGGTACACCGGGACGTACACCGTCCCGCCGAGACAGACCACCACGCGGTTCGCCTTCCAGTCGGTGACGACCGCGGGGGGCAACCCGGCGACCGGCAACCTGCTGGACGGGGTCGTCTTCGAGACGCCGCGGTGCCCGAGCACTCCCTGATCGCCTGCTGAGCGAGCCGCGGTACGGGGGTCCCCTACCGCGGCTCCGCCGGACGAGCCGGTGTGAGGAGAGGTCGTGTGTCGTCGAGGGCCGTGGTGAGGTCCGCGTCAGGGGAGTGTCAGGTGCGCGAATACGGCGCGGTGGTCGGTCTTCGGGACGAGGTGGGTGCTGTAGTCGCGGACGGCGACCCGGGGGTCGGTGAGTATGTGGTCGAGGGTGACGCCGGGGACCGGTTTCCAGCCTTTGGCGGGCCAGGTCGGTGACAGGCCGCGGCCGGTGACGTCGGCGGCGTCCCGGTAACCGGTGGCGAGCAGGCGCCGTAGCGCGCCGTGGTCCAGGGTGGCGTTGAAGTCGCCGGCGAGGACGCGCACCGTCCCGCGGGGAGTGGCGGGGGGAAGCGCGCGCAGACCCTGCGACCAGCACGGGACCTTGTAGGCGTACCGGGGTGCGCACGGGTGCACGGACGCGATGTACACCTCGGGGCCGCCTGGCATTTTCACGACGGTCTCGGCCTGGCGGAAGTTTCCGTGCTCGATGACGGATCCGGCGGTGAGGGGGTGGCGCGCGTAGATGCCGGAACCCCACGGCCCGTTCGCGGGCCGTCCCGTCCGGTACGGCAGGAGGTCCTCCAGCCCGGCCTGCCGCAGGCCGGTCACCGCGGACGGTGTGAGTTCCTGGATCGTCAGCACGTCGGGGGTGAGCTGCCGCACGAGGCGCACGATGTCAGGCGCCGAGGCGGCGCCGACGGCGAGGTTGGCGGCCATGACGCGCAGGTCGCGTCCCGCCGCGGGGGGATTGCCGTCTGCCAGTGCTCTTGGCAGTACGCAGGCGGTGAGCACCGTCGTGACCAGCGCACTCGCCACGAGGGCCGGACGGCGGCGCAGCACGAGCGCGGTGACGGGGACGACGGCCGAGACGGCGGCGGCGAACGGGGTGAAGGCGACGAGCTGGATCCAGTACAGGCCGAGGTCCCACCCGAGGAGGCGGAGTACGGCCCACGTCGCGAACGGCAGGAGGGCCACCCACACCAGGACGGTCACCCACCGGCGGCCGTGCGCCGGTTTGTCGATCACATGGGGATTGTCCCAGGAGGCGGACGGTCGCGCGCCGGTTCGGGGACGGGGACGTCTGAGGCGTGTGGTCGTGGGGTGGGGGAGGGCTGAGCGCGCGGTGGGTCGTGGGAGAGGTGAGGCGTGTGGCCGGGGGTCGCGGAGGATTGTCCCTTGACGGGGGGTCTGGGGGGGATCGGCAGGTCAGAGGATCTTCGCACCCAGCACTTTGTTTGCAATCGGGTCTGATTTCGTGTCAACCGTCATAACTTCTTCCAAAAACACCAAAAGAAGCGTAACTTCCTCGAAAAGGATCGCCGCACAACGTCGCCGAGACGGAGTGAGCCGGGTGGCGGCTCATGTCCCTGTGGGGTTCGCGGGGATCCTCAGCAAGTGCGGAGCCGTGAAAGGACCGGATCAGGGCGACTCGTTCCACGGGGGATCACGCACCATCACCACCCATGCAAGCCGGGAGCACACGCCAATGAGTTCACACGAAGAAGACATCGAGATCGCCGGTGCGCTGCGCCGCGGGCTGGGCCTGAACCGGCGCCAGTTCCTCGCGGCCACGACCGGTGTCACCGCCGCCGCGGCCGTCGCCCTGACCGGCGGGACCGCCAGGCCCGCGCACGCGGCCCCTGGCCCGAACGGCGTTCTCATCCCGCCGCCGAGGCGCGGCATCATCCTCTACACCGTGCGGGACGCCATCTCGCGCGACCCGAACACCACGCCGCTGGCCTCCGGTTTCCGCAAGGTCTTCGAGGAGCTCGGCCGCATCGGCTACAGCCAGATCGAGTTCGCCGGGTACCGCCAGCACGCCAACGCCGAAGGCGGCGCGAACCTGGAGACCGTCGAAGGTGCCAAGCTGCTGCGGGGCTGGCTCGACGACAACGGGCTGCGCGCGCAGGGCAACCACGGCTTCATCCCGGGGTCGTGGCCGTTCACCCAGGCGGACCTCGACCGGTTCAAGCAGCACCTGGAGATGGCCAACATCCTCGGCATGGACCACATGGGGACCGGCAGCGACCCGACGAGCAGCGCCTACAAGGCCGACTGGGACGTGGCCGCCGAGAAGTGGAACGCGCTCGGCGCCATCGCGCGTGACGCCGGCATCAAGCTGTACACCCACAACCACGACGTCGCCTACAGCTTCCTGCTGGACAGCGGTCCGCTGGACGCGCAGGGCCGGCCCACCCGCTCCTCCGGGATCCGCAGGCTTGAGTACTTCCTCACGATCAGCGACCCCAAGCTCGTCCACCTGGAGATGGACATCTTCTGGGCCTACGTGGCCCAGTTCAAGCACCGCACCTACACCGCACCCGACGGCTCGACGCAGACCGACGTGTTCGACCCGCTCGCGGTGGTGCGGCCCAACACCATGCGCTTCCCGCTGTTCCACGCCAAGGACGGCAAGTCCAATCCCGCGACCGCCAACGGCTACGACATGGTGCCGTTCGGCACCGGTGACATCGACTACGCGACGTTCCTGCGCGGCGTCGGCGCCAAGGGCTCGCACAACCCGATGTACGAGCAGGACACCGCACCCGGCGGCACCGCCAACCCGGCGCAGTCGCTGCAGTTCGCCGACCTGAGCTACCAGAACATGGCCGCGCTGCGCGGCTGAGTGAAGTGGTCCAGCGGGCCGCCACGTGTTTCGTTCGCAGCGCCGCACGTGACGGCCCGCCTTTCTGCCTGAACCCCCCCATAGAAGAGGCGCAGTTGTCCAAGTTTATCCGCATTATGCTTGGTGGCGTACTCGCCGCCGCCGCGCTGGTGGCCGCGGCCCCCGCCGGCCCCGCCGCCGCTCATCCCGGGCACGACCCCGCCACCGAGTGGACGAGCTACGAGAAGATCACCCTGAGCAAGTCGGTCGGGGAGCCGATCGACCTCGCGGTGCTGCCGGACCGGCGCGTGCTGCACACCGCGCGCAGTGGTGACATCCGGCTGACCGACCCCGCCACCGGCATCACCAAGGTCATCAACACCGTGCCGGTGTACAACAACTCCGAGGACGGTCTGCAGACCATCGCGATCGACCCCGGGTTCGCCGAGAACAAGTGGGTCTACGTCTACTACGCGCCGAAGACGATGACGGCGCCGTACCCGCCGTCCACCCCCACCGGCTCGGCGCCGAACTCGCTGCCTGCCGGGGCCGACGCGTCGTACTGGGACCAGTGGAAGGGCTACAACCAGCTCTCCCGGTTCAAGTGGACCGGCGACAAGCTGGACATGTCGACCGAGCAGGTCATCATCAAGGTCGAGACCCAGCGCGGCCAGTGCTGCCACGTGGCGGGTGACCTCGACTGGGACGACGACGGCAACCTGTACCTGGCGACCGGTGACAACACCCCGGCGAGCGCGCCAGGGGCCAACGGCATGGCGCCGAACAACGACGCACCCGGCATGAACCCGGGCCTGGACACCCGCCGCGGCTCCGGCAACACCAACGACCTGCGTGGCAAGATCCTGCGCATCAAGGTGGCGGACGACGGCTCGTACACCGTGCCGGAAGGCAACCTGTTCGCCGCCGGCACCGCGAAGACCCGGCCGGAGATCTTCGTGATGGGGGTGCGCAACCCGTTCCGCATGGACGTGGACCCCGAATCCGGCACGGTCTCGTGGGCCGACTACGGCCCCGACGCCGGCGCGCCGGACCCGGCGCGCGGCCCGATGGGGTACGTCGAGTGGAACGTCACCCCGATCAGCCGGCCGATGAACAGCGGCTGGCCGTACTGCACGGGGAACAACTTCAACTACAACGACTGGGACTTCGCCGCGGTGGGGCCGCGTGAGTGGTTCGACTGCGCGGCCGGTGCGAAGAACACCTCGCGGTGGAACACCGGCCTCGCGCAGGTGCCGCCGGCGACGCCGGCTGACCTGTACTACGGCGACAACAACACCCACCAGCCCGCCGAGTGGGCCGGTCTGACCGACTTCGACCCGCAGACCGGCCAGGGCCCGATGGGTGGCCCGGTCTACCACTACGACGCGGACAACCCCTCGACCACCAAGTTCCCCGAGTACTGGGACGGCAAGTTCTTCTTCGCCGAGTTCTCCCAGGACTACCTGGCCGCGTTCACCGTGACCGGGGACGACGGGCCGGTGACCAACATCGAGCACTTCCTGCCGAACAGCGCTCTGCGCCAGATGGCCATGCCGATCACCGACAGTCCGATGGACATCGAGTTCGGCCCGGACGGGTCGCTGTACGTCCTCGACTACGGCAACGGGTTCTTCCGGGAGAACCGCGAGGCGGGCCTGTACCGCATCGACTACTCCCCCGGCGACAAGTCACCGCAGGCGAAGATCACCGCCGACCGTACGTCGAGCAGCACGGCGCCGCTCACGGTGGCGTTCAGCGGCGCGGGGTCCACCGACACCGAGCCCGGTGAGCTGAAGTACGAGTGGGACTTCGACGGCGACGGCGCCTTCGACGCCGAAGGGGTCACCGCCACGCACACCTACGACGAGCTCGGACAGTACGTGGCCCGGCTGCGGGTCACCGACGCGCAGGGCAAGTTCGGCCTGGCGACCGTCGAGATCACCGTCGGCAACACCGCGCCGAAGGTCACCCTCACCATTCCCGGCGACGGCGGCTTCATCGACTGGGGCAACGCGGTGCCGTTCAAGGTGGAGGTCACCGACGCCGAGGACGGGAACACCCCGGTGTGCTCCAGGGTGCAGTGGACGTTCGGCCTCGGCCACGACACCCACGCGCACCCGCTGACCCTCGGCACCGGATGCACCGGCGCGTGGGTCACCCCCGCCGACGCACCCGAGCACGGCGTGACCGAGAACATCTTCGGCGTCGTCGTGGTGAGCTACCGCGACAACGGCGCCAACGGCATCCCCGGCGCGTCGAGTGACACGACGCTGATCCTCAACCCCAAGGTGATGCAGGCCGAGCACGCCGACGTGCTCCAAGGGGTCACCAGGACCCAGGACGAGACGGCGTCCGCGCTCGGCAAGATCACTTCGTTCGACGCCGGTGACTTCATCGCCTACGACCCGGTGAACCTCGCCGGCATCACGGCGGTGAGGACGCAGGCCACCGGTGCCGGCACGCTCTCGCTGCGCTGGAACTCGGCGACCGCCGAGCCGTTCGCGACGGTCACGGTGCCGGCGGGTGCGGGATGGCAGACGGTGACCACGCCGCTCACCGGCGCGCCGGCGGGGAGCGGCAAGCTGTTCGTCACCTCGACCGGCGGGGTGGACGTGGACGCCTTCACCTTCGTGGGTGACGGTGTGGCGGACAAGACGCCGCCGACGGTGACCGCCGCGCTCAACCCGGCGCAACCCACCGGCGAGAACGGCTGGTACACCGGCAACGTGTCGATGACGGTCACCGCGACCGACAACGGCACTGTGGCGAGCCGGCAGTACTCGGTGAACGGCGGGACGACCTGGTCGAACGCCAACAACGCGGTCACGTTCAGCACCGAAGGCACGACCGAGGTGCTGTACCGGGCCACCGACAGCGGCGGCAACGTCTCCGCGATCGGCAAGCTGACCGTGCGCATCGACAAGACCGCGCCTGCCGTCACGGTGAGCGGGGTGGAGAGCCGTTCGTACGGCGACTCCGCGTCGATCACCCCGGTGTTCTCCGCCACCGAGGCGACCTCCGGGCCGGCGGACGTCACCGCGACCATCGGTGACCGTACCGTGGTCTCCGGCGCCGCGTTGCCGCTGTGGACGTTGCCGCTCGGCGAGCACACGCTGACCGTCACCGCGCGCGACAAGGCCGGGAACAGCACGAAGAAGACCGTCACCTTCCAGGTGACGACATCCTTCGACGACCTCGGCGCGCTGCTGGAGTCGTTCAAGGCGGCCGGTACGGTGCGGACCGGCGCGCTGGACGGACAGCTCGCCGAGGCGCGCGTCCAGGCGGACCAGGGACAGAAGGCCAAGGCGGTCAAGAAACTGGAGCAGTTCATCACCTTCGCCAAGGACAAGAAGAAGGTCACCGATCCGGCGGTCCGCGACGTGCTCGTCCGTGACGCCGAAGCACTGATCGCCGGTCTGCGAGGCTGACCGGCCGGCCGGCGCCGGTGCGAGAGGCGGGTCCGTCTCCTCCTCTCGCACCGGTCGCCGGTTCCGGCGTGCCGCAGCTGTTGAACATTTCAGGAGATCCGCGAAGAATGTGCCGAACCTCCCGGCGACCCGGGCCGTATCTCCGCTCGTAGGGGGACCGCGACACGGCGGTCCAGGGGAACGTTCACGGCCGTCGCGCGGAAAAACGACCGCGGGAATTGCGCCGGACAGGGGTTATGCCAGCATTAGGGTTGTGAGAATGACCGTCAGCCACCCGGCGATCCGCCTTTCGCGGGCCATCGTGTTCGCCGTGGCGTGTGTGACGGTTTCCCTGTGCATGCACATTCTGGCCGGCGGCGCGTTCGTACGGCCCGAGGTCGTCGTCGTGGCGGCTGTTCTCGCCGGCGGCATGGGATTCGCGCTCACCGGACGGCAACGAGGTTTCGGCACGCTGCTACCCGCGTGTTTCGCGGCACAGTACGGAATGCACCACCTTTTCGGCGCGGGTGCCGCGCCGCCGCCGGTGCTCGGCGGCCACCACTCCGGTGGCCTGGTGCCGGTGCTCGGCATGCTCTGCGCGCACGCGCTGGTCGCCGTGGTGTCGGCCTGGTGGCTCGACCGCGGCGAGTCGGTGCTGGCCACCTTGCTCAAGATGGCCGGCCACACGTTGCTCGACCTGCGGCGCCTGCTCGGCGTCACGCTGCTGAGCGAACCCGTGGCGGGGCCACGATGCCGCGCCAGGCCCGTGGCGCGGCCGGCCGCGTGCAAGGAGCTCCTCCTCGCGTCGGTGCGGTCCGGCAGGGGACCACCGGCGCCTTCGCCGTCGTCCTGACACAGGTGTTTCCTTTCCGACGCCTTTCACCGCGGGCCCCTGCGTTCGATTCGAATGCCGCCGCGCGGTAATTCCGCCATGCCGTTTTCCAGAGCATGACGGCTTTTCCCCTGCCTCTTTCACACGCGCGTGCAGAGACCGCGCGTGCTCCGAAAATGGAGAACCATGACTTCCGTCGGCGTACGTCCGGAAAGCGGGCCCGTCACCCCTGCACCCAAAGGCGCCTCACGGCGTTACCGGGTCGTGTGGCGCTGGCACTTCTACGCGGGTCTTTTCGTCGCACCGATCCTGGTGGTGCTCGCCGTCACCGGGTCCATCTACCTGTTCAAGGAGCCGTTCGAGGAGTGGCGTTACCAGGACGTGCGCACGCTCGCCGCGCCGGTCACCGCGGCGCGTCCCCTGGCGGAGCAGATCGCGGCGGCCCAGCGGACACATCCGGGTGCGGGTGTGCTGTCGGTGATCCCGCCGTCCGCGCCTGACCGGACCACCCGGGTGATCCTCATGGGGACCGAGAGCGGGCCGTTCGCGCAGGGGATATCGGTGTACGTCGACCCCGGCAGCCTGCGGGTGCTCGGGGAGATCGACGACTCGGCGACGTTCATGCGCGTCGTCCGCACCGTGCACGGAGAACTGCTCGCGGGTAAGGCCGGTGACCGGATCGTCGAGACCGCCGCCTGCTGGGCCCTGATCCTCGCCGCCACCGGCGCCTACATGTGGTGGCGCGGCCCGGCCCGCAGGCGCGCGCCACGCCGCGGCCGTCCCCGGCTGCGCCGCGTGCACGCGCTCACCGGTGTCGGCGCCGGCGCGGTCGTCGTGTTCCTGATCATCTCAGGACTGCCCTGGTCGGGGGTGTGGGGGGACGCCTTCCAGCGCCTGCAGGACACCACCGGGTCCACCAGCCCGAGCGCGGACGCCTTCCCGCACACCTCGACCGTCCCCGCGCTGTCCGGCGACCTGTCGGCCGAGCCGGACGCCAAGGTCCCGTGGGCCGCGGAGCTCCTTCCCGTCCCGTCGTCCGGCGACCCCGGCCACGGCGCGCACGGGCCGGCCGCCGGGGTGCTCCAGCCCGGCGCGATCCCCGTCGAGCGGGCCCTGTCGTCGGCGCGGCCGGTGCTGCGCGACTGCCGTCCGGCCGACTGCGAGGTCAAGGTGCTGCTGCCGAAGGACAAGGAAGGTGTCTACACGGTCGTCGCCGCGCCTCGGGCCGACCCGTCGGCGTCCCGCACCGTGCACGTCGACCAGTACAGCGGCCAGGTGCTGGTGTCGTTCGGCTGGCAGGAGTACGGTCTGCTCGCCAAGGCCGTCGAACAGGGCATCGCGCTCCACGAGGGCCGCCGCTACGGCGTGGTCAACCTGCTGGTGATGCTCGGCGCCTGCCTGGCCCTGCTGACCCTGGTCGTCACCGGTGTCTGGATGTGGTGGAAGCGCCGTCCCGACGGCCGCGCCGGCGCTCCCGCGCGCACCGGCGACCGCCGCACCACCTGGGGGGTCGCCGCCATCATGGCCGTGCTCGGCGTACTGTTCCCGCTCGCCGGCCTCACCATGGTCGCGGTGCTCCTGCTGGACCGGCTGGTGATCCGCCGCGTCCCGGCCCTGCGCCGGATCTTCTAGCTCACCGGCGGTGGCGGGGCCCCCGGGTCCCGCCACCTCCGCTCAGCGGCGCGACGTCACCAGATGACCGGCGAGCAACGCGGCCGCGGTCCAGGCGGCGAGGATGGCGACACCGGTCCAGGCGCCGTAGGGACGTGCGAACTGGCCGCCGAGCGGCGTGGTGTACAGGATCAGCGTGCCGGCCTGGTCGGGAAGGTACTGCGCCACGATCTTCACGCCGGGTGCGTTGCCGAGGCCCTGCGAGCCGAGGAACAGCAGCGGCAGCAGCACACCGAGCGAGAAGGCGGAGCTGCGCAGCGCGGCGGCCACCCCGGTGCTCAGCAGAGCGATCAAGGTGAGGTACAGGCACGCGCCGGCGGCGGCGCGGGCCATGCCGGCTTCGGCGAGCCCCACGGCGTACGGGCCGAGACCGGTGCGCGCGGCGATGTAGACGGCGGCGGTGCCGAGCAGGGACACCGGGAGCACGATCGCCGCGGTGGCGAGCACCTTCGCGGCGTAGAACACCCCGCGCCGCGGCACGGCGGTCAGGGACACGTGGACGGTGCCGCTCGAGTACTCGGCGCCGGCCACCAGCACCGCGAAGACCACCAGCGGGATCTGGCCGAGCGTGATGCCGTAGAAGGACAGGAAACCGGGATCGAAGACCCCACGCGAGGCGTCGGGGCCGGAGGCCAGCGCCGAACGCGCCGATGAGCCGACCAGGTAACCGAGGGCCCCGCAGACCACGGGGACCGTCAGCAGCGTCCAGTACGTCGAACGCACCGAGCGGATCTTGATGAGCTCGGCCGCGAACACGTCACGCACCCCTCTCATCGCTCCCCCTCCCCGAGCGCGCGGTACTCGGTCGCCTCCGCCGTGACCCGCAGGAACGCCTCCTCGAGGGACGTCGCCTGCGACCGTTCGACGAACTCGGCGGTGCCGACGTCCGCCAGCAGCCGGCCCCGTCCGATCACGACGAGATGGTCCGCCGTCAGCGCCATCTCGCTCATCAGATGACTGGAGACCAGCACGGTCCTGCCTTCGGCCGCGAACCCCTTCAGCAGCGTGCGCAGCCACAGCACCCCCTCGGGGTCGAGCCCGTTCACCGGCTCGTCCAGCAGCAGCACCGGCGGGTCGCCGAGGAGCGCCGCCGCGATGCCGAGCCGCTGCAGCATGCCGAGCGAGAACGTCCGGCACCGCCGCCGCGCCACCTCGTCGAGACCGACCATCCCCAGCACCTCCTTCACGCGCGCCGCCGGGATGCCGTTGGTCCGTGCCAGCCACAGCAGGTGGTGGTACGCCGGCCGTCCCCGGTGCACGTAGGCCGCGTCGAGCAGCGCACCGACCCGGCGCAGCGGCTGCGCCGACTCCCGGTACGGCCGGCCGTCGATCAGCGCCTGTCCGTGCGTGGGCCGTTCCAGGCCGAGCAGCAGCCGCATGGTCGTCGATTTGCCTGCGCCGTTCGGCCCGAGGAACCCGGTGACCCGGCCCGGCTCGACGGTGAAGGACAGCCGGTCGACCGCGCGGATCTTCCCGAACGTCTTGGTGAGTTCCCGTACTTCGATCACGCCGCCAGACGCTAGCCACGGCACGGCCCCCGGGGCTGTACCCGAAAGTCGGCGATGACACCGGCGAACGTCGACAGCCCCGAGGGGAGGTCAGCCCTTGTAGTTGAAGACCTGGTGCAGCGTGTGCCGCACCGTGACCAGGTCGCGCTGGTCGGCCATCACCTGGTCGATGGCCTTGTACGCCTCGGGGTGCTCGTCCACCAGGGCCTCGGCGCGGTCGGCGTTCCACGTGCGGCCGGTCATGGCCTTCGCGAGCGACGCGCCGGTGAGCCGGCGTCGCGCCTCGCCGCGCGACATGCGGCGGCCCGCGCCGTGCGAGCAGGAGTTGTACGACGCCGGGTTGCCGAGGCCGGTCACGATGTACGAACGGGTCCCCATCGAGCCGGGGATGATGCCCTCGTCACCCTTGTCGGCCTTGATGGCACCCTTGCGGGTGATCCACAGGTCCTTGCCGTGGTGCTTCTCCTGCTGTGTGAAGTTGTGGTGCGCGTTCACGGTGCGCACCCGCTCGCCGTGGCCAACGACCTCGAAGAGCGCGGCGGTCAGCACCACGTCCATGCGCGCGCGGGACGCCATGGCGTACGCCTGGGACCACAGCATGTCCTCGATGTACGCCGTGAACTCCGGGGTGCCCTGCACGAGGTACGCGAGGTCCGGGTCCTCCAGCGGCACGAACCACTGCGCCATGAGGGCCTTGGCGGCGGCGATGTGCTTGGTGGCGAGCTGGTTGCCGATGCCGCGCGAGCCGGAGTGCAGCACCGTCCACACCCGGTCGCGCTCGTCCAGGCACACCTCGACGAAGTGGTTGCCGCTGCCGAGGGTGCCGAACTGCGTCGCGACCGTCTTCTCCTGCTTGGCGGTCAGGTCGGTGTGCGGCCGGCCGAGCGCGGTGAGCGCGTCGTCCACCGCGGGGTCGCGGTGACCCTGGCCGACGCCGGCCGGGATGCGCCGCTCGACCAGCGGCATCAGGGCCGACAGGTCGTCCGGCAGGTCGGACGCCGTGAGGGTGGTCTCAGTGGCGATCATGCCGCAGCCGATGTCGACGCCGACGGCCGCCGGGATGATCGCACCCTTGGTGGGGATGACCGACCCCACGGTGGCACCCTTGCCGATGTGCGCGTCCGGCATCAGCGCGACGTGTCCGGAGACGAACGGCAGGCGCGCGGCGCGTGCGGCCTGTTCGACGGTGCCCGGCTCGATCTCGCTGGCCCAGGACAGCAGGTTGGCGGCGGCCTTGACAGGCATCGTGATCCTCCTCCGGGTGGACGTCGAGTGGGTCGCGTCTCACCGGCAGGGTAGGGCAGCGCGTCCCGCGGGGGACAACGGATTATCGGCGGCGCGGCCGGGGGACCCGCTCTAGCCTGGGAGACATGTGGCATGTCGTGGCGTCCGGTGCGCGGGTGTGGCCCGTAGGGGTGCCGGTGGGTCAGGTCGTGGCCCTGTGCGTGGTCTTCGTGGTGCTTCCTTTGGTCGTCGGCCGAAGTGTCGCGCAGCGACGCGGGCTGCGGGCCGCGGTGGTGGACAAGGAGCGGCGCCTGCGGCGTGAGCGCGCGCTGCTGGCCGAGCGGGAACGGCTGCGGGAACGGCTGCGTGTCGCGCGCGACGTGCACGACTCGCTCGGCCACCGGCTCGGCCTGATCTCGGTGCAGGCGGCGGCCCTGGAGGTCGCGGGGCTCCCCGAGGCGCAGCAGGAGGCCGTACGGCGGCTCGCCGGCACGGCGCGCACGGCCATGGACGAGCTGCACGAGCTGGTCGGCGGCCTGCGCGGCTCCGGCTCCGCACGCGACGAGGCCGGCCTCGAGGGAGTGGAGGAGCTGTTCGCCGGGTTCCGCGCCGCCGGGGTACGGCTGACTGTGCGCACATCGGGGGAGCCGGCCGAGCCGCCGTCCGAGGTGGCGAGCGCGGCGTACCGGGTGGTCGAGGAGGGGCTGACGAACGCGGCCAAGCACGCCGCGGGGGAACCGGTCACCGTGACCGTCCACTGGGAGGACGACAGCCTGCTGCTCACCGTGACCAATCCCGTGCCGGAGACGGCCGGTGCTCGCGGCCGCGGTCCCGTGGAAGGCCCCGAGGAAGGCGTGGCGGGGTACGGGCTGGTCGGGCTGGCCGAGCGGGTGCGGCTCTCGGGAGGGATGCTGCATGTGACCGAGGACGGTGGGGAGTTCCGGCTCCTCGCCATGCTGCCGGTCGTGCCGGAACCCGAGCCCGCGGTCACCGGTGAGAGCGACCTCGCCGACGTCGCACGCGCCGGCTCGGCCATGGCCAACCGTGTGTGGGTGGCGGGGCTGGCGGTCATCGCCGCCGCGCTGGCGCTGCTCGCCGGGCCCGCGGGTGGCGCCGGGTGATCCGGGTGGTGGTCGCGGACGACGACGCGCTGATCAGGGCCGGGGTGCGGGCCGTGCTGGAGTCCGCCGGCGTCGAGGTCGTGGGGGAGGCGAGCGACGGCCGTAGCGCCGTGGACCTGGTGCTCGCGCGGCGGGTGGATGTGGCGCTGCTGGACATCAGCATGCCGCGCATGGACGGCCTGACCGCGATCGAGCACCTGCGCGCCAAGGGTTCCACGACGCGGTTCGTGGTGCTGACGGCGTTCGGCGCGCACGACAACGTGGTCCGGGCCGTCGGCGGCGGGGTCGCCGGGTTCGTGCTGAAGAACTGCGAACCGGGGGAGCTGGTCCGTGCCGTCCGCTCGGCGCACGCCGGGGAGGCGTACCTCTCGCCGGCCGTCACGAGGCTCGTGCTCGGCATGGTGCGTCCGGAGACGGCGCGCCGCCGCGAGGAGGCGCGCCGTCGCCTGAGCGCGCTGTCCCCGCGTGAGGCCGAGGTGGCCTCGCTGGTCGCCGACGGCCTGTCCAACGCCGACGTCGGCGCGCGGCTCCACATGAGCGAGACCACCATCAAGACGTACGTCAGCCGTATCTTGGCCAAACTGGACTGCGCGAACCGCGTGCAGGCGGCGCTGCTGGTCAGGGACGCGCAGGATCCCGGGTTCAGTCCGTGAAGTGCTCCCCGGTCAGCAGGTCCGGCAGCGGCGCGTGGTGCACGACGGTGAGGCGGCGGGTGGGACGGGTGAGCGCCACGTAGAGGTCCTGGCCGCCTTTGGGGGACTGGGTGAGGATCTCCTCCGGAGCGATGATGATCACCGAGTCGAACTCCAGGCCCTTGGCCTGGGTGACGGTCAGCACGGCGGACGGGGAGTCCAGCGCGTCGGGGGTGAGGGTGGCGGCGGCGCCTGGCAGGAGTGCGGCGATCTCGAGGTGGCGCGCGTCGGGGGTGAGCACGGCGAGGCGGCCGTCGCCGATCTCGGTCAGTTCCTCCGCCACCAGGGCCGGCAGCATGGTGGGGAGGTCGGCGGCGGGGACGCGCAGCGCGCGCGGCGGGGTGTCGCCGTCGCGTACCGAGACGGGGGGTTCCTGCGTGGGGGCCACGGCCCGCAGGACGCCGGTGGCGACGGCCATGATCTGCGCGGGGGTGCGGTAGTTGACCAGCAGCCGCGTCTCGCGCCAGCGGCCCTTGACGTACGGGTCGAGCATCTCGCCCCACGACCGCGCACCGGCCGCCGAGCCGGTCTGCGCGATGTCGCCGACCACGGTCAGCGAGCGGGCCGGTACGCGTCGCATGACCATGCGCCAGGCCATGGCGGACAGCTCCTGCGCCTCGTCCACGATCACGTGGCCGTAGGCCCAGCGGCGGTCGGCCGCGGCTCGGTCGGCGGTGGTGCGCTCGCCGCCGTCGCCGGCGGTGCGGTCGGCCAGTTCCGCGGCCTCCACCAGCTCGGTCTCACCGACCCCGGTGATGGTGAGGACCTCGGCCGCGTACCGTTCCGCCTCCCGGCGGTCCCGAGCGGCGTCCCTGGCGGACGCGCGGCCCGTCACGTCGTCCTCGCCGAGCAGTTCCGCCGCCTCGTCGAGCAGCGGCACGTCGCCGGCGGTCCACGGCGAGCCGGGGGGACGCAGCAGGGCTGTGGCCTCCTCCTCGCGCAGGCCGCCGGCGCGGGCCGCCGGGTACAGCAGCGCGGGGTCGGACAGCAGGTCACCGACGAGTCGCGCCGGGGTCAGCTCGGGCCACAGCGCGTCGAGGGCCTGCCGCACCGGCGGCTGGGACCACAGCGCGGCGCGTGCGTGGCGCAGGTCCTCGGCGTCCAGGGGTGGCATGTCGAGGCGGCGGGCCTCGTCGTGCGCGAGCGCGGTGAGAGCGGTGTCGACGAACAGCTTGCGTGCGACGTTGTGCGGCGAGCGGACGGCGCGTGCCCTGTCCCGTGCGCGCACGCAGGTGGCGTGGTCGATCCGCAGGGCCATGCGCTCGACGGCCACCTCGACGCCGTCGCGCACGGAGGTCCGTACGTCGATCAGCACTTCCAGGTCGCCGCCGGGGACCCGCTGCCGGTCGCGCGTCGCGGCGGCGACGACGTCCGCCATCCTCGTGTCGCCTTTGACCACGGCGGCCTCCGGGGTGTCGGCGGCGGTGGCGCGCACGCCGGGGAACATCTCCCCGACGGTGGTCAGCACCACGTCGGTCTCGCCGAGCGACGGCAGGACCTGGCCGATGTACCGCAGGAACACCGCGTTCGGGCCGATGACCAGCACGCCGCGCCGGGCCAGGGTGTCGCGGTGCGTGTACAGCAGGTACGCGGCCCGGTGCAGCGCCGCGACGGTCTTCCCGGTGCCGGGGCCACCCTGGACGACGAGCGCGCCGGCGAGTCCCGATCGGATCACCTGGTCCTGCTCGGCCTGGATGGTGGCCACCACGTCACCCATGCGGCCGGTCCTGCCGCGCCGCAGCGCCGCCATGAGCGCGGCCTCGCCGACCAGGCCGCGCCGGTCGGGCTCGCTGAGCCTGGTCAGGTCGAACACCTCGTCGTCGAGGCCGACGACGGTGCGTCCGCGGGTGTGCAGGTGGCGGCGGCGCACCAGGGGGCCGGGGTCGCTCGGCGTCGCGGTGTAGAAGGGCCGTGCGGCGGGTGCGCGCCAGTCGATGAGGACGAGTTCGTTGTGCGCGTCACGAAGTCCCGTGCGGCCGATGTAGTAGGTCTCGCCGCCGGTGTCGTCGACACGGCCGAAGCACAGGCCGCGCTCCAGGCTGGTGAGCTGCGCGAACCGGCGAGCGTGTTCGGCCGCGGAGATGTCGCGTTCGAGGCGGGCCTGGTGGGTGCCGCCTGGACCGCCGCGGCGGTGCTCGGCGCTGAGGGCCGACGCCGCGCGCTCGCGTGCGGCGTCGAGCCGGTCGTAGACCATGGAGACGTGGCGCTGCTCGGCACGCAGCGCTTCGGCGAGGGTGGAGGAGGATTCACGAGGCGCCATCGGTGTGGTATACTCCTAGTGGAGAGCTGTACGCATCGCTGGTTCTGGACATGTCAATGTCCCAGCGTAACAGTTGCGCTCCCCGCCGTGGGCCCCGGCAGCGCGTAAGGCCGGCCACCGGCTGATCACCGAGTCGCAGGCGACCGAGCCGCCGCCTTCTCCGCCTTCTCCGCCTTGTCCGGCGACCCCAGGCGCCGTCCGGCGACCGCGGACTCCTGACATGCGGCCGCCCCGGTTCTCCGGACACGCGGCTCTGTGCGTTCAGGCCGCGCGCTGCTCCGGAAAGCCGAGGCGCCGGTTAGTCACTCGGTCCCTCTGTCGTGCGGTGCGATGGCTGTCACCGCCTCGCCGACCGTGGGGAAGGTGGCGAAGTGATGATCGAGATTCGTTATGGTCAGCAGCCGGGAGATCATGCCGTTCGCCACCACGAGGGCCAGATCTCCTCCGGCGTCCCGCACCCTGGTCAGCGTGCCGACCAGCAGTCCGAGGCCCAGCGAGTCGCAGAAGGTCGTCTCCGTCAGGTCGAGCACCAGGCGGGGAGGCCGTTCCCCGTCCAGAGCGGTGTCCAGTTCGGCGCGCAGCCGTGGGACCGCGTTCATGTCGAGCTCGCCGGCGATGCCGACGACCACGCACGGCCCCTCGCGCCACACGCGGGTGTCGATTCCAGTCTCTCGCGCCGTAGTCACCATCCTCCATCACCTCCGTTGCGACCCTCGTTACCCTCCTAAAACGGTAATAAGCCCCTCAGCAGCGAAAAGACATTGGGTCGCAGCGGAGACAAGGCGGGGATTGACTTCCAGGTCCCCGGTCAACGGTCACATAATGAATCGTAATGGAGACGGAAAGTGACCGGCCTGTCGACGTGAGCATCGTGGTGCCCGTCCACAACTGCCGCCCCTACCTCGACCGGTGCCTCACGTCGCTGCTGGCCCAGGCCGTCGGCAAGGAGATCATCGTGGTGGACGACGGCTCCACCGACGGCAGCCGGGAGCTCCTCGCCGAGTACGCGGAGAAATATGCCGAGATACGGGTCTTCCACCAACCCGCGTCCGGCGGCGCGGGCCGTCCGCGCAACCGGGGCCTGGCCCACGCCACCGGCCGGTACGTCTTCTTCTGCGACGCCGACGACCACCTCGGGCCCGAGGCGTTGCCGCGCATGGTCGCCATGGCGGAGCGCAACGGTTCCGACATCGTGCTCGGCAAGATGGTGGGTCACGGACGCAAGGTCCCCACCTCGATGTTCCGTGAGAACCGCGACAACGCGCCGCTCGGCGACAGCACCGTCTACAACGCGCTCACCTGTTTCAAACTGTTCCGCCGCGAGATGCTCGTCCGCCACAGCATTGTGTTCGACGAGTCGTTGCGCGTGGGGGAGGACATGGTCTTCTCGGTCCACGCCTACTGCCACGCGCGCACCATCTCCGTGGTCGCCGACCACGACTGCTACCACCTCGTGTCCCGGCCCGACGGCACCAGCGTCATGCAGGAGCCCGGCAGCCGTCACCCGCTGGCGTGGCTGCGCATGGTCCACACCCCCATCGAGCTCATGACGCGCCACGTCCCGCCGGGGCCGCTGCGCGACCACCTGCTGCGGCGGCACTTCCGTTTCGACATCCTCGCGCAGCTCGGCGCGCCGTTCCTCGCGGCCGACCCGCCGACCCGGCGGGCCATCGCGCGCGAGGTGGCCGCCATGTGCCAGGCCTGGCTGACCGAGGGCACGCTCGACCTGCTGCGGCCCGTCGACCGGCTCCGGGTCGCCTGCGCGGGGGACGTCGACCGGCTGGTGCGCATCGCGCAGGTCGAGGCGGCCGAGCTGCGGCGGCGGCTCACCGGGCTGGAGTGGGCCGGCGACCGGCTCGAGGTCACCGGCACCGCCTCGCTGGCCGACGCCTGGAACGGCGTCACCGTCGGCCTGCTGTTACGCGAGCGCTTCACCACCGCCGAGCGCCGCGTGCCGGTCACCGCCGTGGCGGACGTGTTCGCCGGCACCGTGCGGGTCTCCCGGCTGCCTCCCGGCGTGTGGGACGTGTACGTCGTGCTGGCCTGCGAAGGCGTGCGGCGGGTGGTCCGCTTCGGCGCCGACCGCGTCCCCGGCGTGGAGGCCCCCGGCCCCCGGTTGCTGTCCGCCGTCGCCGTCCCCTACTTCACCCGCGCGCACGGCAACCTCAGCATCGACATCGGTGGCCGCCTGGCCCCCGTCCCCGGCACCGTCCGCCTCACCCGCGCCGCCTGGGGTGCCAAGGGCCTGCTCACCATCGAGGGCACCGTGACCGTCGGCCCCGGCTGTCCCGCCGCACGCCGCGCGCGCCACCTGATCTGGCGCGAACGCACCACAGGCCACGAACGCCGCGTCCCCGCCACCGACCTCGGCGACACCCGCTTCACCGCCGCCGCACACCTGGACGCACCCGGCACCTGGGAGGCCACCCTTGAGCTCAACCTCGGTGGCCCCCCCATCCGCTACCCGGTGCAGGTCACCGACTCGACCTTGACCGCCACCACGACATGGTGGCGCGGCTCCCACCGCTGGACCGCCTCCACCCGAGTCTCCAAACTTCGCCGCAGGCTCATCGTCTCGGTCCTCTCCCGCGGCCCCAAGTCCGTCGTGCGCAACTCCTTCCGCCTGGTCCGCTGACCGAAGTTCTCACACCGGCCGCTTAATGCCAGTTATTTGCAACTACAAGAGCATGGCCTAGAGTGACGGTGAATCGGTCATCGGAGGATTCTCGTGCACGTACCTGATGGTTTCTTCAACGCGGCCGTGTCCGTCGCGGCGGGTGGGGTCGCGGCGGCGGGTGTCGCGGTCGGCCTGCGGAACGCCAAGCGGGAACTGGACGACAGGACGGCCCCGATGGCGGGCCTGGTGGCGGCCTTCGTGTTCGCCGTCCAGATGCTGAACTTCCCGGTCGCGGCGGGGACCAGCGGCCACCTGCTCGGCGGAGCGCTGGCGGCGGTGCTCGTGGGGCCGTACACGGCGGTGTTGTGCGTGGCCGTGGTGCTGTTGGTCCAGGCGTTCTTCTTCGCCGACGGCGGCCTGACGGCGCTCGGCGTCAACATCACCTTGATGGCCATCGTGACGACCGTGGTGGGCTGGGCCGTGTTCCGGCTGGTCCTGCGGGCCGCGCCGCGCCGAGCAGTCGTGCCGGTGGCCGCGTTCGCCGGCGCGCTGGTGTCCGTGCCGGCCGCGGCGCTGGTCTTCACCGTGCTGTTCTGGATCGGCGGCACCGCGCCGATCGACGTGGGTGCGGTGGCGGCGGCCATGGGTGGCGTGCACGTCCTCATCGGTGTCGGCGAAGGCGTCATCACCGCGCTCACCGTGAGCAGCGTCCTCGCCGTCCGGCCCGACCTGGTGTACGGCGCGCGCGGTCTCACCGCGCCGCTGCTGCTGCGCACGGCGGACGGCGCTGTACCGGTCACTGCGCCGGCCGCCGGGGCCGAGCAGGCTCCGAAGAAGGCCGGCACCCGTCCCCTCCTCGTCGGCGGCGCGCTGGTGGCGCTGCTGCTCGCCGGATTCGTCTCGTTCTACGCCTCCAGCAGCCCCGACGGCCTGGAGAAGGTCGCCGGGGACAAGGGGCTCGACGCGCAGAAGCGCGACCACCCCCTCGGTGACTCGCCGCTGGCCGACTACGGCGTGCGCGGCGTCGGCGACGAACGCCTGGCGGTCGGGCTCGCGGGGGTGGCCGGCGTGGTCATCACGGTCGCGGCCGGTGGCGCGATCTTCACGGCGGTGCGGCGCCGGGAGCGGACCAAGGTCTGATGGGGGCGGGCCACCACCACAGGCTCTTCCTGCCGGGAGACACGGCGGTCCACCGGCTGCCGCCGCAGTGCAAGCTGGCGGCGGTGGTCGCGTTCGCCGTGGTGGTGGTCGCCACCCCGCGTGAGGCCTTCTGGGCCTTCGCGTTCTACGCCGCGCTGCTCGCGGCGGTGGCGGCGGTGGCGCACGTCCCGCCGGGGTTCGTGCTGCGCCGCATGGTGGTCGAGGTGCCGTTCGTGCTGTTCGCGGTGGCGTTGCCGGTCATCGGCCTCGGTGCGCGTGTCCAGGTGCTCGGCCTGTCGCTGAGCGTGGCGGGTCTGTGGGCCGCGTGGAACATCCTCGCCAAGGCGACACTCGGCGTGGCGGCGAGCGTCCTGCTCGCCGCGACCACCGAGCCCCGTGCGCTGCTGCTCGGCGCGCGGCGGCTGCGCCTGCCGTCGCTGCTGGTGCAGATCGCGATGTTCATGCTCCGCTACCTGGACGTGATCCTCGACCAGGTCCGCCGCATGCGGGTGGCCAGGGAGTCACGCGGCTTCCGGGCCCGTGACCTGCGTCAGGCCCCGGTCCTCGCGCGTTCGGCCGGCGCGTTGTTCATCCGTTCCTACGAGCGCGGCGAGCGGGTCCACCTGGCCATGCTGAGCCGCGGGTACACCGGCGAGATGCCGGTGATCGACGACCGGCGGGCCACCGCGCGCGACTGGCGCGCCGCCGCCGTACTCCCGGCCGCCGCGCTGCTCGCGGCCACGATCTCCTGGAGCCTCCTTTGACCACCGCTCCGCCGTCCCTGCGGGTCAGCGAGCTGGCGTACGCCTATCCCGACGGCACGCAGGCGCTGTTCGGCGTGGACCTCACCATCGCCGCCGGCGAGCGGGTCGCGCTGCTCGGCCCGAACGGCGCTGGCAAGACGACGCTGGTCATGCACCTGAACGGCATCCTGACGGCCGGCCACGGCACGGTCGAGGTCGCGGGCATGCCGGTGCGGCGCGACACGCTGCCGGAGATCAGGCGGCGGGTCGGCCTGGTGTTCCAGGACCCCGACGACCAGCTCTTCATGCCGACGGTGCGCGAGGACGTCGCGTTCGGCCCGGCCAACCTCGGGTTACGCGGCGAGGAACTGGACCGCCGGGTCCGCGCGGCGCTCGACCGGGTGGGGCTGCCGGAGGTGATCGACCGGCCGCCGCATCACCTGTCGTTCGGCCAGCGCCGCCGCGTGGCGGTGGCCACGGTTCTCGCGATGGAGCCGGAGATCCTGGTGCTGGACGAGCCCTCGTCCAACCTGGATCCGGCGGCCCGGCGCGAGCTCGCGCAGATCCTGCGCTCCCTGGACGTCACGGTGCTGATGGTGACGCACGACCTGCCGTACGCGCTGGAGCTGTGCGAGCGCTCGCTGGTGCTGTCCGGCGGCGTGATCGCCGCGGACGGGCCGACCCGCGACATCCTCTCCGATCCGGATCTGCTGGCGGCGCACCGGCTGGAGTTGCCGTTCGGGTTCTCCGTGCCTGTCGGCGGTCCTTGACCCGTCCGGTCAAATGTGGTGCCCCCGCCATGTGGTGAGATCACCTTGTCTTGTGGTTGGGTGACCTGAGGCACGGTGTAGGCGAAGTAAAGTGGGCCCGCGAGGAGGTTCCACATGAAGCTGCGACTCGCGCGGCGAGCGTTCGGGGACGCCGTCGTCGTCGCTGTCGAGGGCGAGCTTGACCTGTTCACCGCGCCGTTCCTGCGCGACGAGGTGCGCGAGGCGATCATGCAGGACAGCAGCAAGCTGGTGCTCGATCTCGGTGAGCTGTCGTTCATGGATTCGAGCGGCCTGTCGGTGCTGATCGAGGCGTGGCGGCTGGCGACCGGTGAGGGTGGTGGGGTCGCGCTGGCGGCGCCGCAGGCACCGGTGGCGCGCATTCTGCGCACCACGGGCCTTGATCGCCGCATCAAGGTCTACCCCGATGTCGACGCCGCGATCTCCGCCGAGATTTGAGCCACTCGCAGTAGAACTTCGTTCGGTTGGCACGTTAGGGTCCAGGTTATGGACCTGAACGGAGCAGCAGCAATCATCTCAGGCGCCGCCAGCGGCCTCGGTGAGGCCACGGCGCGCGAGCTGGCCGGCATCGGCGCGACCGTCGTGATCGCCGATCTGAACACCGAGCGCGGCAAGGCACTGGCCGACGAGCTCGGCGGCGTCTTCGTCCACACCGACGTCTCCGACGAGGCCTCGGTGCAGGCGGCCGTCGAGGCGGCCGTCGCGACCGGCAAGCCGCTTCGCGCGGTGGTCAACAGCGCCGGCATCGGCTGGGCCTCCCGCACGGTGAACCGCGACGGGTCGCCGCACGACCTCGCGAGCTACCGCAAGGTGATCGACGTCAACCTGATCGGCACGTTCAACCTCATGCGCATCGGCGCCGCCGCCATGGCGAAGACCGAGGCCGCCGACGAGGACGGCGCGCGCGGTGTCGTGATCAACACCGCGTCGGTGGCCGGCATCGAGGGGCAGACCGGACAGGTCGCCTACTCCGCGTCCAAGGGCGGCATCATCGGCATGACCCTGCCGGCGGCCCGTGACCTCGCGGCCATCGGCGTGCGGGTGCTCACCGTCTGCCCCGGCATCATCGACACCCCGATCTACGGCTCGGGCCCGCAGGCGGAGGAGTTCAAGGCCAAGCTGTCGGCGCCGGTGCCGTTCCCCAAGCGCATGGGCCGCGCCTCGGAGTTCGCGCAGCTGGTGCGCGCGCTGATCGAGAACGACTACATGAACGGCGAGGTCATCCGTTTCGACGGCGGCATCCGCTTCCAGCCCAAGTGACCAGGGAGCCGGACCGAACGAAAGGTGCTCGGGTGTCTGACGAAGTACTCGTCGAGGTGGACGGCGGCATCGCCGTCATCACCATCAACCGGCCGAAGGCGCGCAACGCCATCAACGGCGCGGTGGCCCGCGCCATGGCGGCGGCGCTGGACGAGCTGGAGGAGCGCAAGGACGTCGCGGTGTACGTCCTGACCGGCGCGGGTGGCACGTTCTGCGCCGGCATGGACCTGAAGGCCTTCCTCACCGGCGACTTCCCGCATGTGGAGGGCAGGGGGTTCGGCGGCATCACGGAGAACCCGCCGAAGAAGCCGATGATCGCGGCGGTCGAGGGGTACGCGCTGGCCGGCGGCTTCGAGGTGGTGCTGTCGTGCGACCTCGTGGTGGCCTCGCAGGAGGCGAAGTTCGGCCTGCCGGAACCCAAGCGCGGCCTGGTCGCGGCGGCCGGCGGCGTGCTGCGGCTGCCGCGCCGCATCCCGTACCACGTGGCCATGGAGATCGCTCTGACCGGCGACTTCTACCCGGCGGCGCGGCTGTACGAGCTGGGCCTCGTGAACAAGGTCACCCCCGAGGGTGAGGCGCTCGCCGCGGCCAGGGAACTGGCGGCGAGGATCGCGGCCAACGCGCCGCTGTCGCTGCTCGGGACCAAGCGGCTGGTCGTCGAGTCGGCCGACTGGTCGCAGGACGAGATGTTCACCAAGCAGGCCGAGGTGGTGGACCCGGTGTTCCGTTCCAAGGACGCCATGGAGGGGGCCGCGGCGTTCGCCGAGAAGCGGCCGCCGAGGTGGACCGGGGAGTGACCGACGGCCGACCTCGCGAGGCGCGTGCCGGCCTGCCGGCGCGCGCCTTTCGTTTTCCGCCGCAACACAGGTTAAACACCGATCGCTTACGGTAAAAGGAGGCAAAGCACGTTCCACAGCGCCTCCGGAGGGAGGCGGGCCTCCTGTGGAGAGCCATCAGGAAAGCGGGAGAGACATGGGCGACTACGCCACGCGGCTGGCGCCGACCGGCCGGCCCTCCGGCGACGCGGTCAAGCGGCGGGTCGTCGGCGTGCTGACGGGTGCGCTCGGCGCGGCGCTCATCGTCATGCTCCTGGTGGCCGTCGAGTGGGGCCTGGAGATCGCCGACTACGCGCTGTCACTCAGGCTGGACCAGTACGGCATCGTCGCGCACGATCGGTACGGCCTTCCCGGCATCCTGGCGGCGCCGTTCCTGCACGCCGGGTTCGCTCATCTCATCGCCAACACGGTGCCGCTGGCGATACTCGGGTTCCTCGCCGCGCTGCGGGGGATCGGCCGGTTCCTCGCGGCCAGTCTGATCATCATCGTGGTCAGCGGCATGGGTGTGTGGTTGCTCAGCCCGCCGGGAGCGCTGACGGTGGGGGCCAGTGGCCTCGTTTTCGGCTATTTCGGATATGTCGTGACTCGGGGGCTGTTCGACCGGCACCTGCTCGACATCGTGCTCGGACTGGTCGTCGCCGTGGCGTACTACTCGCTGATCCAGGGGGTGCTGCCGGGACAGCCGGGAATCTCCTGGCAGGGGCACCTTTTCGGGCTCATCGGCGGGGTGCTCGCCGCCTGGATCCTGCGCCGCAGGAGGCGGCAGGCGGTGGCCTGAATTCCCCTCATAGAGGGGCATTAAGTGGCAGAAACCATGAAACTTCGCTTATCCATACAAACTCAGGCGATATGGAACTTAACTAGTCGCGACAGGGACGCCTGAGGGACAATATGAGAGTGCATAATCTGGGGTCGTTAGAGCGCGCCATCATGGAGGTGCTCTGGGATTCCTCGCGACCGACGCTCGTGCGCGAACTCCAGGAAGCACTCAACTGCGGCGCCGCCAAACCGCTCGCCTACACCACCGTCCAGACGGTCGCGGAACGCCTCGTCAAGAAGGGCCTGCTCAGCCGCACGCCGGAAGGCAAGGCGTTCCGCTACTCCGCGTGCCGGACCCGCGACGAGCACGTCACCGCCGTGATGCTGGAGGCCCTGGCCGGCACCTCCGACCGCGCACCCGTGCTGTCGTGCTTCGCGCAGAGCGTCGACCTCGACGACGCACTGCGCCTGCTGGAGGAACTGGCCCGCCGCACGGCGGGCCACAAGCCCGTCGGGGGCCCCGGCTGGGTGCCCCCGCCCGCGCCTGAGCCGTCCCGGCCGGCCTCGGAGGCCGGGGACGGCCGCCGTCCCTAGAGCCGCTCCACCACGTGGTCGACGCACGCGGTCAGGGCCTCGACGTCGGCCGGGTCCACCGCGGGGAACATCGCGATGCGCAACTGGTTGCGGCCGAGCTTGCGGTACGGCTCGGTGTCCACGATGCCGTTGGCCCGCAGGACCTTGGCCACCTCGGCGGCGTCCACCTCGCCGGTGAAGTCGATCGTGCCGACCACGTTGGACCGCTGCGCCGGGTCGGCCACGAACGGCGTGGTGTAGGACGTCTTCTCGGCCCAGTTGTACAGCCGGGACGCCGAGTCCGCGGTGCGCGAGGCCGTCCAGTCGAGGCCGCCGTTGCCGTTCATCCAGTCGAGCTGGTCGGCGAGCAGCAGCAGCGTCGCGAGCGCCGGCGTGTTGTAGGTCTGGTCCTTGCGCGAGTTGTCGATCGCCGTCGGCAGGCTGAAGAACTCGGGGACGAACCGGCCGGTCGCCTCGATCTCGGACACGCGCTCAAGCGCGCGCGGCGAGAACAGCGCGAGCCACAGGCCGCCGTCGGAGGCGAAGCTCTTCTGCGGCGCGAAGTAGTAGACGTCGGTCTCGGAGATCCGCACCGGCAGGCCGCCGGCGCCTGAGGTCGCGTCCACCAGCACCAGCGCCTCGTCGCCGCCGACCCGCTCGATCGGCATCGCCACACCGGTGGAGGTCTCGTTGTGCGTCAGCGCGTAGACGTCGACACCCTCCTCGGCCCGCGGCAGCGGGTGGGTGCCGGGTTCGGACTTGATCACGCTCGGGTCGGCCAGCCACGGGGCCTTGGCGGCCACGGTCGCGAACTTCGAGGAGAACTCGCCGAAGCTCAGGTGCTGGGAGCGCTCCTTGATCAGCCCGAAGGCGGCGATGTCCCAGAACGCGGTGGTGCCGCCGTTGCCGAGCACCACTTCGTACCCCTCGGGCAGCGAGAACAGCTCGCTGAGCCCGTCGCGCACCCGGCGCACCACGGCCCGCACCGGCTTCTGCCGGTGAGAGGTGCCCATCACGCTCGCGCCGCCGCTCGCGAGCGCGGCGAGCTGCTCGGGTCGTACCTTGGAAGGCCCGGAGCCGAAACGGCCGTCAGCGGGCTTGAGTTCAGCGGGAATCACGATGTCAGCCACCCATCCAGGGTAGTGACGCCTGCCGGTGGTCATGTCGCGGGTCCGGATCCTGAGACGCGTGTCCAGGGGTGAGGAAACGGCCGCGTAGGGGCCGGTGCACGCCGGAAGGCCCGCAACCAGGGCTGCGGGCCGTCTGTCGGGGGCGTGCGGGAGACGTGCGGAACGGCCGGTGCGTGGGAGATAGGCCGGGGGGACCTCAGAAGGAGCCGGCGACCTCCGCGGCACCCGGCACGTCGCCGATCGAGCGCTGCGGAGGGCCGACGTAGCGTGCGCTGGGGCGGACCAGCCTGCCCGTGCGCTTCTGCTCCAGGATGTGCGCGGCCCAGCCCGCGGTGCGAGCGCAGGTGAACATCGAGGTGAACATGTGCGGGGGGACCTCGGCGAAGTCCAGCATGATCGCGGCCCAGAACTCCACGTTGGTGGCGAGCACACGGTCCGGCTTGCGCGCGTGCAGCTCGGCCAGCGCGGCGTTCTCCAGGGCCACCGCGACCTCGTACCGGGGTGCGCCGAGCTCCTGCGCGGCGCGGCGCAGCACACGGGCCCGGGGGTCCTCGGCGCGGTACACCCGATGGCCGAAGCCCATCAGGCGCTCACCGCTGTCCAGGGCCTGCTTGACATAGGTCTCCGCGCTGCCGAGGCGCTCGACCTCCTCGATCATGTGCAGCACGCGTGCCGGAGCCCCGCCGTGCAGCGGGCCCGACATGGCGCCGACCGCGCCGGACAGCGCCGCCGCGACGTCGGCGCCGGTCGAGGCGATGACCCTGGCGGTGAACGTGGAGGCGTTCATGCCGTGCTCGGCGGCGGAGGTCCAGTACGCGTCGATGGCCTTGACGTGCTTGGGATCAGGCTCACCGCGCCAGCGGATCATGAACCGCTCGACGATCGAACCGGCCTCGTCCACACGGGCCTGCGGGACCATGGGAAGACCGAGACCGCGCGCGGACTGCGCGACGAAGGACAGCGCCGTGACGGAGGCGCGCGCGAGGTCGTCGCGGGCCTGCGCCTCGTCGATGTCGAGCAGCGGCCGGAAGCCGTAGGCCGGGGCCAGCATGGCCAAGGCGCTCTGGACGTCGACGCGGATGTCACCGGAGTGGACGGGGATGGGGTACGGCTCGGCCGGGGGAAGGCCCGGCTGGAACTTGTTGTCGACGAGCAGGCCCCAGACGTGCCCGTAGGAGACCCTGCCGACCAGCTCTTCGATGTCGACGCCCCGGTAGCGAAGGGCGCCCCCTTCTTTGTCCGGTTCCGCGATCTCGGTCTCGAACGCTACTACGCCTTCCAGCCCGGGTTTGAAGTCGGACATTCGCGGCCGCCTCCCTTTCTGAAGTCAAAGCCTTGATGTCGAGATACCGGCGGGTCATATTCAACCCCCTTGGCATGAGTGCTCCGCCCCCGGACCCGCCGGAACGGGATCGGCGCAGGTGGGGGGCTACTGTCGTGATCGTGGCGGGACGCGGGAGAATACCGATCCGTGGATGCCGCATCGAGCCCGCCGTACTTCGCCGGGCTTCGCCGTACATATGAGGGCAAGCCTCTGCGTGAGGCCGATCTCGCCGCCGACCCTGTCACGCAGTTCGCGTCATGGTTCGCCGACGCCGTCGAGGCGGGCCTGCCGGAGCCGAACGCCATGATCCTCGCCACCGCCTCGGCGGGCGGCCGGCCGAGCGCCAGGACCGTCCTGCTGAAGGGGTACGACAGCGAGGGTTTCGTCTTCTACACCAACTACGAGTCACGCAAGGGACGCGACCTCGCGGAGAACGCGCGGGCCGGGCTGGTGTTCCCCTGGCACCCGCTGCGCCGCCAGGTGCGGGTGGAGGGGCCGGTGGTGCGGCTGCCGCGCGAGGTGTCCGCCGCGTACTTCCATTCTCGTCCCTACGGTTCACGCATCGGCGCGTGGGCCTCGCGGCAGTCCGCCGTGGTGGGGTCGCGCGAGCAGCTCGACGAGCGGTACCAGGAGCTCGCGGAGCGGTGGCCGGAGGAGCCGCCGATGCCGGACTTCTGGGGCGGCTTCCGGGTGGTCCCCGCGGAGGTGGAGTTCTGGCAGGGGCAGGTGGACCGCATGCACGACCGGCTGCGCTACCGCCGTTCCGGGGACTCCTGGATCGTGGAGCGGCTCGCACCCTGACGAAGATCACCCAGGCCGTACGGATAAGGTGCCGGAGTCATCCCAGAGTCTGGCGTGTTGTCCGGAGTGCGTGAGGTGGGGGAATGCCGGGGGTCCAGTCAGGCCTGAGACGCGTCGCCGTGGACACCCGGCCGCTGCGCATCCCCGCCTACCGCCGGTTGCTGACCGGCCAGGGTGTCTCGTTCATCGGGTTCCAGCTCACCTCGGTGGCGGTCAGCGCGCAGGTGTACGACATCACCAGGTCGTCGCTGTGGGTGGGGCTGCTCGGCCCCGCCAACCTCATCCCCCTGGTGGTGTTCGGCCTGTGGGGCGGCGCGGTCGCCGACGCGGTGGACCGGCGCAGGCTGCTGATCACCGGCTCGTTCGTCGCGTGGGCCGCGACCTTGGCGCTGCTGCTGCACGCCTGGGCCCGGGTGGACAGCGTGCTGTTCATCATCGTCGTGATCGCCGTGCAGTCCACCGGCTTCGCGGTCACCTCGCCGACCCGTGGCGCGATCATCCCCCGGCTGGTGCCGACCGAGCGCGTCGCGGCGGCCAACACGCTGAACTTCCTGGTCAGCAGCGCGGGCTCGGTCGCGGGGCCGCTGCTGGCCGGCCTCGTGCTCGCCAGGTCGGGGTACGCCACCGCCTACCTCATCGACGCCGTGCTGTTCACCGCCGGTCTCTACGCCGCGCTGCGGCTGCCGCGCCTCCCCCCGATAGGCGACATCGTGCGTCCCGGCCTGCGCTCGGTCGTCGACGGACTGCGGTACATCGGGGGCCACCCCGTGGTGCTCATGTCGTTCGTCGTGGACATCATCGCCATGGCGTTCGCGCTGCCGAGAGCCCTGTTCCCCGAGCTGACCGCCGAACGTTTCGGCGGGTCGCCGGTGGCGTTCGGCTGGCTGTCGGCGAGCATCGCCATCGGATCGGTCGCCGCCGGCCTGCTGTCGGGCTGGGTCGGCAGGGTACGGCGCCAGGGTCTCGCGCTGACCTGGGTGATCGCTCTGTGGGGCCTGACCGTCGCGGCGGCGGCGTTCACCCACGACCTGTGGCTCGCGGTCGCGCTGCTCGCCGTCGGCGGCGCGCTCGACCTGGTGTCGGCGGTGTGGCGGCAGACCATCCTGCAGACCTACGCACCCGACGAGATGCGCGGCCGCATGCAGGGGGTCTTCATGGTCGTGGTGGCCGGCGGGCCGCGCCTCGGCGACCTGCGGGCCGGGGCCACGGCCAGCGCCTTCGGGCTGGTGCCGGCCTGGGCCGGCGGCGGGCTGATCTGCGCGGTGCTCGTCGTGGCCGCCGGGCTCGCCGTCCCCGCGTTCCGGCGGTACGACGCGGGGCTGCGGCTCGCGCGGGGGCCGGATGACGCGGATCAACGATCACGTTCTGGACATACACGCGACGGCGACGCCGAACAATGAGATGCTAGAGGCCGGAATCACGTCCTCCCGCGCCGCTGCCGCCTGCCTGCCCGACCGTTTCCGTCGGTCGGTCTGCGTAAGCTTCGTTCGGACGTCGAGACCGCGACTCCGGGGAGAGGTGCCTCTCCGCCTGCTCGCACGCGGCTTTCCACCCCGGAGCTGGACGTAGCATCGGGATATCGGGAGGGGAGGAGCCTTGACCGCACACGGCCTGATCGACACCACGGAGATGTACCTCCGGACGATCTACGAGCTGGAAGAAGAGGGAATCGTCCCTTTGCGGGCCCGCATCGCCGAGCGACTGCAGCAGAGCGGTCCGACGGTCAGCCAGACGGTCGCTCGCATGGAGCGCGACGGCCTCGTCCGGGTCGAGGGTGACCGCCACCTCACCATGACCGATCTCGGACGCACCCTCGCCACCCGGGTGATGCGCAAGCACCGCCTGGCCGAGTGCCTCCTCACCCAGGTCATCGGCCTGCCGTGGGAGGAGGTCCATGTCGAGGCGTGCCGCTGGGAGCACGTCATGTCGGAGTCTGTGGAGACGCGGCTGGTCAGCCTGCTCGACAGCCCCGTCGTCTGCCCGCACGGCAACCCCATCCCGGGGCTCGACGAGCTCGGCGTCATCGAGTCCGACAAGGGTGAGGCCGAGACCATCGCGGCCATGCTCGACCTCGTGGGCTCCGGCGACCTGCCGGTGGTGGTGAGGCGAATCAGCGAACAAGTGCAAAGTGATCCCACCGTGATGCTTAAACTCAAGCAAGTTGGGATACAACCCGGACGCGAGGTGACGCTCGCGGCGAGCGACGACGGTGTACGGGTGACAGGTGACGATGAGGCGGACAGTACCCCCGCGAACATCCCCCGCGATGTCGCCGCGCACGTCTTCGTGTCCAGACGCTGACAGCCCACGGCGTTCTTGGTCGATTCCCGCCATGGGCTTCCCCCGTTCCGAGGTGCACCATGTGTCAGGCCCGTCCCGTCCGGGCCTTCCTCACCATGCCGTCGAGACCGCCGCAGGAGCACACGTGGTCGTCTGCGCCCTCTTCAGAGCGGTCGCGTCATGAAGCACTGGGGTGACCTCTCACAGGACGCCGCCGACCACATGACGGCCGGGTCGGTCCTCGACCACGCCGAGCTGGCCGTGGTCGTCACCGACCGTTTCAGCAACGTCCTGTACTGGAATCCCTTCGCCGAGCGGCTCTTCGGCCAGGCCGAGCGGCCGGCCGGCGCCGAGCGGGCCGCGCCGTCCTTAGGGATCATGGAGAAGGACCACCCCCTCGCCATCGAGCTCGCCAAGCACGTGCTCAAAGGCGGGGTGTGGGAGGGCACGTTCGACATCTCACGCGCGGACGGCTCCATCATCTACGTCCGGGCCCAGGCCGTCCCCCTGCGCCACACCACCGGCTCGGTCACCGGCATCGTCATCACCGCGCGTGAGGCGATGCGCAGCAACGAGCGCGAGAAGGACCGCTTCGGGCTGCTGGAGCGCATCGGCGAGCGTCTCGCCGGGTCGCTGCACGTCGGCGAGACCCTGAGCCGCGTCGCCGAGATGCTCGTGCCGCAGTTCGCCGACCACTGCTTCATCGAGCTCACCGAGGGTGAGCGGCTCATCCGCAAGGTCTCCACCCACGTCAAGGGCTGGACACCTCCACCCGGCACCTGGAAGCCGGTCGGCTCCGACATCCGCTACCCGCCGGGCCACTACGCCGAGATCGCGCTGCGCCGTCAGGAGACCATCCTCGTCGAGGACTTCGCGCAGAGCGGCTACCCGGCGGTCAGCGAGGCGAGCAGCAGGCTGTGCGGCGAGATCGGCATGACGTCCGCCATCGTCGCGCCGCTGTGCGCCAGAGGCATGACGCTCGGGTTGATGTACCTCGGCCTGTCCAACCTCACCGACCGCCGCTCGCCGCACTACGACGCCTTCGACCGTGACTTCGTGGGGGCCATCGCCACCCGCGTCGCCATCGCCATCGACAACGCTCTGCTGTTCGAGGAGGAGCGGCACACCGCCGAGTCCTTCCAGAAGTACCTCCTGCCGCGCGCGCTGCCGCAGCTCGACGGCCTGGAGATCGCCGTGCGGTACGAGCCCGCCGCGCCGCTCGCCTCCCACGGCCAGGGCATCCAGACCCAGGTCGGCGGCGACTGGTACGACGTGATCCCGCTGTCGGCGGGCCGGGTCGGCATCGTCATCGGCGACGTCGAGGGCCGCGGCGCCAAGGCCGCCGCCGTCATGGGCCAGCTGCGTGCCGCGCTGCGCGCGTTCGCGCAGGACGACAAGCCGCCGGCCGACATCCTCGCGCGGCTCGACGAGTGGACCCGCGTCGTCGCCGCGCCGGACGACGACGCGTTCGGCGTCGGCGTCCCCCCCATCGTGACCTGCCAGTACCTCGTGTACGACGCATGGTCGCGCCAGTTGTCGTTCGCCAACGCCGGCCACGCTCCGCCGCTGCTGATCGTCGACGGCACGGTCACCGAGCTCGACATCTCCGAGGTCGGCCAGCCGCTCGGCGTCAGCGCCAAGGGCATGCACGCCGACCTCGTGTACAAGGAGGAGACCCGGGTGCTGCCTCCCGGCGCCGCGCTCCTGCTGTACACCGACGGCCTGCTCGACCGCCGTCCGGCCCGTGAGTCCGGCGACCCGCAGCTCAGCTACGACGAGATGCTCGGCGCGCTGCGCGAGCAGGTCGCCAAGGTCTCCACCGAGAGCGTGGAGCGCATCGCCGACGCCGCGACCGACGCCATCCCCGGCGAGATCGACGACGACATGGCGATCCTGGTCATCCGGTCGGCCGGCAAGGAGCTCGCCTACGAGGAGCGCACCTTCCCCGCGCAGCCCATCATGGTCGGCGAGGCCCGGCGCATGGCCGCCGAGGCCTTCACCGGCTGGGGTGTGCCGGAGGACAGCGCGGAGCTCGCCTGCCTGCTGGTCTCCGAGGTCGTCACCAACGTCGTGCTGCACGCCGCCGGTTCGAGCGTCCCCCGGCGCGAGCTGATCATGATGGACGGCCCTCCGTTGCCGTTCGACGAGTCATGGGACGTCCCCGGCCTGGACAACGACGTGGTGAACGAGAAGGAGTTCACCCTGCGCCTGCGCCGCGGCGATGAGTCGGTCTGGGTCGAGGTCTTCGACCAGGACCTGCGCCTGCCGCGCATCCGCAGCGCCGGCGAGAACGACGAGGGAGGCCGCGGCCTCTACCTGGTCGACCAGCTCGCGCGCCGCTGGGGTTCGCGGCCCACCAAGGAAGGCAAGGCCGTCTGGTTCGAGATCCCCACCCGCCGCTGACCCGGCTCAGCGGAAGGTCTGGGTGTACACGGCCAGGATCACGACCATGAAGGTCAGCATCACGCCGGTGTAGGCCATGGGGCCGAAGCGCAGGCGCCGCCTGACGCGGTTCAGGCCCCACGCGAACAGGAACGCCAGGAAGATCAGCAGGATCAGCCCGCCGTTGTCCACCGCCACCGCCTCCACGAAAACCTTCGCTACCGCAGACCAGTATGCGGCGCTTCGGCGTCCGGCGCGCGAACGGCGCGGCGGCACCGGGAAACCCAGAAGGACAAACTACGTAAATCACCGCATGTTGGCGTGCGGACACATCCGACCTATAGAGTCTGGCGCGTCGCCTGACCCGACCTGACCGAGGAGGGGGATGTCCATCTCGCCGCTGTCCCTGCCGCAGCCACCCCAGAAGGCACCGGAGTTCGGACGGGACGCGCTGGTCGTCTGCGAGAGCCTCGTGCGCATCTACCAGTCCGGCTCGGTCGAGGTGCAGGCGCTGCAGGGGCTCGACCTGGTCGTCGAGAGCGGCGAGATGATCGCCATCGTCGGCGCGTCCGGCTCGGGCAAGTCGACCCTGCTGTCCATCCTCGCCGGCATCGACGCGCCGACCGCGGGCCGTGCGCGCGTCGACCGGTGGAACCTGCTGGCCATGTCACGGGCCGACCGCGTGCACTACCGGCGGCACACCGTCGGGTTCGTCCGGCAGCAGACGTCATCCAACCTCCTGCCGTACCTCACCGCCAGGCAGATGATCGACCTGCCGATGACGGCGGCCCGCACCCCGGCTCGCACACGCCGCGAACGCGCCGTCGAGCTGCTCGACACCCTCGGCGTCGGGGCCTGCGCCGACCGCCGTCCCGGCCAGATGTCCGGCGGACAGCAGATGCGGGTCGCCATCGCGGTGGCCCTCGCCAACAGTCCGCGCGTGCTGCTGGCCGACGAACCGACCGGCGAGCTGGACACCGCGACCTCCGCCGAGGTCTTCGCCGCGTTACGCGACGTCAACCGGCACTTCGGCGTCACCGTCGTCATCGTCACCCACGATCCCGAGGTCAGCGGCCAGGTCGAGCGGACCGTCGCGATCCGGGACGGACGCACCAGCACCGAGGTGCTGCGCCGCACCGCCACCGGCGACGACGGCGGCACCCACGTCATCGCCGAGGAGTACGCCGTGATGGACCGCGCGGGACGGGTCCAGGTGCCCCGTGACTACCGTGAGGCGCTCGCGCTGACCAGACGGGTCCGGCTGGCCCTCGAATCCGACCATGTCACGATCCACCCCGACCTCGACGGTGACGCGTGACCGCCGGGCCGCTGCTCACCGTACGCGGCGTCAACCGGCGTTTCGGGTCCGGTCCCACCGCTGTGCACGCGCTGCGTGACGTGGAGTTCGACGTCGAGGCCGGCACCATGGTCGCTCTGGTCGGCCGCTCCGGCTCGGGAAAGACCACCCTGCTCAACGTCATCGGCGGCCTCGACCGTCCCGACGCCGGCACCGTCCACGTCGACGGCACCGAGGTCACCGCGCTCGACGAGGACGGCCTGTCCCGGCTGCGGCGCGAGAAGGTCGCCTACGTGTTCCAGACGTTCGGCCTGATCCCGGTGCTGTCCGCCGCGGAGAACGTCGGAGCACCGCTGCGGCTGGCCCGCGTCGCGCCGGAGGAACGCGAACGCCGCGTCGAGCTGCTGCTCGACCTCGTCGGCCTCGCCGACCACGCGCAGCAGCGGCCCGGCGAGCTCTCCGGCGGTCAGCAGCAGCGCGTGGCGATCGCACGCGCGCTCGCCGCCTCACCTCGGCTGCTCATCGCCGACGAACCGACCGGTCAGCTCGACGCGGAGACCGGCCTCGCCGTGATGGCCCTGCTGCGCGGGGTCGTGGAGTCCGAAGGCGTCACGGTGCTGGTCTCCACCCACGACCCCGTCATGATCGCCTTGGCCGACCGGACCATCCACATCAGCGACGGCCGCCTGGACGAGCAGAAGGACGACGCATGACGCGGATCTGGAGCGGTACGTGCTGAGGGTGCTCGGCCTGCGCGCGCGGGCCCAGTGGCCGCTGCTCGCGGCGCTGCTCGCGGTCGTGATGGTCGGCCCCACGCTGCTCGGCACCTGCGCGCTCCTCGTCACCAGCACCGCCGAGCGAGCCCTGGAGACCGCGGCGTCCCGTGCCTCCGCCGCCGACACGGCCGTCACCGCCTACATCGTCACCGTGCGCGGGCCGGACGCGCGGTCCGTCGCCGAGGACACCCGCGGCCTGCTCACCTCGGCACTCACCCCGTTCACCACCACGACGGCCACGCGCGCGTCGTCCCTGCTGCGGTCGATCCCCGGCACCGGCCGCGACGGACCGGCGGACGTGACCTACCTGTCCGGCATGGACGGACTGAAGTCCCGCGCGCGGCTGACCGCCGGACGCTGGCCCTCGCCTGGCGCCGCGCCGCTCGAAGCCGTCGTGCTGGAGTCCACCGCGCGGATGCTCCGTCTCCGCGTCGGCGACCGCGTGAAGCTCGGCCCCGAGCTGACCAGAGAGCCCGCGCCGCCGACCGACGTGACCGTCGTCGGCGTCGTGCGTCCCCTGCCGGCCGCCGGCTGGGACCGCGACCCGCTGTCGGCGGCGGGTTTCGACCTCGCCTACAACGACGGCCGGTCAGGCAAGCCGGTCCGCGCCTACGGGCCCTTCCTCCTCGACCTCACCGACATGCTCGCCGGCGGCTCCACCATCGACCGCATGGAGGTCGTCGCTCAGCCCGACCTGTCGGCGCCGGACCGCCGCGACCTCGACACCGTCGCCGCCGCCGTGCTCGGCGCCGACCGCCGCCTCGAACGCATCCTCGGCGACCGGATACGCATCGAACGCGTCGCCTCCGCGCTGCCGGGGACCCTGCTGGCCGCACGCGAGCAGCAGCAGGTCACCACCGCCACCGTGCTGGCCGTCGCGCTGCTCGGCAGCGTGCTCACGGCCGCCGCGCTCGCTCTCGCGGGCCGCCTCGTCGCCGCCGTACGGGCCGGGGAGATCGCTCTGCTGTCGGCCATGGGGGTGAGCCGGGGCCAGCTCGCCGCCGCCGCGGCCACCGAGGCCGCGATCCTCGCCGTGCTCGCCACCGCGCTCGCGATCCCCGCGTCGTCCCTGCTGCACTCCTTGCTCACCCACCTGCCGCTGATGGCCGGCGCCGGCCTCGCCGTCCCACCGGCCGTGACCGGCGTCCAGGCGGTCACCGTCGCCGCCGGGGTGCTGGCCCTCGCCGTGATGCTCGTGTTCCTCGCGGTACGGCCCTCGGCCGCGCCGGGTGAGCGCCGCGGCCGGCGTGAGCTGCTGGCCAGGTCCGGCGCCGACCTGCTGCTCGTGGTGTTCGCCGCCGTCGGCTGGTGGCAGCTCTACGCGCAGCCCACCGGTTCCAGCGCGCGCACCGACGCCGTGCGCGTGCTCGCTCCAGCGCTGCTGCTCACCGCCGGCCCCGTGCTGGCGCTGCGCCTCGTCACTCCCGCGCTGCGCGGCGCCGACCGGCTGGCCCGCCGCGCACGCGGACTGGTCGTCCCACTGGCCACACTAGAGGCGGCCCGCCGGCCGCAGGCGGTCGCCGCGGGCCTGCTGATCGGCCTGGCCTGCGCGGCCTGCACGTTCGGGGTCGGCTTCGACGCGACGTGGCAGCGCTCGCAGCGCGACCAGGCCGCGCTGTCGGTCGGCACCGACCTCGCGCTGCCGCTCGCCGTCCCGCCGGTCACCGGTCAGGGAGCGGACGTCGCCGCGGCCACCGGGGGAGTGGTGAGCCCGGCCACCGACCGCGGCATCGCGGTCGGACAGTGGCTCGGCGACGCCGGCGAGCCGTCACGGCTGATCGCCGTGGACGCCACCCGCGCGGGGGCTCTGCTGCGCGGCCGGCTGGACGACGGACGCGCATGGAACGACGTGGGGGCCGCGCTCGCGCCGCCGGCCCCCGTCGCCGGCGTGCCGGTCCCGTCCGGCGCCACGCTCACCATGACCGGCACGGCGACCGGGCACACGGCGCTCGCGGTGACCCCCCGGCTGCTGGTGCAGGACGCCACGGGCCTGCGCACCCCCTGCACCGGGTCCCCTGTGCCGCTGGACGGCGAACCGCATCCGCTGCCGCCGTGCGCGAGCGACACCGGCCTGGAGGTGGTCGCGGTGTCCCTGCCGGTCATGCTCGACTCGACCTCGCCGGCCAACGCCGACCGCTCGTCCTGGGACCCTCTCGGCTTCGGTGAGGTCACCATCTCCGTCACTCTCGGCGTACCGGGATCGGCCGCCAAAGCCGGCGAGTGGACCGCGACCTCGCTCCAGCCCGCTCCCCAGTACCTTTTCAAGCAGACCGCGGCCGTCACCGGCGCCGCGCTGAAGATGACGGCGACCGTCAACCTCGCCGGCCCCCCGGACGCGGCCCGCACTCTCGTCGCCACCGCGTTCCCCGACCCCGGTGCGATCCCCGTGGCCGTGACCAGCCGCTTCGCCGACAAGCTCGGCGTCAGACCGGGCTCGCAGCTCAGCCTCACCGTCGGCGTGTTCCCCGTGCAGGTCAGCATCGCCACCGTCCTGCCGGTCATCCCCTCGGCCCCCGGCGCCGCCGCCGTGCTCGCCGACATCGACAACCTGTCCCGGGCCCTCGTCACCGCAGGCAACTTCGACTCCCCGGTGGACGCCTGGTGGGTCGGCGGCCCCACCGTACGCGACGCCGCCGCGCGTGCCACCGCGCTCGGTCTCGGCGCCGTCACCACCCGCGCCGGCGAGGAGGCCCGGCTGTCCAGCGGCCCCCTGCGCGCGGGGCTGCCGGCCGCGCTGCGGCTGCTCGTCCCCGCCGCCGTGCTGCTGCTGCTGACCGGCGTCATCCTGCACGTGACCTGCGACGTGCAGGCCCGTGCTCTCGAAGTGGCGCGGCTGCGCGGCATCGGCATGTACCGGCGGGAGATCCGCACGGTGCTGCTCGGCCAGCACGTCGGCATCCTGCTGCCGCTGGTGGCGGCAGGCGCGGCGGCAGGCGCGCTCGCCACCTGGGTCGTCGCACCGCTGCTCGTCCGCTCCGACACCGGCGCCGCGCCGCTGCCGGCCGCACTGCCGAGCTGGCCGTGGGCCGCGGAGGCAGGCCTGGTGGCCCTGCTGCTGCTCGGCTGCACGGTCGCGGTGACCGCCGTGGTCACCGTGCAGGCGAGACGCGCCGACGTCGCGCACCTACGGGTGGCGTCATGAGGATCCCCCGGCTCCCCGTCCTGCACTGGCCGAGCGTACGCGGCCGGGCCCGCGCCGACGCCGGGCCCCTGCTGCTGGTCGCCGCCGTCGTCGTGGTCGTCACGCTGCTGGCCGGCGCCGTACCGCCGCTGATGCGCGCCACCGCCGACGCCGCCGTACAGGACGCCGTCCGCCGCGCCGGCACCGACGCCGACGTCACGGCGCACGCCAACTGGGAACGCGACGACGGGCCCGGCGGTGGCCGCGCACGCCAGCCGCAGCTCCCCGAGGACATCGACACCTTCCGCCAACACGCGGTGGACAACCTCGACCCCACGCTGACCGCCGCGCTGCGGGCTCCCGTGGCCAGCGCCACCAGCGTCCCGCTCAAGATCACCGACGGTAGCGTGCTGCGCACCTTCACGCTCGCCTACCTCGCCGACGACAACGGCGGCCCCCGGGTCACCTGGGTCGAAGGCGGCCCGCCGAAGGCCTCGGTCACCACCCCGGGCGGCATCGCCGAGATCCCCTACCAGGCGCCGCCATGGCCGGTGCAGGTCGGCCTGTCCGAGGCCGACGCCAAGGCCCTCGGCCGCGGGCCAGGCGACGACATCCCGCTCATGGACGACAACAGGCAAGTCAAGAAGGTCAAGGTCAGCGGGGTCTTCCGGCCCGCCGACCCCGCCGACCCCGCTTGGCGGCTCCTCCCCTGGCTGCTGAGCCCCGCCAAGGGGGCCGACGGCATCGGCAGCACCCGCCTCGCCGGCCTGCTGTCCCGAGACTCCCTTCCGGACGCACGCCTCGCCCTGGAGCCGGAGCAGTTCGACCGCGCCGTCTCGTTCAGCCCCGACGCCTCTGTGCTCGACCTGAAGGCCGCCGAGGCGCTCACCACATCGGTGGTCGGGCTCAAGGCCAACTCCAGCTCCTCGGCCGTCTTCGACAGCTCCCTGAAGTGGGCCACACAGCTCGACAACGTGCTGGTGGACATCCGCACCAGGGTCGCCGCCATGTTCGCGCAGTCGTCGGTCCTGCTCACCGGCATACTCGCCGCCGCGGTCCTCGTCCTGCTGCTCGCCGCCGAGCTGCTGGTCCGCAGACGGGCCCCCGGGCTGACCGGCGCCAGGCAGCGAGGCGCGGGCCTTCCCGATCTCGCCGCCGAACTGCTCCTGGAGTCCACTCTGGTCGCGCTGGCCGCCGCCGCGACCGGGCTGGCGCTGGCCGGCCTGGTCGCCCCCGGCACCTCCCTGGAGTGGGCCGTACCGGTGGTGGTGGCCGCCGTCGTCGCGGGGCCCGCGTTCGGTGTGCTCGCCGCCGCACGGGCCACCCGCGACAAACGCGTCCCCGCCAACCGGGCCGCGCGCCGCTCGGCCGAGCGCACCGTGCAACTGCGCCGCGCCACCGTCGAGGTCGCGGCCATGATCACCGCGGTCGCCGCGTTCGTCGCGCTGTTCCAGCGTGGCATCGTGCCGGCCGGCACCGCCGCCGACGCGACCGGACAGGACGGCGGCGCGTCGTTGCCGGCGAGCGCGCCGGCCCTCGGCGTCGTCGCCGGCACGCTCCTGCTGCTGCGGCTGCTCCCCGCCGGCACGGGTGCCGCGCTGAAGCGCGCGCTGCGGTCACGCCGGCCGCTCGCGGTGTTCGGCTCGGCGCGCGCCGTCGCGACGTCCGCGCGCGTGCTGCCGCTCATGATCCTCGTGACGTCCGCCGCGCTCGCCTCGTACGCCTTCACCTTGGACGCCACGGCGGGACGCGGCATGGAGGACGGCGCGTGGCGCACCGTCGGCGCCGACGCGCGCCTCGACATGGCCTCCGTCGCGGCCGGCTCGACCGCCGCCGTCGCCGAGCGCGTCGCGGCCGCACCGGGAGTCACGCAGGCACTCGCCGGACAGGTCAGCGAGTTCACCCGCGTCTCCACGCCGGACGCGTTCGTCCAGCCGCGCCTGGTGGTGGTGGACACGCGCGCGCTCCGGCGGCTGGAGGCCGCCACGCCACTGCCGAAGACCCCCGGACTCGACCGGCTCGCGGCGGCCGGCACCGGCGATGTCCCCGCGCTGGTGCGCTCGTCGGACGGCACCCTGCGGCCCGGCATGAAGCTGCGGCTGCTGCGCGCCGACGCGCCACCCATCCCGCTGGTCGCCGTCGGCACGGCGCCGGCCATCGGCGACGCCACCGACCTCGTGCTCGTGGACGCCGCGGCGCTCACCGCGGCCGGCATGCCACCCGAGCCCAACACTATCTGGGTGACCGGCCCCGGCGCGGCGCGTGCCGTCGCGGCGAACGCCGTCGCCGCCGCACCGCTGGTCCGCGCGGACGTGCTGGAGGAACGGCGCGCGGCGCCGCTGACCTCGGGCCTGCTGCGGCTGGCCTGGGCCTCGGCCGCGATGCTCCTCGCGCTCGGGCTGCTCGGGCTCGCGCTCGGCGCCGCGGGAAGCGCGCCGGACCGCTGGCAGACCCTGACCCGGCTGCGCACCCTTGGACTTCGGCCACGCGACACCCGCTGGGTCGCCGCGGGTGAACTGCTGCCGCCGGTGGTGGCCGCCGCCGTGCTCGGTCCCCTGCTCGGGGTGCTGCTCGCGCGCCTGACGCTCGGCTCGCTCGCGCTGCGGCTGATCACCGGACAGACCACCGACCCGGCCCTGGTGCCGCCGTGGTGGTGGCTCGCGGTGATGGCCGCCGGCTTCGTGGCGGCGGTCGCCGTCGTGGTTCCCGTCGAGGCCGCGCTGCGCCGCCGCCGCAGGCTGAGCGAGGTGCTCCGCGCCGGCGGTTCGTGACGCGGGCCGGAAGCGGAACGACCGGCCCGTGATCTCTTCAGGAGCGGAAGACCTGACCGGTGAGGCGGAGGAACCGGCCGGTGATCTTGCTCAGAAGCCGAAGGACCGGCCGATGATCTCCTTCATGATCTCCGTGGTGCCGCCGTAGATGGTCTGCACGCGGCTGTCCATCCACGCCTTGGCCACCGGGTACTCCGTCATGTAGCCGTACCCGCCGTGCAGCTGGAGGCAGCGGTCGATGACCTTCTGCTGGATCTCGGTGGTCCACCACTTGGCCTTGGCGGCGTCCACCACGGTCAGCTCCCTGGCGTTCAGCGCCAGGACGCACTTGTCCACGTAGTGCCGCGCGATCTCCACCTCGGTGGACAGCTCGGCCAGGACGAACCGCGTGTTCTGGAACGAACCGATGGTGCGGCCGAACGCCTGGCGGTTCCTGCAGTACTCGATGGTCGCTTCGAGCACCGTCTCGGCGGCGGCCACCGCGGCCACGGCGATCGACAGCCGCTCCTGGGGGAGGTTCGCCATGAGCTGGAAGAACCCCTGGCCCTCCTCGGCGCCGAGGCGGTTGGCCACCGGCACGCGGACGTTCTCGAAGAACAGTTCCGCCGTGTCCTGCGCGTGCATGCCGATCTTCTCCAGGTTGCGGCCCCTGGTGAAGCCCTCCATGCCGCGCTCCACCACCAGCAGCGTGGTGCCGCGCGCGCCGGCGGCCGGATCGGTCTTGGCGACCACGACCACCAGGTCGGAGTTGATGCCGTTGGTGATGAACGTCTTCTGGCCGTTGACGACATAGTGGTCGCCGTCGCGCAGCGCCGTCGTGCGCACCCCCTGCAGGTCGCTGCCGGCGCCGGGCTCGGTCATGCCGATGGCCGTGATCAGCTCGCCGGAGGTGAAACCGGGGAGCCAGCGCTGCTTCTGCTCCTCGTCGGTGAGGTCCACCAGGTACGGCGCCATGATGTCGTTGTGCAGGCCGAACCCCAGCCCCGAGGCCCCGGCCCTGATGATCTCCTCGACGATCACCGTGTTGTACCGGAAGTCGGTGATGCCGGAACCGCCGTACTCCTCCGGCACCGAGAAGCCGAACATGCCGAGTTCCCCGGCCTTCTTCCACACCTCACGCGGCACGATGCCGTCCTTCTCCCACTGCGCGTGGTGGGGGACGACCTCGCGGGCCATGAACTCGCGCACGGTGTCCCGGAAGAGCAGGTGCTCCTCCTCGAAGAGGTCTCGCCGCATTCGTCCTGTCCTCTCTGGGGGAAATCAAGGAACAGAATACTGTTCTGCTGCGGGTTCTTCGATACGTACCCCTGTGACGTGACGACCACGTACCGACGTCACAAATCCACTACTTTCCCCGCCTTCTGTGTCCATTGCCGATGGCCGCGCTCGTCATTCGTCATACGATCCTCTCCCTGGTTCGAGGTTGGTCAGCGATGGTTACGGAGGCCCTCCCGTGAGCGGTCGGGCGATCAGGTTCCGAGGTGTGCTCGCGGCGTCGGCGCTCGCCGCCTGCACGGGTGTCTGCTTACAGACCCCGGCGGCCGCCGACACCCGCCACTACATCTACGAGTACACGTGCACCGGCGGTCATCTCCTCCGTGACGACGGTCCGAAGAACATCACTGTGGATGTGACCATCCCCACCTCGGTACGGGTCGGCGAGCGCATCGCCGTGGACTGGACGCTCAGCGACTCCCCGCTCGCCGCCTCCGCCGCCTTCAAGGCCGGCGGCCGCCTCATCGCCACCGGCACCTCCGGGGTCAAAGGCTTATGGAGCGGACAACTCGACTCCACAGGACACAAGGACCAGGCCGTACTCGCCAAGAACGGCCCTCTAAAACTTCCGTCCGCGATCTCCGGCTCGGTCACCACCACCGAAACCGGCAAGCTCACCATTACGCCTGGCCAACTAGTCCTGGACTTCATCCCACCGGCCGACACGATCAGGGTCAACGACAACGGCGACATCGACGGGGAACCTGAGGCGACCGTGCAGCACAAGCACGGTCCCATCACCTACAACGAGTCGTCCTGGTTCCGCGCTGCGGACCGGTCGGCCTACAAGGACTACAAGGACGACTTGCACGCCACCGCCAAGAAAGACGACTCGGTCACGGTGACATTCGTCGGCACCGGGCTCGCCTACATCGGCGAGCGGGTCAAGACCGTCGGCGAGTTCGAGGTGTCCCTCGGTACCGACCCCAAGGTCATCGCCACGGTGAACGCGTACGACCCCGCGCCGGAAGCCACTCCCAAGGCGCAGGAAGTGCTCTGGTCCAAGACGGACTTCCCCTATGGCGAGCACACCGTCAAGTTCAAGAACGTCGCTCCGACCGGCACCGTCATGGCCGTGGACGCCTTCGACTTCATCACCCGCGAACTGTCCACCCCGCCGGACAACTATTTCCGCACCACCTGCACCACCAAGACCGTCAAGTCCGCGACCGTCGAAGTGCTCCCGGCTCCGACGCCGACCAGCACCAGCACGAGCCCCGGTGGAAACGGCCACATCACCGACGGGGACGACTCGGGCCGCGGCGTGAACGTGCTGTCCGGCGGCGGTCAGGGACACGGCGCGCCGACCGCGACGGCGACCGCGACCGTCACCCGTAAGCCGACGCCTGAGCCGAGCCGTACGCCGCAGGTCCGGGTCACCCCCAAGGGAGGCGCGCAGACCGGTGAGGCGTCGGGGGACGGCACGGCGGCGCCGCTGCTCATCGGGTACGGGACGGTGCTGACCGTCACGGGGGTCGCGGGTGGCGCGTTGAGGCGTCGCAGGCGTCGTACCGCTGTATGAAGGCCTCGCCGATGACAGCGGACACGGCTACGGTACGGCGTACCACGGTGAGGGAGACGGCCGATGACGGCGACGCCGGGTGACGGTGAGAGGGACGGCCGATGACGGTGACGCCGGATGACGAAGGTGGCGGTTCGTCGCGGAGCCGGATCAGGGCCGCGCTGCCGTCCGTCCTGCTGACCCTCGCGTCGCTCGCCGGGGTCGGCCTGGTGATGGCCGGGCTGCTGGCGTACCTCGCGCCGGCCCCGCAGGCCGCTGATCCGCATCCCACCGAGGCGGCCGGTACGTCCGGTGCTCAGGTCGCCGCAGGCGGGCCGAGCGTGCCGGGAGGGGACGTGTCCGCGCCGCGTGGCGCTCAGGCCGTCGCCGACGACGTCCCGGCGGCCGGGACGCCGGCCACCGGGCCCGGCGGGGACGCCGGCCCTGGAGCGGGGAGACCACCGGCGGGGACCGCGACCACAGGGCCGTCCACACCAGGAGTGCCGTCGTTGCGCAGGTCGGCGCCGACCAGGGTGAAGATCCCCCGTATCGGCGTGGACGCTCCGCTCGCCTCCGTCGGCGTGCTCAGGTCGGGGGAGATCGAGGTGCCGCCGCTCGACCGGCCCGGCCTCGCCGGCTGGTACCACCTCGGCCCGAGCCCCGGAGAGCAGGGTCCCGCGGTCATCCTGGGCCACGTGAACACCAGGCGCGGCCCGGCGGTGTTCAACCGGCTCCGTGAGCTGACCCGCGGCGACAAGGTGACCGTCGTCCGTTCGGACGGCTCCACGGCGGTGTTCACCGTGGACGGCACCGAGCAGGCGAGCAAGAACCGTTTCCCCACCGAACGGGTGTACGGCCATGTGGACGGCGCGGCCCTGCGGCTGATCACCTGCGGTGGCGTGCTGAACCCCCGCAGTCACAGTTACACCGATAACATCATTGTTTACGCCACGCTGTCGTCCCGTGGCTGAGCGCAACGGTCGCTCACGAAGAGTGACATCGCATCGCGTCGTGCTGATCCGACGAACTTATCTTGCAACGAGTAAACCTCTCTGAGCTGCGATGATCTCCGAAAAATTGGATTTTCGACCCCAAATCACAGCCAGGGGTGATGCAGGATCCGTAGGATCTGTACCGAACCGTGACCAGGGTCTGCCATCCTGTTGCGCCTGAGCAAACCGGTCATCGCCGCTGAAATGGAGAGATACGTGCTGAAGTCCAGAGCACGGCGTCGCGTCGCGACCAGAGCTGTCGTGGCCGGAACCATGGGTGCCGCACTGATCGGTCTGTTCCCGGCGTTGAGCGCCGCGGTGGGTCCTGTTCCCGTCACGTACACGTGCACGCCTCCGGCAGGCAGTCCGGCCTACAACTTCTCGGTGACCTTGACGGGGCCGACGACGGCGGCGGTGCTGAACCAGCCCGTCACCGTGACATGGGGGATCGCTCAGACCTCGCCGTCCCCGGCGCTGACCGCCAGCGCCGCCGGCGTGCCGACGACGGCGACCATCACCGTCGAAGGTGATCTGGAGGCCATTGGCCAGCCGATCCTCCCCAGTCCGAGCGCCACCACGGTGTCGCCGGCCGCGACGCAGACCCCCGGCACGTCGTTGGCGCCTGGAGCTCCTCTGCCGATCCCCACCTTGCGCGCCACGCTCACCCCCACGGCGACAGGCACGTTCTACGTCAGGCCGGGTACCTTCTCCCTGCGGGTGAGCACGGGCACGACCGGTACGGACACCATTTACGACTGCACAGTCCCCGCGGCCGCGAGCCCGGCGTCCGCCACCCCGCCTGCGCTCGCGATCGGCGTCGGGACCGCAGGCGCGTCACCCTCGACCAGTGCCAGCCCCACGGTGACCCCCACCGCCACCCCCACGCCGACCCTGACCAGCCCCACCCCCCGCCAGACCCGCACCGTCTACGAGACCGTGACGTCGGGTCCGCGTAACCAGGTGACCCGCACCCCCGGTGGTGGCGCGGCGACCGGTGGTGGCGGCGGTATCGGGCCGGACGCGCGGCTCTTCCTCGCCGTCGGGTCGGCCATGGTGCTCGCGGCCGGTGCCGGCGGGCTGATGATGCGCCGCCGCCGGCCGGAGCGAGGCTGACCGGGAGGCCTGAGTGACGACCCCCCCTGAGTACCCCGAGGGTTACGGCCAGGGCCACGAGCAGCCGGGTCACCCCGGCTACCCGCAGCACGGCCAGCCGTACATGCAGCAGGTCTACTACGGCTACGGGTCGTGGCAGGAGCCGGAGCGCCGGGCCGACCGGGGCTCGATGTTGCGCGGCATCCTCATCCTGGCCGCCGTGGCGGGGGTCGTCACGGTGGTGATCGGTGTGCTGCTGATGGCGAACGCGCCTGCCGAGTACGGTCTCGCCGATTCCGGACGCACGCCGTTGAAGCTCGGGGCCCAGCCGCCGGACGGGTTCGCGCCGTCGGTGGGCCCCGGCGGGCCGGGGCAGCCGCTGACGCAGGCGGCGCCGACGGCCGCGGCCCCTGCGCCGCCGCTACCGGCGGCGCCGCCGATGCAGCCGTCCACGCCGAAGCGGCTGGTCATCGCGAAGCTCGGCATCAACGCGCCGATCAAGTCGGTGGGTCTGGACAAGAACGGTGCCATCCAGACCCCGCCGATCGGCAACCACAACCTGGTCGGCTGGTACCGCTACGGTCCGACGGCGGGCCAGTCGGGTCCCGCGGTGATGCTCGGCCACAAGGACACGATGACCCGCACGGCGGTGTTCAGCCGGCTGCACGAGTTGCAGTACGGCGACACGATCGAGGTCACCCGCATGGACGGCACTGTGGCGATCTTCACGGTGGGTGGCATCGAGCAGGCCGACAAGCTGACGTTCCCCACCAACCGGGTGTACGGCAACGCCGACGACGCCGAGCTGCGGCTCATCACCTGCGGCGGCACGTACAACCGGTCGACCGGCCACTATCAGGACAATGTCATCGTGTACGCCAGGATGACCGGCACGCGTGGTGGGACAGGCGGCTGACCGGGAGCACAGCGACTCTCACGGACGATTATTCTGTTATACGCTCGGCAGTGACCGAACATAGCTCGGTTTGGTGAGCGGACAGGTCGGAGACCCTGGGAGGCACCGTGGCAGGCACTGTGGCAGAGGCGTACATCGTCGGTGCGGTCCGCACCCCGGTCGGCAGGAAGAAAGGCGGCCTGTCCACCGTCCACCCCACCGATCTCGCGGCGCACACGCTCAAGGCGCTGATGGACCGCACCGGCGTGGACCCGGCGGCCGTCGAGGACGTCATCCTCGGCTGCGTCATGCAGTTCGGCCCGCAGAGCATGGACATCGCGCGCAACGCCTGGCTGTCGGCGGGCCTGCCGGAGTCGGTGCCAGGGGTGACGATCGACCGGCAGTGCGGGTCGTCCCAGCAGTCCATCCACTTCGCCGCGCAAGGCGTGATGTCCGGCACGCAGGACCTGGTGGTGGCCGGCGGCGTCGAGTCGATGAGCATCGTGCCGATGGGGTCCAGCATCACCACGGCCCTGGAGAAGGGCATGCCGTTCCCGTTCGGCGAGATGTGGGTGGAGCGGTACGGCAAGCAGGAGATCTCGCAGTTCCGCGGCGCCGAGCTGATGTGCGAGAAGTGGGGGTACAGCCGGGAGGACCTCGAACGGTACGCCTACGAGAGCCACCAGCGGGCCGCCAAAGCCATCGCCAACGGGTACTTCCGCGACCAGATCACCCCGGTGAACGGCGTCGAGGACGACGAGGGCCCGCGGCCGGACACGACGCTGGAGAAGATGGCGGGACTGAAGCTCCTGCGCGAGGGGGGCCGCATCACCGCGGCCACGTCGTCGCAGATCTCCGACGGCGCGGGTGCCGTGCTGATCGCCTCGGAGCAGGCGGTACGCGACCACGGACTGACGCCGCGGGCCCGCATCGTCACGCTCGCGCTCACCGGGGACGACCCGGTGTACATGCTCACCGCACCCATCCCCGCCACCCGCAAGGCGCTCGACCGTTCGGGCCTGTCCATCGACGACATCGACGTCGTCGAGATCAACGAGGCGTTCGCGCCGGTGCCGCTGGCCTGGACGCATGAACTCGGCGCCGACCCGGCCCGCACCAACCCCAACGGCGGCGCCATCGCGCTCGGCCACCCGCTCGGGGCCACCGGTGCGATCTTGATGACCAAGCTGCTCCACGAGGTGGAGCGCACCGGCGGTCGCTACGGCCTGCAGACGATGTGCGAAGGCGGCGGCCAGGCCAACGTCACCATCATCGAACGGCTCTGACCCGCGAGAGAAGTGACGGCGGGCCCCACCCTGGCCGAGGGGGTGGGGCCCGCGTCGCCGGTCTCGCCCTAGCGTCCCTTCGGCTGCCGCCTGGGAGGCGGCGTTCGCCGTACGGGCATCGGCGGCGGGGTGATCCGGCGCGGCGCCGATGGCTGCTTCCGCTCAGGGCGCGGCAGCGGCGGTGCGGCGTGCTCCGGTAGCGAGAGCGGCACCACGCGTCCCGGCTCGGGAAGCGGCGGCTTGGGTTCCGGCAGGGGAGTGGTCCCGGGGGCCTTGCGGCCCTTCTTGGCAGCACGAGTACGCATATATGAATCTCCTTACGGATCACGACGCGGCAGGGAACATGCCGGTCGGGAGCCTCAGCCACCGCGTCTGTTTCGGACGGGTCAGAAAGCCGAAGCGAGCGTGGGGACCGGCCGTGGCCGGTCGGCGCTCTCAGTAAGAAGGAATCCGCATACCCCGAAGCTACGGTTCCCCCCGCGCGCACGGCAACCGGTTTTTCGCGCGCTCGCCGTGCGGACCGGACGGGCCGGTCAGAAGAACGTGGGGGCGGGGTTCGCGGTGGCGGGGAGGGTGACCTGGATCGTGGTGCCCTGGCCCGGGAGGGAACGGACGGTGGCCTGGCCGCCGTGCGCGATGGCGATGGCCTGCACGATGGACAGGCCGAGACCGGTGCCGTCGCTCTCGGCGTGGTGGTGGAACCGGTCGAAGGCGAGCGCCGCCATCTCGGGAGGCATGCCGGGTCCGGTGTCGGTGACCTCCAGCGTGGCGGGTGCGGTGAGGCGGACGGTGGCCCGGGTCCCCGGCGGGGTGTGCGCGCGGACGTTGGCGAGCAGGTTGACCAGCACCTGGCGGATGCGGGCCTCGTCCACGGTGGCGACGAGCTCCGGCGGCGCGTCCAGGGTCACCGGGTGGTCGGGGGTGAGCGCGGTGAAGTCGTCCACGACCTCGGTGGCCAGGGTGGTGAGGTCGACGGGTGCCACGGTCAGCGGAGCGCCTTTGTCGAGCCGGGCCAGTTCCAGCAGCTCGGAGACCAGACGGGTCATGCGGGCCGCCTCGTCCTCGATGCGCCGCATGACCTGGGGGGTCTCCTCGGGGGGGATCGCACCCTGCCGGTACAGCTCGGCGTACCCGTGGATGGTGGTGAGGGGGTTGCGCAGCTCGTGGGAGGCGTCGGCGGCGAAGCGGCGCACCCGCTCCTCGGAGGCCCAGCGCGCGGCGAAGGCGTTCTGGATGCGGGTCAGCATGACGTTGATGGCCGCGCCGAGCCGGCCCGCCTCGGAACGGCCCTCCGGCATGCGTTCGGACAGATCACCGCCTTCGGCCACGAGCTGCGCCGTGCTCGCCATGCGGCTCAGCGGCGCGAGGCCTCTCGCGATGAGGGACCGGCCGAGCAGGAGCAGCAGCACGATCAGCACGACGCCGGTGACCAGCTCGGTGAGGATGAGCCGCCGCACGGCGTCGCGCACTTCGTCCAGCGGAACGGCGACCACCACGATGCGGTCCCCGATGTCCATGCGCGCCGCCGCCGCGCGCAGCCGGCCGCTCAGTGGGAACGGTCTCCCGCTGTCGGCCAGTGACGACAGCCGGGTCTCGCCGAGCCGTTCCAGCATCTCCGGCATGTGCTCGGCCTCGGCGTCGTCCCCCGCCAGCAGCCGGCCGCGTCCGGTGGTGAGGTTGAGCAGCGCCACCGCGTACGTCGGGCTGGCGTTGACCAGCGCGATGCCGGACGCGCGCACCAGCCGTGCCGCCGACCCCTGCGCCGCCGCCGTCAGCGACGCGTCGGTGCGGTCCAGCAGGTGTCCGCGCAGCACCAGAACGCTCACCACCGACAGCACCGCGAGACCGGCCGCGGTCACCGACAGCAGGCCGGCGAGGAGCCGTCCCCCGAGTGTCATGACGAGGGACGCAAGGCGTAGCCGACGCCGCGCTGCGTGTGGATGAGCGGCGGCCCGAGCGGGTCCAGTTTACGGCGCAGGTACGAGATGTACGTCTCCACGACCTGGGACTGAGTGCCGAACCCCCAGACGTGCTCAAGGAGCTGCGCCTTGGTGAGCACCTGTCCGGGATGACGCATCAAGAAGGCCAGCAGGCGGAACTCGGTGGGGGAGAGGTCCACCGGCGTGCCGTCGCGGCGGACCTCCCAGCGGGCCTCGTCCAGTTCGAGACCCGCCACCGACAGCACGGCGTGCTCGGCCGGCGCCTCGGCCTCGGTGCCGCCTCGCGCGCCGCGCCGCAGCACGGCGCGGGCTCGGGCGACCAGCGCCTCCACCGAGAACGGCTTGGTGACGTAGTCGTCGCCGCCGAGGGTGAGACCGTGCACCGTGTCGGCGACGGTGTCACGTGCCGTGAGGAAGATGACAGGGACGTCGTCGCCTCTGGCACGCAGCCGTCTGCACAGCTCGAACCCGTCCAGGTCGGGCAGCATGACGTCGAGCACAAGCAGGTCGGGGGACGACGACCCGGCCAGGTCCAGCGCCTCGTAGCCCCGCGCCGCGCTGATCACGTCGAAGCCGTGGAAGCGCAGCGCCACGGCCACGAGGTCGCGGATGTTGCGCTCGTCGTCCACGACGAGGACCCGGGGTCGGTTCGTCTGCTCGGTCATGGGTCCGCCGCTCACTCCTAGCGCTTGGGCACCACCACTCCGAGCGCGGTCCGGGTGTCACCGGACGGACGGCCGAGGACGAAGACGTCGTCGCCTGCCTTCAGCGCCGAGGGAGTGGATTTCTCGCCATTCTTCCGGACTCTACTGTCGCCGGTGACCGTCCAGGCCCAGCTCACGCCGTCGGCGCTCTTCACGGTGAGCGCCGACGCGGACACCGACGTCACCGCGCCGCGCTGCCAGGTGAACGTGTCGAAGCCGCCGCGCACCCGCACGGTCGTCTCGCCGTGCACGCCGACCAGTGCTCTGCGCGCTCCGAGCCGCAGCCGGGGCCGGTCGGCCGGGTCGCCGGCGGTGAGGAGATCCGGAGAGGTCCCCGTGAGCGAGGCGGCCTCCGCGGCCACCGGATCGGCGGCCGTCAGCTCGTACGGCGCGGCGCCGCCGCCGTCCCGGCCGGCCAGTGCGGCGCCGCCGAGAAGCCCCACGGTGAGCGTGCCGGCGAACGCACCGGCCGTCAGCGCCTTGGACAGTTTTCTCATGCCGTTCATGGCACAACCGGCGGCTGGGAGAAAGCCGGGGAAACACTGAGACAACCCGGTGAGGTATGAATCTTTCACCGGATTTCCGGCCTCGGCGGTGAGGGCTCAGCCGGGAACGCGGGCCACGCAGAACACGGTCTGGCCGAACGGCGGCCGGATGAACCGCTCGATGAGGCGGGTGGCGGGGACGACGGTGCGGTCGTAGATCTTCACCAGACGCGGGTCGGGATACCCCACGCCGCCGCGCCGCACGGCCACCCACCACGCGATGCCGCCGAGGAAGTTGATCGGCTTGAGCACCTCGGCCGTGAGCCCGGCCGCGGCGACCGTGCGGCCGAGCGTGGCGGGGGTGTACCGGGTGACGTGCCCCACCTTGCGGTCGAAGTCGCCGTAAAGCTGCATGTAACCCGGCACCCAGATGACGATGCGGCCCCCCGGCGCGGTGACCTTGGCGAGCGAGCGCAGCGCCTCGACGTCCTCCTCGATGTGCTCGAGGACGTTCATCATGACCACGGTGTCGACCGGCTCGTCCAGCGGGATCTCGGCCGGCAGCCCGAACTGGAGCACGCCGATGTCGTCGCGGCCGTCGAAGCGCTTGGTGAGCTGCTCGACGCAGTAGGGGTCGAAGTCGCTGACCACGAGACGGTCCAGGCGGGGCAGGAACTGCTCGGCGAAGTGGCCGAGGCCGGAGCCGATCTCCAGCATGGACCTGCCGACGTGCGGAGCGACCATGTCGAATTCGTACTGCCGGTAATTGCGGGCCTCATCTCCACCGAGGTGGTTCTCCAGGGCTTCGTCCCCGGCCGCAGGTTGCACCACGCGGTCATACCCAGACATGCGTTCCGCCCAGTTTCGCTCACTCAAAAACCGTGGCTCCGCGAGGGGGCCACGGTCACGGATGGGCTCCGAGTCTAGCCGCCCTGTTCCACGCCACGTCCCGCTTCCCGGACAACCAGGCGGTAAACGCCGGCCTTCGCGGCGAGACCTCCCCTTTGCGGAACGGCCTGATGGAAACTACCTTTTGTCGCGCACACACCCCCCGAGAAGGAGCCCCGACGGACGACGACGAGGCCATAACGAGGTCGCTGGCCGGCGACCTGGCCGCGTACGAGGCGCTGGTCGCGCGTTACAGCGCGATAGCTCATCGCACCGCGGCCCTGCTCGGTGCGGCCGAGGAGGCCGAGGACGTCGTACAGGAGGCGTTCGTCAAGGCGTTCAGGCATCTGTCCAAGTTCCGCAGGGACGCCGCCTTCAAGCCATGGCTGCTGCGCATCGTGGCCAACGAGACCCACACGGCCACCCGCGCGCGGGGCCGCCGCGCCGAGCTCGCGCTGCGGGCCGGTGCCGAGCCCGAGCGGCTCCCCGACGACCCGGAAGGCGTCGCCATCGCCACCGACCGCCGCACCCGGCTGCTCGGCCTGGTCCGCGCTCTGCCGGAACGGGAACGCGAAGCGGTGGTCTGCCGGTACTTCCTACAGCTGAGTGAGGCCGAGACGGCCGAGATCCTCGGCTGGCCGCTCGGCTCGGTCAAGTCCCGCACGTTCCGCGGGCTGGCCCGGCTGCGGGAGGAGGTGGGAGATGGGCTCGCATGACGACCTGGAGGCGGCCCTGCGCGAGCTCGGCGAGCACGTCGGCCCGTCCGCACCCCCGACTGACGGGGTCGCGCGTGCCGTACGCGCGCGCCTTGAGGCCGAGCCGGCCGCCGGCGCGCCGGCGGGCCGGTGGTGGCGTCCGCGTGGCCGGTGGATCGCCGCGGTCGTCGCGGCGCTGCTCGCCGTGCTGCTGGGCTTCACGCCGCAGGGGCAGGCGGCGGTGGAGCGTGTGCTGCGGTTCGCCGGCATCGAGCTGCACATCGGCGACCCCGGGCCGCTGCCGTCGGGGGTGCCGCGCGCGCTGCCGGGTGAGAAGCGGGTCACGCTGGCCGAGGCCAGGGAGGCGGTGCCGTTCGAGTTCCTCGTGCCGGCCGCGCTCGGCGACCCCGCCGACGTGCGGGTGGCCGACGGCGGCCGCGTGGTGTCGATGTTCTGGCCGGGGATCCGGCTGGACGCCTACGCCGGCGTGCTGGACGTGCTGTGGCGCAAGGACGTCGGCGCGCCGTTCCCCGAGGAGGTCACGGTGGGGACGTCGCACGGGTGGTGGGTGCGGGCACCGCACGGCCTCACGTACCTGTCGCGTGACGGCATCGGCTCCAAGGACCTGGCCCGGGTGGCGGGACCGACCCTCGTCTGGCAGCGTGACCAGGCCGGGTATCGCCTCGAAGGGCTGCCTGAGCTGGCGCGGGCCCGGGAGATCGCGATGTCGCTCCGATAATGGTCGATTTGGTCCCCTATAAAGGTTGACCGAAAACAATCCATGCCGGATTGCCATACCGCAGGAAATGACCATCCGACCGGGCCCACGCTCGGTGTGTGGTGATTCAGCTTCCCGGTGGCGGCGGCGGGAGAGACGGCCCCGTCTGCGTGTCGTCGTCGTCCGGCGGCGCCGTGGTCGGACGCGATGTCGGCCGCGGCGACTGCCTGGACGTCGGCTTGGACGACGAAGGTGGCGGCGGCGGCTCGGTCGGCCCGGACTGGCCGTCCGGCGACCTGCGCGGCTTCGGCTTCCTGGTCGGCGGCGCGGAGCTCGGCGGCGCCGATCGCGTCACCGGCGGCGGAGGCGGGGTGACCGTCCCCGGCCGGGCCGGGTCCTGGTTCGCGCCACGCCGCGTGCGGCTCGGCGACGGCCGCACGTCCGGCGGCGGCGGAGGCGAGTCCACGCCGAAGACCGGCTGCTTCGGAGTCGCCGGCGCCGGCGCGGACGGCACCGCGGCCGGCGGGGGAGGCGTGTCCGACTCGGGCCAGGCGAACCAGATGCCGGTGCCGGCCGCCAGCAACAGCGTCAGGCCGATCACGATGGGCCCGCTCCGGCTGTTGCCGAGCCGCTGCCAGGGGGTCTCCTCCTCGTCGTCCATGCCGGTCGCGTCGTCCCAGGTGCGCCACCGGTCCTCCCGGGGGCCGGAACCGGAAAAACTCCCGGCGTACGGCGGCCGGTGCCGCTGCGCGGAAGGCTCGTCGCTGTCGTCTCGCACGATGCTCTGTCTCCGGTCGGCGGATCGGGGGACTTGTGGCCCGCACATCAGGGCGACTTGTGGCTTGATGTGCATTCATGTGGGGGTTAACACCACTAGACAGTCAACAGAGTATAGAAGGTTGTTATGTAACAAAAGTGATATGAGACAACAGCACTTCCTCCCGTATATTTCTGTCTGCTTTGCCTGCGTCAGATTTATCATTTGCAACTATGTCAGGAGAGCTGAGTCCCGTGCTGAGGAGGGATGACCCCGCCGCGCTGGAACGCCTGTGCCGCGAGTACGGCGACCATCTCTACGACTACTGCCAATCCTTGATCGCCGGCGAGGACGCGCTCTCGGCGACGATCGGAGCGCTGTACGGAGCGGTGGCGCACACCGACCGGCTCTACGACCCCACCCGCTTACGCGCCTGGCTCTACTCCCTCGCACGTGCCGAATGCCAGGCCAGGTTGTCCGGCGTCACCCACACCGGCTCCTACGCGCGCCAGGGACGCAGCGGCTCGCCGGAGCTCGGCATCGAGGTGCTCGCCTGCCTGGAGCCGCGCGAACGCGAGATCCTCGACCTGACGCTGCGCCACGGGCTCAAGTCCGACGAGGTTGCACGGGTCCTCGACATCTCCGTCGACGCCGTCGAGTCGTTCGCCGCGGCCGGCAGGAAGCACGCCGAGCAGTGGCTCGCCGCCGTCATGGACGCACGCGGCCACGACCCGCGCTGCTCGGTGCTGCCGGGCCTCGTCAAGTCCTGGGCCGAGTCCCCCACCCGGCTGCTGCGCGCGCACATCAGCAGGCACGTGCGCTCCTGCAAGGACTGCCAGGCCATCAAGTCAGGCGTCACCATCACGGCCCTCATGACCCGCCTGCCGATCCTCGCCGGCCCCGAGCCCGCCGAGCGGCTGTTCAGCGGCTCCGGGGAGTCGATCACCGCGGCCGACAACCGCACCGAGAGCTGGCACCCCGACGGGTTCCCCGTTCAGCCGGACGCTCTGGAGGACCCGCCACCCGCGCAGGCGCCGCTGTCGGTGGACGAGGGGTTCGCTCCGGAACGTGCCGAAGGCGCCGCCAAGATCCCCGAGTTCTGGGAGCCCGACCCCGAGGCCGACAACCCCGAGAGCCGCATCCGCTGGGGCCGGGTCTCCCTGGTCACCGTCGTGTCGGTCGCCGTCGCCGGCGCCATCTGGTCGCTGCTGTTCACGCCACAGGCCAAGCAGCCCGTGGACGTCACGGCGGCCGGCGGCGGCTCGGTGTTCGTCACCCCGGGAGAAGGCCTGCCACCGCTGGTCGAGGACCCGCCGCCTCCCGGCGGCACCGCCGCTCCGACGGTCTCGCCAGGCGCGAGCCTGCCGGCGGTGAGCCGTCCCGGCGCCGGCCTGCCGTCCGGCTCGGTGCCGCTGGTGCCGCCGCCGAGCAGCGGCGCGCCGTCCACCACACCGACGAGCAAGCCGAAGCGCTCCACCAGCGCGCCGACGAACGGCAACCCGGACGACCCGCCGCCTCCGCCGCGCACCACGTCCAAGCCGACGTCGTCCCCGAAGACGTCCTCGTCCCCCAAGCAGAGCTCGCAGCCGCAGTCGCAGCCGCGCACGAGCTCGCCGCCACCGCCTCCCCCTCCGCCGCCGCCTCCGGTGCTCGCCGCGTCGTCCAGCTCCGTGGACCTCGGGACCGCTCGCGAGGGGACCGTCACCGTGCGATCGCAGCCCGGCGCCATCCAGTGGTCCGCGATCGGATCAGATCTTGTCGTCTCACCTGGTTCCGGAAGCATCTCCAACGGCGGTTCCGCCGCCATCGTCGTCTCACCGCGCTCGGGCAGTGGCTGTGGTCAGAAGACCGCGCTCGTGTCCATCTCATGGTCAGGCGACAACCAGGGCACCAAGAACTCCGGAACGATCAGGGTGAACGTCAGCTACAACCAGCCCTGTTGACCGACCCACTCCGACCCCGAGGAGAGACCGCGTATGCCCCGGCTCCACAAACGCGAGTGGATCATCGCGCTCATCGCGGTGCTCGTGACGCTGACCATCGGCGTACCCACCGGCATGGCCCTGGCCGACCCCGCACCGGCGGCCGGCACCGAGGAGGCGCCGGACAACGAGTGTGACGACATCCTCGGGACCGGCACCCCCGAGTTCATGTACTGCAAGTGGATGGCCAAGACCCCCAGGGAGGCGCTGGACATCGTGCGCTTCTGGGCTCGTAACGACGGCCAGAAGCTCCAGGACGCCGTGCCGTACCCCGGCCCCGTGCTGTTCTGCATGGACCAGACCAACAAGGGCCCCGGCATGCAGGACTGCGCCGACAAGGACCAGGTCCTGTGCAAGTACGACCACGACGCCGGCAAGTACGTCTGCAAGGACGTCGACGGCAACATCACCAAACCCCCCGCCAAGGCCTGCCAAGGCGGTGAGTTCGACTGCTCAGGCGGCGCAGGCGCCACCGGGGCCACCCCGGCCCCCGGTGACGGCGGCACCCGCTCCGGCCAGGCCACCGCGGCCCCCGACGTCCAGCCGGACGTGACCCAGATGCCGGTGGACGACAAGTCCCAGGCCCCGCCGTCCGACCCCTCGGCGCCACCGACAGGCCAAGGCGACCCGAACGGCCCCGCCGACCCGTCGGCCGACCCCAGCGCGCCACCCGCCGCCGACCCCACCGCCGAGGCCGACCCGAGCACGGCCCCGCAGCCGACCGCCTCCACGGCCCCCGAGCCGTCCCAGCCCGCCGACCCGGCCCCCTCGGCCACCCCCACCAAGCGTCAGCTCACCGCGCCGAACGACGCCACCGGCAAGGCCGCCGCCGCCGCGGTCAAACTCAACATGCGCGTCTGGATCGAAGGTGAACTGGCCCCCGCGTGGCAGGCCGGCAAGGACCAGTTCGACGCCGCCGTCGCCAGCATGGCCGCACAGGCCAGCCGTCCCGGCGTCGTCGGCGTCAAGTTCGCACAGGACCTCGGCTACTGGGGCTTCAAGACCGCCGCCGACGTCCGCAAGTTCGTCAAGGACTCCTCCACGGCCCTGCGCGCCGCCATGCCGGCCGGCCGCCAGCTCGCCGTCGACGTCGTCGTCCCCGAGATGGGCTGCGGCGCCTCCGAGACCTGCGTCGCCGCGCTGCGCACCAAGTACCCGCTGATCACCCGCGCCAACGTCGAGAAGTACGTCCTCACCGGCGACGTCGACCACGTCAACGTCTCCAGCGGCCTGTTCGCCAGCGAGTACTCCAAGTACAAGATCACCCCCGACAAGGCCCTCCGCAACCAGTGGATCGGCGTCCGCGCCAGAGGCTGGGACACCCGGGTCCACATCGGCGCACGCGAGGTCGGCCTGGCTCACAGCGGTGCCAACAAACTGACGGCAGCCCAGGCGGAAGCCGCCGCCAAACTGAGAGTCGACCTCCCCCTCCAGGCCGGCGTCCAGACCGTCATGCTCTGGACCCACCGCCAGAACTGGGACGGCACCACCTGGCGCCTCCTGGACCAGGGCCTGGCGAACAACACCATGTGGAAAGCCCTCCAGGCACGCAAGGGCCTCGGCCGCCTGGCCGTCACCTTCGACGCCAGCGACCCCGAAAAGAGCATCACCGCCGACCTCAACAAACTCTCCGAAGTCTTCAACGTCATCTACATCCACTCCCAGTAACCCCACCGACCCCAGCGACGGCCGTCCGGCACCTCCGCCGGACGGCCGTTGCCATGCACGTGTACACACGTGCTACGAATCGGCACCCCACCGAGGCGATGCCGCCGTAACCGCCGAGAGCCAGAGACACCCCCAGATCAAAAATCCACCACATCCCGCTCGGCGCCCCATGCCCCGATCGACCCGTGAACCGACCCGGCGCGTCCCTGTCCGGCCACGTCCCCGCTCCGGCCCTCTGACCCGGCGCCACGACGGTGGGATCTACGTGCGGTGAAGTCGGCGCGGTCGTACGGCGGTCCGCGTCGCGCTGTTCCGGCCGTCCTGTCCGGCCCTGTCCCCGTCTCTGCTCCGGCCCTCTGACCTGGCGTCGTGGTGGTGGGATCTACGTGTGGTGAAGTCGGCGCGGTCGTACGGCGGTCCGCGTGGTCTGTTCCGGCCGTCCTGTCCGGCCATGTCCCCGTCTCTGCTCCGGCCCTCTGACCCGGCGCCGCGACGGCGGGACCACGTGCGGTGAAGTCGGCGCCGTTGTACGGCGGTGCGGTTTACCGGTCTTCGGTGAGCCAGGTGTCGATGCCGGCGAGGAGTTCCTTCTTGTACGACTCGGGGGCCGTGGAGGAGCGGATGGACTGGCGGGCCAGTTCGGCGAGTTCGGGGTCGGTGAAGCCGTAGGACGAGCGGGCGAGCTCGTACTGGGGGAGGAGGCGGGCGCCGAACAGCAGGGGGTCGTCGGCGCCTAGGGCTATGGGGACGCCGGCGTCGAAGAGGCGTTTCAGGGGGACGTCCTCGGCGGTGCGGGCCACACCCAGGCCGACGTTGGACGTGGGGCAGACCTCGCAGGTGATCTGGCGGTCGGCCAGGCGTTCCATCAGGCGGGGGGACTCGGCGGCGCGGACGCCGTGGCCGATGCGGTCGGCGGACAGGTCGTCCACGCATTCGGCGACGCTGGCGGGGCCGGAGAGCTCGCCGCCGTGGGGGACGGCCAGCAGGCCGGCGCGCTTGGCGATGCGGAAGGCGCCGTCGAAGTCGCGTGCGCGGGCCCGGCGCTCGTCGTTGGACAGGCCGAAGCCGACGACACCCTGGCCGGCGTACTGGGTGGCGAGGCGCGCGAGGGTCTTGGCGTCCAGGGGGTGCCGGGTGCGGTTGGCGGCCACGATCACCGCGATGCCGGTCCCGGACGCGGCCGCGGCGTCGCGGGCCGCGTCCAAGACCAGCTCAAGAGTCGCGGTGAGGCCGCCGAAGCGGGACGCGTAGCCCGAGGGGTCCACCTGGATCTCCAGCCAGCGGGACCCCTCGGCCGCCTCGTCCTGCGCGGCCTCACGCAGCAGCCGCCGGACGTCGGACTCGCGGCGCAGCACAGAGCGCGCGATGTCGTACAGGCGCTGGAAGCGGAACCAGCCGCGCTCGTCGGTCGCACGCAGCCGCGGCGGCCAGTCCTGCACCAGTGCGTCCGGCAGGTGCACCCCCTGCTCGGCCGCCAGCTCCAGCAGCGTCGTGTGCCGCATGGAGCCGGTGAAGTGGAGGTGCAGGTGAGCCTTGGGCAGGGTGTGGAGCGGGCGTGCCATCTCCATATCCTGCCGCAACCCGAGAGGCCCTCAGTGCGGCGAACGGACCTGCCGCCGGCTACTCCTGACCTGGTACGTCCGGTGTGTCACCTGATGCGTCCGATGTGCCGTCGGGTGGACCCGGCCGGAACCTCAGTGCGCTTCCGACAGCAGCTTCGCGAGGCGGCTGATGCCTTCCACGAGGTCGTCGTCGCCGAGCGCGTATGACAGCCGGAAGTAGCCCGGCGTGCCGAACGCCTCGCCAGGCACCAGCGCGACCTCGGCCTCCTCCAGGATCAGCTCGGCCAGTTCCGCCGACGAGGACGGCCGCCGGCCGCGGATCTCCTTGCCGAGGAGCGCCTTGACCGACGGGTAGGCGTAGAACGCGCCGAACGGCTCGGGGCACACCACGCCGGGGATCTCGTTGAGCATGCGGACCATGGTCTGCCGTCGCCGGTCGAACGCCTCACGCATGCGCTCCACGGCGGACAGGTCGCCGGACACGGCGGCGAGCGCGGCCCACTGCGCGACGTTGGAGACGTTGGACGTGGCGTGCGACTGGAGGTTGGTGGCGGCCTTCACGACGTCGGCGGGGCCGATCAGCCAGCCGACACGCCAGCCGGTCATGGCGTACGTCTTGGCGACGCCGTTCAGGATGACGACGCGGTCCGCCAGCTCGGGGACGACGGTCGCGATGCTGACGAACCGCGTGTCGCCGTACACCAGGTGCTCGTAGATCTCGTCGGTGACGACCCACAGGCCGTGCTCGGCGGCCCAGCGGCCGATCTGCTCGACCTGCTCGGGGGAGTACACCGCGCCGGTCGGGTTGGACGGCGACACGAAGAGCAGCACCTTGGTGCGCTCGGTGCGCGCGGCCTCGAGCTGCTCGACCGACGCCAGGTAGCCGGTGGTCTCGTCGGTCGGCACGTCGACCTGCACACCGCCGGCCAGCTTGATCGCCTCGGGGTAGGTGGTCCAGTACGGCGCGATGACCAGCACCTCGTCACCGGGGTCGAGCAGCGTGGCGAACGCCTCGTACACGGCCTGCTTGCCGCCGTTGGTCACCAGCACCTGGGAGGCGTCCACCTCGTAGCCCGAGTCGCGGAGCGTCTTGGCGGCGATGGCCTTCTTGAGCTCCGGCAGGCCACCCGCCGGGGTGTACTTGTGGAACCGGGGGTTCCTGCAGGCCTCGGCGGCGGCCTCGACGATGTAGTCGGGTGTCGGGAAGTCGGGCTCGCCGGCGCCGAAGCCGATGACCGGGCGACCGGCGGCCTTCATGGCCTTGGCCTTGGCGTCCACCGCTAGCGTGGCGGACTCTGATATGGCGGAGATGCGCGCTGAGATGCGAGGACGGGTCATGGGTACCATGCTTCCAGACGTCTCCCACCGCTTCCGCCGCATATCCATGATGTGGACACGCGGGGGTTCGTCCGTCCTGCGTGACGGGTTGGTTCGACGTGGGGCCCATTCCCCCGTACACTTCTGCAACTAGTGAGCGACGCGGCCCATGACACATGGGTAAGCTGGCTCACGGCAGAGGGCACTAGCGCAATTGGTAGCGCACCGGTCTCCAAAACCGGCGGTTGGGGGTTCGAGTCCCTCGTGCCCTGCGGAGTGCGGTCCGCGCACCGATGGCGTGTATGCCGCCGTAAAGTTGCGTTGGAACGACGGATCAGGTGAGGACTGTGGCGATCGACACGCGCGGCGAGGCCGCGGACCGGCCGAGCAAGCCGTCTGGCCAGCCCGCGAAGAAGCGCACTTCTCCGGCCCTTTACTACCGGCAGATCGTGGCGGAGCTCCGCAAGGTCATCTGGCCGACGCGGAAGGCATTGATCAACTACACCACCGTGGTCCTGATCTTCGTGCTGATCATGGTCGGCATCGTGGCCGGGCTGGACTTCTTGCTCACGAAGGGTGTGCTCGCGGTCTTCGGCGGGTCCAGCACCCCGTAGAGCCCGGCGCCGCGACCGCCGTGTCCTCAAGGCCCTAGGCTGAGGCACGGCGGATAATCGCATTATCGACGAGAGAGAAAGAGTCACTGTGTCCGAGTCCCCACTGCCGGCCGGCGCGTCCCACGACGACGAGTGGGAGGGCGAGCCGGAGCAGGCGATCGAGATCACCGACGCGACCGGCGAGGCCGGCGGTGCCGGTGAGACCGAGCAGGCCGAGGAGTCCGGCGAGGCCGAGACCCCGGCCGTCGCCGTTGACGAAACCGGTGTGGACGAAGACGGTGACGTCGTTCCCGACGTGGACCCCGTCGAGGAGTTCAAGCGCACGATGCGCGGCCTCCCCGGCGAGTGGTACGTCATCCACTCCTACGCGGGTTACGAGAACCGCGTGAAGTCCAACATCGAGACGCGCACCCAGTCCCTCAACATGGAGGACTACCTCTTCCAGGTCGAGGTGCCGACGCACACCGTCACCGAGATCAAGGGTGGCAAGCGCACCCCGGTCAAGGAGCGCGTGCTGCCGGGGTACGTCCTGGTGCGCATGGAGCTGACCGACGAGTCCTGGTCCGCGGTCCGCAACACGCCGGGTGTGACCGGTTTCGTCGGCCTGTCCAACCGGCCGAGCCCGCTCAGCCTGGACGAGGTCGCCAAGCTGCTCGCGCCTGAGCCGACCGAGCAGGCCAAGACCACCACCGCCAAGGCCGCGGCCGCCACCGTCGACTTCGAGGTCGGCGAGTCGGTCACCGTCATGGACGGCCCGTTCGCCACGCTCCCCGCCACGGTCAGCGAGATCAGCGCCGAGTCGCAGAAACTCAAGGTGCTGGTGTCCATCTTCGGCCGTGAGACCCCGGTGGAGCTGTCGTTCAACCAGGTCTCCAAGATCTGACGCCGTCCGGGTCTCGGTGATCCGCCGCCACGCATACACTGGTAAGTCGTCCCCGCGGGCCGAGAGCCGACGCGGGGTGAATCCCGAGGGATGGCCGCCTGGCCGGCGCATGCCCTCGGTGGCTTCCACCTCCGTGGAAGTCTCGCAGGAGTAAACGGACCCGGAGTAGGACAATGCCTCCAAAGAAGAAGATCGCGGCACTGGTCAAGGTGCAGCTTCCGGCCGGCCAGGCCACACCCGCGCCGCCGGTCGGTACCGCGCTCGGTCCGCACGGCGTGAACATCATGGACTTCGTGCGGCAGTACAACGCCGCCACCGAGGCCCAGCGGGGCAACATCATCCCCGTCGAGATCACCATCTTCGAAGACCGCAGCTTCACCTTCATCACGAAGACGCCGCCGGCGCCTGAGCTGATCAAGAAGGCCGCGGGCCTCGACAAGGCGAGCGCCAACCCGCTCCGCGACAAGGTCGGCAAGCTCACCAAGGAGCAGCTGCGCCAGATCGCCGAGACGAAGATGCCGGACCTCAACGCGCTCGACATCGAGGCCGCCGAGAAGATCATCGCCGGCACCGCGCGGTCGATGGGCATCACCATCGCCGACTGACCGGTCGTCCATCTGGATGATCCGCGTCGGTGGCACCCGAATCACGGGCCGGACGGCACGGCCGTACCGGCGCCATCGGTGGGAGGGCCACGCGCTGGCCCACGACCACGCACTCCACGAGGAGAGAAATGAAGCGCAGCAAGACCTACCGCAAGGCGGCGGACCAGATCAACCCGGAGAACCTCTACTCTCCGGTCGAGGCCGCCAAGCTCGCCAAGAGCACCTCGGTCACCAAGTTCGACGCGACCGTCGAGGTCGCCCTGCGGCTGGGTGTCGACCCCCGCAAGGCCGACCAGATGGTCCGCGGCACCGTCAACCTCCCGCACGGCACCGGCAAGACCGCCCGGGTCCTGGTCTTCGCGACCGGTGACCGTGCCGAGGAGGCCCGCGCCGCGGGTGCCGACATCGTCGGCGCGGACGAGCTGATCGACGACATCTCCAAGGGCAACCGGCTCAGCGAGTTCGACGCCGTCGTCGCCACGCCGGACCTCATGGGCAAGGTCGGCCGTCTCGGCCGCGTGCTCGGCCCCCGTGGCCTCATGCCGAACCCCAAGACCGGCACCGTCACGCCGAACGTCGCCAAGGCCGTGACCGACATCAAGGGCGGCAAGATCGAGTTCCGGGTCGACCGGCACGCGAACCTGCACTTCATCATCGGCAAGGTGTCGTTCCCCGAGCGTCAGCTCCTGGAGAACTACTCCGCCGCGCTCGACGAGGTGGTCCGGCTCAAGCCGACCGCGGCCAAGGGCCGTTACCTGAAGAAGATCACCTTCTCCACCTCCATGGGCCCCGGCATCCCGGTGGACCCCAACATCACGCGCGGCATCACCGCCGAGCTCGACGCCTGACGGTCCTCACCGGCAGCGCAGCCGCGGGAAAGGCCCCACGCCACGTCGGCGCGGGGCCTTTTCTCATTTCCTCCTCAGGTCGTGTCCTCGCAGGTCAGATCATCTGTGATCGCGTCGGCCCGCTGCGTGCGGGCATGTCTGCTGGAAAGAACTCGCCGCACGGGGTAGAGGGGGCGCGTAGGGTCGAAAACACGTCCGGGGGGATAGAAGGGAATCGAAGTGAAGCGGCGAACTACTTCCGCGATGGTGGCTGCCGGCGCGGCCATGCTGATCGCGGTCTCGGCTTGCGGTCAGCCGACGCAGAGCACGGCGCAGCCTCTCGGCTCGGTCAAGCTCGCAGCGGCGGAGGCGCTGCAGGCGAGCGTGAAGAGCGCCGAGTCGGTGGACTCCTACCAGGCGCAGATCTCGGTGGACTTCACCTCACCCAAGGACGGCGCGGGTTCGGTCACCGGCACCATGGTCTACCACCAGAAGCCCCAGGTGGCCTCGGACGTCACCTTGGACAAGATCTCGGCCGGCGGCCAGAACGTGCCGGGTGGCGTGCGGGTGATCCTGCTCGGGCAGACGGCGTACATGAAGGTCGAGATGCTGAACAAGCTCCTCGGCGGCACCAAGTCCTGGATCAAGCTCGACCTCGCCGAGCTCGGCCGCTCGGCCGGTGTCGACGCCTCTCAGTTCCTCGCTCAGGCGCAGCAGCTCGACCTCAAGACCAGCGTCAAGATGATCACTGGGTCCAAGGACGTCAAGGCCGTCGGCACCGAGACGGTCGGCGGTGTGGACACCACGCACTACAAGGGCACCTTCCCGGTGGCCGCGGCCGTGCAGCAGCTCGACCCCGAGATGCGCCAGAAGCTGGAGCCTCAGCTCGGCGAGCTCAAGGACATGAAGTTCGACGCGTGGATCGACGCCGAGAACCTGCCGCGCAAGATGGAGATGAACGGCGCCGCCGAGGGCGGCACCTTCAAGGCGGCTCTGCAGTTCAGCCAGTTCAACGAGGCCGCCGAGGTCACGGCCCCGCCGGCCGACCAGGTCGGCGACCTGCCGAAGGGCCTCAACGGCAACGGCGGCGCCATCGGTGGCTGACCACCGCCTGTACGCCTCGGTACGTCCCGCACCGGCCGGTGCGGGACGTACCGTTGTCTGTGGCGGGAACCGGCCTTCCGGCCGTGGCTCGATGCCGTACAGGACCGTCACGGGGAAACCGATTTGGTGGGAGGCCGTCCTGGCGCGTACAGTGGTCTCGCCGAAGACCGCCGGTCGTCACTGAGCCTTGTCCTGGCTCTGTGGCCGAAGGTCCCACGATCGTGGGCGACCAGCGCAGGTGTGTCGAGAGTTTCCATATGGTCCGCGTGCGCCTCGTGCCGCACGCCGTCTGTGTGAGCCCCGCGCGCCTGCGCCGGGGCTCGTTCGCTTTTCCATGGGTCCTTCGGCCGTGTACCGGCGGCACATCTGGAAGGAGGCCCATGGCGAGGGCTGAGAAGGCGACCGCTGTCGCCGAGCTCAAGGATCGCTTCGAGGGCTCTAGCGCGGCGGTCCTGACCGAGTACCGCGGCCTCACCGTGGCGCAGCTGAAGGAGCTTCGCACCGCTCTGCGGGGCAACGCGAAGTTCGCCGTGGCGAAGAACACCCTGTCCAAGATCGCGGCCAACGAGGCCGGGGTCAGCTCCCTGGACGATCTGTTCCAGGGCCCGACCGCGATCGCGTTCGTCACCGGCGACGTGGTCGAGGCGGCGAAGGGCCTGCGTGATTTCTCCAAGGCCAACCCCCTGCTGGTGATCAAGGGTGGTGTCGTCGACGGCAAGGCGATGACGCCGGCCGAGATCACCACGCTCGCCGACCTCGAGTCGCGTGAGGTCCTGCTCGCCAAGCTGGCAGGCGCCCTGAAGGCCAAGCAGTCCCAGGCCGCCGCCACGTTCAACGCGCTGCCCACGCAGCTCGTGCGCCTCGTCGAGGCTCTGCGCGAGAAGCAGGCCGGCGCCGGCGCGGAGCAGGCCGAGTCCGAGTAGCTCGGGACCCGCGGCCCGTCCTGTGCGGGCTCGCGAGCGGGGATCGCTGCGCACACCGCGGTCCTTAACACCGTTTTGACACAAGCGAAGGAAGTACCACCATGGCGAAGCTCAGCACCGACGAGCTGCTCGACGCGTTCAAGGAGATGACCCTCCTCGAGCTGTCCGACTTCGTGAAGCTCTTCGAGGACACCTTCGACGTCAAGGCCGCCGCGCCGGTCGCCGCTGTCGCGGCCCCGGCCGGTGGTGGCGCGGGTGCCGCCGAGGAGGTCGAGGAGCAGGACGAGTTCGACGTCATCCTCGAGGCCGCCGGCGACAAGAAGATCCAGGTCATCAAGGAGGTCCGGGCCCTCACCAGCCTCGGGCTGAAGGAGGCCAAGGACCTCGTGGACGGCGCGCCGAAGGCGCTGCTCGAGAAGGTCAACAAGGAGGCCGCGGAGAAGGCCAAGGCCGCCCTCGAGGGCGCCGGCGCCACCGTCACCGTCAAGTGACGTTCTCCTCTCCGAGGATCTGACGCGCCGACGCGCGCGTCGAAACGCTCCATCCGAAAGGGACGGGCCACCCAGGTGCCGGGTGTCCGTCCCTTTCGTGTTTCCCGGGTTCCGAGGGTGAACGGACCGCTATGGACCGGGATCGCGGGACCTGTATCGGGTTATGATCCGCCCGACCGTACGGGCCGGTTCGGCCCTTTCCGAGGGCCGTGGCGAGAGGAGGGCGCACGTGGCGCAGCACGCGGCACGGCCCCGTCCGCGGCGGCGGCGCCTGACCGTGCTGGTCTTCCTGCTCGTGCCGGCGGCGGTGCTGGGGTTCGCGTGGGTGCGGGTGGGGGCCGAGCTCGACCAGGCACGCGGGGCGGCGCTCGACCGCGTGGCCGCGATCCAGGCCGCTCAGCGGTACGCGCTCAGCCTGCTCGCGGTCAGCCACCGCACCGTGGACCGTGACGTGGAACGCGTCATCGAGTCCTCCACCGGCCAGGCGAGGGCCGACTACGCCAGGGACGCCGAGCGGCTGAAGGCGGCGACCCGGGCCAACAAGGCCGTGCAGACCGGCGTGGTGCGCGCCGCGGGCCTGGTGTCCATGGACGCGCACCGGTCGGTGGCCCGCGTGCTGGTGGTGGCCGACTCGGTGGTGAGCTGGGAGGGCGCGAAGACCGCGCCGCAGGACCGCTACTACCGATGGAACGTCGAGGTCACCAAGATAGACGGCCTGTGGTGGGCCTCGAAGCTGGAGAACGTCCCATGAGCACCGCCGCCGAGGCGATGCAGGGGATACCCAGCCGCCGTCGCCGCACGCGCACGCGTTCGTGGTCCTTCAGCGTGCTGGTGGCGCTGCTGGCCGTCCTGGTGGTCACTCTGGCGTTCCTGGTGGGGGCCGGCTATCTGCGCCTGCGTGAGCTGAGGCAGAGCGAGACGGCCGCCGCCGAGGCGCTCGCGGCGGCTCGCACGTACGCGCCTGACATGCTCTCCTACGACTACCGCACCATCGACGCCGATCTCGCGCGGGCCCGCGGGTACGCCACAGGGGCTCTCGCCGACCACTACCGCGAACTCGGCACGGTGCTGCCGCCGGCCGTCAAACGTCAGCAGACCGTGCAGCAGGCCGTGGTCGCCGCCGCGGCGGTCGAGTCGGCCACACCTGACCGGGTACAGGTGGTGATCTTCATGAACCTCGCCACCACCAAGATCCCCGCCGGGGGATCGGTCCCTTTGAAACAGGTTTCGCAGAACCGCGCGAGATTCGTCCTGGTCAACGGTGACGGCCGCTGGCTGGTGTCCGAGCTGTCGACCTTGATCGGCAACGCACCGACTGACTGAGCGTGACCAGGTCGGATGCCGCACGTCCGGACACGCCGGTGATGGGCGGGGCGGGTTATCAAATTGTTAGCAAAGGCCGGGTTTGGCCTTGGTGTGGACCGGGCAGATACCAGGCACGTCAGTGTCGACGGCGGGTAAGCCTTCGACCCACGGCGTGACCGAGCGTTAGCCGATCCGCCTCGCGGGTATCGTCTGGATCCGGCTGACCGTGTGGTCCGCCGCGGGGAGAAAACCCTGCGTGACGACTCACGATCGTCGCGAATCCGGGCTTACGGGCTTGACGTTTCGGCGCTGACGGGCGATGCTGCGTCCAACGTGAGTGCGCAGAGCGAGACTGAGTGGACAGGTGTATGCCCATCGGCTACACTGCCCCTTTGCGCTGCCCTTTGACGACCCGCTTCTCTAGGTAACCTTCGTGGCCTTCGAGTGTGTGGTCGTCTGGCGTGCGTGTAGTCAGTCCGCGAGCCCTCGGAAGGACATCTGTTGGCAGCCTCGCGCAACGCCTTCGCCGTACCCGCTGGTCCCCGCCGCGTCTCTTTCGCGCGCATTCAGGAGCCGCTCGAAGTTCCCGACCTTCTCGCCCTGCAGACCGAGTCGTTCGACTGGCTGCTCGGGAACGAGAAATGGCGGGCGCGGGTCGACGCGGCTCGCCAGGCCGGCCGCAAGGACGTCCCGGCCCAGTCCGGGCTAGAAGAGATCTTCGAGGAGATCAGTCCCATCGAGGACTTCTCCGGCACGATGTCTTTGTCGTTCCGCGACCACCGGTTCGAGCCGCCCAAGTACTCGGTCGACGAGTGCAAAGACAAGGACATGACCTTCTCCGCCCCGATGTTCGTCACGGCGGAGTTCATCAATAACACCACCGGTGAGATCAAGAGCCAGACGGTGTTCATGGGCGACTTCCCGCTCATGACGTCCAAGGGCACCTTCATCATCAACGGCACCGAGCGTGTCGTGGTGTCGCAGCTTGTGCGTTCCCCCGGCGTCTACTTCGACCGCAGCGTCGACAAGACGTCCGACAAGGACCTGTACGGCTGCAAGGTGATCCCCTCGCGCGGCGCCTGGCTCGAGTTCGAGATCGACAAGCGCGACAGCGTCGGCGTCCGCATCGACCGCAAGCGCAAGCAGGCCGTCACGGTGCTGCTCAAGGCGCTCGGCTGGACCAGCGACCAGATCCTGGAGCGTTTCGGCCAGTACGAGTCGATGCGCGCCACCCTGGAGAAGGACCACACCACCGGTCAGGACGACGCGCTGCTCGACATCTACCGCAAGCTGCGGCCGGGTGAGCCTCCGACCAAGGAGTCCGCGCAGACCCTGCTGGAGAACCTCTACTTCAACCACAAGCGTTACGACCTCGCCAAGGTCGGCCGCTACAAGATCAACAAGAAGCTCGGTGTCGACTCCGACATCAACCAGGGCACCCTCACCGAAGAGGACATCGTCGCCACCATCGAGTACATCGTCCGGCTGCACGCCGGCGAGGTCGCGATGCCGGGGGCGAACGGCGAGGTCGTCGTCGAGACCGACGACATCGACCACTTCGGCAACCGGCGCCTGCGCACGGTCGGCGAGCTCATCCAGAACCAGGTCCGCCTGGGCCTGGCCCGCATGGAGCGTGTCGTCCGCGAGCGCATGACCACGCAGGACGTCGAGGCGATCACCCCGCAGACCCTGATCAACATCCGCCCCGTCGTGGCGTCGATCAAGGAGTTCTTCGGCACCTCGCAGCTGTCGCAGTTCATGGACCAGACCAACCCGCTGGCCGGCCTGACGCACAAGCGGCGTCTGTCCGCGCTCGGCCCCGGTGGTCTGTCCCGTGAGCGGGCCGGCTTCGAGGTCCGCGACGTGCACCCGTCCCACTACGGCCGCATGTGCCCGATCGAGACGCCTGAAGGCCCCAACATCGGCCTCATCGGCTCGCTCTCGTCGTTCGGCCGGGTCAACTCCTTCGGTTTCGTCGAGACCCCCTACCGCAAGGTCGTGGACGGCCGCGTCACCGAGGAGATCGACTACCTGACCGCCGACGAGGAGGACCGCCACGTCATCGCGCAGGCCAACACGCCGCTGCGCGCCGACGGCACCTTCGCCGAGGACCGCGTCCTGGTCCGCCGCAAGGGCGGCGAGGTCGAGTTCATCCGGCCGAGCGAGGTCGACTACATGGACGTGTCGGCGCGCCAGATGGTGTCCGTCGCCACCGCCATGATCCCGTTCCTCGAGCACGACGACGCCAACCGCGCGCTCATGGGCTCCAACATGCAGCGCCAGTCGGTGCCCCTGCTCAAGAGCGAGGCCCCGCTGGTCGGCACCGGCATGGAGTACCGCGCGGCGACCGACGCCGGTGACGTCATCACCGCCGAGAAGGCCGGCCTCGTCGAAGAGGTCTCCGCCGACTACGTCACCGTGATGAACGACGACGGCACGCGCACCACCTACCGCGTGGCGAAGTTCAAGCGCTCCAACCAGGGAACCTGCTTCAACCAGAAGCCCATCGTGCACGAGGGCGACCGGGTGGAGCTCGGCCAGGTGATCGCCGACGGCCCGTGCACCGACGACGGTGAGATGGCGCTCGGCAAGAACCTGCTGGTGGCGTTCATGCCGTGGGAGGGTCACAACTACGAGGACGCGATCATCCTGTCGCAGCGCCTGGTGCAGGACGACGTGCTGTCCTCGATCCACATCGAGGAGCACGAGGTCGACGCTCGTGACACCAAGCTCGGCCCCGAGGAGATCACGCGGGACATCCCGAACGTCTCCGAGGAGGTGCTGGCCGACCTCGACGAGCGCGGCATCATCCGCATCGGCGCCGAGGTCGTCCCCGGTGACATCCTGGTCGGCAAGGTCACCCCGAAGGGTGAGACCGAGCTGACCCCCGAGGAGCGCCTGCTGCGCGCCATCTTCGGCGAGAAGGCCCGCGAGGTCCGCGACACGTCCCTCAAGGTGCCGCACGGCGAGATGGGCAAGGTCATCGGTGTCCGCGTGTTCAGCCGCGAGGAGGGCGACGAGCTCCCCCCCGGCGTGAACGAGCTGGTGCGGGTGTACGTCGCGCAGAAGCGCAAGATCACCGACGGCGACAAGCTGGCCGGCCGTCACGGCAACAAGGGTGTCATCTCCAAGATCCTGCCGGTCGAGGACATGCCGTTCCTCGAGGACGGCACCCCGGTCGACATCATCCTCAACCCGCTCGGCGTGCCGGGCCGCATGAACGTCGGCCAGGTGCTGGAGACCCACCTCGGGTGGATCGCCGCCAGAGGGTGGGACATCTCCGGCATCGAGGAGGCGTGGGCCGAGCGGCTGCGCGACAAGGGCTTCGGCCAGGTCGAGCCGCGCACCAACGTCGCCACTCCGGTGTTCGACGGCGCGCACGAGGAAGAGCTCACCGGCCTGCTGGAGAACACCCTGGTCAACCGGGACGGCGAGCGCATGGTCGGCGTCAACGGCAAGGCCAGGCTGTTCGACGGCCGTTCCGGGGAGCCGTTCCCGCACCCCATCTCGGTCGGCTACATCTACATCCTCAAGCTGCTCCACCTGGTGGACGACAAGATCCACGCTCGCTCGACGGGTCCCTACTCCATGATCACCCAGCAGCCGCTCGGCGGTAAGGCCCAGTTCGGTGGCCAGCGCTTCGGTGAGATGGAGGTCTGGGCCCTGGAGGCCTACGGAGCCGCGTACGCGCTCCAGGAGCTGCTGACCATCAAGTCCGACGACGTTCTCGGCCGCGTGAAGGTCTACGAGGCCATCGTCAAGGGCGAGAACATCCCCGAGCCGGGCATCCCTGAGTCCTTCAAGGTCCTCATCAAGGAGATGCAGTCGCTGTGCCTCAACGTCGAGGTGCTCTCCAGCGACGGCATGTCCATCGAGATGCGTGACACCGACGAGGACGTCTTCCGCGCGGCGGAGGAGCTCGGCATCGACCTGTCCCGGCGTGAGCCGAGCAGTGTCGAAGAGGTCTGATTTCCAAGCGAGGGGATAACAAGTGCTCGACGTCAACTTCTTCGACGAGCTCCGCATCGGCCTCGCCACGGCCGACGATATTCGCCAGTGGTCGCACGGTGAGGTCAAGAAGCCCGAGACCATCAACTACCGCACCCTCAAGCCGGAGAAGGACGGGCTCTTCTGCGAGAAGATCTTCGGTCCGACCCGCGACTGGGAGTGCTACTGCGGCAAGTACAAGCGCGTCCGCTTCAAGGGCATCATCTGTGAGCGCTGTGGCGTCGAGGTCACGCGCGCCAAGGTGCGCCGCGAGCGGATGGGCCACATCGAGCTGGCCGCGCCGGTCACGCACATCTGGTACTTCAAGGGCGTCCCGTCGCGCCTCGGGTACCTGCTGGACCTGGCGCCGAAGGACCTCGAGAAGGTCATCTACTTCGCCGCCTACATGATCACGTTCGTGGACGGCGAGATGCGCTCCCGGGACCTCCCGTCCCTGGAGGCCAAGATCTCCGTCGAGCGCCAGCACATCGAGCAGCGCCGCGACGCCGACATCGAGGCCAGGCAGAAGAAGCTCGAAGCCGACCTGGCCGAGCTGGAGGCGTCCGGCGCCAAGGGTGACGTGCGCCGCAAGGTGCGCGAAGGCGCCGACCGTGAGATGCGCCAGCTCCGTGACCGGGCCCAGCGTGAGCTGGACCGGCTGGAGGAGGTCTGGAGCCGCTTCAAGAACCTCAAGGTCCAGGACCTCGAGGGCGACGAGCTGCTGTACCGCGAGATGCGCGACCGCTTCGGCCGCTACTTCCGCGGCGGCATGGGGGCCCAGGCCATCCAGGAGCGGCTGAACAACTTCGACCTCGCCGCCGAGGCCGAGTCCCTGCGCGAGACCATCCGCAGCGGCAAGGGCCAGAAGAAGGCCCGCGCGCTCAAGCGGCTCAAGGTCGTGTCCGCGTTCCTGACCACGCGCAACTCGCCGAACGGCATGGTGCTGGACTGCATCCCGGTGATCCCGCCGGACCTGCGTCCCATGGTCCAGCTCGACGGTGGCCGCTTCGCGACCTCCGACCTGAACGACCTGTACCGCCGGGTCATCAACCGGAACAACCGCCTCAAGCGGCTTCTCGACCTCGGGGCCCCCGAGATCATCGTGAACAACGAGAAGCGCATGCTCCAGGAGGCCGTGGACGCGCTGTTCGACAACGGCCGGCGCGGCCGTCCGGTCACCGGTCCCGGCAACCGGCCGCTCAAGTCGCTGTCCGACATGCTCAAGGGCAAGCAGGGCCGGTTCCGCCAGAACCTGCTCGGCAAGCGCGTCGACTACTCCGGCCGTTCGGTCATCGTCGTCGGCCCGCAGCTCAAGCTGCACCAGTGCGGCCTGCCCAAGCAGATGGCGCTGGAGCTGTTCAAGCCGTTCGTGATGAAGCGCCTGGTCGACCTGAACCACGCGCAGAACATCAAGTCGGCCAAGCGCATGGTCGAGCGTGCTCGCGCGGTCGTTTGGGACGTGCTCGAAGAGGTCATCACCGAGCACCCGGTGCTGCTCAACCGCGCGCCGACCCTGCACCGCCTCGGCATCCAGGCCTTCGAGCCGCAGCTGGTCGAAGGCAAGGCCATCCAGATCCACCCGCTCGTCTGCACCGCGTTCAACGCGGACTTCGACGGCGACCAGATGGCGGTCCACCTGCCGCTGTCGGCGGAGGCCCAGGCCGAGGCACGCATCCTGATGCTCTCGACCAACAACATCCTCAAGCCGGCCGACGGCAAGCCGGTGACCATGCCCACCCAGGACATGATCATCGGTCTCTACTGGCTGACCACCCAGAGCGACGACGCCAAGGGCGAGGGCCGGGTCTTCGCCTCGGTCTCCGAGGCGCTGATGGCCCACGACCGGCACGAGCTGGACATCCAGGCCAAGATCCAGGTCCGGGTCACCGCTCCGCCGCCGCGCGGCTGGTCGGCCCCCGAGGGCTGGGAGGCCGGTGACTCCTACCGGCTGGAGACCACGCTCGGCCGGTGCCTGTTCAACCAGACGCTCCCGGAGAACTACCCGTTCATCAACGCGCAGATCGGCAAGAAGCAGCTCTCGACGATCGTCAACGAGCTGGCCGAGAAGTACCCCAAGGTCGAGGTGGCCGCGGCGCTCGACGCGCTGAAGGACGCCGGCTTCCACTGGGCGACCCGCTCGGGTGTCACGATCTCGATCGACGACGTGGTGGCCCCGCCGAACAAGGCGGCGATCATGGAGTCGTACGAGCGCCGCGCCGACAAGGTGCAGCGCGAGTACGAGCGCGGCCTGATCACCGACGAGGAGCGCCGCCAGGAGCTCATCGAGATCTGGACGCACGCCACCGCCGACGTCGAGACCGACATGGTGAACGCCTTCCCGGCCACCAACTCGGTCTGGATGATGGTCAACTCCGGCGCGCGCGGCAACAAGATGCAGGTCCGGCAGATCGCCGGCATCCGCGGCCTGGTGTCCAACACCAAGGGTGAGACGATCCCGCGGCCGATCAAGTCCTCGTTCCGCGAGGGCCTGTCGGTGCTGGAGTACTTCATCTCCACCCACGGCCAGCGGAAGGGTCTCGCCGACACCGCGCTGCGCACCGCCGACTCCGGTTACCTCACCCGGCGCCTGGTCGACGTCGCGCAGGACGTCATCGTGCGTGAGATCGACTGCGGCACCGACCGCGGCGTTCCCCTGCACGTCGGCGAGCGTGACTCGGCCGGCACCCTGTCCAAGGCCGAGAACGCCGAGAGCAACGTGCACGGACGCATCCTGGCCGAGGACGTCGAGGTGGACGGCAAGGTCGTCGCGGCGGCCGGCGTCGACATCAACGACGTCATCGTCACCGCGCTGGTCGAGGCCGGCGTCGAGACGGTCCGCACCCGCAGCGCGCTGGTGTGCGAGGCCAAGATCGGCGTCTGCGCCACCTGCTACGGCCGTTCGCTCGCGACCGGCAAGCTGGTGGACGTCGGCGAGGCCGTCGGCATCATCGCGGCCCAGTCGATCGGTGAGCCCGGCACCCAGCTGACGATGCGGACCTTCCACACCGGTGGTGTGGCCGGCGCCGACATCACCCACGGTCTGCCCCGTGTCCAGGAGCTGTTCGAGGCGCGCGTCCCCAAGGGTGTCGCACCGATCAGCGAGGCGGACGGCCGGGTGCGGATCGACGAGACCGACAAGACCCGCAAGATCGTCATCACTCCGGACGACGGCTCCGACGAGATCGCCTACCCGGTCTCGATGCGGTCGCGCCTGCTGGTGTCGGAGGGGCAGCGCGTCAAGGTGGGCCAGCAGCTCATCGCCGGCGCCGTCAACCCCAACGAGGTGCTGCGCATCCTCGGCCCGCGGGCCGTGCAGCTGCACCTGGTGGCCGAGGTCCAGCAGGTCTACCGGTCGCAGGGTGTGTCGATCCACGACAAGCACATCGAGATCATCGTGCGGCAGATGCTCAAGCGCGTGAACGTGCTGGAGTCCGGTGACACCGACCTGCTGCCCGGTGAGCTCGTGGAGCGTCCGCGCTTCGAGATGGTCAACCGCGAGGTCGTCGCCGAGGGCGGCACCCCCGCCTCCGGCCGTCCGGTGCTGATGGGCATCACCAAGGCGTCGCTGGCCACCGAGTCGTGGCTGTCGGCGGCGTCCTTCCAGGAGACGACGCGAGTCCTCACCGACGCGGCGATCCACGCCAAGTCGGACTCGCTGCTCGGCCTCAAGGAGAACGTCATCATCGGAAAGCTGATCCCGGCCGGTACCGGCATGTCGCAGTACCGCAACATCCGGGTGGAGCCGACCGAGGAGGCCAAGGCGGCGATGTACACCGTCGGCGGCTACGACGGCTCCGCGACCGACTACACCTTCGGCACCGGCAGCGGCGAGGCCGTCCCGCTGGAGGAGTACGACTTCGGGCAGTACAACCGCTGACGCGGGTCGGCGCAGAGCCAGGCGCGAGGCGTCCCGCCCCTACGGGGGTGGGGCGCCTCCTGCTTTTCCTGCTCCGGACGATGCGCCTGCGGCCGGTCCGCACACCTGTTCGCAGGGGTTCCCCGGCGCGGATCAGGTCAGGCGATCAACACGCGTAAATCGTCGAGAGAACTCTCCGCGTGCCGGTAAACTTGACAAGAGCCCGATCGGCGGCCGGACGGAAACCGGCTCCGGGGGGCACGGCACGCACAGGAGCCGCTCACGTGGCGGCTGGTGGCGCAACCGTTTTGACGTGTTGCGGTGGGGTGGGTAGTCTTGCCCTTCGTGCCCGTGGTCTCGCGGGCTCACATGCGTGCGCACCGTGCGCCTCTGACGAGGTCGGCCGGGCGGCGCGTGACCCTCCACGGTCCGGCCTCGCCGGGAGTAGTCGGCGAAGATCGCGACACGCCCGAGCGCGGGGGTCGGAGCGGGTGGGAAAACAGCAGGTCATGACACCGGCAGTACCTGCGAATCGCATGACTTTTCGATTCACCGGCGAAGTACGAACGGAGACGCGGTTGCCCACGATTCAGCAGCTGGTCCGCAAGGGCAGGCAGGACAAGGTCAGTAAGACCAAGACGCCGGCGCTCAAGGGGAGCCCCCAGCGGCGCGGCGTCTGCACCCGCGTTTACACCACGACTCCGAAGAAGCCGAACTCGGCGCTGCGGAAGGTCGCCCGTGTGCGGCTCACCAACAGCATCGAGGTCACGGCCTACATCCCGGGTGTCGGCCACAACCTTCAGGAGCACTCCATCGTGCTGGTGCGCGGCGGCCGTGTGAAGGACCTGCCGGGTGTTCGCTACAAGATCATCCGCGGTTCGCTGGACACCCAGGGTGTCCGCAACCGCAAGCAGGCCCGTAGCCGTTACGGCGCGAAGAAGGAGAAGAGCTGACATGCCGCGCAAAGGCCCCGCTGGGCGTCGCCAGCTTGTCGCGGACCCGGTGTACAACTCGCCGCTGGTCACCGCGCTCATCAACAAGGTCCTGCTGAACGGCAAGCGTTCGCTCGCGCAGACCGTGGTGTACAACGCGCTTGAGGGGTGCCGCGACAAGTCCGGCAACGACCCCGTGGTGACGCTGAAGCGCGCTCTGGACAACGTCAAGCCCACTCTCGAGGTGCGCAGCCGCCGCGTCGGCGGTGCCACCTACCAGGTGCCGGTCGAGGTGCGCGCCGCGCGCAGCACCACTCTGGCCCTCCGCTGGCTGGTGCAGTACTCCCGCGCACGCCGCGAGAAGACCATGACCGAGCGGCTGATGAACGAGCTGCTCGACGCCAGCAACGGCCTCGGCGCCAGCGTGAAGCGGCGCGAGGACACCCACAAGATGGCCGAGTCCAACAAGGCCTTCGCCCACTACCGCTGGTAACCCCGGCGGCGACGACGAGACGACGAGGACGCGAGAGAAGTGGCCACTACGACCGCTCTTGACCTGGCCAGGGTCCGAAACATCGGGATCATGGCCCACATCGACGCGGGAAAGACCACGACGACCGAGCGCATCCTGTTCTACACCGGTATCAACTACAAGATCGGTGAAGTCCACGAGGGCGCAGCCACCATGGACTGGATGGAGCAGGAGCAGGAGCGCGGCATCACCATCACCTCCGCCGCGACCACCTGCGTGTGGCTCGATCACACCATCAACATCATCGACACTCCCGGCCACGTCGACTTCACGGTCGAGGTGGAGCGCTCGCTGCGCGTCCTCGACGGCGCGGTCGCGGTCTTCGACGCCGTCGCCGGCGTCGAGCCGCAGTCCGAGACGGTGTGGCGTCAGGCCGACCGTTACGGCGTCCCGCGTATCTGCTTCGTCAACAAGATGGACCGCGTCGGCGCCGAGTTCCACCGCTGCGTCGACATGATGGTCTCGCGTCTCGGCGCGACCCCGCTCGTGATCCAGCTTCCGTGGGGTGTGGAGGCCGACTTCAAGGGCGTCATCGACCTGGTGAAGATGAAGGGCCTGCTCTGGAGCGCCGAGGCGGCCAAGGGCGAGATGTACGACACCGTCGACATCCCGGCCGATCACGCCGAGGTGGCCCGTGAGTGGCGCGACAAGCTGGTCGAGACCGTCGCCGAGAACGACGACGAGCTCATGGAGCTGTTCCTCGAGGGTGTCGAGCCCACCGAGGAGCAGCTGGTCGCCGGCATCCGCCGGGCCACTCTGAGCAGCGCGGTGAACCCGGTGCTGTGCGGCACGGCGTTCAAGAACAAGGGTGTGCAGCCCCTGCTCGACGCGATCGTCGCCTACCTCCCCGCCCCGATCGACATCCCGGCCTTCAAGGGCCACGCGGTCGGCGACGAGGAGAAGGTCATCGAGCGTCACGCCGACACCACCGAGCCGTTCTCCGCTCTGGCCTTCAAGATCATGAGCGACCAGCACCTCGGCAAGCTCACCTACATCCGCATCTACTCCGGCACCCTGGAGACCGGCACCAGCGTGGTGAACTCGGTCAAGGGCAAGAAGGAGCGGATCGGCAAGATCTACCAGATGCACGCCAACAAGCGCGAAGAGCGCTCGTCGGCGCACGCCGGTCAGATCGTGGCCGTGATGGGCCTGAAGGACACCACCACCGGTGACACCCTCAGCGACCCGTCCAGCCCGGTGGTGCTGGAGTCGATGAACTTCCCCGCCCCGGTCATCAACGTGGCCATCGAGCCCAAGACCAAGGGCGACCAGGAGAAGCTCAGCACCGCGATCCAGCGCCTGGCCGAGGAGGACCCCTCCTTCCAGGTCCGCAGGGACGAGGAGACCGGCCAGACCGTCATCTGGGGCATGGGCGAGCTCCACCTGGAGATCCTGGTGGACCGCATGCGCCGGGAGTTCAAGGTCGAGGCCAACGTCGGCCGCCCGCAGGTCGCCTACCGCGAGACCATCCGCCGCAAGGTGGAGAAGGTCGAGTACACGCACAAGAAGCAGACCGGTGGTTCCGGTCAGTTCGCGCGCGTGATCATCGACGTGGAGCCGCTCGGCGAGGGCAACGACGGTTACGAGTTCGAGAACAAGGTCACCGGTGGCCGCATCCCCAGGGAGTACATCCCGTCGGTGGACGCGGGCGCGCAGGAGGCCGCCGAGTTCGGCGTGCTGGCCGGCTACCCGATGGTGGGTGTCAAAGTCACCCTCCGGGACGGTGCCTACCACGAGGTCGACTCGTCGGAAATGGCCTTCAAGATCGCCGGTTCGATGGCCTTCAAGGAGGCCGCGCGCCGGGCGGACGCCGTAATCCTGGAGCCGATGATGGCCGTCGAGGTCACCACGCCCGAGGACTACATGGGTGACGTCATCGGTGACCTCAACGGTCGCCGCGGGCAGATCCAGGCGATGGAGGACCGGACCGGGGCCAAGGTCATCAGCGCCCTGGTTCCGCTGTCGGAGATGTTCGGTTACGTGGGCGACCTGCGCAGCAGGACCCAGGGCCGGGCGGTCTACAGCATGCAGTTCGACTCCTACTCGGAGGTGCCTCCTGGCATCGCCAAGGAGATCGTCGCGAAGGCTCGGGGCGAGTAGTACCGCCTCGCAGCCGGACGACTAGCAAGTCAAGTCAGAATCTCTAAGGAGACAGAGCAGTGGCCAAGGCCAAGTTCGAGCGGACCAAGCCGCACGTGAACATCGGCACCATTGGGCACATCGACCACGGCAAGACCACTCTGACCGCGGCGATCACCAAGGTGCTCCACGACCGGTTCCCTCACCTCAATGAGGCGACTCCGTTCGACAAGATCGACAAGGCGCCGGAGGAGAAGGCCCGAGGCATCACCATCTCCATCGCGCACGTCGAGTACCAGACCGAGAAGCGGCACTACGCTCACGTGGACTGCCCCGGTCACGCCGACTACGTGAAGAACATGATCACGGGTGCGGCGCAGATGGACGGCGCGATCCTCGTGGTCGCCGCCACCGACGGTCCGATGCCGCAGACCAAGGAGCACGTGCTCCTGGCCCGCCAGGTCGGTGTGCCGTACATCGTCGTCGCGCTGAACAAGGCCGACATGGTGGACGACGAGGAGATCCTGGAGCTCGTCGAGCTCGAGGTGCGCGAGCTCCTCTCCGCTCAGGAGTTCCCGGGTGACGACCTGCCGGTCGTGCGCGTCTCGGCGCTGAAGGCGCTCGAGGGCGACGAGAAGTGGGGCGACTCCATCATCGAGCTCATGAACGCCGTGGACGACAACGTCCCCGAGCCCGTTCGTGACACCGAGAAGCCGTTCCTCATGCCGATCGAGGACGTGTTCTCGATCACCGGCCGCGGCACCGTCGTGACCGGCCGTATCGAGCGCGGCATCGTCAAGGTCAACGAGACCGTCGACATCATCGGCATCAAGGAGAAGAGCACCACGACCACCGTCACCGGTGTCGAGATGTTCCGCAAGCTCCTTGACGAGGGCCGGGCCGGTGACAACGTCGGTCTGCTCCTGCGCGGCATCAAGCGCGAGGACGTCGAGCGCGGCCAGTGCATCATCAAGCCGGGCACGACCACCCCGCACACCGAGTTCGAGGCGCAGGTCTACATCCTGTCCAAGGACGAGGGCGGCCGCCACACGCCGTTCTTCAACAACTACCGCCCGCAGTTCTACTTCCGCACCACGGACGTGACGGGCGTCGTGACCCTGCCGGAGGGCACCGAGATGGTCATGCCCGGTGACAACACCGAGATGACCGTCCAGCTCATCCAGCCGATCGCGATGGAGGACGGTCTCAAGTTCGCCATCCGTGAGGGTGGCCGCACCGTCGGTGCCGGCCGCGTCACGAAGATCATCAAGTAGTTCGACCGCGGGTCGGCGGCCGGGCTCGGGAGACCGGGACCGGCCGCCGCACCACGAGGGGGCCACCTCAGGGCGGCCCCGGAGCCCACAGCGGGCCCGCACCCCGGGCCAGGCCGTGATCTCGCAGCAGGCTCGTTCCTGATGGCCGAGACGGCTGCAAGATCACGGAGGCATGCGCGTCCGGGTCACCGCACAGGTGGGACACGCCAAAGCGGCACAGGCCGCACGAAACTTGTTGGACGACAGCGAAGGACACCGAGGCCACTATGGCGGGACAGAAGATCCGCATCCGGCTTAAGGCCTATGACCACGAGGTCATTGACGTCTCGGCCAAGAAGATCGTCGAGACGGTGACGCGTACCGGCGCGAAGGTCGCGGGCCCGGTGCCGTTGCCGACCGAGAAGAACGTGTACTGCGTCATCCGCTCGCCGCACAAGTACAAGGACAGTCGCGAGCACTTCGAGATGCGCACGCACAAGCGGCTGATTGACATCATCGACCCGACGCCGAAGACCGTCGACTCGCTCATGCGTCTCGACCTCCCCGCCGGCGTCGACATCTCGATCAAGCTCTGAGGGAACGCACTGACATGGCTAAGCAGATCAAGGGCGTCCTGGGCAAGAAGCTCGGCATGACCCAGGTCTTCGACGAGGGCAACCGGATCGTCCCGGTCACCGTCGTCGAGGCCGGTCCGTGCGTGGTGACCCGTGTCCGCACTGAGGACAGGGACGGCTACTCGGCCGTCCAGCTCGGCTACGGGCAGGTGGACCCGCGCAAGGTGAACAAGCCCCTGGGTGACTACCTGCGTAAGCACGACATCACCCCGCGCCGCTACTTCACCGAGATCCGGACCCCGGACGCCTCCGACTACGAGATCGGCCAGGAGCTCCTCGCCGACACCTTCGAGGCCGGCCAGTTCGTGGACGTCACCGGCAAGAGCAAGGGCAAGGGCTTCGCCGGTGTCATGAAGCGTCACGGCTTCAAGGGCCTCGGCGCCTCGCACGGCACCCAGCGCAAGCACCGTTCGCCGGGTTCCATCGGCGGGTGCGCGACCCCCGGCCGCGTCTTCAAGGGCGTGCGCATGGCGGGCCGCATGGGCAACGTCCGCACTACCGTCCAGAACCTCAAGGTGCACGCCGTGGACGCCGAGAAGGGCATCATCCTGATCAAGGGTGCGCTCCCCGGTGCCAACGGCAGCCTCGTTCTCATTCGCACCGCCGCCAAGAAGGGGGCCGACAAGTGAGCACCACCATCGACGTCCTCGACCCGGCCGGCGCGAAGACCGGGACGGTCGAGCTGCCGGAGGCCGTCTTCGGCGCCAAGGTCAACATCCCGCTGATCCACCAGGTCGTGGTCGCGCAGCTCGCCGCTCGCCGGCAGGGCACGCACAAGACCAAGACCCGTGGCGAGGTCCGCGGCGGCGGCAAGAAGCCGTACCGCCAGAAGGGCACCGGCCGGGCCCGCCAGGGTTCGACCCGCGCGCCGCAGTTCACCGGCGGTGGCGTCGTCCACGGCCCGGTGCCGCGCGACTACTCCCAGCGGACCCCGAAGAAGATGAAGGCCGCCGCGCTGCGCGGAGCCCTCAGCGACCGGGCGAACGGCGGCCGTGTGCACGTCGTCAGCGGCCTCGTCGACGGGGACACCCCGAAGACCCGCGCGGCCATCACGGCCCTGCGCAAGATCTCCCAGGCCCGCAGCGTTCTCGTCGTCCTCGACGAGAACGACGAGCTGTCCTGGCTGAGCCTGCGCAACGCCCCGGAGGTCCACCTCCTGTCGGCGGGCCAGCTCAACACCTACGACGTGCTCGTCCACGAGGACGTCGTGTTCACCCGCGAGGCGTACGACCAGGTCGTCGCCCGGCTGAGTGACAGCGGGAAGGAAGAAGCCTGATGGAGAAGATCACCGACCCGCGTGACGTCATCATCAAGCCGGTCGTCTCCGAGAAGAGCTACGGCCTGATCGACGAGCACAACAAGTACACGTTCCTGGTGCGCAAGACGGCCAACAAGACGCAGGTGAAGATCGCCATCGAGCAGATCTTCGGCGTCAAGGTCACGGGCGTCAACACGATCAACCGCCAGGGCAAGCGCAAGCGGACCCGGTTCGGCTACGGCCAGCGCCCGAGCACCAAGCGGGCCATCGTCAGCCTCGCCGAGGGCGACCGGATCGACATCTTCGGCCCGGTCGGCTGACCCCTTCCGCACCGCACCGCATCACTGATTGAAGGATGAACGAAAAAGATGGGCATCCGTAAATACAAGCCGACGACACCCGGTCGTCGCGGCGCGAGCGTCTCGGACTTCGCCGAGCTCACGCGCAGCACGCCGGAGAAGTCGCTGCTTGCCCCCTTGCACAGCAAGGGCGGCCGCAACGTCCACGGCCGGGTGACCGCGCGTCACCAGGGCGGCGGGCACAAGCGCGCGTACCGGATCATCGACTTCCGGCGGCACGACAAGGACGGCATCCCGGCCAAGGTCGCGCACATCGAGTACGACCCGAACCGCACGTCGCGCATCGCGCTGCTTCACTACGCGGACGGCGAGAAGCGTTACATCCTCGCCCCCACCGGCATCAAGCAGGGCGACCGCATCGAGAACGGCCCCGCGGCCGACATCAAGCCGGGCAACTGCCTGCCGCTGCGCAACATCCCGACCGGTACCTTCATCCACGCCGTGGAGCTGAAGCCCGGTGGCGGTGCCAAGCTCGGCCGTTCGGCCGGCGCGCAGATCCAGCTCCTGGCCAAGGAAGGTCAGCTCGCCACGCTGCGCATGCCCTCGGGTGAGATGCGCCAGGTCGACGTGCGCTGCCGCGCCTCGGTCGGCCAGGTGGGCAACGCCGAGCAGGCCAACATCAACATCGGTAAGGCCGGCCGTAACCGCTGGAAGGGCAAGCGTCCGACCGTCCGCGGTGTCGCGATGAACCCGGTCGACCACCCGCACGGTGGTGGTGAGGGCAAGACCTCCGGTGGTCGCCACCCGGTGAACCCCAAGGGCAAGCCCGAGGGCCGCACCCGCCGTGCCAACAAGGCCAGCGACCGGCTGATCATCCGTCGGCGGAGCAAGAAGAAGCGGTAGGAGCAGCGTAAATGCCACGTAGCCTTAAAAAGGGTCCTTTCGTTGACGACCACCTGATGAAGAAGGTGGACACGCAGAACGAGAAGGGCACCAAGAACGTCATCAAGACGTGGTCGCGGCGCTCCATGATCGTGCCGGACATGCTCGGCCACACGATCGCCGTCCACGACGGCCGCAAGCACGTCCCGGTGTTCGTCACCGAGTCGATGATCGGCCACAAGCTGGGCGAGTTCGCGCCGACGCGGACCTTCCGCAGCCACGTCAAGGAAGACCGGCGTAGCCGGCGGTAAAGCGCCTTCAGGAAACGAGGAGTAAGCGATGGAAGCCAGGGCTCAGGCGCGGTTCGTCCGTGTCACGCCCCAGAAGGCCCGCCGTGTGGTGGACCTCATTCGCGGGCTGCCCGCTTCGGAGGCGCAGGCCGTGCTGCAGTTCGCCCCCCAGGCGGCGAGCGAGCCGATCTACAAGGTGCTGTCGAGCGCGGTCGCGAACGCCGAGCACAACTACAAGCTCGATCGCGAGACGCTGGTCGTGAGCCGCGCGTGGGTGGACGAGGGGCCGACGCTGAAGCGGTTCCGTCCCCGCGCGCAGGGTCGTGCCTATCGGATCAACAAGCGGACGAGCCACATCACTGTGATCGTCGAGTCCCGGCCCGAGGGCCAGGGCAGGCCGAAGGGAAGGACCCGCTAGTGGGCCAGAAGGTTAACCCGCACGGGTTCCGACTCGGCATCACGACCGACTTCAAGAGCCGGTGGTACGCCGACAAGCTGTACAAGTCGTACGTCGCCGAGGACGTCGCGATCCGCCGCATGCTGCAGAAGGGCATGGAGCGGGCCGGCATCTCCAAGGTCGAGATCGAGCGCACCACCGACCGTGTCCAGGTCGACATCCACACCGCCCGGCCGGGCATCGTCATCGGCCGCCGCGGCGCCGAGGCGGACCGCATCCGTGGCGACCTCGAGAAGCTGACCAAGAAGCAGGTCCAGCTCAACATTCTCGAGGTCAAGAACCCCGAGGTCGACGCTCAGCTCGTCGCCCAGGGCGTGGCCGAGCAGCTGTCCAGCCGGGTGTCGTTCCGGCGGGCCATGCGCAAGGCCATGCAGTCGGCGATGAAGAGCGGCGCCAAGGGCATCCGTGTCCAGTGCTCCGGTCGTCTCGGCGGCGCCGAGATGTCGCGGTCGGAGTTCTACCGCGAGGGCCGTGTGCCGCTGCACACCCTTCGCGCGGACATCGACTACGGCTTCTACGAGGCCCGCACCACCTTCGGCCGCATCGGCGTGAAGGTGTGGATCTACAAGGGTGAGGCCCCGACCAGCCGCGCCGAGCGTGAGGCCCAGGCGGCCGGCGCGCGGGCCGGCCAGCGCCGGGACCGCACCGACCGTCCGCAGCGCGGCGGCCGTGGCGCCGGTGGCGGCCGTGGCCGTGACGGCGGCGGCCCCCGTGGTGGCGGCCGTGGCCCGCGGACCGAAACCCCCGCGCCCGCTGGGGCGTCCGAGAGCGGCCCGGCCGAGCAGCCGGGTGCTGAAGGGAGCTGACCATGCTGATCCCGCGCAGGGTCAAGCACCGCAAGCAGCACCGGCCTGACCGCAGTGGCGCCGCCAAGGGCGGCACCAGGGTCACGTTCGGTGAGTTCGGCATCCAGGCGCTTGAGCACCACTACGTGACCAACCGCCAGATCGAGGCCGCGCGTATCGCCATGACCCGGCACATCCGCCGTGGCGGCAAGGTGTGGATCAACATCTTCCCCGACCGCCCGCTGACCAAGAAGCCGGCCGAGACCCGCATGGGTTCCGGTAAGGGTTCGCCGGAGTGGTGGATCGCGAACGTCAAGCCGGGTCGCGTGATGTTCGAGCTGTCCGGTGTGTCCGAGCCGGTGGCCCGTGAGGCCCTCCGGCGCGCGATGCACAAACTCCCGATGAAGTGCCGGTTCGTCAAGCGCGAGGTCGAGGTCTGATGACGCGCGTGATCAAGGACGTCCGGACTGTGAAGCGTGAAGTGGGTGAGGCGTGATGGCCAAGGGCCTGACCGCCGGTGAGCTGCGGACTTCTGACCAGGACGAGCTGGTGCAGAAGCTCAAGGAAGCCAAGGAGGAGCTGTTCAACCTCCGCTTCCAGGCGGCGACCGGTCAGTTGGAAAGCCACGGTCGGCTCCGCGCCGTCCGGCGCGAGATCGCCCGTATCTACACCGTGATGCGCGAGCGCGAGCTCGGCATCGTCACGGTCGAGAAGGAGCCGAGCGATGGCTGAGACAACAGAGACCACCAAGCAGGCGCGGAACTACCGCAAGACCCGTGAGGGTCTGGTCGTCAGCGACAAGATGGACAAGACCGTCGTCGTCGCCGTCGAGGACCGCGTCAAGCACCCGCTGTACGGCAAGGTCATCCGCCGTACGACCAAGTACAAGGCCCACGACGAGGGCAACACCTGCGGCGTCGGCGACCGCGTGCTCCTGATGGAGACCCGGCCGCTGTCCGCCACCAAGCGGTGGCGGGTCGTGGAGATCCTCGAGCGGGCCAAGTAAGTCGCTCAGGCGGGTCCCGCGAGGGGCTCGCCGGAGCGTCACCCCCGTCACCGGCGCGGCCGGTGACGGGCGCATGAGACCAGAATCTAGTTCCGCCAGGCTCAGAGAATGAGAACCGGCGTGACACACGGGAGTTGACGTGATCCAGCAGGAGTCGCGGCTCAAGGTCGCCGACAACACGGGTGCCAAGGAGATCCTGTGCATCCGGGTGCTCGGCGGCTCGGGTCGGCGCTACGCGGGTATCGGCGACATCATCGTCGCGACGGTGAAGGACGCCCTTCCCGCCGCGGGTGTCAAGAAGGGTGATGTGGTCAAGGCTGTCGTGGTGCGCACCGCCAAGGAGCGCCGCCGCCCCGACGGCTCCTACATCCGCTTCGACGAGAACGCCGCGGTCATCATCAAGGACAGCGGTGACCCTCGGGGCACGCGTATCTTCGGTCCGGTGGGTCGCGAGCTGCGCGAGAAGAAGTTCATGCGCATCATCTCGCTCGCGCCGGAGGTGTTGTAAATGCCGAAGCTGCATGTGAAGAAGGGTGACCTCGTCCTGGTCATCGCCGGTAAGGACAAGGGTGCCAAGGGCCGTGTGATCCAGGCGCTGCCGCGGGAGGACCGCGTCATCGTCGAGGGTGTCAACATGGTCAAGAAGCACTCCAAGGTGACCCACCAGGGTCCGCGCGGCGCCAAGGAAGGCGGCGTGCAGACCATGGAGGCCTCCATCCACGTGAGCAACGTCAAGAAGCTCAAGGATGAAGAGAAGAAGGACGACAAGCCCGCCAAGAAGGCCGCCAAGGCCGACGAATCGGGTGAGGACAACTGATGACCGCCACCACTGAGACCAGGCCCGCGCCTCGCCTCAAGGAGCGTTACCGCGCGGAGATCGCCGACAAGCTCCGCGAGCAGTTCGGCATCGAGAACGCCATGCAGATCCCCCGGCTCACCAAGATCAAGGTGAACATGGGTGTCGGCGAGGCGGCTCGGGACTCCAAGCTGATCGAGGGCGCCGTCCGCGACCTGACCGCCATCACCGGTCAGAAGCCGGCCGTCGCGCACGCGCGCAAGTCCATCGCGCAGTTCAAGCTGCGTGAGGGCATGCCCATCGGCGCGCACGTGACGCTGCGCGGCGACCGCATGTGGGAGTTCCTCGACCGGCTGCTGTCGCTGGCCCTCCCGCGTATCCGTGACTTCCGCGGCCTTTCCCCCAAGCAGTTCGACGGCAACGGGAACTACACCTTCGGCCTGACCGAGCAGGTGATGTTCCACGAGGTCGACCAGGACAAGGTGGACCGCCAGCGGGGCATGGACATCACGGTCGTGACCACCGCGACCGACGACGACCAGGGCCGGGCGCTGCTCAAGCTTCTCGGCTTCCCGTTCAAGGACGCGTAAGTGGCCGGGACGGCTGAGATTCGCGAAAGGAAGGCCTGATGGCCAAGAAGTCCCTGATCGCCAAGGCGGCGCGCAAGCCGAAGTTCGGCGTCCGGGCCTACACCCGGTGCTCGCGGTGCGGGCGGCCTCGCGCCGTCTACCGCAAGTTCGGCCTGTGCCGCGTGTGCTTCCGTGAGATGGCGCACCGCGGCGAGCTGCCGGGCATCACCAAGTCGAGCTGGTAGACCCCGCGCGGGCTCCTCTTGCAGGGGCGGCGTCACGAGAGCCCCCTCCGGGAGGGGCCCGCACGGTGCCGGCCGCACATCGAAGAAGACATATCAACCGGGTGCCGCACACGCGGCGCCCACGACCACACCGTAGGTCCCATGCGGGAAACCGCGGTGAGGAGGGCCACCGGCCATGACGATGACCGACCCGATCGCGGACATGCTTACGCGTCTGCGAAACGCGAATTCGGCGTATCACGACACCGTGAACATGCCGTACTCGAAGATCAAGGCGCACATCGCCGAGATCCTCCAGCAGGAGGGCTACATCCAGTCCTGGTCCGTCGAGGACGCCAAGGTCGGGAAGAACCTCGTGGTGGAGCTCAAGTTCGGGCCTACGCGTGAACGGTCCATCGCGGGCCTGCGCCGGGTTTCCAAGCCCGGTCTGCGGGTCTATGCAAAGAAGGACAACCTGCCCAAGGTCCTGGGCGGTCTCGGCGTCGCGATCATCTCGACGTCCGGTGGCCTCATGACCGACAAGCAGGCCGGCAAGCGTGGTGTGGGCGGGGAAGTCCTCGCCTACGTTTGGTGACGAGGGGAGGCACAACAGCATGTCGAGAATTGGACGGCTGCCCATCCCCGTACCGAACGGTGTCGATATCACCATCGACGGCCGGGCTGTCACGGTCAAGGGGCCGAAGGGCACACTTTCGCACACCGTTGCGGAGCCGATCGAGGTCGGTCGCGGCGACGACGGGAACATCACCGTCTCCCGCCCGAACGACGAGAACAAGGTCCGCGCGCTGCACGGGTTGTCCCGCACGCTGATCGCCAACATGGTGGACGGCGTGACCAAGGGGTACAGCAAGACGCTGGAGATCCACGGCGTCGGCTACCGCGTCCAGGCCAAGGGCCCGACGCAGCTGGAGTTCTCGCTGGGCTTCAGCCACCCCGTGATCGTCGACGCCCCTGAGGGCGTGAGCTTCCGCGTCGACCGGCCGACCCTGTTCCACGTGGACGGCATCGACAAGCAGAAGGTCGGCGAGGTCGCGGCGAACATTCGCAAGCTGCGCAAGCCCGACCCCTACAAGGCCAAGGGCGTGCGGTACCAGGGCGAAGTGATCCGCCGCAAGGTCGGAAAGGCTGGTAAGTAGTCATGGCCTTCACCAAGATCGCCAAGCACAGGGCCGCGCGCGCTCTCTCGCGCTCGCGCCGTCACCGCCGCGTCCGCAAGAAGGTCGTCGGCTCGGCGGTTCGTCCGCGTCTGGTCGTCAACCGTTCCGCGCGGCACCTGTTCGTGCAGATCGTCGACGACACCGCCGGTCACACGCTGGTGAGCGCGTCCACCCTGGACTCCTCCCTGCGCACCGCCGACGGCACCAAGACCGACAAGGCGAAGAAGGTCGGCGAGCTCCTCGCTCAGCGGGCCAAGGCCGCCGGGATCAACGCCGTCGTGTTCGACCGCGGCGGCAACCGCTACGCGGGCCGCATCGCGGCGCTCGCGGACAGCGCCCGTGAAGGCGGGCTGGAGTTCTGATGTCTCCGGCCAGCAACGTGACCAAGAGCAATGAGGAGAGGAACCACTGATGGCTGCAGCTCCGCGTCGCGGCGCCGGCGGCGGTGGTGAGCGGCGTGACCGTCGCGACGATCGCCGCGGTGGTGCCGCAGACAAGGGCGTCTCGTACATCGAGCGCGTCGTGAAGATCAACCGGGTGGCCAAGGTCGTCAAGGGCGGCCGGCGCTTCAGCTTCACCGCCCTGGTCGTCGTCGGCGACGGCAACGGCCTGGTCGGTGTCGGCTACGGCAAGGCCAAGGAGGTGCCCGCGGCGATCGCCAAGGGTGTCGAAGAGGCCAAGAAGCACTTCTTCAAGGTGCCGCGCATCCAGGGCACCATCCCGCACACCTCGCAGGGCGAGGACGCCGCGGGTGTCGTGCTGCTGCGTCCGGCGTCCGCCGGTACCGGTGTCATCGCCGGCGGCCCGGTGCGCGCCGTGCTGGAGTGCGCCGGCATCCACGACGTGCTGTCGAAGTCGCTCGGCTCCGACAACCCGATCAACATCGTCCACGCCACCGTGGCGGCTCTGAAGGGCCTCAGCAGGCCCGAGGAGATCGCGGCGCGCCGTGGGCTCCCGATCGAGCACGTGGCCCCCGTACGCATGCTCAAGGCCCGCGCCGAGGGCATCGCCGAGGCCGCGGCAGCCGCCAAGGCGGTGAGCTGACCGATGGCGCGTCTTCGGATCACCCAGGTCCGGTCCAAGATCGGTGGCAAGCAGAACCAGCGCGACTCGCTTCGCTCGCTGGGCCTGAAGCGGATCGGCGACGTCGTCGTCAAGGAGGACCGCCCCGAGGTCAGGGGACAGGTCGCCAAGGTGACGCACCTCGTCGTGGTTGAAGAGGTCGAATAGTCATGGCTAACGCAGAGAACAACGAGCGTCCGCTCGGTATCCACGACCTGCGGCCGGCCAAGGGAGCCAACCGCGCCAAGGTCCGCAAGGGCCGCGGCGAGGCCTCCAAGGGCAAGACCGCCGGTCGTGGCACCAAGGGCACCAAGTCCCGTTCCAAGGTCCCTCTCGGCTTCGAGGGCGGCCAGGTTCCGCTCCAGCGGCGGCTGCCGAAGCTCAAGGGCTTCTCCAACGCGCTGTTCAAGACGACCTATCAGGTCGTGAACCTGGACAAGCTCGGCGAGCTGTTCCCCGACGGCGGAGACGTCACGGTGGACACCCTCGTGGAGCGTGGCGCGGTACGCAAGAACCAGCCGGTGAAGGTCCTGGGAACCGGCGACATCTCGGTGGCGTTGAACGTGCGAGCGCACGCTTTCTCCGCCTCCGCGAAAGACAAGATCGCTGCGGCCGGTGGCTCCGTCACCGAGTTGTAGGCGGTGCAGTGCGAGGCGCGGAGGATCACTGTGAGCCTCCGCGCCCGTAGTGCGTTAGAGTGCGCTGGACAGAGGGGCTGTCCAGGGTTCATTGATCAGAGATGTGCCGATGGATCACTCCCAGACCTTCGCTGACCCAAACCGCCTGAAAGGCGCGCAGGAGGGGCCGTGCTGACCGCGATTACCCGGGCGTTCCGTACGCCCGACCTGCGCAACAAACTGCTGTTCACGCTAGGAATCATCGCGTTGTTCCGGCTGGGCTCGGTGCTTCCGACGCCCGGCGTGCACACGACCAACGTCGAGCAGTGCTTGAAAGAGGCGCAGGCGAGCGACGCCGCCAACATCTACGGCATGGTGCAGTTGTTCAGCGGTGGCGCACTGCTGAAACTTTCCGTGTTCGCACTCGGAATCATGCCGTACATCACCGCGAGCATCATCCTTCAGTTGCTCACCGTGGTGATCCCGCGCCTGGAGGCCCTGAAGAAGGAGGGGCAGGCCGGTAACGCCAAGATCACGCAGTACACGCGTTACCTGACCATCGGCCTCGCGGTCCTCCAGTCGACCGCGTTCGTCGCGCTGGCCCGCACCGGGCAGCTCTTCCCGAACTGCCGCCAGTCCGTCCTGGTGAACCAGGACGTCTTCACCATCGTGACCATGGTCATCACCATGACCGCCGGCACCTCGGTGATCATGTGGCTCGGTGAGCTCATCACCGACCGCGGCGTCGGCAACGGCATGTCGATCCTGATCTTCACTCAGGTCATCGCCGTCTTCCCGTCCGAGCTGCTGAACATCTTCCGCCAGAACGCCTTCACCTTCGTCGTGGTGATGGTGGTCGGAGTGTTCATGATCGCGGCGGTCGTGTTCGTGGAACAGGCGCAACGCCGCATTCCCGTGCAGTACGCCAAGCGCATGGTGGGACGCCGCATGTACGGCGGCACGTCCACCTACATCCCGCTGAAGGTGAACCAGGCGGGCATCATCCCCGTCATCTTCGCCTCCTCGCTGCTGTACCTCCCGCAGCTCGTGGTGTCGCTCTTCGGCCAGCAGCAGAACCCGAACGCCGTCGTCGAGTGGCTGGCGCAGAACCTCGTCACCGGCGACCACCCGGTGTACATGATCACGTTCTTCGTGCTGATCATCTTCTTCACGTACTTCTACGTGTCCATCACCTTCAACCCCGTTGAAGTCGCGGACAACATGAAGAAGTACGGTGGATTCATCCCAGGCATCCGTCCGGGACGGCCGACCGCCGAGTACCTCAGCTACGTGCTCATGCGGTTGACCGCCCCCGGCTCGCTCTACCTCGGCCTGATCTCCATGGTCCCGATCATCGCTCTGGCGGTGGCGGGTGCGAGCCAGAACTTCCCGTTCGGAGGCACGAGCATTCTGATCATGGTTGGAGTTGGGCTGGACACCGTGAAGCAGATCGAGAGCCAGCTGCAGCAGCGGAACTACGAGGGCTTCCTCAAGTAGTGCGCCTCGTCCTGGTCGGGCCCCCCGGAGCGGGCAAGGGGACACAGGCCCAGTTCATCGCATCGAACCTGTCCATCCCGAAGATTTCGACAGGTGACATCTTCCGTGCCAACGTGTCGGGCGGCACGGAACTCGGCAAGCTTGCCAAGGAGTACATGGACCGTGGAGACCTCGTGCCCGACGAGGTCACCATCGCCATGGTCCGCGACCGCCTCGCGAAGCCGGACGCGCAGGAGGGCTTCCTGCTGGACGGCTTCCCGCGGAACGTGCCGCAGGCGCAGACGCTGAACAAGATGCTGGCCGAGTTCGGCACCTCGCTCGATCTCGTCCTCGAGCTCGTCGTCGACGACGAGGAGGTCGTACGGCGGCTGGCGGGGCGCCGCACCTGCCGTTCCTGCGGCAAGGTGTGGCACGTGGTGTTCGATCCCTCCTCCAAGGAGGGGGTGTGCGATGTCTGCGGTGGCCAGTTGTTCCAGCGCGACGACGACCGCGAGGAGACGATCCGCCACCGGCTGGTCGTCTACCAACAGCAGACCGCGCCGCTGATCTCGTTCTACGCCGACGAGGGCATCCTGCACGGGGTGGACGCGACCGGCCCGGTGGAGGAGATCACGCAGCGCGCGATGCAGGTCCTGCGTCGTTTCGCCGACTGATCGAGTTCGCCGGCAGACAGAGAAGTTCGTTGGCCTACGCCACTTCTGGGGTGATACTCCAGGGGTGGCGTTCGCCGTGTTGGGGGACAATCGGGGGAATCGCGACGCCTGCCCAGCCGTTGAACCCGCCCAGGGGGTGCCACTTCAGTGTTCAAGAAGAACAAGCACGGAATCCAGGTCAAGACGCCTGAGCAGCTCGGCAAGATGCGGGCCGCGGGTCTGGTGGTCGGACGCACGCTCGAACTGCTGCGGACGTCGGCGCGTCCCGGCATGACTCCGCTGGACCTGGACGCCATCGCCGAGAAGGCCATCCGCGACGAAGGCGCCGTGCCGTCCTTCAAGGGCTATCAGGGCTTTCCCGCGACCATCTGCGCGTCGGTCAACGACGAGGTGGTCCACGGCATCCCGGGGGACCACCGGCCGCTGCGCGAGGGCGACATCCTGTCCATCGACTGCGGTGCCATCCTCGACGGCTGGCACGGCGACTCGGCCATCACCGTGGCCGTCGGCGAGGTCGACCCGGCGCTCACCGAGCTGATGCGCGTCACCGAGGAGGCCATGTGGCGCGGCATCGCGGCCCTGGCCGTCGGCCGGCACCTGTCGGACGTCGGGCACGCGGTCGAGAAGTACGTGCGCTCTCAGGGCCGTTACGGCATCCCGCACGAGTACGGCGGCCACGGCATCGGCACCGAGATGCACATGGACCCGTGGGTGGCCAACCACGGCAAGCCCGGCCGGGGTCCGAAGCTGGAGGCCGGCATGTGCTTCGCCATCGAGCCGATGGTGAACCTCGGCACCGAGCGCACCAGGGTGCTCGCCGACGACTGGACCGTCGTCACCGTCGACGGCAAGCCCTCGGCGCACTTCGAGCACAGCGTCGCCGTGACCGATAATGGGCCTTGGGTGCTTACTGCCCTTGACGGGGGAGAGGCACGGCTCACCGAGTTGCTGGGAGGGCGAGCCGGTTCCTGAGGCGCGGCGGGTCGTCAGGCCCGCGTCGCCTGTCTTGGGGACGGTCGCATGCGCGTCAGGGAGTTGAGGTGTGATGGCGGCGGCACCGGAGATGCGGGCGTCGGACGGCGACCGGGACAGGGTGGCCGGTGAGCTGCGCGAGCACGCCGCGCAGGGCAGGCTCACCATGGAGGAGTTCAGCGAGCGGCTGGAGCTGGTCTACCAGAGCCGCACGTACGGCGAGCTGCAGAGGATCACCTCCGACCTGCCGAGCACCGACCTCGCCGCCACGCCGGCGAAGGCCGAGGCGCCGGCGCGGGCCGGCCGTGACGACGCCGTTCGCAAAGGGCTCAAGGCCGCCTGGGGGTCGTGGGCCATGGTGGTGGCGATCTGCACGGTCATCTACCTGATGACCAGCCCTGGCGACTACTTCTGGCCCATGTGGGTCGGGGGGCCGTGGGGGGTGATCCTGCTCATCGGCTCGATCTTCGGCTTCGACATGAGTCATCATCCTCCGAACAAGGAACAGTGATTTCGAAGCGTCCTAATGTGTCGTTGTGCACGTTCGGCGGTGAGTGTGTATTCGTACGCAGATCGGTGGGTCACGGCTTCCTAATGTGAGCGCTGTCCGGAAACGAGCGGCACCGCTCACCGGGCACGGGGAACCGTCCTCGATTCCCGAGGACGCTCGCAACCAGGAGGAACCGTGCGAAACCTTCGCAACCTGCTCGTCAGCACCGCCCTCGCCGGGTCGCTGGCGGCGGGGCTCGCCGCCGTCACCGCTCCCGCCGCCTCGGCGTCGGCCGCGGGGACGAGCGGCACCGCCGCGGCGCAGTCCTCGCGCCACTTCTTCGGCCCGATCCACTCCCGCTTCGGCAGGGGCGAGGACTCCGGCGACCGGTCGTACTTCAAGGGCTACTGGACCAAGTCGGACGGCCGTTACTGGTTCTACGGCAGCCTGTTCGACCGCGACCACGACCGTGACTACAGCTACGTGTGGTTCCGCTGGCACGACGACCGCGGCTTCCACACCAAGTACTACAAGACGTTCGGCCGGCTGAACTTCAGCAAGTTCGGCGGCTTCCGCAAGAGCGACGGCTTCGACGACTTCGACATCCGTGTGTGCGAGGGCGACGACCGCTTCGACGACTGCGGTGGCTACAAGGACGTCTTCTAGACCTGGAGGAGGGTCCACCGTCCGGTCTCCGCGAGGGGGTGTCGGACGCGGGGGTGAGATTTGGGGATCAGAGCGGGCGCTCGGGGGAGCGTCCGCTCTTTCTCCTTTTCACAGGCAATGGACACAGGCTTTACCACTCATGGCCAGTTTCCCGGTTTGTAGCCGGGTAGCTGATCTGTAGCGGAGGGGAGTGATGAGCACGCGCCCGTCCGACCGGCGGTGTCGGCGGAACCGTACGGCGGGCGGGCGCGTACCCCTGTGCCGGAGCATGGAGATCCACGTCGCCGGCCGGATCTGGGGTAGCATGGAGGCCGGTTGTGTCCGGACAAGCGCCAGGCGTTTCGCAATTCCTCGCCGGTTGTCGTACACTCCTTTGTCGGTTCACTATGACCATCGCGTGTCGTGCGGCCCTGTGAGCGCCGCTCTCTCTTCGCGCGTGGTCGCGGCTGCGTAGTGTTCCGAGACCTCAGACGACCGATCAGTGAAACGCGAGGGACATGGCCAAGAAGGACGGCGCCATCGAGATCGAGGGCACTGTGGTGGAGTCGCTCCCGAACGCGATGTTCCGGGTGCAGCTCGACAACGGCCATAAGGTCCTGGCCCACATCAGCGGACGGATGCGGATGCACTACATCCGGATTCTTCCCGACGACAGGGTGGTCGTCGAACTGAGCCCCTACGACCTGAGTCGTGGGCGGATCGTCTACCGCTACAAGTAAGCCCCCTTACCGGCGGCGAGGAAGACCTGCCAGGCCGTGCTCCGCGCGGCGACGGCGGGTCCTACCAGGCCGGTGGGCGGGCCGTCTGAGGAATGACTAAGGACTATGAAGGTCAAGCCGAGCGTCAAGAAGATCTGCGACAAGTGCAAGGTGATCCGCCGGCACGGTCGCGTCATGGTGATCTGCGACAACCTGCGCCACAAGCAGCGCCAGGGCTGATCGCCCCCGGGCCGGCCCGCCTCTTCGACGGCGGCGACTGACCCGGCCGACATGTAAACGCGCATCACATCCGCGCAGGCGGCTCCGGCCGTACCACGTGGACGACCCCCGGTCGGAGGCCGGGGCCCTCACCCCGGGCATGGGGAGGGGTAGTGACGCGCAGGACCTCCGCCACACGAAGGAGAATGCCCGACCATGGCTCGCCTGGTTGGCGTCGACCTCCCCCGCGACAAGCGGCTGGAGATCGCTCTCACGTACATCTACGGAATCGGCCGCAGCCGCGCTGTGGAGATCCTCAACGCGACCGGCATCAGCGGGGACCTCCGGGTGCACCAGCTCAGCGACACCGAGCTGGTCCCGCTGCGCGACTACATCGAGGCCACCTTCAAGATCGAGGGTGACCTGCGCCGTGAGGTGCAGGCCGACATTCGTCGCAAGATCGAGATCGGCTGCTATCAGGGCATCCGGCACCGCCGCGGCCTTCCTGTGCACGGTCAGCGCACGCAGACCAACGCGCGTACCCGCAAGGGCAAGAAGAAGACCGTGGCCGGCAAGAAGAAGCCCGGCAAGAAGTAGTCCGCGCAGCAGGACCGACCACCTCAGGAGATTTGGCTACATGCCTCCGAAGAGCCGCCAGGCCGCACCGAAGAAGGTGCGCCGCAAGGAGAAGAAGAACGTCGCTCACGGGCACGCCCACATCAAGAGCACGTTCAACAACACGATCGTCTCGATCACCGACCCCAGCGGGAACGTGATCTCCTGGGCCAGTGCCGGCCACGTCGGGTTCAAGGGCTCCCGCAAGTCCACCCCGTTCGCCGCGCAGATGGCCGCCGAGAACGCCGCCCGCCGCGCCATGGAGCACGGCATGCGCAAGGTCGATGTGTTCGTCAAGGGCCCGGGCTCCGGTCGCGAGACCGCCATCCGGTCCCTGCAGGCCACCGGCCTGGAGGTGGGGTCCATCCAGGACGTCACCCCCGTTCCCCACAACGGCTGCCGTCCGCCCAAGCGCCGTCGCGTCTGAGGCCAGGAGATACAGAAGATATGGCTCGTTACACCGGAGCGGACTGCAAGCTGTGCCGGCGAGAGAAGACCAAGCTCTTCCTCAAGGGCACCAAGTGCGAGTCCCCGAAGTGCCCCATCGAGATCCGTCCCTACCCGCCGGGCGAGCACGGCCGCGGCCGGCCCAAGGAGTCGGAGTACCAGCTTCAGCTTCGTGAGAAGCAGAAGACCCGCCGCATCTACGGCATTCTCGAGCGGCAGTTCCGCAACTACTACGAAGAGGCCAACCGCCGGACCGGCAAGACCGGCGAGAACCTCCTCCAGATCCTGGAGAGCCGCCTGGACAACGTCGTGTTCCGGGCCGGCCTCGCCGTGTCCCGCGACGCGGCCCGCCAGCAGGTGCGCCACGGTCACATCCTCGTGAACGGCAAGAAGGTCGACATCCCCTCCTACCGGGTGCGGGAGCACGACATCATCGAGGTCCGCGAGAAGTCGCGCAACCTCATGCCGTACGAGGTGGCCCGGGCCACCGCGGGCGACCGCACCGTCCCGGCCTGGCTCGGCGTCGTGCCGGACAAGCTGAGGGTCCTGGTGCACCAGCTCCCGGTCCGCCAGCAGATCGACACGCAGGTCCAGGAGCAGCTGATCGTCGAGCTCTACTCCAAGTAGCGGCTCGAAGCGCCTCACGCCGTACGGCCCGTATCCTGGGCCGTACGGCACAGGCGATGAAGTACCCAGACGCGGTGGTCAAATAGCGGGCCCCGCGGAACAAAGGGGAGACCTACATGCTGATCGCACAGCGCCCGTCCCTCGTCGAGGAGTCGATCGAGGAGACCCGCTCCCGGTTCGTGATCGAGCCGCTGGAGCCCGGCTTCGGCTACACCATCGGCAACTCTCTGCGGCGCACGCTGCTGTCCTCCATCCCGGGGGCGGCCGTCACCAGCATCCGCATCGAGGGCGTGCTGCACGAGTTCTCGACCGTTCCCGGGGTCAAGGAAGACGTCACCGACATCATCCTCAACCTCAAGGCGCTGGTCGTCTCCTCCGAGCACGACGAGCCGGTCGTGATGTACCTCCGCAAGCAGGGTCCCGGTGAGGTCACCGCCGCCGACATCGCGCCGCCGGCCGGTGTCGAGGTGCACAACCCCGACCTGCACATCGCCACGCTGAACGGCAAGGCGAAGCTCGAGATGGAGCTCACGGTCGAGCGCGGCCGTGGTTACGTCTCCGCCGCGCAGAACAAGCAGCCCGGCCAGGAGATCGGCCGCGTGCCGGTCGACTCGATCTACTCGCCGGTGCTCAAGGTCACCTACAAGGTCGAGGCGACCCGAGTCGAGCAGCGCACCGACTTCGACCGCCTGATCCTGGACGTCGAGACCAAGCCGTCGATGAAGCCCCGCGACGCGGTGGCCTCCGCCGGCAAGACCCTGGTCGAGCTGTTCGGCCTGGCCCGCGAGCTGAACGTCGAGGCCGAGGGCATCGACATCGGCCCGTCGCCGACGGACGCGGCGCTCGCCGCCGACCTGGCGCTGCCGATCGAGGAGCTCAACCTCACCGTCCGCTCGTACAACTGCCTCAAGCGCGAAGGCATCCACACCGTCGGCGAGCTGGTCGCGCGCAGCGAGCAGGACCTGCTGGACATCCGTAACTTCGGTGCCAAGTCCATCGAAGAGGTCAAGCAGAAGCTGCACGAGATGTCGCTCGCGCTCAAGGACTCGCCTCCCGGGTTCGACCCGAGCGCCGTCGCCGGTGGCGACTACGACGACGACGACGCGCGTTACGTCGAGACCGAGCAGTACTGACCGGGCTCACCACCCGCCTTTTTTAGAACGGGGGCCACGAATCCGCGGGTTCGGTGGCCCCCGGCCCGACCCCGGTACCTGATACGGCCGGAGCGGGTTATCCCAAAGGAGAACGAACATGCCCAAGCCCGCCAAGGGCGCTCGCCTCGGTGGCAGCCCCGCGCACGAGCGGCTCATCCTGGCGAACCTCGCCACGCAGCTGTTCCAGCACGGCAAGATCCGCACCACCCAGGCCAAGGCCAAGCGCCTCCGGCCGCTCGCCGAGCGTCTGATCACCAAGGCGAAGAAGGGCGACATCCACAACCGTCGCCAGGTCCTCACCGTGGTCAAGGACAAGGGCGTCGTCCACCACCTCTTCACCGAGATCGCTCCCACCTTCGCGGAGCGTCCCGGCGGCTACACCCGCATCACCAAGCTGGGCCCCCGTCGCGGTGACAACGCCCCCATGGCCGTGATCGAGCTCGTCTCCGAGCCCCTGAACGCCACCACCACGACCCGCAAGGCCCCGGCCGCCCCGGCTCCGGCTCCCGCCGAGGAGGTCGTCGAACTCCCCGAGTCCGACGCCCCCGCCGACGAGACCACCGACGGCACCGAGCCCACCGCGACCGACAGCACCCCCGCGGACAAGGACTCCACCCCCGCGGACAAGAAGGACGAGTCCTGACCCACCGCACCACCGTTCCACAGCGGGCCCGCCCCACCTCGAGGTGAGGCGGGCCCGTTCGTTTGCCCCGATGGCGCGTCGACCCTCACCAGCCGGCCACACGGATCGAAGATGGGGAGAACGTCGAGGACCGGTCCACCCGTGGCGAATCTCCGTACGGCGATCGCGCGAGCGACGACCGCTCGGCCGTCCAGATCTCCCTATGGTGATCGTGTGGTCCGGAGGTGTGGAGGCCGGCGGCCACGGATCCGGTCCTCGAGCTCCTCGTCCGGTGGCGGGTGGGGTGGCCGGCGGCGACCGGTTCGGACGGCGGGATCCACGTACGGTGAGTGCGAGGAGGTGAGGACGGGAGATGGGAGAGGAGACGGCGGTGACTACAGACGTCCCTACGGGGGCAGACGTGGTGCGGGTTCGGCTCGATCTGGCGTATGAGGGGACCGAGTTCTCCGGGTGGGCACGGCAGCCGAACCGGCGGACGGTGCAAGGGGAACTCGAGGCGGCACTCGCCAGGGTGCTGCGGCTGAATCCCGGTCCTTCTCTGACGGTCGCCGGCCGTACCGACGCCGGCGTGCATGCCCGCGGCCAGGTCGCGCACGTCGACCTCCCCCGCGCGGCCCTCGCCGCGGTGGAACGGCGGGCCGACCAGGGCCGGCTGACGACCGCTGAGCGGCTCCTGGCACTCGGTCGCCGCCTCGCCGGTGTTCTGCCCCTCGACGTCCGGGTCCACGCCGTCACCGAGCCGCCTGAAGGCTTCGACGCGCGTTTCTCCGCCCTGTGGCGGCGCTACGTGTACCGGGTCTGCGACGCTCCGGGTGGTGTGGACCCGCTGCGCCGCCGCGAAGTCCTCTGGTACCCGCGTCCCCTGGACGTCGCCGCCATGAACACCGCCGCCGCCGGCCTGCTCGGTGAACACGACTTCGCCGCCTTCTGCAAACGCCGCGACGGTGCCACGACCATCCGCGAACTCCAGCACCTCGACTGGACCCGCACCCCCGACGGACTCCTGTCGGCCACCGTGATCGCCGACGCCTTCTGCCACTCCATGGTCCGAGCCCTCGTAGGCTCCCTCCTGGCCGTAGGCGAATCCCTGCGACCCCCCCACTGGCCCGCCACCGTCCTGACCTCCGGCACCCGCGACTCCGGCGTCAACGTAGCCCCCGCCCACGGCCTCTGCCTGGAAGAAGTCCACTACCCACCCCCCGACCAACTCCTCCCCCGAACCCACCTCACCCGCCGCCTCCGCACCCTGACCCGGCCCACATGACGCTCCGCTTGTCCGGGAGGGAACGAGGTGAGAGGAGGTCGCGTAGCCGGATCGGGGAGAGATCGGCGCACGCTGTTCGTCGTCGGAAGGGTGTCGGAAGGCGCCGGCGCGGTGGGACGTGGTGCGGTGAATTCGGCGCCGTTCGCGGCGTGCCGCGTGTTCTTGGGTCGGTGTGACGAGGGCTTGGACGGTGCCGACGTGGTGGGGTGAATTCGGCGTCGTTCCGCGGTGATCGGCCGGGGGCCGCGCCGAGCGTTTTGGCGTCGGCGCGGTGGGGGTGGGTTACTTGGTCAGGCGTTTCTCCAGGACGGTGGCTGTCTGGTCGCGGAGGGCGCCGCTTACGGGGGCCAGGTCTTTTTCCTGTTTGGTGGGGGTGTGGCCGTCGCTGTAGGTGGCGAAGCTGAAGACGATGTAGCGGCCCCAGACCAGGCCGGCCGCGTAGCCGCCGGAGATGTCGGCCTTGTTGGCTCCGCTGCTTGCTGGGCCGGCGAGGCCGCGGAACCAGATCGTCTTGGCCAGGTTCTTCTTCTGGTCGGCGGCGACCGCGGCCTCCTTGGTGGGGAAGACCGCGATGCCAGTCGTGATCGCGTACTTCTTTCTGGCGTCGACGTATGTGGCGCGTAGCACGCGGCTGCACTTCTGTTTCTTGAGTGCGGCGGCGAACACGCCTGCGGCGACCTTGTCGCACTTGGCGGTGATGTCGGCCTTGACCCGCAGGTAGGTACGGCCGTTGATCACCACGCGTTGGCGTGGGAAGGCCTCTTTGAGGGTCAGTTTGCGTGGGTCGCTCTGCTCGGAGTCCAGCATCGTGGTCTCGACCGGCGCGGGTTCGGCAGGCACCGTGTTCTCGGGTTCCGGGATCTGCGGGTCGACGGAGGGAATCGGCGGCGGCAGGGTCAGCGAGTCACTGGGCTTCGAGTAGGTCTGATAGCCGAACCACGCCGCTGTGCCGAGTGCCGCGACCGCCACCGCGAGTCCTGCCGCGAGGACTGTCCTCTTCCGCGTCTTGCGCTGCGGTGGGGGGACCGGCGTGCCGGTCGACACCGGCACCAAGGCTCCTGGCGGTACGAACGGCGGACGCTCGACGACTCCCGACGATCCCTCGGTGGTCCCAGGCGGCCACTTCACGGCCCCGGTCGACCGCTCCGCGGCTCCGGTCGACCGTGCCGTGATCACGGTCGGCCGTTCCGTGGTTCCGGTCGGCCGTTCCGTGGTTCCGGCCGGCCGTTCCACGGTTCCGGACGGTCTATCACCGCTTCCTGGCCCACCGGTGCCGATGGCGCCGCCGAACGGCTCGCCGGCCGTCGTACCGGCGGGTGCTGCTCCGTGACCGGCCGTCCTGGCAGGCGGCACGGTGCCTGAGGAAGGGCTGGACGCGGAGGCGGGGCTGTTCGGCTTCAGAGGGGTGGTGCGTGTGGTGGGGGTGATGAGGCTGGTGGGGTCGATCGGGTCGCCGGTGACGATGGCCGGCCCCGGTCCCGGCGAACCGGTGGCGGGTGTGGGGGCTGGACCGGCTGGGGTCCCGGTCGTCATGCCGGTGGTGGGAGGGATCGCCGCACTGGTTCCGGGGGACGCGCCGGTGGCTGCCGGGGTGGGGTTGGTCGGTGAAGGTCCGGCGGATGTGGTGGCGGGAGGTGCGGCGGATGTGGGGCCGACGGCGCTTGTCCCAGGGGTGGGGCCGCCGGGAGTGGCCCCGGATGCGGGGCCGACGGGGCTTGTTCCGAGGGTGGAGTCGCCAGGGGTTGTTCCCGGTGTTGAGGTGCCGGGGACGGCGGTGGCGGGAGGGCCGGAGGGGATCGAGTCAGTGGGATTCGCGCTCGCCGGTGTCTTGGCGGGGTGGGACGAGGGAGAAGTGTTCGGCGGCGTGGCCGGGGCCGGTGTGGACAGGGGGTCCAGGCTTCGGGGGGCGGGGGGAAGCGGGGTGCCGGGTGGCCTGGGGGGAGGTAGCAGGGTTCCGGTCAGTGGTCGCGCGTCCGTGGGGCCGGAGGGCTTCGCGGTCTTGGACGGGCCGGACGGCTGTTCATCGCCGGTCAGGCCGGGGGGCCGTCCAGTGCCTTCGGGGCCGGAGGGCTGACCGGTGCTTGAGGGGCCGAACGATTGTCCGGTGCTTGGGGGGCCAAGTGGTTGTCCGGCGGTTGTGGGGCCGGATGGTTGTCCCGAGCCCGCAGGAGCGGAAGGAACTCTGGTGCTTGTGGGGCTCGGTGGCTGTCCACCGGCTGTGGACGAGTGGCCGGCCGGGGAGGCCGGTCCTGGGGTGTCCGAGGCTCGGTCGTCGTCGCGACGGCGATTGTCCTTGGTGGGGGAGGCAGGTGAGGAGGACAGGGCCGTACTGGTCAGGGGGGCCGGAGGCAGCGGTGTGCCGGGTGCGGGACGGCCGGTGCGGGAGGGGTCCCGGGTGGGACGAGCGGTGCGGGCCGAGTCCGGGGCCGGGGGGCCGGTGACGCCTGAGCCGGGGACGGCCGGGCCGGTGGGAGGGCTGGAACCCTGTGGTGGTGACGTGGCGTCGGTGGCGGAACCACCTCCGGACGCCGGCCCGCTCGGCTCGGTGAAGTGGCGGGAGGTCAGCCCAGGCAAGGTCACCGGTGCCGGAGGAAGGGGAGTGCCCGGGGCCCGGTGCGAGGCCGGTCCCTGGGCCGTGGTGCGTTCCTGTCGGCCGGTGTCGGGTGCGGGAGGCCGGACGGTGGACTCGGGACGCGGCGGCGTGGCTGGTGGCTTCTGGCCCTGGCCGGAGCCGGGAGCGAGATCGGCCGGGCCCGGAGGGACGGCGTCGGGGCCCGGGGGGCGCGGGGCCGGGATGTTCGGGGTCGGCTCAGGCGGAGGAGAGGGAGGCGGGATCGTGGGGGACGGCTCCGGCTGCGGAGGCACAGGAGGCGGAGGGGGGACCGGTGAGGACGTCACGGACGCGGACCCGGAGGACGCGCCCCAGGCCGCCGGAGGCGAGAGGGGGACCGACGGCGTCACCGGAGTCGCGGTACCGGAAGCGGGTGCGGCCGGCGCCGGTGCGCCGGGGGGCGGCGTGGACGGTGGGTCTGTCGCCGGTGGGGTGAGGGGGGACGCCGGCGCGGGTGACGGTGCGGCGGAGAGGAGGTCGCCGGTGGTGGGCCGGGCCGTCGGCGGGGGTGGGGCCGGAGGCCCCTCGGGGGGTGTCGGCGGCCAGACCGGGATGTCGCCGTACGGCGGGAGGTTTCGGTTCCGTACCTGACTGGTCGGTGGCTCCGCCGGAGAGGACGGTGAAGCGTCCTGAGGTGGTGCGGCGTGTGGCGGTGACCACAGAGCGTCCTGGGGGACGGGGAGGGGGAGATCGGGGGTGGACGGCGCGTTCCCGGCTGTGTGGAGCGCGTCCTTCGGCGGCGATGACGGCTGAGGGGGCATGCCGGGAAGAGGGGGTGCGTCGTGCGGGTAGAGCGGCGCGTCCTGGGGGCCGGCGTGGGACGGCGGGTTCTGGCGCAGGTACGGGGTGTCGCGGAGCTGGTATCGCGTGTCCTGCGCCGGAGAGGACGTGGGGGTGTCCTGCTGAGGGCTGTACGGAGCGGGGGGACGGCCGTACGAGGCGGAAAGCGGCGGGTCGTACGGCGCGGTGAGGGACTCGTACGGCGCGGTCAGCGGGTCGGGCTGAGGCGCGCGCGCAGGTGCGTCCTGGCCGTACGGCGCGTCCTTGGTGGCCGCGGCGCCGAACGGATCCCAGGGGGCCGGTCCGGGGTCCGCGACCGGCGCGGGGGGAGGTGACGCGACCGGTGCGGGGAGCGGCCACCGGACGTCCTGCGGTGACGGCGGGACGGCGTCGGAGGGCCGGTAGGGGGGTTGCGGCGGAGGGACGGTGCCGCTTCCCCAGGTCACGTCGCGGTCCGTCCCGGAGGCTGTGTCAGAGTGCCGGTAGGTGCCGGGTGAGCCCGGAGCGGGGTGCGGGGCCGTGAACCACTCGTTCTCAGTGGGGAAACGCTCGTCCGGTGCCCAGGGTTGCGCGTCGGCGCCGAAGCTGAAGTCCGTCCCGGGGCGTGTGGCGCCGGGGGAGCCCGCACCGGGAGTGGATGCCGGCGTGGAGCCCGCAGGCGGGGTGTGTGGAGCCGAGGTGGTGGGGAGGGTCCAGTCGGGGCCGATGCCTTGAGCCGGCGAGGGGCCGGCGAGGTCGGCCGGGGCCGGAGTGGCGCCGGACAGTTGGCCGGGGCCGGCGGGGGATGCGGTGGGAGGCCAAGGAGGCGGTACGGGCCGGTTGGAGGCCGGAGTGGCGCCAGAGGGGTGGCCGGGGCCGGCAGGTGACGCGGTGGGGGGGCCGGGAGGCTGGTCGGGGGCCGGCTCACGGAACCAGGTGGAGGTTCCTGAGGTCGGCTGGTCCGCTCTGGTCTGCTCGGGCTGCGGCACGGAGGGATGCGCCTGGCCGAAGCTCGGGGGTGGCATCGCCGGAGCCCCGGAGCCCTCGGACTGGCGGTCGTGTTCGGAGCCGGAATCCTGGCCACGCATACGCGGAAGCGTATCCAGAGTCGAGGACCGGCATACCGCTATGGGTGTTTCCCGGTCTAGGTTCCCGTCCGATTTGTCGGCATAAGTAGACAAATAGACGGATTTCGGGGAAGAGGTTCGCTGGATTTCAACGGCCACCGTCATGAGGAGCCTGCAAGGAGCCGTGCCGTGCTCCTTGGCCTTGGAGCCGGATCGTGCACCGGTGCCATGCCGTCCGGCACCTCCGGGGGCTCCGTTCCGCCAGGCACCGGCTGTACAAAAGCTCAGCCTTCCTGCCTGCCTGGTGGCGATGACGGCTGGGGACCTGATCCGTCATGTCCACTACCGGGACGTGGCCGTATGTCGGCGGCGGAGACGGTCGCACGGGAACGGATGCGGCGTCGGAGGGAGACACACGTGGCAGGGGTCGGCAGACCACAGGCGCGACGGTGGGGAGGGGTCAGCTTGTGCGCGCTCCGGTGAGGACCCGGGTGTCCAGGGCCGGGAAGATGGTGGCCTCGGTGATGTCGATGGCGGCGCGGTTGAGGCGCTTGAGTTCGGTCTTGGTGGGCTTGTGGCCGTCCTTGTACTGGAACCACAGGAGGATCAGGTAGTGCCCCTGGGACCAGGCGATGGCGTAGGAGTCGGTGCCGCTGCCGAGGAGCTTGGTGGCGGGGTCCTTGCCTTGGAGGGGGTTGACGTAGTCCTCCAGCTCGCCGCCGCGGCCGGTCTTGCCGGCTTTGGCGGCCGCGGCGGCGGTGCGCAGGTTGGCCACGCCGACCGTGCCGATGAGGGTGCTGGAGGAGTCGCGGAAACTGGCTCTGAGGAGCTGGGTGCAGCCGCCTGAGGCCAGGGCCTTCTGCAGTGCGGTGCCGTGGACGGCGTCCTTGCACTTCTTGTCGGCGCGGCGCACGGTCATGTGGTAGTCGCGGCCCTTGGCGGTGATCTTCTTGCGGCCGAACAGCTCGTTCAGGGTCAGCGGCTGGGGGTCGGTCTTGCGGGACGCGGTGTAGCCGTCCTTGTTGTCGGCCCCGACCACGATCGGCACCTGGTTGGCGGGACGGGGGGTCGTGGCCGGCGCGGCGGGGGTGTCGCCGCCGCTGGTGATGATCACGGCGGCGCCGCCCGCGGCGAGCAGCGCGGCCACGCCGCCCGCGAGGACCATCGGGAGCTTGGAACGGCGGCGCGGCTCCTCGGGCTCGCTGCGGTACTCACGCATCGGTGGCTGCGCCTTGCCGCCGTCGCCGCGACGACCTGACGAGCCGCCGGCGGCCTTGCCTCCACGCGTCCCGGCGGCCGCGGACTCGCCGAAACCCGTGCCGCCGCGTGGTCCGGCCGCCGTGGACTCGCCGAAGGCGGAGAAGCCGCCGCGTGTCCCGGACGCCGGGGGGTCGCCGAGGTCGCCGGTGGTGGTCCGCGGGCCGGAGGTGGTCTCGGCGGCGGTCGGCGCGGCGAACGGGCCGCGGCGCGTGGTCTGCTCCTGGCCGGCTCCGCGTACCGCCTGGAAGGGGTCGGTGGGGGTGCGCAGCGTGTCGGAGGAGCCGGTGCGCTGCTCCTGGAAGTGCTGGTCGGTGCGGGACTCGGCGAACGGCCTGCTCGGCGCCTGCCGCGCCGTGAACGAGCTTTCCTGCCCTGGCTCGGCCGCGGGAACGGCCGGCGCCGCCCACGCCGCGAACGGGTCGGGGGCCTGCGGCCCTGCCGCACCCGCCCTCGCCGGGAACGGGCCGGTGCCGGGGGACCGGACCGGAAGACCTTCCGCGGGCCGGGGGCCGGAGGGCCCGCTCTCCGGGGACCGCCGCGGGCCCTCCAGAGGTCGCGCCGCCGCGTCCTCACCGAAGTCGCGTCCGGCTCCGAACGACGACGCCTGGAACTCCCCGGTCCCGAACGGCCCGCGCGACGGCGGCAACGGGCCGGAGGTCTGCGCGGGTGAACCGCCGCTCTCCGGCGATCCGCCACCCGGCAGGCCCGCGAAGGAACCGGTGCCGGTGGATCCGCCGGACCGCGACCCGGTGCCGAAGGCGTCGAAACCGGAGGACGTCTCTGTCTGGGCCTGTTCCGTCTGGGCCTGCGCGGCCTCGGCACGGCGCCGTCGCTCCTCCATGCGGCTCAGCGGCCGGCGCGTCTCGCCGGGCCGCGCGGAGGACGGCCCTGAGCTGGACGGCGACCACGCCGACCACGGCGAGGGCTCGCCGGAGGAGGAGCCGGACGGCGACGGGTCAGGGGTGGCGGACGCGCTGGGCCAGGGGTCGGCGGGACCGGTGGACGACTCCTCGCCCTCAGGGGTGGGCGGGGGTTCGTACGGGCGGTACGGCTGGCGGCGCGGCGGCTGTTCCCCGGGGTAACCCATGCGCCGAGACTAACCCGGCGGCGCGACCGGACAGGTCAGGAATAGCCGAAGTCCTGGGTCCACCATATGTCGCCGCCGCCGTACGCGACGCCGACGCCGACCGTGGTGATCTGGCAGTTCAGGATGTTGCGGCGGTGCCCCGCGTTGGCCATCCAGCCGCGCACCGTCTCCTCGGCCGACGCGTAGCCGCGCGCGATGTTCTCGGCCGCGCTGTTGGAGTAGCCGGCGCGCGCCATGCGCTGCCACGGCGTGACGCCTTGCGGGGAGTTGTGGTCGAAGTACCCCTTGGCGGCCATGTCGCGGCTGTGTGCTCGCGCGGACCTGGTGAGGCGGCCGTCCACCCGCAGGGGAGCGCAGCCGCGCCGCGTGCGTTCCTGGTTGGTGAGCCGGACGGCCGCGGCCTCCAGCTGCGCGGGTGGCAGCCCCTCCGCGCCGGGGGAGCCGTCGCCGCCGGTGCCGCTCGCGGTGCCGACCCTGGTGCCGGACGTGCCGCCGGAGCCTGAGCCGTCGATGACGTTGGAGGGCTTGTCGTCGGTGCCGCGCGGTGTGTGGGAAGCGACGCTGTGCGGCCGGCCGGTGTGCTGCGTCTCGGGCCGGGCCACGGGGGCGAGCGGCGGCCGCGTGTCGGCGGGCTCGGGTGCCGCCAGCAGACGGCTGCTCGCGGGTGCCGGTGTGGCGGGCTGGAGGTAGAGATCACGCGGTACCTCTCGGGCCGGGTTCAGCCAGGAGATCGTGATCGCGCCGAACAGGAAGCCGGCCAGGCACGCCAACAGACCCACATGGGTCCGGCGACGGGGAAACCGCTGGGTATGCCGGAGATGGAAGCGCTGGCACATACCGCTGTCAAATATAGAGAGGTTGTCCAATGTTAAAGAAGAGACACGGGTTACCGGTTTCGCCGGACACTCGCCGGACGGGCCGTACACTGGACGAGCAGGCCCCGGGCAGGCGGTCCGTTTTGACCGGCACCCGCTCCGGCCGGTAGTCTGCTCATTTGTTGTGTGCGGATCGGTCCGTCGAGACCGGTGTGCGGCGCGTCCGGCGTCATCTCCCGTTGTGTGGAGACGGAAGGTCTGGGCCGTCGTGTGCCCGCCCATGACCTCCGTGATCGATTGCCGAACCCGACCAGAAGGCTTACCACCGTGCGCACGTTCACCCCTAAGGCCACCGACGTCGAACGTCAGTGGTACGTCATCGACGCCACCGACGTGGTGCTGGGTCGGCTGGCCACCCATGTCGCGACGTTGCTCCGCGGTAAGCACAAGCCGATCTTCGCGCCGCACGTCGACACCGGTGACTTCGTCATCGTCATCAACGCCGACAAGGTGACTCTGACCGGCAACAAGCTCGAGCAGAAGAAGGCGTACCGCCACTCCGGCTACCCCGGTGGCCTCCGCGCGGTCCCCTACAGCGAGCTGATGGAGAAGCGTCCGGACCGGGCCGTCGAGAAGGCCGTCAAGGGCATGCTTCCCAAGAATGCTCTCGGCCGCAGGATGGCCAAGAAGCTCAAGGTGTACGCCGGTTCCGAGCACCCGCACGCGGCTCAGCGTCCGGTGCCGTTCGAGCTCACCAAGACCGCCCAGTAGCCGCACCGTCGGCCGACGGCTGACGTAAAGATCGAAAGTTAGAGGAGAACCGTGGCTGAGCCCACCGGTGTCGAGACGCCCTTCGAGGGCGAAGTGGACATCACGGACAGCTCTGAGGAGTTCCCGTCCGAGTACACCACCGAGTCCGCTCCCGCCGGCGACGCCCCCGCGCGCAAGCCCATCACCACGGGCAACTCGTACGGGACCGGCCGTCGTAAGGAGGCGGTCGCCCGGGTGCGCATCGTGCCGGGCACCGGCAAGTGGACCATCAACGGCCGCTCGCTGGACAACTACTTCCCGAACAAGGTCCACCAGCAGATCGTCAACGAGCCGTTCGTGACGCTCGGCGCCGAGGACCAGTTCGACGTCTTCGCGCGCATCGACGGCGGCGGCGTGACCGGCCAGGCCGGCGCGCTGCGCATGGGCCTCGCCCGCGCGTTGACCGCGCTGGACACCGAGGTCAACCGGCCGCCGCTGAAGAAGGCAGGCTTCCTGACCCGTGACGCGCGGGAGAAGGAGCGCAAGAAGTACGGCCTCAAGAAGGCCCGTAAGGCTCCTCAGTACAGCAAGCGTTGACGGGCCGTCTGTTCGGCACCGACGGCGTCCGTGGGGTCGCGGGCCGCGACCTCACGGCGGAGCTGGCCATGGACCTCTCGGTCGCGGCCGCTCATGTCCTCGGTGATGCCGGTGCGTTCGAGTCGAGCGTCGGGCGGCGTGGCCGCCCGGTCGCCGTCGTGGGCCGGGACCCGCGTGCCTCGGGGGAGTTCCTCGAGGCCGCCGTGGTCGCCGGCCTCGCGTCGTCGGGTGTGGACGTGCTGCGCCTCGGCGTGCTCCCCACTCCCGCGGTCGCGCACCTGACCTCGGCCCTCGGCGCCGACCTCGGCGTCATGTTGTCCGCGTCGCACAACCCGGCGCCGGACAACGGCATCAAGTTCTTCGCGCGCGGCGGCTTCAAGCTGCCGGACGCGGTGGAGAACGACATCGAGCAGCGGCTCGGTGAGAAGTGGAACCGGCCGGTCGGCGCCGCGGTCGGCCGCGTTCGTGACGCGTTCGGCGAGGCGGACCGCTACGTGTCGCACCTGCTGACGTCCCTGCCGGGACGGCTGGACGGCATGCGGGTCGTGCTGGACTGCGCGCACGGCGCCGCGCACATGGTGGCGCCGGAGGCGTTGCTGCGCGCGGGTGCGGTGGTGGAGACCATCGGCGCGTCGCCTGACGGTCTCAACATCAACGAGGGTGTGGGCTCCACCCATCTCGACGGGCTGCGTGCCGCGGTCGTCGAGTCCGGCGCCGACGCCGGCATCGCCTACGACGGCGACGCCGACCGCTGCCTCGCGATCACCTCGTCGGGCCAGGTGGTGGACGGCGACCAGATCATGCTGGTCCTGGCGCTCGCCATGCACGACGCCGGCACTCTCGCCAAGGACACCGTGGTGGCGACCGTGATGTCCAACCTCGGCTTCAAGCTCGCTCTGCGCAAGGCCGGTCTCGGCATGGTCGAGACGGCGGTCGGCGACCGTTACGTCCTTGAGGCGATGCGGGAGAACGGCTACAACTTCGGCGGTGAGCAGTCCGGGCATGTGGTGATGCTCGACCACGCCACCACAGGGGACGGCCTGCTCACCTCGCTCCACCTGCTCGCGCAGGTGACCCGGTCCGGCCGTCCGCTCGACGAGCTGGCGTCGGCGATGTCACGCCTGCCGCAGGTGCTGGTGAACGTCAGGGACGTCTCCAAGGCCAAGGCGGCGGCGTCCGGTGAGCTGGCCGCCGCGGTGGCGGAGGTGGAACGCTCCCTCGGCGACACCGGCCGGGTGCTGATCCGTCCGAGCGGCACCGAGCCGATGGTGCGCGTGATGGTGGAGGCCGAGTCCGAGGAGGAGGCCGAGCGCCTCGCGGGTCATCTGGCCGAGGTGGTGCGCAGGACCTGCGGCTGACCGTCGCGACGAGATGTCACGCGGCCGGGCCCGGAGTCATCCGGGCCCGGCTGTTTCTCTTTCTCCGCGTGGTCGTCCGGTCAGGTGCGAGGAACGTCCCTGTTCTCGTCGTGGACGCCACACCGCGCCACGTGGCCGGTCAGGCGTGCGCGCGCAGAGCGGCGGCGAACCACTCGAAGGCCGGGACGGCCGAGGGGAAGGCCGGCCGGTCGTTGAGCACACCCATCAGTTCCCAGTAGCGCTCCACCCGCCGGTCGGCGAACGTCTCGATCTGACCGGCGATCGTGGCCTTCTCCTCGGCCGTGGCGCCGGCGCCGACGACGCGGTCCACGATCTCCTTGGCCTGCGCGGAGTCAGGCGCGACACCGGCCGCCACGGCGGCGCCGGCGTGCTCGGTGATCGGCGCCGGGTCGTAGCGCGGCTCCTCCTGGCCACGGGCTCCGGTCACCGCCATCTGCCGCACCCGGTCACGGAAGGAGCCGTCGGCGAGCAACCCGGTCAGCTCGGCCCAGGCCGCCGCCTTCTCCGGCTGGAGCTCGTCCGGCGCGTCCTGCGGCAGGATACGCATGCCTTCGGCGATCCTGGCCCCCGTCGCGTCAGGGTCGATGCCCGCGAACGCCTGCTCGACGAACTCGTCGATGATCAGTTGCCGCTCGCGAGCGGTGAGGCCTCCCAGTTCCGCCATTTCTCTCATCTCCCAGGGTCGTGGTATCAAGGCGACGCCTTCCGGCGTGCCGAGGACAACCCTCCACCCTCCAGTTACTGGAGACTCAACCGCATTTATCGCGCCATGTCCGCCGGCCGGCGTATGTACTCTAGGGTGGCTGTTCGTGACGCACCGGTACCGCCATCGGCTGCTCGCCACTTGCTCGTTCGCCGCAGGCGCCCTGGTGACGTGGGTGCTCACGGTCACCGGCACCGATGGGGAGTTCTTCCGCTCGCTGCTCTACCCGTGGATGTTCGCCGCCGTGCTGCTCGGCGGGGTGATCCTCGGCATGGCCGCCACGGTGCGTACGGCCGTGGCGGCCCTGGTGCCGTTCGCGGTCCCGCCGGCCCTGCTTGCGGTCTGGCGCGGAGCGGACCCCGCGCCGGACGCCGGCGGCCTGTGGCTGGTCGGCCTCGCCGTCTCCTGCATGCTGCTGTTGTTCGCGGTGGGGGCCATCGCCGTCGGCGTCTGCGTGCGCCTGATGTTCCGGCGCTGAGCCTCACGTCGCCGTGCAGGCCGCTCCGTTGAGGGTGAAGCTGTCCGGACGCACGAGGCTGCCGGTGTAGGTGCCGTTGAAGCCGATCTGGGTGGACGCGCCGGTGGCGAGCGATCCGTTCCACGCCACGTTGGTGGCGGTGACGGCGGCGCCGCTCTGCGTCCAGTTGGCCGACCAGCCCTGCGAGAGCAGGATCCGCTGCGTGGTCGGGTAGACGAACCGCAGGGTCCACGAGCTGATCGCCGGCCCGGTGTTGGTGATGGTGATGTTCGCGCCGAAGCCGCCACCCCAGTCGTTGGTGGAGTACGCCACCCGGCACGCTCCCGGTGTCGGTGTCGGTGTCGGTGTCGGTGTCGGTGTCGGTGTCGGTGTCGGTGTCGGCGTTGGCGTAGGAGTCGGCGTCGGTGTCGGTGTCGGCGTCGGCGTCGGGGCCGGCGTGGCGGTGGGAGTCGGGGTCGGGGTGGCGGTGGAGCCGCCGCTGGTCGTGTACGTCGCCGCCGTGTACGCCGCCGAGCACTGCGTGCCGCAGGCCGAGGGAAGCGAGAACGTGTACTCCCTGCCGCCGTTGACGAACTGGTCGGTGACGTCCCGCACCCGGATCCGGTACTCGGTCCCCCCGCTCACGATCGGCGACAGGAGGAACGACTGCCCCATGTCTCTGTTCATCTGCGCCGGCTGCCACGTGCCGCCGGAGTAGTACTCCACCCCGTGGATGCCGTTCGCCAGGTGCGACACCGCGATGGCCGTCCAGTACCGCTGTGACCCCTGCAGGAACCCGATGCGGATGTCACCGGTGTAGTCGGGTGCCGGGATGAACGACCACGTCACCCGCCGGTTGTTGAAGTGGTTCGGCAGCAGGTCTCCCACCGGCGCGCCGTTCTTCACGAACTGGTTGATGGAGTGCTTGGACAGGTCCAGGTGGTAGGGGTCGTCCCGGCACCAGGCGTTGGTGTCCCCGCAGCTGTCGGCGACGACCATGGTCAGGGTGGCCCCGTTGTAGGCGTCCGCCACCCACGAGCCGTTACGGCAGAACGCCTGGTTCGCCGCCCCGTCGTTCACCCCGGTGCAGAAGTCACCGAACGACACCCGTACGAAACGTCCACAGTTGCGGCCGTTGTCCCACACGCCGATCTTGGCGGCCTGGTCCGGTGTGATGGGCCGCGGGTAGAAGTTGTAGTCCCGTGGAGTGTTGTAGACGTTCAGCGCGACGAAGTGCGGGCTGTCCAGCTGCGCCTGGGGCAGCCCGCACCCCCCGTACGGTGAGCCGAGCGCATCAAAGTACGTCGAGTTGCCGGTGACGGGGGACGAGGTGTCCGGCACCGCGTACGCGCGCCAGGCCGTCCCGGTGGCCACGAGTGCGGCGACACAGACGAACACCAGCACGGCCCGCAACGGACGGGAGAACACCCGGACGATCATGACACGCCTCCAGGGACGGACGCACGGCCGCGGCGAACGGTAGACCCGCTCGGCCGCGCGCGACAGCGCGGATCCGGCCGGAGCCGGATCCGCGCAGGTCGCCGTGCTGTGGAGCGTGAAAGTTACGCGGTCACTCGTCGCCGGTGAGCGACAGCACCCGCAGCCGCTGACCGGCCCACACGACCGACCCGATGGTGACGATCAGCACGGCCGGCACCGCGAACCCCATGCTCACCGTGGCGTTCATGAACCCCGAGGTGCTGATCTCGGCGGCGAACGTCTGGGCCCACTGCTGGATGGAGAAGTTGCGCGCACCCGGCACGTAGCCGCCGACGAGGTTCTCCCACACCACGGCGTAGATGATGCCGACCGTCACCGCGTGCCGCGTGACCACCCCGAGCAGCAGGAACACCGCGGCGTACGCGACACCCCCGACCAGCGACCCGACCGCGAAGCCGTACGCGATGCCGGCCTCGCCGCGCAGCAGCAGGTATCCCGCGAGGAACGTCGGCACCGCGGCGAACAGCGCGAGCAGCACCGCCGCGACGGCGAACTTGGTGGTGGCGATCACCGGCCGCGAGATGGGCTTGGAGAGCAGATGGATGATCGTGCCGTCGTCGATCTCCGGCGCGATGGCGCCGGTGCCGGCGATGAGGCCGAGCAGCGGCAGCATGGTGCCGATCGCGTACACCTGCATGAGCGTGATCGCGGCCTTCTCGTCGGTGCTGCCGAGCGCGCGCAGCAGCACGGCGAGACCGAGCAGCAGCAAGGGAAGCAGCAGCAGGAGCAGCACGCGGCGGCGGCCGAGCACGGCGCGGAACGTGATGCCGGCGACGACGGAGTTCATCGTGTGCTCCCGGAGATCAGGTAGGAGAAGACGCTTTCGAGGTCCTCGTCGGCGGGGGACACCTCGGTCAGGGTGATCCCGGCGTCCCTGGCGACCCTCGGCAGCAGCCAGGTGAACCTGCGGAAGTCCACGGCCCGCACCTCCAGCCCGGCGTCCCCGAGCGACACCGCGCCTGAGGACGCGTCGGCGATCAGCGCGGCGGCGAGGCGCCGGTCGTCGCTGGAACGCACGCGGAACAGGTGGGGGCGGTCGGTCATGCGCCTGCGGATCTCCCGGAAGTCGCCGGACGCGGCGTGCCGGCCCGCGACGAGCACCTCGATCTGCTGCGCGACCCGCTCGACCTCCTCCAGGATGTGCGAGCTGAACAAGATGGTGCGTCCCGAGGCGCCGAGTTCGCGCACCAGGTCCATCAGGTGGAGGCGCTGGCGCGGGTCCATGCCGTTGAACGGCTCGTCGAGCAGCAGCACCTGCGGGTCGTGCACCAGGGCCGCGGCGACCTTGACCCGCTGGCGCATGCCTTTGGAGTAGGTCTCGATGCGACGGTCCTTGGCGCCTTCCATCTCGACCATCGCCAGCGCCTTGGCCGCGGCGTCCTCGGGGGACGGCAGGCCGTGCAGTCTGGCGCCGGACAGCACGAACTGCCAGCCGGTGAGGAAGCCGTACACGGCCTCGCGCTCGGGTACCAGGCCGATGGAGCGGTAGATCTGGTGGTTGCGCCAGATCGGCCTGCCGTCCAGCGTGGCGGTGCCGGTGGACGGCGCGAGGAACCCGGCCATCATGTGCAGCAGGGTGGACTTGCCGGCGCCGTTCGGGCCGAGCAGCCCGGTGACGCCGGGGCCGATCGTCATGGTGACGTCGTTGACCGCCACCACGTTGCCGTACCAGCGGGAGACCTGGGCCAGTTCGATGTTCACGACGAGGCCGCCTTCCGGTACCGCAGGACGAGAGCGGCGACGCACAGCGCGATGATCGCCACCACGGCGGCCGCGGCGACCGGGCCGCCGAGATCCGGCGGGTAGCCGCTGTCATTGTTGGCCTGCACGCCGAACAGCCAGTTCTGCACCGCGTCGACCAGGAAGAACGGGTTGACCAGCCAGGCCCACGCGGCGGCGGCGTCCCTGCTCGTGGACATCAGCAGCCCCACCAGGACCACCGACACCGCCGACGTCAGCAGGTAGACCGTGATCACCGAGGCGACGCCGAGACCACGGCGCGGTGTGAACGACGCCAGCGCCACGCCGACCGCGGACAGCAGCACCGCGTAGATCACCGCGGTCCCCATCGCGGCGAAGTACTCACCGGTGTGCGGGGGACCCGGCAGGTCCACCAGCAGCTCGCCGGCGAACAGCAAGGTGAGCGGCGCGCCGATCAGGATCAGCAGCGCGAGCGTCATGGCCGTCAGTTTGGCCGCCACGTAGTCCAGCGCCGTCGTGGGCCGCGACATGTACAGCGGCAGCACCCGGAACCGCAGGTCAGGCGCCACGAGGTACGGCGACTGCGCGGCGAGGAACACCGCGAGCACGGCCTGCATGGTGACGGCGTACGCCGGGTAGGTCAGCCCCTGCTGCTTGACGAACGCCATCACCGCGATGGACACGACCGCCGGCAGTGTCATCACCCCGAAGAGCAGGAACGGCATGATCTTGGACCGCGCGGTGCGGCCGAGACCGTACACCCCGCGCAGGCTGTTGACCGTGAGCGCGGCGAACGCGTGTCCCCGTCCGTGGCGCGGCCCGTCGTAGTGGCGGTACCCGATGTCGTGGATGACCCCCGACGGCCGGCCCGCCACAGTGGTCGCGCCTGCCTCAGCGCCTGTCTCCGGGCCTGCCTTGGGGCCGAACCCCGGGCCGGGCCCTGCGCTCGTCTCAGACATGTGCCGCCGCCTCCTCCCGGAAGACGTCCTCGATGCGGTGGCGGCCCTGCTCCAGGCGCACCAGCGACAGGTTCAGGTCGCACACCGCGTCCCGCACCAGGTCGTGGGTGCCAGGCGCGCCGTCGTCCACGATGAGCAGCCGTCCGTGCTCGGTGACGGCGTGCCCGGCGGCACGCAACCGCTCCGCCAGCGCCTCACCGCCTTCCTCGACCTCGACGGTGATCGAGTGGGTGGCCTGGGTGAACTCCCCGATGGCCGACGAACGCAGCAGCCGGCCCCCGTCGATCACGATGACGTGGTCGCACACCCGTTCCAGCTCGCCGAGCAGGTGGGACGTCACGACCACGCTGATGCCGAACTCGGCGCCGATGCGCCGGATCAGCGCGAGCATGTCGTCACGGCCCCGCGGGTCGAGGCCGTTGGTCGGCTCGTCGAGGAACAGCAGGCTGGGGTCGTGCACCAGGGCCTGGGCCAGCTTGACGCGCTGCTTCATGCCGGTGGAGTAACCCCCGATGGGACGGTAGCGCTCCTCGTACAGGCCGACGTGCCGCAGCGTGTCGGCGGCGCGCTCGCGTGCGGCGCCGCGCGGCAGGCCCGACATGCGGGCCATGTGGACGGTGAACTCGGTGGCCGACACGTCAGGCGGCAGGCAGTCGTGCTCAGGCATGTAGCCGACCTTGCGGCGGATGTCGAGCGCCTGGGTGGCGGGGTCCAGCCCGAGCACGGCGGCGCGGCCCTCGGTGGGTGGCAGCAGGCCGAGCAGAATCTTGATCAGGGTGGACTTCCCCGCGCCGTTCGCGCCGACGAGGCCCGTGACTCCGGGCCCGGCGGTGACGGTGAGCCGGTCGAGCGCCGTCACCCGGGGAAAACGTTTGGTGAGGCCCTCGGTGGCGAGGATGGTCATGCCACGGACACTATCCAAGGCCGCAGCCCGGCCGACTCCCTCACACGGAGGAGTCGCGTCTCCTACGTGCGGCGGGCGGCGTGATACGCAGGCCGTACCTGGACCAGACCAGCCGCTGCACCAGCAGGGTGACCAACCCGGCGATCACCATGCCGGTGATGTTGACCGACAACTGCGCGACCGAGCCGGTCACCTCGTCCCACCGCCGGGTCGCGGCGGCGACCGCGGCGTACCCGGCGGCGGGGACCGTGGTGACCGAGATGAACACCCCGATGATGGCCGACGACTTCCCCGCGGTGATCGACAGCACCCCCGCGGCCCCCGCGAGCAACGCCACGATGAACGACCACCGGTCGGGCTTGACGATGAAGTCGACCTCGTCGTGGCCGTTGAGCGTCTGCGGCCCGATCCAGCCGAGCAGCTCGAGCAGCACGGCGCAGGCCCACGTGAAGGTGATGGCCACGAGGAACCCGATCACCAGCGCGCGCATCGCGGTGACGACCAGCCTGCCGTCCCGGCGCAGCAGCCCGAACGACATCGCCGCCACCGGGCCGAACTCCGGGCCGAGCACCATGCCGCCGACGATCACGATGAGGGACGGCAGGATCACGCCGATCGCCGCCAGCAGCGTCGCGATGACGAGGAACGTCAGGAAGGCCCAGGTGACCCGGCAGTCGTCCGACACCTGCGCGGCCAGCTCGTCCCACACCACGGCGTCGTCCGGCGCGCCTGGCACCTGCTCCTCGGCCTCGTCGGCCACCCTGGACAGCGACAGGTCGACCCGCTCGGCCGCGATCGAGCCGTCCTCGGCGATGCCGAGCTCCTTGAGGTGCTCGATGACGGCGTTGGCCCCCTCACGGGTCACCTCGAACATCACCAGGTCGCCTTCCGGCCGCCTCCCCGCACCCGGCAGCTCGATCACGTTGGTGACCCCGGCCGCTCCGGTGAGCATGCGCAGCACGTCGGGGGTGCGTGCGGGAGGAGCGATCACCCTCAGGTGCAGCAGCATGAGCGGGATTCTAGGTGCGGCGCAGGCGTACGCGCCTCACGGAGTGATCGGGGCCCTTGTACAGGATGAGCCCGGCCCGTCCCCGTGTCGGGGCGATGTTCTCGACGAGGTTCCGCTCGTTCACGTCCCGCCAGACCTGCTTGGCGAACCGGGTGGCGTCGTCGTCCGACAGCTCGGCCAGGTAGGAGAAGTACGACTTGGGGTCGGCGAACGCGGTGCGGCGCAGCTTGTGGAACCGGTCGACGTACCAGGCGCGGATGTCCTCGACCCGCGCGTCCACGTAGATCGAGAAGTCGAAGTAGTCGTTGACCGCGAGCGCCGCCGGCGGCGCCGGCTGGAGCACGTTCAGACCCTCCACGATGAGGATGTCCGGCCGCCGCACGGTCTGCGAGGCACCCGGCACGATGTCGTACTCCAAATGGCTGTAGACCGGCGCGCGCACCTCCTCGGCCCCCGCCTTGACGTCGGCGACGAAACGCACCAGCGCGCGGCGGTCGTAGCTCTCGGGGAACCCCTTGCGGTGGGAGATGCCGCGCTCCTCCAGCACCTTGTTCGGGTGCAGGAACGCGTCGGTGGTGATCAGATCGACCCTTGGGTGCTCGGGCCAGCGGGCCAGCAGCGTGTGCAGCAGGCGGGCCGTGGTCGACTTTCCGACCGCGACGCTGCCGGCGATGCCGAGGATGTACGGCGGAGGCGTGTGGTCGTCGCCGAGGAAGGTGTTCACCGCCGCGCCGCGCTGCCTGGCGCCGGTGAAGTGGAGGTTCAGCAGCCGGGTCAGCGGCAGGTAGATGTCGGTGACCTCGGCCAGGTCGATCGGGTCGTCGACGCCGCGCAGCTCCTCGAGCTCGCCGGCGGTCAGCGTCAGAGGCGTGTTGAGGCGCAGCTCACGCCACTGCGCACGGCTGAGCTCGGCGTACGGATGCGGTGCCTCCATGGTTGCGAACTCTATGCTGATCAGTGTGATCGTCGGCATCGGGGTGGACGTCGTGGACGTCGCGCGCCTTTCCGCGGCGCTGTCCCGCACGCCGCGGCTGCGGGACCGGCTGTTCACCGAGGCCGAGCGCGACCTGCCGCCGCACTCGCTGGCCGCGCGGTTCGCCGCCAAGGAGGCCGTCGCCAAGGCCCTCGGCGCACCCCCCGGGCTCGACCACCGGGAGGCCGAGATCGTCACGGGGGAGCACGGCCGTCCCCGGCTGTCGGTGACGGGCCGGGCCGCCGAGGTGGCCGCCGCGCTCGGGGTGACCCGGTGGCACGTGTCGCTCAGCCACGACGGCGGGCTGGCCGTCGCGTACGTCGTCGCCGAGGGCTGACGCGGCCCGGTTTCGTGCGGATGATCGCGGACCGGCTAGATTCGGTGAGGTGCTGAGCGCGTACACATCCGACGAGATCAGGGCCGCCGAGCGGTCGCTGATGGCCCTGCTGCCCGAGGGCACCCTCATGAGCCGCGCCGCCACCGGGCTCGCGGTGGCCTGCGCCGAGGCCGTGCCACAGGTGTACGGCGCGCGGATCGTGCTGCTCATCGGCGGCGGGGACAACGGCGGCGACGCGCTGTACGCGGGGGCCGCGCTCGCACGACGCGGCGCGCGGGTGGACGCGGTGCTCGCGGGGAGCCGCACCCACGACGGCGGGCTCGCCGCGCTGACCCGCGCAGGCGGCCGGCCGGTCGACCTGCGGGAGGCCGCCGGGGGGCCGGAGTCCGACCCCGCGCTGCGCGGCCTGATCGAGCGGGCCGACGTGCTGGTGGACGGGCTGACCGGCATCGGCGGCGCGGGAGCGCTGCGTGAGCCGTACGCGGCCCTCGCCAGGCTGACGGCGACGGCGCCAGGCGTGGTGATCGCGGTGGACGTGCCGAGCGGCGTGGACGCGAGCACCGGCGAGGTCGAGGGGGACGCCGTACAGGCCCATCTCACCGTGACGTTCGGCGCCGCCAAGGCGGGCCTGCTGGTCGACCCGGGGGCCGGTCGCACCGGGTCGCTGCGGGTCGTGGACATCGGCCTGCGGCCGCACCTGCCGGCCCCCGGCGTCACGGCGCTCACCGGGCCCGACGTGGCGGCGCTGCTGCCCCGGCCCGGCGCCGAGTCCAACAAGTACCGCAGAGGCGTGATCGGGGTGCTGGCCGGCAGCGACCGCTTCACCGGCGCCGCCGTGCTGACCGTGGCGGGTGCCGTACGCGCCGGGGCCGGGCTGGTGCGTTTCGCGAGCGCCGAGGAGCCGGTACGGCAGGTGCGGGCCAGGTGGCCGGAGGCGGTCACCACGGTCGTCACGCCTGAGCGTGGAGTCCAGGACGTGGGACGGGTCCAGGCCTGGGTCGTGGGGCCCGGCTTGGGGACCGGCGACGACGCGCACGCCGTGGCCGCGTCCGCGCTGGCCCTCGACGTGCCGGCGCTGGTCGACGCCGACGGACTCACGCTGGCGGCACGCGACCGTTCGCTGCTGCGCCGCTCGGCACCGACGGTGATCACCCCGCACACCGGGGAGCTCGGCCGCCTCCTCGGGGTGGACGCCGATGAGATCGAGGCGCGGCGGCTGTACTTCGCGCGCCGCGCCGCCGCCGAGCTCGGCGTCACGGTGCTGCTCAAAGGGTCGACTACCCTGGTGGCGGAGGAAGGCAGGCCGGTCCTCGTGAACGTCACGGGCACCCCCTGGCTCGCCACCGGAGGCACCGGCGACGTGCTCGCCGGCATCGCCGGGGCCTTCCTCGCCGGTGGGCTGAGCCCGCGCGACGCCGCGTCCTGCGCCGCGCACCTCCATGGACTCGCCGGCCGCGCGGCGGCGGCCGGGCCACAGGGGGGCGAGGCGCCGATCGCGGCGCTCGACATCGCGCGCGAGCTCCCCGGTGTGATCCGCTCCCTGGTGGCGGACGCGTGAACCGGTCCAGTCAGGCCGGGTGGCTGCGACACTGAAAGGGTGAGTCTCCCCATCAGCGGATCTCTCATGACACCCGCCGAGGCGCGGGTGGACCTCTCGGCGATCGAGCACAATGTCGCGCGGCTGCGCGAGCACGCGCCAGGCGCGGAGATGATGGTCGCGGTCAAGGCCGACGCCTACGGCCACGGCCTGGTACCGTGCGCGCGCGCGGCGCTCGGCGCCGGCGCGTCCCGCCTCGGCACGGCCTTCATCCGTGAGGCGCTCGATCTGCGCGCCGCCGGAGTGACCGCGCCGATCCTGTCGTGGATCATCACCCCCGGCGAGCCGCTCGACGAGGCGGTCGCCGCCGGCGTCGAGCTGTCGGCCGGCGACATCTGGGTGCTCGACGGCATCGCCGCCGCGGCCGGCCGTGCGGGCCACGCCGCCAAGGTGCACCTCAAGGCCGACACCGGCATCTCGCGCGGCGGCGCCACCGTGGCCGGCTGGCCCGCGCTGGTCGACCGCGCGCTCGCGCTCCAGGCCACCGGTGCCGTAGAGATCGCGGGCCTTTGGTCCCACTTCGCCTGCGCCGACATCCCGGGGCACCCGTCCATCGCGCGCCAGCTCGCGGTGTTCGACGAGGCGATCGCCGTCGCCGAGAAGGCCGGCGCCGGCGGGTCCCACGTCCTGCGCCACATCGCCAACTCCGCGGCCACCGTGTCGCTCCCCGCCGCCAGGTACGACATGGTGCGGCCCGGCATCGCCGTGTACGGCCTCAGTCCGATCCCCGAGCTCGGCGACTTCGGGCTGCGGCCCGCGATGACGCTCGTGGCGCGGGTCGCCATGGTGAAACGCGTCACACCCGGCACCGGCGTGTCGTACGGCCACCTGTACACGACCGAGCGGGAGACCACCTTGGCCCTGGTGCCGCTCGGATACGCCGACGGCGTGATGCGTGCGGCGACCAACCGTGGGCAGGTCCTCGCCGCGGGCCGCAGGCGTACCATCGCGGGCCGGGTCTGCATGGACCAGTTCATGATCGACATGGCGGACGACGACGTGCGTGAGGGGGACGAGGTGATCTTGTTCGGGCCCGGCGCATCCGGTGAGCCGACCGTTCAGGAGTGGGCCGATTCCCTGGGCACGATCACCCATGAGATCGTGACGAGGATTGGTGCGCGCGTCCCGCGCGTTCACCGGTAAGAGGAGGTCGAATGTCGCGGCGGAAGGTCGGCATCGCGGGGGCGATCGTCGGTACCGCGTCGGCGGGGCTGGCGGCGGGTGCCCTGGCGAAGCGGTACGCCGTGGGACGCATCCGGCTGCGGCCCGATCTGGAGTCCAGCGAGCCCTTCGGCGAGCTGCGGGGCCGTCAGGTGACCGTCAAGACGTCCGACGGCGTTGAGTTGCACGCCGAGGTGGATGGGCCCGAGGACGCGCCGCTGACCATCGTGTTCTGCCACGGGTACACGCTGAACCTCGACTCCTGGCACTACCAGCGCCGCGACCTGCGCGACACCTACCGCATGGTGTTCTGGGACCAGCGCTGCCACGGCAGGTCCACCCGCACCCCCGCGGAGGACTGCACGATCGACCGGCTGGGGTTCGACCTGGCCGAGATCCTGAAGACCCTGGTGCCGGGGCCGTGCGTGCTCGTGGGGCACTCCATGGGGGGCATGACGGTCATGGCGCTCGCCGACAGCCACCCCGAGCTGTTCGGGGAGAAGATCCGCGGCGTGGCGCTGATCGCCACGTCCGCGGGGCGGCTCGCCGAGATCACCCTCGGGTTGCCCGCGCTGATCTCCAAAGCCGTCCACTGGGCCACGCCGCCGGCGATGTCGGTGCTCGGCCGCCGCGCCGCGCTGATCGACCGCGGCAGGCAGGCCGGCACCGACCTGTCGTTCCTCGCGCTGCGCTACCTCGGGTTCGGCGACCCGTCCACCATCAGCCCGACCGTGGTCGACTTCGCCGAGTCGATGATCCGCTCCACACCGACCGACGTCATCGCCGACTTCTACCCGGCTCTGATGTCCCACGACAAGCTCTCGGCGCTCGACGTGCTCAACAAGGTCCCCACCTCGGTCGTCGTCGGCGAGAAGGACTGGCTGACCCCGGTCGAGCACAGCCGGGCCATCGCCACCGGCCTGCCGAGCGCGCGGCTGACCGTGATCCCCGGCGCGTCCCACCTGGTACTGCTGGAGAAGCCCGCCGAGGTCGGCGAGGCCGTCACCGAGCTCCTGGCGGCCGTCGCGGCGGCCGACGCCGAGCCGGCCGCCGTACTGGAAGCGCCGGGTCCGGACACCGCCGGCACGCAGGCTCAGGACGACTCGAAGGCAGGAGATGTGCTGTGAGGCGCGCGGACACGGCCGAGGCGACGCGGGTGCTCGGCGAGGAACTGGCACGGGAGCTGCGGCCCGGCGACCTCGTGGTGCTGTCGGGGCCGCTCGGCGCCGGCAAGACGACCCTCGTGCAGGGCATCGCCGAAGGGCTCAAGGTCCGCGGTCCCATCACGTCGCCGACATTCGTGATCGCGCGGGTCCACCCGTCGCTCGCCGGCGGCCCCGCGCTCGTGCACGCCGACGCGTACCGCCTCGGCGGCGCCTTGGAGGTCGACGACCTCGACCTCGACGCCTCCTTGGCGGACTCCGTGACCGTCGTGGAGTGGGGAGAGGGCCTGGTCGAAGGCCTCGCCGACGACCGGCTCGAAGTGTCGGTGCAGCGCGGCGACACCGGGGACGAGCGCGTGATCCGCGTGCGCGGCGTCGGCCCGAGGTGGGCCCGCGTCCCCGAGTGGTTCGAACCGGCGGCCGTGAGCTGATCTAGACCGGTAGTCTGGCGTGCCTTGACGCGGCCCTTCCCCGATTAGGAAGATCGTTCCAAGGGTTGGCCGGATAATTCTGGGTATTCAGGTGGCGTAACGCCTAGGCGTGGTCATAAGCGGGTTCAGGTCGGACGCGAAGTGGAGTGCGCCGGTGCACAGGGTCGGGCGGATCACGGTTGCAGGAGCATGCTTAGTCACGGCCATGGGATGCACGGCCTCGGCCCAGGCCGGTGATCCCACGGCGACCCCGGCCCCCACGATGAGCCGTCAGGACATCCGCGTGCAGCTCATCCCCGACCGGGTGCAGGGCGGCGCCACCCGATCCATCCGGGTCCGCGCCTTCTGTCCGCTCCCGCAAGGCGGCACCGACTACCGTGCCACCGCCAGATCCGACGCCTTCACCGGTGTCGTCACCCTCACCCAGCCGCCTCCCGTCACCCCGGCGGCCGGCGCCACCCCCGAGGAGACCACCGCGCCGTCCCCCGAGGTCCGCGGCTTCGCCCTGGTCGACGAGGACGCCGCACCCGGCACCTTCCGCGTCGAGGTCAAATGCGAAGGCACCAACGACACCGGCGCCGCCACCCTGACCGTGACCGCGCGTCCCAGCCCCAAGCCCACCCGCACCCGCGCCGTCCCCACCCGGGCCCCGAGGGCCGGCGGCGGCGGCACCGCGGCAGGCGCCGCCGAGGACCAGCCCTCCGGCATCCCCGTGGGCCTGACCGCCGCCGTACTCGCCGGAGCCCTGGCCGGTGGCATAGCCCTCGCCCGCCGCAGGTCCCGATAGCGCCTTTCCGCAGAACATGGCCGACTCCAAGTGGCTCAAGATCGTCGTAGCCGGTTTCGTCACAGGAACCGTCCTGTTCGCCCTCACCGGCCGTTCCGGCACCCCGGAAGAGCCCAAGAAGACCACCGCCACCCCGCGACGCCTGGAGATCCCTTCCCTGAACCTCAAGGCCCCCCTGATGAAACTGGGCATGGCGCGCGACGGCGAGGTCGAGCTGCCGCCGTACGAGAAACCCGCCACGGCAGGCTGGTTCGACCAGAGCGAGGTCCCCGGCGACCCCGGCCCGTCCGTCATCATCGGCCACGTGGACACCAAGACGGCCCCCGCCGTCTTCTACCGCCTGCGTCAGGTCAGGAAAGGCGCGAGCATCAAGGTCGTCCGCAGCGACGGAAAGACCGCCAACTACAAGGTCGACTCCGTCGAACAGATCCCCAAGGACCACTTCCCCACCGAACGCGTCTACATCGAGGACGGCCTACGCCTCGTGACCTGCGGCGGCGCCTTCGACCGCTCCACCCACGAATACCTGGACAACATCATCGTCTACGCCTCCCTGGCCTGACCCCGGCATTCCCTTCGAGTCGTCCGCACTTCCCCGGGTTCGGTCCCGGCACCTTTCCCGCGTCGTCCGACCCCTCCCTCGGCTGGCCGTGGCCCTCCTTCCGCCTTGGACCGCACAGGTCGGTCCTGTCGGCCGGAGCGGATAGGCTTCGTGTTCGTGCTGGTCTTGGGTTTTGATACGGCTACTCCGGCTGTGACCGTGGCGGTGCACGACGGGGAGCGGGTGCTCGCGGAGTCGACGGTGGTCGACGCGCGGCGGCACGGGGAGTTGCTCGCGCCGGCGATCCGCGCGGTCCTGTCCGAGGCGCGGGTGTCGCTTCAGGACGTCACGGCGGTCGTGGCGGGCACGGGCCCCGGTCCCTACACGGGCCTGCGGGTGGGGCTGATGACGGCTCAGGCGCTGGCCGGCACCTTGGGTGTGCCGGCCTACGGGGTGTGCAGCCTCGACGCGGTGGCCTACGGAAGCGGCCTGGACGAGCCGTTCCTCGTACTGACCGACGCGCGCAGGAAAGAAGTCTTCTGGGCCCGGTACGCCGACCGCCGTACAAGGGTCGACGGCCCCGCCGTCGACCACCCGGACGCCGTGCCGGGAGAGCTGCCGGTCGCCGGAGCCGGGGGCCACATGTACGCCGCCGTGCTCGGCGAGAGCCGCCTCCTGCCGGTCCCCGAGTACCCCTCCGGCGGAGCCCTCGCGGCCCTGGCCGCCGAGAGGCTCGCCGCGGAGGACCCCGGCGACGTGCTCACACAGGCACGGCCGATCTACCTTCGCCGGCCCGACGCACGCGTGCCCGGCCCACCCAAGAAGGTGACGGCGTGAATCTCGTGGTCTCGTTGCGGCAGATGGAGGAGAACGACCTCGCCGCCGTGCTCGCGATCGAGCGGGCCACGTTCCCCTTCGACGCCTGGAGCGAAGGCATGCTGCGCGGCGAGCTGCACGACCAGCCGCGCACCCGCCACTACATCGTCGCCGTCGAGGACGGCGAGATCGTCGGCTACGCGGGCCTGGCGGCGGCCGGCGACCAGGCCGACGTGCAGACCATCGCCGTCACCTCCGGCCGCCAGCGCGCCGGCATCGGAAGCGCGATGCTGCGCGAACTGCTCACCGAGGCCGAGCGGCGCGCGGTCACCGCCGTCTTCCTCGAGGTCCGCGCCGACAACCCGGCCGCGCAGGCCATGTACGAGCGCTTCGGCTTCGAGCGCATCGGCCTGCGCAGTCGCTACTACGACGACGGCACCGACGCGATCATGATGGTGCTCACGCTGCCCGGTGACGCGGCCGGCGAGCCCGGCCCGGCCCGATGACCGGACGGGAAGGGATCATGCGGGGCAGGCTGGGTGCGGTGGACGAGCCGCTTGTCCCGCGCCGGGACGGTCATATGAGGCCGGCTCGGGCTGGAAGGATCATGCGGGAGCGGCCGGATGTGGTGGACGAGCCGCTTGTCCCGCGCCGGGACGGTCATATGAGGCCGGCCTGGACTGGAAGGATCATGCGGGAGCGGCCGGATGTGGTGGACGAGCCGCTTGTCCCGCGCCGGGACGGTCATATGAGGCCGGCCTGGACTGGAAGGATCATGCGGGAGCGGCCGGATGTGGTGGACGAGCCGCTTGTCCCGCGCCGGGACGGTCATATGAGGCCGGCCTGGACTGGAAGGATCATGCGGGAGCGGCCGGGTGCATTGGACGATTCCCTGGTCCCGCGCCGGGGCGGTCATGTGTCGAGGGCTTGGACGAGGTGGGGAAGCTGTGACTGATCAACCGCTGGTGCTCGGCATCGAGACCTCGTGCGACGAGACGGGGATCGGCCTGGTGCGCGGCCACACACTGCTCGCGGACACGGTGGCGTCCAGCGTCGAGGAACACGCCAGATTCGGCGGAGTCGTGCCGGAGGTCGCGTCCCGGGCCCACCTGGAGGCCATGGCCCCGACAGTGGAACGCGCGCTGGAGAAGGCCGGTGTGCGTTTCTCCGACATCGACGCGGTAGCGGTCACCGCCGGCCCGGGCCTCGCCGGAGCGCTGCTCGTAGGCGTGGCCGCCGCCAAGGCGTACGCACTGGGTCTAGGCGTCCCCCTGTACGGCGTCAACCACCTGGCCGCGCATGTGGCCGTCGACCAACTGGAACACGGCCCGTTGCCGAAGCCCTGCATCGCGATGCTGGTCTCCGGCGGCCACTCCTCACTGCTCCTGGTCCCCGACGTGGCCGGAGACCTGACCTCCCTCGGCTCGACCGTCGACGACGCCGCCGGCGAAGCCTTCGACAAAGTGGCCCGAGTGCTGGGCCTCCCCTTCCCCGGGGGCCCCCACATCGACCGCGCCGCAAGAAGCGGCTCAGGCACCGCAATAGCCTTCCCCAGAGGCAAGTACGACGACGGAACCCTGGACTTCTCCTTCTCCGGCCTCAAGACCGCCGTGGCCCGCTGGGTTGAAGCCAGGGAGCGCGAAGGCCACACCGTCTCCGTCCCCGACGTAGCCGCGTCCTTCCAAGAAGCCGTAGTGGACGTCCTGACCCGCAAAGCCCTCCAAGCGTGCCGCCACCACGGGGTGAAAGACCTCCTGATAGGCGGCGGAGTGGCCGCCAACTCCCGCCTGAGAGCCCTGGCCCAGGAACGCTGCGACACAGCCGGCGTCCGCCTCCGCGTCCCCCGCCCCGGCCTGTGCACCGACAACGGCGCCATGGTCGCCGCCCTAGGCTCCGAACTGGTGACCACCGGCGCCCCCCCGTCATCTTTGACCATCCCCGCCGACTCCTCCCTCCCGGTCACCACGACCCGCCTGTAGCCGACCACACCCGCCCCGTCGTTCCAGACCATGTCGGCTGGATTCATGCCATCCCTGTCGTATCGGCCGCCGAGCCGTGTTGGCGTGACCATGCCATCCCAGGCCGGGCTTATCCGGCCGTGTCGTCCAGGTCGTGAGGGCCTGGTGGCAGCCCGGCTCATGTCGTCCCGGTTCGTGAGGGTCTGGTGGTGAGACTCCGGTGGTGACGGTCGGCTGTGTTTTTTCTGGCGTGTCGGCTGGGGTCCTGCGGTGGCGCCGGCGCGGTGGGGTGTGGTGCGGTGAATTCGGCGCCTGGTACGGCGGTTGGCCGATGTGTCGGGTCAGTCCTTGGGGCGTCGTCCCTGGGTCGTGTCGTCCCGGGTCGTGTTGGTCCGGGTCGTGTTGGTCCGGGACGTGTCTTCTTCGTCGCATCGGGCTGGGGTTTTTGCTGTGGCGCCGGCGCGGTGGGATCGGCGCCTGGTACGGCGGTTTGGTGGGTGAGGTCGGGTCAGTCCTTGGGGGGGCGGGGGGGACGTAGGAGGGCTTCTGCGAGGGCGAGCATGGTTTCTTCGAGGCCGCTTAGGTGGCGGGTCAGGTCGGTGTGGGTGGGGTGGAGGAGGTCTTGGATTGTTTTGGTCAGTTGGGGGTGGTCGGGGCGGGCTTGGATCAGGGGTTTCAGGGTGGGGATGGTTTCGGCTATGCGGTCGGCGATGGTGGTGAGGTGTTCGGCTTGGGTGGCGGTTTGTGCGTCGATCAGCTCGCCGACGCGTTTGTGTACCTCGCCTACTTCGAGGAGTGCGGGGAGTTGGCCTACGCGTTGGTTGACGGCTTCCAGGTGGTCGTCCAGGAGGTCCAGGCGTTCGTTGACGCCTTCGAAGTTGTCGCCGAAGGAGGTGAGGCGGGTTTCCTGGTCGGCGAGTCTTGCCGTTACGGCATCGGATCTTGCGCCGAGGTCCTGGAGGGTGGAGCGGGTGGTATCCGCCGATGTGGTGAGGGTCTGGAGGTCCGAGGCGGTGGACTCCACCGTGGTCGTCAGGGCCGCGAGGTCGGAGCGGGTGGACTCTGTGGTCGCGGCCAAGGTTGCGAGGTTGGAGTGGGTGGACTCCACGGTCGTGGTGAGGGTGGCGAGGGCGGATTGTGTGGTCGTGGTGAGGGCTTCCAGAGTGGTGCGGTCGGCCTCTGTTGTGGTGGTGAGGTGGTGGACGGTGGCCTGGGTGGTTTCGGCTGTCGCTTGGGCTTGTTCGGCGGCGGAGCGGGTGGCTTCCAGGCAGGAGGTGAGGGATTTCAGGTGGGTGTGGGTGGTGTCGGTGTGGGTGGTCAGGCGGGAGTCGAGGGCTTCTAAGCGGGTGGTGATGGTGGTGAGGGTGGTGTCTATGGCGGTCAGGCGGGTGGTGAGCTGGGATTCGGTGCCGGTGAGGCGGGTGGTGACCCCCTCCAGGCCGGTGGCGAGTTTTTCCATGGTGGCCGTGAGACGGTCCATGGTGGCGGCGAGGGTGTCCTCCATGCCTTCGCTGAGGTCGAGGACGCAGCCTTCGACGCGTTCGGTGCGCTGGGTGAGGTCGAGCAGGGCCTTGTCGACGCGGGTGAAGCGGCCTCCCGCGGCTTCGATGCCGGACTGGAACTGGGCCAGGCGGCGGGTGAACTCGGCCATGCGGTCCGCCATGCCGTGGGTGCCGTCCAGGACCGCCTGGATGCGCTTCAGGGCCTCCGCGACGCCTTCGCGCACGGTGCTCAGGTCGGTCCACAGCGCGGGGAGCTCGGAGACGGGTTTGACGCGGTCGCCTACGGACTCGACGCGGTCGCCGAGGCCGGCGAGGCGGCTGCCGACGCCGTCCACCCGGTCGCGGACGATCTCGACGTGCTGCGCGAGGCCCTCGGCCCACACGGGGGGACGGGTGGCGAGCTCGCCGAGACGTCCCCCCATGTCCTCCAGCGCGCCGCTGAGGCCACCGAGCTCGCGTTCCCGCACCTCTCGCAGGACCCACTCCATGCCTTCCAGCCGCTGGCGGATCTCGTCGAGCACGGCGCCTTGGGTGCGCTGCTCGTAGACGTGGTCCTGTGCGGCGCGCGCGAGGAGCTCGCGCATGCGGTCGGAGATGGCGGTCTGGCTTCCCGCCTGGAGGAGGGTGTGGTTGGAGTGGTCCACCGAGGGCTCCTTCGCTCGCCGGCGCACGCCTGGCGGTGAAGGGGTGCACGACGAACAAATCGGGTGAAACGACGGTCGATGAAATCCCGCGCGGGCCAACTGTAGTGCCTGAGCACGTCTCTTTCCGGGCCGAGTTTAAAACATCGTGATTATCGATAAATTGCCCGTGTTTGCTATCGTCGCAGGTCAGGCCGGGTCGCAGATGAGCGCGTACGGATGATCGCCGATCCGGGTGAGTGCCACGACTCCGGAATTCTTTCCTGAAAGCCGCAAATCCTTGCGAAGGCGTTCAATGTCCAGCGCGGAGCCGCGTTTCTTGAGGGTCACGGTGCCGATGTCACGGGCCCGCAGCGCGGCCCGCAGCCTTTTCAGGGAAAACGGCAGCGTTTCCAGCACCTCGTACCGCGAGGCCCACGGCGTGACCGCCGGCCCGTCCCCGGTGATGTACGCGATGCGCGCGTCGAGCAGCCGCCCCTCCACCGAGGCGGCGACCTCGGCCACCAGGTGCGCGCGGATCGCCGCTCCGTCCGGTTCGTACAGATACCGCCCCACCGGCCCGACCGGCGGGTCCCCGAGCGCGGAGTCCGGTGTGAGACTCAGCGCGGACGGCGGCGCAGGCGGCGTGGACGACGTGGACGACGTGGACGGCGCAGGTGCCGCGGCCGGCGGTCCCGGCTGCTCGGATGACGGCTTCGGCGGCTCAGATGAGGGTCCCGGCCGCTCGGACGAGGGTCCCGGCCGCTCGGACGAGGGTCCCGGCCGCTCGGACGAGGGTCCCGGCCGCTCGGACGAGGGTCCCGGCCGCTCGGACGAGAGTCCCGGCCGCTCGGACGAGAGTCCCGGCCGCTCGGACGAGAGTCCTGGAGGCCGGGACGACAGCATGGTGGCCCGCCGGTGCACCCCCGGTGTGGCGAGGACGCCGGTCCAGACGGCGGCCTCCTTGACCTCGCCGCGCCAGGAGACCCACTCGGTCTCGGCGTCGGCAGGCAAAACGTCGTACGGCACGCCTGGTGCGACCTTCAGGCACGCGCCGCGTGCGCGCGCCGCCAGAGCCAGGACATCCGGCCATGGCGGCGAGTAGGACATGGGGTCGAAGACCCGCCTGCCGGTGGTGCGCCGCGCGGGGTCGGCGAACAGCGCGTCGTGCCGTTCCGGCTCCACGGCTTCGGCGTCCCCCACGGTGACGGTCACCAGCGCCGACAGGCCGAGCGCGGCGGCGTTGGCGCGAGCGACCTCCACGGTCAGCGGGTCGCGATCCACCGCGTCGACACGGCACCCGGCGCGGGCCAGGGCCAGCAGGTCGCCGCCGATGCCGCAGCAGGCGTCCGCGACCCGGTCGCCTGGCCCGAACCGGCCGGCGCGGTGGGCCGCGACCTCGGCGCGGGTGGCCTGCTCCAGGCCGTCAGGCGTGAAATACATCACGCCGGCGTCGGCGCCGAACTTCGCCGTCGCACGCGAACGCAGCCGCGCCTGGGTGAGTGCGGCGCCGGTGAGCCCTGCGGGGTAGGTCCTGCGCAACGTCACCGCCGCCGCGACGGCGTCCGCGCCTTCGGCGACGGCGCGCTCGGCGTCCGCCAGCGCGCGCAGGCCGCGCGGGGTCAGCAGTTCGCGGAAGGCGTCGAGATCCACGCCTGCTGACGCTACCGGCACCTACGGGTGGCGCGGGCGAGGCCTTAGATGGACATGTCGGCACGTGTGGGTGGGGTGAGTGGACCAAGGAGGGACATGTCGGCACGCGCGGGTGGAGGGAGCGGGCCACGGATGGACCTGTTGAGTCCATGTCTGCTGATGGAGACGACACGCGGGGATGGGGTGAGTGGATCAGGGATGAACATCTCGGCACGTGCGGGTGGGGTGAGTGGGTAAGGGGTGGACATGTCGGCATGCGGGGGTGGGGTGAGTGGGTCAGGGATGAACATCTCGGCACGCGGGGATCGCGTGAGCGGGTCAAGGAAGGGACATGGTGTGTTTGTGTCTGGCGGTGGCGGTGGCGGTGGCGGTGGCGGTGGCGGTGGCGGTGGCGGTGGCGGGGGTCGCGGGTAGCGTGAGTAGGTTGGGAAAAGGGACATGTCGGCCGAGGAAGGTTCTGTTCGCTAGGGGCTGTTCGGCGGACTGACCTGGGACGGCCTGTCCGTGTTGACTGTGTCGGCGGCCTTGCATACTGTTCAGTGTTGGCACTCTCCGATGGAGAGTGCCAAGACAAAATGCGACGAGGCAGGTCTGACACCCGCGACGGCAGGCCGCTGGTCGCCTCTTCAGCTCGTCATCACAAATCTGAAGGGGAGGTCCGATCGTGACGACCGCCACCAAGGTTCCCGTTAAGCCGCTCGGCGACCGCATCGTGGTCCAGCCGCTTGAGGCAGAGCAGACGACCGCTTCCGGTCTGGTGATCCCGGACACCGCCAAGGAGAAGCCCCAGGAGGGGCGCGTCCTCGCGGTGGGCCCGGGTAACTGGGACGAGGACGGCGACAAGCGCATCCCGCTCGACGTCAAGGAGGGCGACGTCGTCCTCTACAGCAAGTACGGCGGCACCGAGGTCAAGTACGGCGGCGAGGAGTACCTGGTGCTCTCCGCCCGCGACGTTCTCGCGATCATCGAGAAGTAAAGCCCCGGGCGCGTAAGCGGCCATCTCCACGGAGCCTTACAGAAAACGCGTATCAAGCCCCGGGTGCTTCACCGAAGGCCCGGGGCTCTGATGCTGAGAGGACCTTAAATGCCGAAGATCCTGGAGTTCGACGAGGACGCACGCCGCGCGCTCGAGCGCGGCGTCAACGCCCTCGCGGACGCCGTCAAGGTGACCCTCGGGCCGCGCGGGCGGAATGTCGTCATCGACAAGAAGTTCGGTGCCCCCACCATCACCAACGACGGTGTCACCATCGCCCGTGAGGTCGAGCTCGAGAAGCCGTACGAGAACCTCGGCGCTCAGCTCGCCAAGGAAGTGGCGACGAAGACCAACGACATCGCGGGTGACGGCACCACCACCGCCACCGTGCTGGCCCAGGCCATGGTGCGCGAGGGTCTGCGCAACGTCGCCGCCGGCGCCTCGCCGCTGAGCCTCAAGCGCGGCATCGACGTCGCCGCGCGCGCGGTGAGCGACCGCCTGCTTGAGCGTGCGCGCACCGTCGAGGACAAGAAGGAGATCGCGAACGTCGCGACCATCTCCGCGCAGGACGCCAAGATCGGCGAGCTGATCGCCGAGGCGTTCGACAAGGTGGGCAAGGACGGTGTCATCACCGTCGAAGAGTCCAACACCATGGGCCTGGAGCTGGAGTTCACCGAGGGACTCCAGTTCGACAAGGGGTACCTGTCGCCGTACATGGTGACCGACCCCGAGCGCATGGAGGCCGTGCTGGAGGACGCCTACGTCCTGCTGCACCTCGGCAAGATCTCCTCCATCGCCGGGTTCCTCCCGCTGCTGGAGAAGGTCGCGCAGACCAAGAAGCCGCTGTTCGTGGTCGCCGAGGACATCGAGGGCGAGGCCCTGGCCGTCCTGGTCACCAACAAGATCCGCGGCACGTTCACCTCGGTGGCCGTCAAGGCCCCCGGCTTCGGTGACCGCCGCAAGGCGATGCTGCAGGACATGGCCATCCTCACCGGCGGCCAGGTCGTCTCCGAGGAACTCGGCCTCAAGCTGGAGAACGTCGGCCTGGAGGTGCTCGGCACCGCGCGCCGCATCGTGGTGGACAAGGACAACACCACCGTCGTGGACGGCGCGGGTGACCCGCAGGCCATCTCCGACCGCGTGCGTGAGATCCAGTACGCCATCGAGCACACCGACTCGGACTGGGACCGCGAGAAGCTCCAGGAGCGCCTCGCCAAGCTGTCCGGCGGCGTGTGCATCCTGCGCGTCGGCGCGGCCACCGAGGTGGAGCTGAAGGAGAAGAAGCACCGCCTTGAGGACGCGATCTCGGCCACCCGCGCCGCGATCGAGGAGGGCATCGTCTCCGGCGGCGGCTCGGCGCTGGTGCACCTGTCCAAGGAGCTGGACGACCTCGGTCTGTCCGGCGACGAGGCCACCGGTGTCTCCATCGTCCGTCGTGCGCTGGTGGAGCCGGCCCGCTGGATCGCCGAGAACGCCGGTCTGGAGGGCTACGTCATCACCTCCAAGATCAGCGACCTGCCGGCCGGTCACGGCCTCAACGCCGCCACCGGCCAGTACGGCGACCTGGTCGCCGAGGGTGTCATCGACCCGGTGAAGGTCACCCGCTCGGCGGTGCAGAACGCCGCCTCCATCGCGGGGATGCTGCTCACCACCGAGGCGCTCGTCGTGGACAAGCCCGAGGAGGAGGCTCCGGCCGCCGCGGGCCAGGGCCACGGTCACGGTCACGGTCACTGACGCGGTCCCGCACAGGGCCATCGGCCCGCTTCACGGTTCGACACCACGGCCCGTGCCTCGCGACGAGGCACGGGCCGTGGCTATTTCGCGGAAAAGATTTTTCCGGCCGTGATTTGGCGGCACGGTAAACCGATCGGCGTGCCGGCGCGTCGGGCGGACGTCAACCTCATCCTTCCCCTCTGGGGGCGACATCTAACAAATACCCGCGAATTCGGGTACGCCTGCGAAATGGGGAAACGTACCTGTGTTCGCTTGATTACCCTCGGTTATCGAAGCGTCAATGTGACCAATCCGTATCCATTCACTATGACGACATGCGCGATCGTGGCGGGCATCATGCGTAACGTGACCGAGGGATGCGTCGCCGACGCCAAGGCCGGGGTAAGGCTTGCGACGAGATCGGATGAGTCCGACCTCAGGGATCTGACGAGCCTTGCCGTGCAGGGGGATCGCAGCGCGATCGAATCATTGCTGGGCCGCTTGCGGCCCATGGTGGTGCGCTATTGCCGCGCCAGGCTCGGCCGGGTCTCCGGTCATTACCACATAGCCGACGACGTGGCCCAGGAGGTGTGCATCGCGGTCCTGGCCGCGCTGCCGCGTTACCGGGACATGGGCCGGCCGTTCGCGTCGTTCGTCTTCGGCATCGCCTCGCACAAGGTGGCGGACGCGCTGCGCAGCTCGGTGCGGTCCGCCGTGCCGACCCAGGACCTGCCGGACGGTCCCGACCAGGGGCCGGGGCCGGAGGAGACCGTGGTGCGGTACATCGAGGCCGAGCACGCGCGAGCGCTGCTGTCCCGCCTTCCCGACAACCAGCGTGAGCTGATCATCTTGCGCGTGGTGTCAGGACTGTCGGCGGAGGAGACGGGTAACGTACTCGGTATGTCACCAGGTGCGGTTCGCGTCGCTCAGCATCGGGCCCTGGCCAGGTTGCGTGCGATGGCCGAGCTGGAGTCGATAGCTTGACCTCTCTGCGGCCGGCACGCCGGGTGCGCAGGCACGGGCCGGAGGCCGACCCGGCGGTGCTCCGGACGGATGATGTGCTCGACGCGCTGGCGCGCCGGGAGCCGGCGCCGGACGGCGGTGACGCCGCCGTGCGCCTGCTGCGCGCGCTCACCGAGGACGTCGATCAGCGGCTCTCCTCGGTGTCGATCACGCCGTCGACGTAGCCTCGCGCGTATTCCCAGCTCACGTAGTGGGCCGGGTCGGGCTCGAAGGCCGGCTCGTGGACCTGGGGCCGTCCGTGGTTGATCATCTGGCGCAGGTTCCCCCGCAGGAGATCCCACCCGAAGTAGTGTTGTTCACCGCATTCAGGGCAGTCCAGGCACAGGCCGAGGATGCCCCGCGGTTCGAGCAGCGAGCGAAAGACCTCGACGTCGGCGAGGTCGGTGAGGGCCTCCTCGCGCTCCGCCAAGGTCAGCGGCTCGCAGGGGGCGGACTCGCCGAGCACCGCCGTGGGGTCGTTCGGGTCGTCCGCGAACGGATCGCGGGGGACATCTTCCAGCACGCATTCCACCTTATGACCCTTGGTTGTCCTGGTGAGAGAAAGTGCCGGTAAGCGGACATCCCATCGCGTGTCGCCGTCCCGCCGTCCACCGGCGGGACGGGCTCCTGACCTGGGGGCCACTAAACTGGTGGCCCGGGGCCGGCGCCTTTCCCGGTTTTGAGAGCGCCATGGGCAAAAGTGGGGTGACAGGTGGCCAGGTTCACCGAGCAGGGACTGACGTTCGACGACGTGCTCCTTGTGCCCGCGTACTCCGATCTCAACCCCGGGGACGCGGACACCACCACCCGCCTGTCGCGCTCGATCACGCTACGGGTCCCGCTGGTCTCGGCCGCGATGGACACGGTCACCGAGGCCCGCATGGCGGTGGCCATGGCCAGGCAGGGCGGCATCGGCATCCTGCACCGCAACCTGTCGATCGAGGACCAGGCGCAGCAGGCCGACCTGGTGAAGCGCTCCGAGGCCGGCATGGTCACCAACCCCGTGACGTGCGCGCCTGACGACACGCTCGCCGACGTCGAGCGGCTGTGCGCCAAGTACCGCATCTCGGGTGTGCCGGTCACCGACCACAGCGGTGTGCTCGTCGGCATCGTCACCAACCGCGACATGCGGTTCGAGGGTGACCACGAGCGGCCGGTGCGCGAGGTCATGACCCCCATGCCGCTGGTCACCGCGCCTGAGGGTGTGCCGCGGGACGAGGCGTTCCGGCTGCTGCGCGACAACAAGGTCGAGAAGCTGCCGCTCGTGGACGCCGGGGGCCGGCTGCGCGGCCTGATCACCGTGAAAGATTTCACCAAGAGCGAGCAGTATCCCCTCGCGACCAAGGACGCGCGCGGCCGTCTGGTGGTCGGCGCGGCGGTGGGGGTCGCCGGTGACGCCGAGAAGCGCGCGCAGGCCCTCATCGAGGCCGGTGTGGACGTCATCGTGGTCGACACCGCGCACGGCCACTCGCGCGGGGTGTGCGACATGGTCGCCAAGATCAAGGCCAGCTCGCAGGTGGACGTCATCGGCGGCAACGTCGCGACCCGCGCCGGCGCGCAGGCCCTCATCGACGCCGGCGCCGACGCCGTCAAGGTCGGTGTGGGTCCCGGCTCCATCTGCACCACCCGCGTCGTGGCCGGCGTCGGCGCGCCGCAGGTGACGGCGATCCACGAGGCGTCGCTGGCGGCCGGTCCGGCCGGCGTCCCGGTGATCGGCGACGGCGGCCTGCAGTACTCCGGCGACATCGCCAAGGCACTCGCCGCCGGCGCGGACACCGTGATGCTCGGTTCGCTGCTCGCCGGCTGCGAGGAGTCACCCGGTGAGCTGATCTTCATCAACGGCAAGCAGTTCAAGTCGTACCGCGGCATGGGCTCGCTCGGCGCGGTGCGCAACCGTGAGCGCGGCGGCTCCTACAGCAAGGACCGCTACTTCCAGGAGACCGTCGCCAGCGAGGACAAGTACATCCCCGAGGGCATCGAGGGCCAGGTCCCCTACCGCGGCCCGGTCGCCGCCGTCGCGCACCAGCTCGTCGGCGGCCTGCGCCAGGGCATGTGGTACACCGGCTCGCGCACCATCGCCGAGCTCCACCAGAACGGCCAGTTGATGCCGATCACCGCCGCGGGCCTCAAGGAGAGCCACCCCCACGACATCCAGATGACCGTCGAGGCCCCCAATTACCACGGCCGCTGAACCCGCGTCCGGGATGTACCGGGTCGTGGCGGGGTAGGACGTTGTGGGCTTCCGGCGTCGACGAGGAACGGAACGAGCGAGAGCATGAGTCAGGTTGAGATCGGCCGGGGCAAGAGCGGCCGCCGCGGGTTCGAGCTGGACGAGATCGGCATCGTGCCGTCGCGGCGCACCCGCGACCCCGAGGAGGTGTCGATCGCGTGGCAGATCGACGCCTACCGCTTCGAGCTCCCCGTCGTGGTGAGCCCGATGGACAGCGTGGTCTCGCCGACCACCGCGATCCAGATCGGCCGCCTCGGCGGCCTGGCCGTGCTGGACCTCGAAGGGCTGTGGACCCGCTACGAGGACCCGGCGTCGCTGCTGTCGGAGGTCGCCGAGCTCCAGGGTGAGGCGGCCACCCGCCGCCTGCAGGAGATCTACTCGGCGCCGATCAGCGACGAGCTCATCGGCCGCCGCATCGAGGAGGTCCGCTCCGCCGGGGTGACCACCGCGGCCCGGCTGTCGCCGCAGCGCACCGCGCAGCACTACAAGGCTGTGGTCGACGCCGGCGCCGACATCTTCGTGATCCGCGGCACGACCGTCTCGGCCGAGCACGTCTCCGGCCGCGCCGAGCCGCTCAACCTCAAGCAGTTCATCTACGAGCTCGACGTCCCGGTGGTCGTGGGGGGCTGCGCCACCTACACCGCGGCGCTCCACCTGATGCGCACCGGGGCCGCCGGTGTGCTCGTCGGCTTCGGCGGCGGCTCCGGCCACACCACCCGCACCGTGCTCGGCGTGGCCGTCCCCATGGCCACCGCCATCGGCGACGTCGCCGCGGCCCGCCGCGACTACCTCGACGAGTCCGGCGGCCGGTACGTCCACGTCATCGCCGACGGCGGCATGACGAGCTCCGGCGACATCGCCAAGGCCATCGCCTGCGGCTCCGACGCCGTGATGGTCGGCTCACCACTGGCCAGAGCGTCGGAGGCCCCGGGCCGCGGCCACCACTGGGGCTCGGAGTCCCACCACCCCGACCTGCCGAGAGGCGCACGCGTCGAGGTCGGCACCATCGGCAGTCTCCAGGAGATCCTGCACGGCCCCTCCACGGTCGCCGACGGCTCCATGAACCTCATGGGTGCCCTGCGCCGCACCATGGCCACCGCCGGCTACTCCGACATCAAGGAGTTCCAGCGTGTCGAGGTCGTGGTGGCCCCCCAGCAGCACTGAGCCCGTCCAGCCACAGACGACCACAGACGACCACAGACGACCACAGACGACCACAGACGACCACAGACGACCACAGACGACCACAGACGACCACAGACGACACCGCCGCGCCGGACCGAGGTCCGGCGCGGCGGTGTCGCGTCATGGGGGTGTCGGGGCCTCGGCCGGGGGCCGGTCCGGCCGGGTGCGGCGGTGTCACGCGGTGTCACGCGGTGTCACGCGGTGTCCGGCCTCGCTCCCGAATGGAAGATCAGGCCGCCGGCAGCCAGGCGCCGCGGCGCATGACGCGGTGGACGGTCAGATCGTCGTTGAGGACGACCAGGTCGGCTTGGTGGCCGACGGTGATGGAGCCGGTGAAGGAATCGATGCCGAGGATCCGCGCGGGGGTGTGGGAGGCCATCTCGGTGGCCTGCTCCAGGGTCAGGCCCACGTCCTGTACGGCGCGGCGGAAGGCGGTGTCCATGGTCAGGGTGCTGCCGGCGATGGCGCCGCCGTCCACGAGGGTGGCGGTGCCGCCGGTGACGTCGACGTCCATGGAGCCGAGGCGGTAGGTGCCGTCCCCCATGCCGGCGGCGGCCATGGCGTCGGTGACCAGCACCGCGCGGGACGCGCCGGCGGCCGAGACGGCGAGGCGGAGCATCGCGGGGTGCGCGTGCACACCGTCGTTGATCAGCTCGACGGTGACGCGGGGGTCCTCCAGCAGCGCGGCGACCGGGCCCGGGTCGCGGTGGTGCAGCGGCGGCAGCGCGTTGTACAGGTGGGTGGCGACGGTGCAGCCGGCCTCGATGCCTTCCCGCGCCTGGTCGTACGTCGCGTCGCTGTGGCCGAGTGCGGCGATCACGCCTTCGGACACCGCGGCGCGCACCGTTTCGAGGCCGCCGGGAAGCTCAGGTGCGACGGTCACCATGCGGACATGGCCCCGTCCGGCCCTCAGAAGGCCGGACAGCTCACCGGGGGACGGATGGCGCAGCAGACCGGGGTCGTGGGCTCCACGGCGGGACGGCGCGATGTAGGGGCCCTCCAGGTGCACTCCGGCGAGCAGGCCGTCGTCGCACAGCTCCGCCAGAGCCGCCGTGGCGCGGGACAGGTCGGCGATCGAGGCGGTGACGAGACTCGCCATAATCGTCGTGGTGCCGTGCCGCGCTTGGAAGTCCGCCGCGCGCCGCGCCTGCTCCTGGTCTCCTGAGGGGAACGAGGCCCCGGCTCCGCCGTGGGTGTGGATGTCGACGAAACCGGGGACGACGTGCCGGCCGCCGAGGCTCTCCCCGGCCCCCGGCGCGCGTCCCCGTCCGATGTGCGTGAGGCGGCCGTCCTCGACGGTGAGCCAGCCCTCGTGGACGCCGCCGGGGGTGACGACGCGCGCGTCGGTGAGTGTGGTGCTCATCGGCCGAGGATCACCGATCGGGTGAGGTGGAGCGGACGGTCGGGGTCGAGGCCCAGCGCGAGGGCCCTGGCCTCGGCGAGGCGCTGCACCCTGACCAGCTCGGCCATGGCGTCGGCCTCCCTGCTCACGAAGGCGGCCCCGGTGCGTGCGACGTCGGCGGCGAGCCCCGCCGGCGGGGTGCCGAGCATCCAGGTGACCCGGCCGGGCCCGGCCACGCTGACGGGTCCGTGGCGGTACTCCATGGCCGGGTACGCCTCGGTCCAGGCCCGCGCGGCCTCGCGCAGTTTCAGCGCGGCCTCCTGCGCGAGCCCGCAGGTCCAGCCGCGGCCGAGGAAGGTGAACTGCTCGGCCTCCACCAGCTCGGCGGGGACCTGCTCGGTGACGGCGTGCTCGGCGGCCACGACGGCCCCGTCGAGATCCTCGCCGAGGTGAGCACGCAGCAGCGCGAGCTGCGTGGTCGCGAACCGCGTCTGCACCACCGACCGCTCGTCGGCGAAGTCCAGCACGATCACGTCCCCGGCCGCGCGGACCACGGGGGACGACGGGTCGGCCGTGATCACGGTGGTACGTGTGCTGCGCAGCTCGCCGAGCAGATCGAGGACCTCGGTGGTGGTGCCGGACCGGGTGAGGGCCACCACCCGGTCGTACCGCCGGCCGAGCGGGAACTCCGAGGCGGCGAACGCGTCGGTCTCGCCGTGGCCGGCGCGCTCACGCAGCGCGGCGTAGGACTGCGCGGCGAACCACGAGGTGCCGCACCCGGTGACCGCCACCCGCTCTCCGCGCGCCGGCAACGGGGCGGCGCCGGCCAGCTCCACGGCGCGGCGCCAGCACTCGGGCTGGGACGCGATCTCGGTCGCGAGGTGCGTGGTCACGAGCCGCTCCGGGATGGTCGATCCTGGTCAGGGCCATTTATAGCAGGATGGTCCTGATGCCGCGCGCGGCGGGACCGGCCGGCGGCATGTGCTTATCTACCCACGGGTAGATATGTCGGGACGTGACACGCCATTTCCCAGGGGGATGCGATGACAGGCCAGGAAGGCGGCGCACGGCGGGACGCGGCACGGCGAGGGAGGACGGACGGCGTCGGCACCCACATCGGCGGCACCCATTCGGCCCGGCTCGGGCCCGCGGAACGCGTGGCGGCGCTCGGCCGGATGGCCGACCCGGCGCAGGAGCTGGACGTCGTCGTCGTCGGAGGCGGGGTCGTCGGCGCGGGGGTCGCGCTGGACGCGGTCACCCGCGGCCTGTCGGTGGGGCTGGTGGAGGCGCGCGACTTCGCCTCGGGGACGTCGTCACGTTCGTCCAAGCTGATCCACGGCGGCCTGCGCTACCTGGAGCAGATGAACTTCGACCTGGTGCGTGAGGCGCTGCGTGAGCGGTCGCTGCTGCTCCAGCGGATCGCACCCCACCTCGTGCGGCCGGTGCCGTTCCTCTTCCCGCTGACGCACCACGTCTGGGAGCGGCCCTACGTCGGCGCCGGGCTGGCGCTGTACGACTCGCTCGGCTACTCGGCGGGCCTGACCCGCGGCGTGCCGGGACACCGGCACCTGTCCAGGCGCCGGGCCCTGCGGCTGGCCCCGGCGCTGCGCAAGTCGGCGTTCACCGGGGCCGTGCAGTACTGGGACGCGCAGGTCGACGACGCCAGGTACGTCTCCACCATGCTGCGCACCGCCGCCGCGTACGGCGCGCAGGTGGCCTCGCGCACCAAGGTGGTCGGTTTCCTGCGTGAGGGGGAGCGGGTCACGGGGGTGCGGATCAGGGACCTGGAGACCGGCGGCGAGTACGACGTGCGGGCCAGGCAGGTCGTGAACGCCACCGGGGTGTGGACCGACGACATCCAGGAGCTGGTCGGCGGCCGGGGCCAGATTCACGTGCGCTCGTCCAAAGGCGTGCACCTGGTGGTGCCGAGGGACCGCATCCACTCGCTCACCGGAATCATCCTGCGCACCGAGAAGTCCGTGCTGTTCGTGATCCCGTGGGGCCGCCACTGGATCGTCGGCACCACCGACACGCAGTGGTCCCTGGACAAGGCGCATCCCGCGGCCTCACGCCAGGACATCGACTACGTGCTCGACCACGTCAACGCCGTGTTGTCGGTGCCGCTCACCCGTGACGACGTCGAAGGCGTGTACGCGGGCCTTCGGCCGCTGCTCGCCGGGGAGTCGGAGGAGACGTCCAAGCTGTCGCGCGAGCACGTCGTCACCCACCCCGTGCCGGGCCTGGTGATGATCGCCGGCGGCAAGTACACGACGTACCGCGTGATGGCCGAGGACGCCGTGAGCGCCGTCGCGCACGGCCTGGACCGGCGGGTCCCGCCGTCCTGCACCGACCGGGTGCCGCTGGTGGGGGCCGAGGGCTACCAGGCGCTGTGGAACTCGCGGCACCGCATCGCGCGCGAGTCCGGCCTGCACGTGGCCCGCATCGAGCACCTGCTCCAGCGGTACGGCTCGCTCATCGACGAGGTGCTCGCGCTGATCGACGAGAATCCGTCGCTCGGCCGTCCCCTGTCCGGCGCGGACGACTACCTGCGGGCCGAGGTGGTCTACGCGGCCACCCACGAAGGCGCGCGTCACCTCAACGACGTGCTGACCCGCCGCACCCGCATCTCGATCGAGACGTTCCACCGCGGCACGGCCGTCGCGCAGGAGGCCGCCGAGCTGCTCGCCGGGCCGCTCGGCTGGGACGCCGACCAGGTCAAGCGTGAGGTCGAGTACTACTCCAAGCGCATCGAGGCCGAACGGCTCTCCCAGGAGCAGGACACCGACCAGGAGGCCGACGCGATCCGTCTCGGCGCTCCTGAGATCGTCCCGGTGGCCGAGCCGGAGCCCAGGCGGGTGTGAGACCCCTCCGGGTCGCAGGTGGCCGAGCCGGAGCCCAGGAGCACGGGAGACCCGGCGCCGCCGGGCCGGGGCAGTGTGGGTGCGTGGCCCGGCGGCGGGTCCCCTTGGTGCCGTGGGCCGTACGGTCCCCGTCTCGGCTCGCCGCGGACGGGTTCCGTACGGCCTGGCACCTCCGGGCCGCACTGCGCGGTACGGCCCGGAAGCCGTCGTCGTCAGGTGAAGGACACCCATCCCTGCTCGTCGAGCGTGGCGGGGTCGCTGGCCTTCAGGCCGTTGTCCGACACCGTCCACAGCGTGTCGCCGACGATCAGCGTGCGGCGCACCCGCGGGTCCATGGGGTTGCGGTCGTCCGGCTTCGGCGCCGGATGCGTGATCACTCCCTGTTCGGTGAGGGAGCCGGCGCCGACCTTGAGCACCACCGCGGAGTTCTGGTTGTCGTCGTTCCACGAGTTCAGCGGGACGACGGCCTGCCGCGTGCCGGGCCAGTAGAAGAACGCGTGCGGCTCGCTCTCGGCCTCCGACGACGAGTCCTTCCGGTGGTACTGCGCGAGCCGTTTCGGCGCGGCGGGGTCGGTCACGTCGAACAGCGAGATCTGCGTCCCCTGCACCTGGCCCTTGTCGTTCGCCTCCTGGCCGATGCCGAGCAGCCGTCCGTCGCCTGCCGGGTGCAGGTAGGACGAGAACCCGGTGATCTTCAGTTCACCGCCGACCTTCGGGTGCGCGGGGTCGCTCAGGTCCAGCGTGTACAGCGGGTCGGTCTGGCGGAACGTGACGACGTACCCGGCGGTGCCGATGAACCGCACCGAGTAGATCCGCTCACCCTTGCCGAGCCCGGTCACCTCGCCGGTCCGCTCCAGCGTGTCGGCCTTCAGCACGTACACCCCGCTCGAGCTGTCGTTCGGCGCGCCGGTGGAGGGATCGGCCGACGTGCCGGACGATGTGGTGGCGACCCGCAGGTGACCGTCGTGCTCGGAGAGCGAGTACTGGTTGAGCAACTGTCCAGGCACCTCGCCTGAGCCGGTGTACCGGGGGGTGCCGGGGGCCGAGATGTCGAACCGGTGCACCTCGGTGCGCTCAGGCGGCGTCTGCGCCTTCGAGGGGCCGGGGGTGACCGTCGGTTCCGGTGACCCGGTCGGACGCTCGGTGGCCGGGGGGACGCCGGACGGCGAGGAAGAAGGAGCGATGGTCTCGGGGAGCAGCGACGGCATGGACGGGTCGTTGCTCGGCTCCACCTTCTCCGCGGGAGGGGAGGTCTCGGCCTTGGGGGCGATCGGCGCGGACGGCGTCGCGGCCCGCTCGGCGCTTCCGGGGGTCACCGGGCCGGTGGTCTCGGCGGGGGCCACGTCGACGAGGGGCCTCTCCAGCATGGTCACCGGCATTCCGGCCCACAGGTTGGGGTTGCTGGTCACGTACAGGCTGGTCGGCGTGGAGTACACGGTGTCGCCGTCGGCCGCCACGCTGATCGGCTCGCCGCCGTCGATCGAGGCGGCCAGGTCGATGGAATGCACCGTGATCATGGATGCGCCGGTGTACTCCTTCGGGTGGCTGACCCGCTCGCACGGCACCCGCTCGGTCCGGGTCTTCCCGTCGGCCCCCGTGACCTCGTACGACGGCAGCCACGCCTCGATCGGCGCCTGCTCGACGATCTTCTTGTTGCGGCTGAGGCGCTCGGGCTCGGGGTCGTCGGGACGTCCCTCGGGGAACTCGAACACCGGCTGGGACCGGACGACGACGCGCGCGGTGGAGCCGGTCATGCGGACGTCCACCTGCTGACCGGCGGGGCTGAGCGAGCCGAGTTCCTTCATCTGCGCCAGGTCGACCAGCACGAGGCGTGAGGCCGGACCGGCGGGCCGCTTGGCCATCGCGCCGAGCGGGACCGCCGAGCCCTCGCCGAGCATCACGAGCGCGCGGTCGCCGCTCAGCAGCAGGCTCGACGTCACCCACCCCTGGTCCGGCGGCAGCAGCCGCAGGGTGCCGGTGACCTTCCTGGTGGCCGCGTCCACGACCCGCAGCACGCCTCGGGTGATCGTGACGATCCGCTCGCCGTCGGTCTTCACCAGGTCGGGCTCGTCGGCGCCTGCCTCGTTCACGTTCGTCGTGGAGTGCGCCGGTACGGCGGCCTTGGCGTCCGCCTGGCCCGCGGCAATGCTCTCGCGGCCGAGCATGATCGGCCCGCCGAGTCCCCACGGCCCGACGATCTTGGCGGTGGCCGCGCGCAGGCCCTCCAGCATCTCCTCGCAGGAGTCGTAGGAGACCAGCTTGACGGCGCCGAGCGTCACCGGCGTGCCCTCGGGGGCCGTCGCGGACGGCGTGCCGGGGGTCGTGCCACCGGTGCACGCCGTCGCGAGCAGGGTGAGCGCGACGGCGGCGGCGGTGCCGATCGAAGTCCTCATGCCCCTACGACGAATCCGGCGCCGAGGCGGTTCACGGCACGCGCGGTCACATCGGCGGATCTTGGATTTCGTCCGGCCATCGGGGGGCCGCCGATAGAATGCGGGTATCGCGGCAGCTCTTTGGGGGTCTTTTCTGTGTCTGAGTTCGACACGGTCCTGGTCGTCGACTTCGGCGCTCAGTACGCGCAGTTGATCGCTCGGCGGGTGCGTGAGTGCCACGTGTACTCCGAGATCGTCCCGTCCACCATGCCGGTGGCCGAGATGCTCGCGAAGCGGCCCAAGGCCATCATCCTGTCCGGCGGCCCCGCGTCGGTGTACGCCGAAGGCGCGCCGGCCGCGCCTGAGGGCCTGTTCGAGACCGGCGTGCCGACGTTCGGCATCTGCTACGGCTTCCAGGAGATGGCCCGGGTCCTCGGCGGCCAGGTCGCGCACACCGGCATCTCCGAGTACGGCCGCACCCAGCTCACCGTGGGCCGCGAAGGCGTGCTGCTGTCCGGCCTGCCGGCGACCCAGTCGGTGTGGATGTCCCACGGCGACAGCGTGGTCGCCGCGCCGCAGGGCTTCCAGGTGACCGGCTGGACCCCCGACACCCCCGTGGCCGTCATGGAGGCTCCCGACCGCGGGCTGTACGGCGTGCAGTTCCACCCCGAGGTCCTGCACTCCGACCACGGCCAGGCCGTGCTCAAGCACTTCCTCGACGCCGCCGGCTGCCGTCCGTCCTGGACGATGCTCAACATCGTCGAGGACGCCGTCGACGCCGTGCGCGCTCAGGTGGGCCCGCGGGGCCGCGCCATCTGCGGCCTGTCGGGTGGCGTCGACTCCGCCGTGGCCGCCGCCATCGTGCAGCGCGCCATCGGTGACCGGCTGACCTGCGTGTTCGTCGACCACGGCCTGCTGCGCAAAGGCGAGGCCGAGCAGGTGGAGCGCGACTTCGTGGCCGCCACCGGGGTCAGGCTGCGCGTCGTGGACGCCGCCGAGCGTTTCCTCAAGGCGCTGTCCGGGGTGACCGACCCCGAGGAGAAGCGCAAGATCATCGGCCGTGAGTTCATCCGCGTCTTCGAGGACGAGCAGCGGGCCATCATGGCCGACGGCCCCGTCGACTTCCTCGTGCAGGGCACCCTCTACCCCGACGTGGTGGAGTCCGGCGGCGGCACCGGCGCCGCCAACATCAAGTCCCACCACAACGTCGGCGGCCTTCCGGACGATCTGAGGTTCTCCCTGGTGGAGCCGCTGCGCACCCTCTTCAAGGACGAGGTGCGCCGCGCCGGCGAGGAGCTCGGCCTCCCTCCCGCCATGGTCTGGCGCCAGCCGTTCCCCGGCCCCGGTCTCGGCATCCGCATCGTCGGCGAGGTCACCGCCGACCGCCTGTCCATCCTGCGCGAGGCCGACGCCATCGCGCGCGAGGAGCTGTCCCGCGCCGGCCTGGACCGCGAGATCTGGCAGTGCCCCGTGGTCCTGCTGGCCGACGTCCGCTCCGTCGGCGTCCAGGGGGACGGCCGCACGTACGGCCACCCCGTGGTCCTGCGTCCCGTCAGCAGCGAGGACGCCATGACCGCCGACTGGTCCCGCGTCCCCTACGACGTGCTCGCCAGGATCTCCACCCGCATCACCAACGAGGTCCGCGAGATCAACCGCGTCGTCCTCGACGTCACCAGCAAGCCGCCCGGCACCATCGAGTGGGAGTGATCCGGTTTCACCGGCCTCCTGGCGTCACGGGGAAGTGACCCTGATCCATGGGCCGCCTGGCGCTGTGGGGGAGTGATCCCGATTTCACGGGCCATCCGGTGTCGTTGATCCCGTCCCATCCGGGCTGACCTGGAGCGTCCGGCCCTGCGCGGTCGCCGGTGCGTGCCCGGTTGCCTGATTCCGGTTGCTCCGCGGCGCGGGGTGGGTCAGCCTGGTCTGATGTCATCCCCCCGGCCGGTTCCTCCGGATAGCGCCGCGCACGCAGGTCGACGTCTGGCGTGGCTGGACGCGCTGCGCGGGGTCGGAGCGGTGGCGGTGCTGCTGGAGCACATGCTCTACCGGTTCCTGCCGGGGTTGCGGCCGTACTGGATGAACCTCGGCATCTACGGGGTCATGGTCTTCTTCCTGGTCAGCGGGTACGTCATCCCGGCCTCGCTGGAGAACAAGGGGGACGTGCGCAGGTTCTGGCTGGGGAGACTGTTCCGGCTCTACCCCCTCTACCTGCTGGTGATCGTGATCGTGCTGCTTTCCACGCCGCTGGTGCCGGTGCGGCAGGGGGTGGGGGCCGATCCCGAGACCGTCGCGGCGCACGTCACCATGCTGCTCGACCTGGTGTGGACCCCGGGGATCGGCGAGACCATGTGGACGCTCTCCTACGAGATGGCGTTCTACCTGCTGATCACGGCCCTGTTCGTCGGCGGGTCGCACCGGCGCAGCGGTCTGTTCGCGGTGCTGTCCGCGGTGGCGGCGCTCGGGGTGGGCCTGCTGCTGGCGCGGCCGCTCACGGCGTACGTGGCGGCGGAGCTCTGGACGTTCGGGGTGATGGCCGCGGGGCTCGCGCTGGTGCTCGTGGGGAGAGGGTGGGTCCGCGCGGTGGGGGCCGTGGTCGTCGGCGCGCTGGCCGTCGTGCTGGTGCTGGTCGGGGGACGCATTCCCTGGCTCGGCCCGGCGATCCTGTCGGTGATGTTCACCGGCACGGTGCTGTACCGCTGGGAACGCGGGGAGATCTCGCATCTGTGGGCCGTCGCGGGGGTGGCGGTGCCGCTGGCCGCCACGCCGTTCTTCGCGGCGCGGGCCGGGTGGTGGGCCGATCCGCCGGTGTGGCTGGCCACCATGGCGCTGGTCGCGGCGACCTTCGCGCTCGGCATGGCGTTCCGGCGCCGGCGGGTGCCGCGCGCGCTGGTCTGGCTGGGGCTGGTCAGCTACTCGGTCTACCTGCTGCACCACCCTTTGATGAAGCTCTTCCTCGCCGTGTACGGCGACCCGCGCCGCGAGCCGCTCCTGCTGCAGGCGGCGCTCGCCGTGGCGTACATCACGGTGGTCCTCGGCCTGAGCTGGGTGACCTACCGCCTGGTGGAGCGGCCCATGCAGACCCTCGGCCGCCGGCTCTCCCGCGCGCTGCCGGAGCCTCCTGTGCCGACGCGGGGCCGCGAGACGGTCTCGGCCAGTAACCTTGGCTGACCGGGCCGCGGGGCCCTTCCGGGTGGGAGAAGTGAACGATGAACGCGACGACCCGGGTGCCGGTGCGGCGCCTGGCGTGGATGCACGGTGAGCTGGCCCGCTGGCAGGCCGACGGCCTGATCGACGCCGCCACCGCCTCCCGGATCGCCGATCGGTACGTCCCCGGCCGCCGGCTGAGCCTGGAGCGGCTCATCCTCGTCCTCGGCGGCGGGTTCCTCGGCGTCGGCCTCATCTGGCTGGTCTCGGCCAACCTCTACCGCATCTCGCCGACGGTCAGGTTCGCCGGCATCCTGATCGTCTGGCTGGGTGCCGTGGCGCTCGGCGAGATCCTCGCGCGGACCGTCCGGCCCGGCGGCGGCGTGGAGGCGGCGCGTCTGGTGGCCGTGCTCGCCGGCGGCGGCGTGGTGTTCCAGGCCGCGCAGAGCCTCCAGGTCCCGGCGTACGATTCCGGTCTGCTCGGCGTGTGGGCCGCGGGTTCCCTGGCCTACGCCTACGCCACCGGGTCCCGAGGGCCGCTGTCGGCCGCGCTGACCCTCGGCGCGGGCTGGTACGGCTGGTTCGCCGGGGAGCGGGTCTCCAGTGCCGGCGGCGTCGCGGTGGCCCTGGTCGTGGCGGGTGCGGTGTCCGTGGCGGTGGCCGTGCTGCACGAGTCGAGGTGGCGGCCGGAGTTCGCGCCGCTGTGGCGCCTGGCCGGGGTGGTTCTCGTGCTCGTCGGGCTGTTCGTCGCCGCCTTCCCGGGTTCGCCGCAGAGCGGCGGCCTGTACGGGTCGGTGGCGATCTGGCCGGGGCTGGTGGCCGTGGTGATCGCCGGGGCCGCCGCCTTTCTGCTGGGGGACACCGAGCGGCGCCGGGAGGTCGTGGCGGTGGTGCTCATGCTCGTCGCCGCGATGCTGCTGGCGGCGTGGGGTGCCGAGCCGCCGCGGTACCCGGAGGGCCCCGGTGCGGCGCAGACCGCGCGGGCCGTCGCCGGCACCTTGGTGTACGTCCTGTCCGCGGTGTGGTTCGCGGTGGTCGCCGCGCGGCGTGACCTGGCGCCGCTGGTGTACGTCGTCACCGCCGCGCTGGTGCTGTTCGTGACGGTGCAGAGCTTCGCGGTGTTCCAGCCGCTGCTGTCGGGTGCGGCGCTGTTCCTCGTGCTCGGCGTGGTGTTCCTCGTCACCGGCGTGCTGGTCGACTACGGCCGGCGCAGGCTCATGAGGGTGGTGCGATGAGTCGCCTGACGTCCCGTCCCGTGCTGGTCGCCGCCGCGGTCGTGCTCCAGCTCGCGCTGCTCACGGTCGCGGTGTGGCCGCAGCTGTCGGCCAGGCTCACCGGCACGCGGTACCGTCTCGCCGTGGGCCCGGTGGACCCCGTCGACCCGTTCCGCGGCGCGTACGCCGCGCTCCAGTACCCCGGCCTGCCGGTGGCGCGCGGTCTGCGTCCCGGCCGGGTGTTCGTGCCGCTGACCCGTGACGGCGCGGTGTGGAAGGGGACCGGCGTCGTCGTGGCCCGGCCGGCCGCGCCGCCGTACCTCACCTGCGAGACCCGCGGTGAGGGCCCGCTGAGCTGCGGCATCGACAGCCTGTTCCTGCCTGAGGACGCCGCGCGCCGCGTGCAGGAGGAGCTGCGCGACGACCGCGCCGCCGCCGTGGTGCGGGTGGACGACCAGGGCAACGCGGCCGTGCTGGACATCGAGCCCCGCTGACCGCCGCGGCGGACCAGGAGCGGCGTGGGTGGTCGTCCCGCCGTGGTGGCGGCGCGGGTCAGTCGTCGAACTCGCCGTCGCGGACGCCGAGGACGAAGGCGCGCCACTCGCCGGCCGTGTACCGCAGCACGGTGCCGTTGGGGTCGGCGGGGTTGCGCAGCGCGACGGCGCCACCGGGGAGGTAGGCGATCTCGATGCGGTCGTCGGACGTGCTGCCTGGTGCGCTCAGCCAGGTGACATCGGAGATGTCCATGGCGTACAGCTCGCTCTTCTCACCTGTGTCGCTCATCGTCGACCAGATCTCCTTCGGCTACAGCCCGGGGGACGTCGGATCACACGCGGCCGGAAGAACAGTGGCACGGCACAACAGTTCGAGAGAATACACGCCGGCTCGACCCGCCGCGCCTATCCGTGACGGATCGGTTTCGCAGGGGTACCGGGGTCAGCGCCAGCCGCTCACCGGGTACGTCTCGCCTGCACCGAGTTCGCGGCCCCGCAGCAGCGTGCTCACCGTGACGACGTGGTAGCCCTTCTTCTTGAGCGACCGCAGGATGCCGGGCATCGCGGCGACCGTCTCCGGCCAGATGTCGTGCATCAGCACGACCTTGTCGCGCGCCGCGTCGCCGAGCACCCGCTTGGTGATGGCCTTGGTGTTCCGCAGCTCCCAGTCGCGGGCCGTGCGGTTCCACAGGATCTGCGCGAGGCCGAGCTCGGCGGCGATGCCGGACACCCGTTCGTCGGTGTCGCCGTACGGGGGCCGCATCAGGGTGGGACGCCGTCCGGTGGCCCGCTCGATGGAGTCCTGCGCGCGTACCAGCTCGTCGCGGATCAGGCCGTCGTACAGGGACGTCAGGTGCGGGTGGTCGTAGGTGTGGTTGCCGATCTCGTGGCCCGCGCGTGCGATGGCGCGCGCCGTGCCGGGGTACCGATCGGCCTGCCGGCCCATCAGGAAGAACGTGACCTTGGTCTTGTTCTTGCTCAGCGTCTTGAGGAGCTTGCCGGTGTGGCGTCCGGGGCCGTCGTCGAAGGTCAGCGCGATGCACTTCACCTTGGCGCAGTCGACCGTCCGGGCCTTGGCCGCCGTCGTGACCGTGCCGGTTCTCGCCGCGGTGCCGGTCTTCGCGGCCGCGCCGGTCGTCCCGGCCTCGCCGCTCCTCCCTGCCGGGTCGGCCGCGGCGAGCGGCGACGCCGCCACCACCGCCGTCAGCGTCACCGTCAGGATCGGGAGCCACCGCCGCATCATCCATACTCCTTCCGCGCCGCGCCACCCTATCCCAGACGGGACTCGAGCCGAGTAACCATGCGATACCGGTAGATCCGTGCCGCTCCGTACGACGCCGGTCACCTCCCCACCGCGCCGGCGACCCCTACCCTGCGCGCGGGTCAAGAGGGCCGTCGGCAGGCGCCACCGCCGGTCAAGAATCCTTCTGGAGATCTCATGCGAGTTACAGAAGGTAAGATTCCGGCGACTTGTGGTAGTCATGCTGAGTGGCCATGGGGTCCTACTCGCTCGATGACGTCCGTGCGGCCCGCGCACGCGGAGCCTCGTGGTGGACGGCGCACCTCGTCGACCCGGTCGCCGGCCGGCTCGCGCTGCTCGCGGGGAACCACACCCGCGTCGCGCCGGCCGGTCTGACCCGCGCGTCACCGCTCCTCGGCCTCGGCGCGGCGGCGTGCTTCGCGACGGGCCGGTTCGCGGCCGGCGCGCTGCTGTTCCACCTGAGCGTCGCGGCCGTCCGCGCGGCCGGCGTGCTGGCCGGGCTGCGGGGCACGGTGCCGCCGGCCGGCCGGTGGCAGGACCACATGCGCGACCGCGTCCGGGTGGTCTGCTGCGCGTGCGGTCTGGCGTACGGCCTGTACGCGGCCACGGGACGGCCGGTGTACGTGCTGCTCGGCGTCGTCGTCGCCGTACTGGACCTGGTCCGGCACGTCGACACGCCACGGCTGAGACCGCCGCGCCGGCCGGCCGAGCCGGGGCTCGCGGACGCGCCGGACGACCGGCCGCCGTCGAGGCCCACGGCGCGGCCCGAGTTCGTGTCGCCGTTCGGCCCGATGATCCAGATGACCGAGCCGCGGGCCGCCGCCGGTCCGGCCCGTGCCGCGCCGGGGTTGTCCCACGCTCCGCCGGAGCACCCCGCGGCCCCGCCTCCGGTGCTCGCGTGGCGGTCGCACGGCCCTCTCGGCCCGCGCGTGGGTGACGGAGAGTTCCACGCGGCCGTGTTCGTGCTGGCCCCGCTCGCCGGGCCCGGCGCGTCGCTCGTGGTCGCGGCGGTGGCGTGCGCGTCGCTCGTGCTCGGCGAGATCGTCCTGATCCACCGTACGCGGCGGGTCTCGCGCGCGGTGGCGGCCCGGGCCGGTGGCCCGGCGCCTGCTTCCGCCGCGGGCCCGCGGCTGCGGACCGACCCGTTCCGTACAGAGGTGGAGTTCCGATGAGTACCGACCGGCCGATCTTCGTCGTCGGCTGTCCGCGTTCCGGCACCACGATGCTGCAACTCATGCTGCACGCGCACCGGCGTGTCGCGGTCCCGCCTGAGACGCGGTTCGTGCTGTCCGTCTACTACCACCGCCGCCTCCACGGCGACATGCGTGACGTGGAGCGGCGCCGCGCGCTCGCCGAGTGGATCGCCGGTGCCCGCGCCACCAGGTTCCGCGAGCTCGGGCTGGACCGGTCCGAATACGTGCGCCGGGCCACCGAGGGGCCCGGCTCGCTCGGCTCGGTGGTCGGGCAGGCGTTCCGCATGTACGCCGAGCGGTTCGGCAAGGCGCGGTGGGGTGACAAACGGCCGTGCTACGTCAAGTACGTGGACGTGCTGCTGCGGATGTTCCCCGACGCGCAGTTCGTGCACCTGGTGCGGGACGGCCGTGACTGCGTCGCGTCCCTCAAGGAGATGCCGTGGTACAGCTTGGACATCAACCACGCCATCGCCAACTGGGCCGAGTCCGTCGACCAGGGCCGCCGGCTCGCGAGGTCGCTGCCTGCGGGGAGTTACCACGAGCTGCGCTACGAGGACCTCACCGCCGACCCCGAGGGGGAGCTGACCAGGCTGTGCGCGTTCCTCGGCGAGGAGTTCGACCCGTCGATGTGCGAGCCGCAGCTGGTGGCCCCGGTCGCCGTGCCGAGGCGCAAGGTGTGGCACCGCAACACCCGCAACGAGGTGTCGCAGGCCCGCGTGGGGAGCTGGGCCGACCGGCTGGAGCCCTGGGAGGCGTCGTTGTGCGAGCACGTTCTCGCGCGGCGGCTGCGCGACCACGGCTACGAGCTCAGCGGCGCGCCGTCGCCGTCGGCGAGGCAACTGCTCACCTACCGCAGGACGGCGACCCACCGTGCGCTGTCCCGCTGGGAACGCCAGGCCCGCGACCAGGTCAACCGCCGCCGTGAGCCGGGTCCGCTCGCCGCCATGCTGACCTCGGGCCAGCTCGCTCTGGCGAGCGTGCCGCGTCAGCGCACCGCGCAGGACCTCATCAGGGGGTGAGCTCAGCGGCGGACGGCGGCGAACAGGTCCTCCCAGCGGTCCAGCACCGGGTCGAGACGGAAGGCCGCGGCGTGCGCGCGGGCCGCGGCGCCGAGCCTGCGGCGGCGGGCCGGGTCGGCCATCAGCGCGGCGAGCGCGCCGGTGAAGGCGTCGAGGTCGGCGTGCGGCACCAGCACACCTGTCGTGCCGTCCAGCACGAGGGAACGCACCCCGCCTGACACGTCGAACGCGACGGCCGGCATGCCGTGCGCCGCCGCCTCCGCCACCACCGGCGGCATACCCTCGTGCTCGCTGGTCAGGCCGAGCACGGCGGCGTTGCGGAACTCCCCGCCGAGTTCCGCCGCGCCGACCCGGCCGCGGAACACCACGCGGCCGGCGACACCCGCCGCCGCGGCGCAGGCACGCAGGCGCGGCAGCTCCGGCCCGTCGCCGACCAGGTGGAGCTCCCACCCGGCGCGGGCCCGCACCGCGCGTGCGAACGCCGTGATGAGCCGGTCGAACCGCTTGCCGGGGACGAGCCTGCCGACCCCGAGCACCCGGCGCGTGTCCAGGTACGACGCCGAGTCGGGCCAGGCGCGCAGCGGCGCCGGCAGGTCCACGGCGTTCGGCAGCAGCGCCTCCTCGGCGAACCGCCACGCGTCGTCCGCGCTCGGGAACACGGCCCGGTCGAGACCGCCGTAGTGCCGCCGCACGTCCGCGAGGTCCCCGCCGTCCCTGGCCTGCGCGAACGACCCGTGGTACTGGCCGACGACCCGCGTGCCGTCCGGCGCCTTCCCCGCCAGCAGGCCGGCGACGCGGGGACACGTCAGCACCACGACCCCGCCGGCGGCCGCGCGCAGTGCTTGTTCCCCCCACCGGCGCGCCACGCCGCGCCACGGGACGCGCCATCGCGGCACCCGCCGTCCGTACAGCGGACGCTCCACGTACCGGAACGGCGTCGCGGTGCGCCGCAGCCCCGCGATCCCCACGGTGTGACCCCGGACCGCGAGCCCCTGCGCGAGTGTGTGCGTCACCTGCTGGATCCCGCCGAGCGCGTCGGCGTCCAGGCAGACGAACACGACCGTCATCGGCGGGGGTGGAAGAACGCGGCGACAACGCGGCGCGCGGCGTCACCTGTCTCGTCGGCGCAGTACAGCGCACGGAAGTCGGCGTACCTGGCGGCGTGCCGTTCCGTCACCTCGTCGAGGTCGGCCAGTGCCGTGACGAGTTCCTTCGGCGTCGTCAGCACGGGCCCCGGCAGGGGGTCGCACCGGTCGCCGGCCGGTCCGCCGGGGGAGTAGATCAGGATGGGCCGGCCGGTGCAGGCGTAGTCGCGCACCAGCGGCATGTGGTCTCCCGCCAGCGCGTCCGAGGCGAGGATCAGGTCGTTGACCTCGGGTCCCGCGGTGCGCACGAGGGGCCGCACGCGGCGGGGGATCCGGTACCGGCCCTCGGCGTGGACCACGATCACCCACTGACCGGCGAGCGTCTCGGCGACGACCTCCAGGCCGTCGCCTGCCGTCGTCCCCGGATGTGGCGCGTACAGCAGGACGCGCCGGTCAGGGGGGATCTCCAGGGCCGCACGCACCCGGTGCGCCGCGCCGGGGTCGCCGGTGACGAGCACGTCGCACTTGGGGGAGCCGAACGGCAGCACCGTGCCGGTGAACTCGGTGGCCGGCACGAAGACCCGCGTGAACTCCGGCCCGGGGGACACCAGCGCGTCCCACCGAGCCACCGCGGCCCTGCGCTCGGCCGCGTCACCCCCGGGTCCGGCCTCGGGGAACCCGTCCCAGGTCTGCAGGTACCGTGTGCGCGCCGGCTTGGGGAACCCGGCAGGCAGGCCCCGGTCGTCCACCCAGTACCCGGCCCTGGCGAGCAGCCACACGTACCGCCAGCTCATGCGCCGCACCAGCGGCACGTCGGCGGGGAAGCCGGACGGGTCGCCGCGCACCGACCAGCACACCCGCAACGGCAGGCCGCGCCGGCGGATCTCCTCGTGGACGTACCTCGGGTTGCCGGTGTACGCGGCGCCACCGGCCGACTCGAACAGCGCGAGACCGGGCCTGGGCCGCACCACGCGGATCAGCCGCCGGTACACCCACTCCTTGACGCGCGCGCCGGTCAGCACCCGCCGCGGCCTGGTACGCGGCCGGGCCACCCCCGCGCCGCGCCACCGCACCCGCAGGAAGGCGCTGTCCCCGACGGGCCCCACGGTCACCTGGTGGCCCCCCGTGGTGAGCACGAGCGGGGGAGTGGCGGGGTCGACGAGCAGCCGGTCGCTGGTGTGGTGACCGTCGGCCCGGGTGAACCGGATGAGCGCGTCGGTGCGTCCGCCGCGTCCCGGCGGCGTCCCCGCGAGGTCGATCTCGGCCCGCACCAGGTACCCGCCGTCCGGCTGCCTGCGGGGTGCCAGCCGGACCCGTGTCCCCCGCACCACCAGGTCGGCCACGGTCCGGCCGCGCCGCAGCACCGCGAACGGGTCGTACGTCCTGATCGTCAGGGACACGACCGTCCCCGACGCGGTGATCTCGGTGACCTCGTGCCGGATCCGGGACGCCGAGAACGGCAGCTCGGCCAGCCCGAGCCCCGTGATGTCCAGCCCCGGATGGGCCCGGGTCCCCCAGTAGGTGCGGCCGTCCACCCGCAGCGCGTGCCGCGGGGCCGCGCGCGGCGTGGTCAGCGACCGCGCCGCGACCACCAGGTCCGCCACGCGGCCGGCCCGCGCGAGGTGGCAGCACACCGCGACCATGGGGTCCACCGTGGCCTCGACGCCGGGCTCCAGCTCCGAAAGGTACGGCCGCAGCGCCGCCGCGAACTCCTTGACCCACACGGCGTCGCGCCGTGGCAGCCCGTCCAGGTGGCCCCGCAGGTCGTGCACGAGGAACCGCCGCTGCCGCGCCGCCACCAGGTCCGGTGCACCGCCGTCGCGCAGCCGCGCGTCCGCCGTCCGCGCCGCGCGCACCCGCCGTCGTACGTCGTCGAGGTCGCCGTCCCCGGTCCGCGGCGGCGCCAGGTGCACCGGCCACGGCACCACCGCGAACCGCCGCGCGTCCCGGAACACCTGCGCGGTGAACACGACGTCCTCCTCGTGGACGTCCTCGGGGAACCGCACCCCGTGTTCGCGCAGGAACCCGGTCCGGTACAGCTTGTTGGTCACCGCCGCGTCCAGGAACATCCGCGGCTCGTCCCTGACCCCGGCGACGACCCGTCGCGGCGCGTAGAACCCGGCACGCGGCCCCGCCGCCGTCCCCCGCGGCCACGTGACCGCTCCGGTCGCGAAGTCACCGCCGGTGCGCTCCACCTCGGCGAGCAGGCTGCCGCAGGCGTGCCGTGTCAGCACCACCCCGTCGTCCAGCACCATCACGAACGGCGCACGGACCGCGTCCAGCCCCTCGTTGCGCGCCGCTCCGCGTCCCCCCGCCTCCTGTCCCGCCACGTACCGCATCCGCTGGTCGCCGCCGGCGGCCCCACCGGCGGACCCGACGACGACCAGCTCGACGTTCCCCAGCGACTGGCCGAGCACCGACGCCACAACCCGGGGATCGGGGTCGCCACAGGCGAGCACAACGCTGACATCCGGCCGCATACCGCCCCCCGAGTCGCCGTCCAGGCTGACTCGGGTATTCCCGTGCCGCTCGCCGTGTCGCCGCAACCAGGGGAGTGCTGACCCCCCCTTGCCGGACTTTTGCGTATATCGCCGGATCTACCGCCGGGTCAACAGGCGGCGCAGGAACCAGATCAGCAGGACCGCCGCGGTCACGGCCCCGACGGCCGGCGCGAGACGCTTGAGCAGCGGCACACCGGCGATCCGCAGCAGGTCGAGGGCCTCCTCCTCTGCGGACAGGCTGGTGCGCGCCGTGCCGGCCGGGTGCGCGTCGCGAGCGCTGATCTCCTCACGCTGCGCCGGGTCGGGGACGGCGGACAGATGACGCACGGCGGAGCCGTTCCCGGCGGGGACCGGCGGCAACGACTGCGCGGGCTCACTCAAGGGGGTCGCGAGAGGCTCCGCGGGCTCGCTCACCGGTGCCGGGACGGGCCGCGCCGGTGCCGCCTCGGGCTCGCTCAGCGGAGTCGTGACGGACTCCGCCGAGGCCACGGACTCGGCGAGCTCGCCGAGCGGGGCCGGCTCGTTGAAGGGGGTCGTGCCGGGCCCGGCGCTCGCGCCTTCGGCGATCTCGGCGTCGGTCGGGGGCTGGTGCGCCTCACGCAGCAGGGCCGCGAGGTTGGCGGCGAAGCGGTCGATGAGCTTGGCGCCGACCTCGGCCATCACGCCGCGGCCGAACTGCGCGGGCCGGCCGGTGACGTTGAAGGACGTGCGGACGCTCACCTTGGTCCAGCCGCCTTCACCGGACAGGGCCGCCTCGACGTCCGCCGCGGCCGTGCCGGTGCCGCGCGCCTCCTTGCCCGAGGCGCTGATGCCGATCGTGTGGCCGTCCTTGTCGACGGACGTGAACGACGCCTGGCCCCGGTAGGTCACCGTGATCGGCCCGACCTTGACCTTGAGCCGGCCGGTGAACGCCTCCCCCTCCACGGTGTCGAGCGTCGCTCCTGGCAGGCACGGCGCCACCCGCTCCACGTCAAGGAGCACGGCCCACGCCTGCTCGACGGGTACGGGGACCGTGAAGTCATGCTCGAACCGCATCGCCATCAGATTCTCGGCAGGCGCGCCACCCTGGGGGGAGGCGGAGAGTGCCTACCTTCCTCCTTTCACCAGTTCGTCCGCACGACCAGCCGTATGCCGCGATACTCCGATACCGCACTACCCAATAACCGAAATCGCTATTGCGAAGTATTGGCCGACCTGCGGATCCTCACCACACCCTACGGCGCGTCACCGCTCCCGCGCGGGCCGGTGGCGCAGGTCCACCGGCCCGTCACGGACATCACCCCTGGACGGCCAGCGCCGCCGCCGACAGCGCGCGGCGGGTCAGCACCCTGGCGAGGTGGCTTCGGTAGCCGGGGGAGGCGTGCAGGTCGGACGGCGGTGAGGTGCCGTCGGCCGCGAGACCGGCCGCGTCGCGCAGGCCGGAGCCGTCCGGCCCGGCCCCGGGTACGGCCGCCTCGACGGCGGTGGCGCGGACCGGGACGGAGCCCATGTTGGTCAGGCCCACGCGGGCCTGCTCGACGCGCCGTTCGCCGCCGGAACCCGAGACGCGGACCGCGGCGGCGACGCCGACGATGGCCCAGGCCTGCGCCGTACGGTGGAACTTCTCGTAGTGGTACCCCCAGCCGGGGCCGAGCTTCGGCACGCGCACCGCGGTCAGGATCTCGCCGGGTTCCATGGCGGTCTCCAGGTAGTCGGCGAAGAAGTCGCCTGCCGCGACCACCCGCTCGCCGGACGCCGAGCGCAGCACCAGCTCCATGTCCAGGGCCACCGCCACGGCCGGCAGGTCACCGGCCGGGTCGGCGTGCGCCAGGGAGCCGCCGAACGTGCCGCGGTGCCGCACCGCCGGGTCGGCGACGGTCGCCGTGGCGAGCGCGACCAGCGGACACTCGGCGTTGACGATCGCCGAGCGCACCACCTCGTCGTGCGTGGTCCCGGCGCCGATGAGCACGTGGCCGTCCTCGTCCCTGATGCCGCGCAGCTCGCCGAGGCGGCCGACGTCCACCAGGACCGAGGGGTACGACAGCCGCAGCCGCAGCAGCGGAAGCAGCGACTGGCCGCCGGACAGGACCTTGGCCTCGTCCCCGGCCCCGGCGAGCACGCCGAGCGCATCCTCCAGGGTCGCGGGCCGTACGTAGTCGAACGTCGCCGGGATCACGCGGCACCTCCGTCGATCGCGCGCCACACCCGTTCGGGGGTGCAGGGCATCGGCACGTCGTGCACCCCGTACGGCCGCAGCGCGTCCACGATGGCGTTGACCACCGCGGGGGTCGAGGCGATCGTGCCGGCCTCGCCGACGCCTTTGACGCCGAGCGGGTTGGTCGTGGCCGGCGTCTCGGTGCGGTCGGTGACGAAGGACGGCAGGTCGGCGGCCGACGGCAGCAGGTAGTCGGCCATGGTCGTGGTGAGCAGGTTGCCTTCGGAGTCGTACACGGCCTCCTCGAACAGCGCCTGCGCGATGCCCTGCGCCAGCCCGCCGTGCACCTGGCCCTCCACGATCATCGGGTTGACGACCTTGCCGACGTCGTCCACCGCGACGTACGACCGGATCGTGACGGCCCCGGTCTCGGTGTCCACCTCGGTGGCGCACAGGTGTGTGCCGTGCGGGAACGAGAAGTTGTCCGGGTCGAACGTCACCGAGGAGTCCAGACTCGGCTCCACGCCGTCCGGCAGGTCGTGCGCCGCGAACGTCGCCAGCGCGACCTCCTGGATCGTCTTGCCGGCGTCGGTGCCGCGCACCCGGAACGTGCCGCCGTCGAACTCGACGTCTTCGGGTGACGCCTCCAGCATGTGCGCCGCGATCCGCCTGGCCTTGTCCTTCACCTTGTCGCAGGCCCGCAGCACCGCCACACCGCCGACCACCAGCGAGCGCGAGCCGTAGGTGTCCATGCCCTTGTGGGACACCGACGTGTCGCCGTGCACCACCGAGACGTCCTCGAACGGCACGCCGAGCGCGTCGGCGACGATCTGGCTCCACGCCGTCTCATGGCCCTGGCCGTGCGGGCTGGACCCGGTGACCACCTCGACCTTGCCGGTCGGCAACATGCGCACGTCCGCGTGCTCCCAGCCGCCGGCGCCGTAGCTCAGCGAGCCGAGCACCCGGCTCGGCGCGAGGCCGCACATCTCGGTGAACGTCGACACCCCGATGCCGAGCCGCACGGGGTCGCCGCGTTCGGCGCGCTCGGCCTGCTCGGCGCGCAGCTTGTCGTACCCGAACAGCGCGAGCGCCTTGTCGGTGGCCGCCTCGTAGTTCCCCGAGTCGTACGTCAGGCCCGCGATGGTGGCGTAGGGGAACTCCTCGTGCCTGATCCAGTTGCGCCGCCGCACCTCGATCGGGTCGAGGCCGACCTCGTGCGCCAACTCGTCCATCACGCGCTCGATGGCGTACGTCGCCTCGGGCCGTCCCGCGCCACGGTAGGCGTCGGTCGGCATCTTGGTGGTGAACACGCCGGTGCACGTGAAGTCGTAGGCGTCCATCTTGTAGATGCCGTTGTACATGAACGCGCCGAGCAGCGGCACACCCGGCGTGACCAGCATCAGGTACGCACCCATGTCGGCCAGCAGGTCGACCTTCAGGCCCCGGATGCGTCCGTCCTGGTCGGCGGCGAGCGAGATGCGCTGGAGCTGGTCGCGGCCGTGGTGTACGGTCAGGTTGCCTTCCGAGCGCGACTCGGTCCACTTGACCGGCTTGCCGAGCCGGCGCGTGAGCAGCAGCGCGATCACCTCCTCGGCGGTCACCTGGAGCTTGGACCCGAAGCCGCCGCCGACGTCCGGCGCGATCACCCGCAGCTTGTGCTCGGGGATGCCGGTGACCTGCGCCAGCATGATCCGCAGGATGTGCGGGATCTGCGTCGCCGAGTACAGCGTGAACGAGTCGCCGTCGGTCTGCGCGACCACCGCGCGCGGCTCCATCGCCGAGGGGATGAGCCGCTGCTGCACGTACGTGCGCTCGACCACCACCGGCGCGTCCCGGAACGCCGCGTCGGCGTCCCCGGCGGCGAACTTCCACACGAACGACCGGTTGCCGTGCTCGTGCACCTTCGGCGATCCCTCGGTGAGCGCCTCGGTCATGTCCAGCACCGGCGGCAGCGGGTCGTAGTCGACCTCGATCGCCTCCAGCGCGTCCGCCGCGCGGTAGCGGTCGGTCGCGACGACGCACGCGACCGCCTCACCGGCGTACCTGACCTCGTCCACGGCCATCGGCGGGTGGTCGGGGATCACGATGTCCTCGGTGACCGGCCACGCGCACGGCAGGCTGCCCTGCTCCTCGGCGAGGTCCTTGCCGCTGAACGCCGCCACCACCCCCGGCAGGCCGCGCGCACCCGACACGTCCACCCGGGTCACCCTGGCGTGCGCCATCGGGCTGCGCAGGAACGCCACGTACAGCATGCCGGGGAGCTGGATGTTGTCGGTCCAGCGGCTGCGGCCGGTGACCAGGCGCGCGTCCTCCTTGCGCCGCCGCGCCGCGCCGACCTCCGTACGGCCCGGTGCGGGCTCGCTCAGCATGTCGTTCTCGGCGATGGTGCGCGCCACCATGCCGGCGTCGAGTTCCTCGGTCATCGGGCCCCCTCGGCGGAGGCCTGCTCCTGGCCGTTCATCTCACGCGCGCCGCGCCGGACGGCCCGGACGATGTTGGTGTAGCCGGTGCACCGGCACAGGTTGCCTTCGAGGCCGTGGCGGACGGACTCCTCGGACGGGTCGGGGTCGTCCTTCAGCAGGTCGATCGCGGCCATGATCATGCCGGGGGTGCAGTAGCCGCACTGCAGCGCGTGCTCCTCGTGGAAGGCGCGCTGCATGGGGTGCCAGCCGCCGCCGTCCCCCGACAGGCCTTCCACGGTGAGGATGTCCGACTCGTCGGCCTGCACCGCGAGCACCGAGCAGCTCTTGGCGCTGCGGCCGTCCAGCATGACCGTGCAGGCGCCGCAGTTGCCGGTGTCACAGCCGATCGGTGTGCCGGTCAGTCCGAGGCGATCTCGCAGCAGGTGGACGAGCAGCAGCCGGGGTTCGACCTCCTCCTCGTACGCGATTCCGTCGACGGTGACGGTGATACGGGTCATTCGTCCTCCATGCGCGCGCTGTACAGGCGTCTTCGTTGACGTACGTCCCGTGCGCGGCCAGTGCGGACCTCGCTATCGGAGCTTCCGGCAGGCGCCGTGCCTGGCGAGCGCACTAACGGGGATTGGAGTGAGTGGAGTGAGAACCGACAAAAGCGAAATTACGCCTATCGGCTCCCCGGTCAACCCCCCGTAGCGGTAAAAGTACGCCTCACGCGTCTCAGCGCTTGCGGAACGCGCGGGAGACGACCGCGAAGAAACCCGCGAAACCCAGGCCGAAGACCAAGGTCAGGACCATCACGCCGGTGTTCGGCGGCGGTTCCACGAGATAACGGACGCCGATGCCGATGAACAGCAGGCCGGAGAACAACGACAGCCAGTCGGTGCGGTGCCAGTACCTGCGCTGCTTCTTCGCAGGCGCGGTCTCCTGCGGGTCAGGCCGCACGGCTCACCTCCACGTCACCGATGCCGGCCTTGACGTGCAGCTCGATCACCGGCACCGGGCCGCTCACCGGGACGTCCGGTTCCAGCACCCGGTTGAAGGTGACGTCCGCGCCACCCTTCACCCTGTGCTCGATCTTGACGTCGCCGAGCCGGGTGTGGCCGGACACCTCGACCCGCGCGCCGCGCGGCACGATGACCTTGATCTCGCCGACCGACACCGAGGCATCGAACCGGGAGCGTGAACCCGGCGTCAGCCGCGTGTCGCTCAGGTCCAGCGTGCCGTCCCCGATGCCGACCGAGTACACGCGCACCGGTTGCGCGGTGTCCACCGGCGACCACGTGTAGCTGCCGATGTTCCTCGGGATGTCCCCGAGACCGGCCCCCGCGATCAGGACCACCGACAGCACGGCGCCGACGGCGACCAGGCCGGCGCCTCGGTCGAACCACGTCGTGATCAGCAGTCCCGCGCCGACGATGATGAGGGTGACCCCGCCGATCAGCGGGATCTGCGACGAACTGGGTGGCGCCTGCGTGGCGACCATGATGCCTCCGACCAGGAACGCGATGAAGAAGGTGAGCACCCCGACGTAGGCTCTCGGCCGCCTCTCCCGCTTGCGCGGAGGGTGGACGGTGCCGGTGCGGGTCCACTGCTCGTAGGGGTCGTACGGCCGGCGCGCATACGGGCCGTGCGGGGCGAAAGGCTCGCCTGAGGAGTCGTAGGCGCTGCGCCGTCCCTGCCAGGCCGGTTGCGCCGGACCGCCGGTGGCCTGTGCGGCTCGCGCGGCCTCGGTGGCCTGGCGGGCCTCCATGGCGGCCTCGCGCGCCAGCTCCGCCAGCGAGCGGTACGGAGGCGGCGTACCCGGGGCCCGCGGCGCCTCCGGAGCGCGCGGTGCCCCCGGAGCCGGCGGCGCCTGCTCGTGGCCGGCGGCAGGAGGCGCCGGGGGAGCGTCCTGCGGGTAGGCGGCGGTGGCGTGCATCCCCGGCATCCCCGGCGTCCCTGTTCCCGGCATCCCGGTCGCGGCCGGTCCGGCGCCGGCCGGTCCCATGGGAGGCGCGAACGCCGGCGGGCCGTACGGGTGGGGCTGCGGCGCGGGACGTCTCGCGGCGGTGCGCAGGCGCTCGGGGAGCGACCTCGCCAGCGCCAGCAGGTCCACGCCGCGCGCGTGCGCGGTGAGCAAGGTGATCGCCAGCAGGGTGCCGACCACGACGGTCGCCGTACCGATGCCGTCCGAGGCGAGGTTGATGACCAGGCCCAGCGTGAAGATCGCGCCGAGCAGCCCCATCACCGTCTCGGGGTCGAACACCCGCCGGCTCCACTGCTCGGCGTAACCCGGGCCGCCGTCCGGCGTGCGCATCAGCAGGAACGCCGCGACGTACAACATGATGCCGATGCCGGAGCCGATGACCAGGGCCGCGAACCCCACCCGGAAGATCACGGGGTCCATCCCCATGTACTTCCCGAGGCCCGCGCACACCCCCGTGATCATGCGCCCGTCGTTCTCTCTGCCGAGCACGCGCTCCTGGTCGTCCACCGCCGCGAAAGTACCCGCTGCGGACTGCGCGCCGGGATCGCCTGCCTCTGTCATGGCTCCATCGTTGGCCATGTCCCCCTCCGGTCACCATCGGGGACACCCCTGACTCGTCCCCGACCCCTCAGGGACCGGATCAGGGAGCGCCCTGATGCGCGCGACACCTCTCACATGTGACGATGCGGGGGAGATGAGCGAGACCTCCATGATTCCCGAGACCGCCCCACGGCTGGTCAGGCCGCTACGCGGCCGGCTGGTCGCGGGTGTGGCCCAAGGCGCCGCCGGTCAGCTGAGGCTGGACCCCGTCGTGCTGCGCCTGGCCTTCGTGCTGCTCAGCGTCCTCGACGGCGTCGGCATCATCGCCTACGCGGCGTTGTGGATGTTCACCCCGCGTGAACAGCACGAAGGCGAGGCGCCGCCGCGCGACTGGGGCCAGTTCGCCGCGTACGCCGTGCTCGGCCTCGCGCTCACCGCGTTCGGCTGGCTCACCGGCGCCTCCACCGGCGGCGTCGGCACCTGGTCGATCGCCATCGGCGGCATCGGCACCCTGATCCTGTGGCAGCAGGCCGAGCCCGGCCGGCGGCAACGCTGGATGACCGACGCCGTACGCCAGGTGCGTCGCTCCTGGGTCCGCACCGGCATCGGCCTGATGCTCGTGGTGATCGGCGCCATCGGCTTCCTCGCCGCGCAGGGCAAACTCGCCGAGGCCCGGCCGGGTCTGGTGTTCACCGCCGTCGTGGTCGGCGGCATCGCGCTCATCGCCGCGCCGTGGCTCACCGGCCTGTGGAAGGAACTGCAGAAGGAACGCCGCGAGCGCATCAGGCAGGAGGAGCGTGCCGAGATGGCCGCGCACGTCCACGACTCGGTCCTGCACACCCTCACGCTGATCCAGCGCAACGCCAGTGACCCGTTCGAGGTCACCCGGCTCGCGCGGTCCCAGGAACGCGAGCTGCGCAACTGGCTGTACCAGCCCAAAGCCGACGCCGACGCGTCGATGGCCGCCGCGGTGCGCCGCGTCGCCGCCGAGATCGAGGACGAGCACGGCATTCCCATCGAGATCGTCTGCGTCGGCGACTGCGACCTCGACGACCGCCTGCGCGCCATGCTCCAGGCGACCCGGCAGGCCATGGTCAACGCCGCCAAGTACGCCGAGGCCTCTGTGATCTCGGTCTACGCCGAGGTGGAGGCCGACGAGGTCACCGTGTTCGTCCGCGACCGCGGCAAAGGGTTCAATATGGACGACGTACCCGACGACCGCATGGGCATCCGCCAGTCGATCATCGGCAGGATGGAACGGCACGGCGGCGGCGCGAGGGTCAAGACGGCCCCCGGTGAGGGTACAGAGGTAATGCTGACGATGAAGCGGGAACGGGTGTGAGCACGGTGAGCGTGGTCAAAGTACTGATCGTCGACGACCACCGGCTGTTCCGGTCCGGCGTGCGAGCCGAACTGGACGCCAGGATCGAAGTGATCGGCGAAGCCGAAGACGTCGACTCGGCCGTGACCGCCATCACGCAACTCAACCCCGACGTGGTCCTCCTGGACGTCCACATGCCAGGCGGCGGCGGCCAAGAGGTCCTCCGCCGGGTCCTCGGCACCGGAGCCCAGGTCCGCTTCCTGGCCCTGTCGGTCTCCGACGCCGCGGAAGACGTCATAGGCGTCATCCGCGGCGGCGCCAGAGGCTATGTGACGAAAACCATCAGCGGCCGCGAACTCACCGACGCCATAGTCCGGGTCTCAGAAGGCGACGCCGTCTTCTCCCCCCGCCTGGCCGGCTTCGTCCTCGACGCCTTCGCCTCGACCGAAGCCCCCAGCATCGACCCCGAGCTGGACTCCCTGACCACCAGAGAACGCGAAGTCCTCCGCCTGATAGCCAGAGGCTACGCCTACAAGGAAATAGCGAAGGAACTCTTCATCTCCGTGAAAACGGTAGAAACCCACGTCTCCTCGGTCCTCCGCAAACTCCAACTGAGCAACCGCCACGAACTCTCCCGCTGGGCCACAGCCCGCCGCCTCGTCTGACCCGACCACCCGTCGTCGGCTGCCACCCGTCATCGGTCGGCTGCCACCCGTCATCGGTCGGCTGCCACCCGTCGGCGGTCGGCTGCCACCCGTCGTCGGTGGGGTGGCTTGTCCCGGCGCCGACGCGGCGGGCCGCCGTACGGCGAATCCGGCGCCGTCGTACGGCGCTCAGGGTGGCCCCTCTCGACCTGGCACCGTTCCGTTAGGTCTCACTTTGGTGGAACGGTTGCGCGAGGGAACGTCAGGTCGGACAGGATTGGAACGTGACCCCTCGCACAGTGCTTTCGCTCGTTCTGGTGGCCGTGCTCGCGACCGGCTGCGCGGGCCTGACCGTTCCCGATCGTGAGGATTCGCCGGACTCGTCGGTTTCGGAGCCGAAGCGGTCCGCCAAGCCGTCGAAGCAGGACGAGCAGCCGGCGGGGCAGACTTTCGAGGAGGACGTCGCGCTGGCGCGTGATCTCACGGAGAAGTTCTGGGAACAGCGCTTCCAGGCGGCGGGACGGTCCTACCGGCCGCTGACGCGCTTCGAGGCGTACTCGGGGAACGACGGGCCGGACTGCGGGGGTCAGCCTTCTGTGCCGGAGAACGCGTTCTACTGTCCGGTGGGGCACTTCGTGGCTTACGACGCGGACTGGATGCGTGGGCTGTACGACCAGCTCGGGGACGGGTCGGTGTATGTGATCGTGCCGCACGAGATCGGTCACGCGGTGCAGGCCCAGCTCATGAGCGACTTCAGCTTCAGCGTCGAGCGGGAGCTCCAGGCCGACTGCTACGCGGGTGGCGCGCTCGGCGGTCTCGTACAGGGTGGCCAGCTCCAGGCGGAGGACGGCGACGAGGACGAGCTGATGACCAACCTCGCGGCGGCCGGCGACCCCACGGACGCCTGGTGGCGCGAGGACGCGCACGGCACCGCGGCGCAACGTCAGCAGTCCTTCGCCGGCGGGTACAACAACGGCGTCGACTCCTGCGGATCGGCCTAGGCTGGTCGGTGACGCAGGGGGGAAGTCAGTGGAAGAGCACGGTGGCACACGGCACCTGCTGCCGTCCACGCTCGCCGTACTCCTGACCGCCAACGTCCTCAACAACCGCGTGGCACCCCGCCTCGCGCCGGTGACCTCGGCCGCGGCGACCGGTCTGCTGCTGTTCATGGCGAGACGCGCGGGCCTCGGCTGGCAGGAGATGGGCTTCACCAGCGGACGTAAGGGGACCCGCGTCGGCGGCACCCTCGCCGCGGCCGTCACCGCCGCGTACGCGGGAGGCGTCCTTCTCCCCGCCACCAGGAAGCTCTTCCACGACGAACGGGCCCTGAGCCTGTCCCCGGCCCGCCTCCTGGAGGAGACCCTGATCCAGGTCCCCATAGGCACCGTCCTGCTGGAGGAGGTCGCCTTCCGCGGCGTACTCCCCGCCGTGCTGCGCCGCTCGCACGGCCCCACCACGTCCGTCGCCGCGTCATCGGCCCTGTTCGGCCTCTGGCACGTCCTCCCCGCCGTCGACATGGCCGCCGCCAACCCCGCACTCGGCGGCCTCGCCTCGACGACCGTACCGGCACCCGTCAACGAAGCGCCGGACACGCCGGCCAGTCCGAGCCGCCGCGTCCCACCCGTGGCCGCCGTCGTCGCGGGCACCGTGGCCTCGACCACCGCCGCCGGCGTCTTCTTCCACGAGCTGCGCCGCCGCGGCGGCCTGCTCGCACCGTCCCTCACCCACCTCGCGACGAACGCACTCGGCTTCCTCGCCGCACGCGCCGCCGCACGGCTCCCGCGCAGGGATCAGGCCGTCGGCACCACCAGGAACGACTCGGCGTAGGTCCCCTCAGGCAACCCGCCGGCCTCGGCGTTGCGGCCGAGGAAACCCTTCACGAAGGTCTCCAGCCCGTCATCCAGATGACCGGTCTGGCTGACGTGCGCACGCAACGCGGCCAGTTTGCGGTCCAAGGTCGCCGTGACGTCCACATAGTGGTTGGCCGTCGGCCCCCCGGTCAGCCACACCTCACGCACCACCCACGGCTCGAGCCCTTCCTCGGCGAGCAGCTCGGGGAACGTGTACGGGTTGCGCGCGTCGGGGTACACCGCGTCCAAGGTGGCCCCGCCGACAGCCCGGTGATCAGGATGGCTGGGGCTGATCCGCACATAGTTCCGCTCAGGCGAGGACGTGATCACCCGGTCCGGCCGCACCTGGCGGATCACCCGCGTGATGTCCTTGCGGAGCCCCAGCGTGGCCTCCACGATCCCGTCGCGGTACCCGAGGTGGCGCACGTCCACCACCCCGACGCACTTGGCGGCCTCGGCCTGCTCGGCACGCCGCAGCTCGGCCATGCCGTCGCCGTCGGTCTCACGGTCGAACCCTCCGGCGTCCCCGTCGGTCACCAGGCAGTACACGACCTCGATGCCTTTGTCGGTGAACGCGGCGATGCTCCCGGCGGCTCCGAAGTCCACATCGTCCGGATGCGCGACAACCACCAGAACCTTGGTGATGTCGGCGTCGTCTAGCGCGGTCACGGTCCTCCTCCTCGTCCGCGGCGTCCACCCAGGCCGCGTCCTACGCATTGTCCCGGTATTCCGGCCCGCCGTCACATCGCGGCGGCCGGATTCAGGGGTGGGGAGGGGCCGAAGAGTCGGCCATTGTCGGTGACGCGCCATACGCTAGGGGACGTGCCGAGCCCTGCCGTGAACCCCGCCGTTGATCACCCCCTGCTCGACGGGCTGAACCCCGAGCAGCGTGCCGCCGTCCTCCACGAAGGCGGGCCTTTGCTGATCGTCGCGGGTGCCGGCTCGGGTAAGACGCGGGTGCTGACCCACCGCATCGCCTACCTGCTGTCCGAGCGCCACGTGCAGCCGCAGGAGATCCTCGCGATCACCTTCACCAACAAGGCCGCGCGCGAGATGAAGGACCGCGTGGAGCGGCTGATCGGCCCGAGGTCCAAGGCCATGTGGGTCATGACGTTCCACAGCGCGTGCGTGCGCATCCTGCGCCGCGAGGCCAAGCGGCTCGGCTTCACCTCCAATTTCTCGATCTACGACCAGGCCGACGCGCAGCGCCTCATGGCCATGGTGTGCCGCGAGCTCGACCTCGACCCCAAGCGCTACCCGCCGCGGTCGTTCTCCGCGCAGGTCAGCAACCTCAAGAACGAGCTGGTCGACTACGAGACCGCCGCCTCGCAGGCCAAGACCCACCTGGAGCGCACGCTCGCCGAGGCGTACCGCACCTACCAGCAGCGGCTCACCGAGGCCGGCGCGATGGACTTCGACGACCTGATCATGCTGACGGTCACGTTGTTCCAGATCTTCCCCGACGTCGCCGAGCACTACCGCCGCCGCTTCCGCCACGTGCTCGTCGACGAGTACCAGGACACCAACCACGCGCAGTACATCCTGGTCAGGGAGCTCGTCGGCGTCCCCGAGGTGCGCACGGCGGACGGCGACGTCGTGCGCGAAGGCACGGTGGCCCCGGCCGAGCTGTGCGTGGTGGGTGACGCCGACCAGTCGATCTACGCGTTCCGCGGCGCGACGATCCGCAACATCCTGGAGTTCGAGCGCGACTACCCGTCGGCCCGCACGATCCTGCTGGAGCAGAACTACCGCTCCACGCAGACCATTCTGTCCGCCGCCAACGCCGTGATCTCGCGCAACGAAGGCCGCAAACCCAAGAACCTTTGGTCCGACCAGGGAGCCGGCCCCCGCATCATCGGGTATGTCGCCGACAACGAGCACGACGAGGCCATGTTCGTCGCGCAGGAGGTCGACCGGCTCGCCGACGACGAGGGGGTCACACCGGGTCAGGTCGCGGTGTTCTACCGCACCAACGCCGCCTCCCGTGTCTTCGAGGAGATCTTCATCCGCACCGGCCTGCCGTACAAGGTGGTCGGCGGCGTCCGGTTCTACGAGCGCCGCGAGGTGCGCGACCTGCTGGCGTACCTGAGGGTGCTCGCCAACCCCGGCGACACCGTGTCGCTGCGCCGCGTGCTCAACGTCCCCAAACGCGGCATCGGCGAGCGCGCCGAGGCGATGGTCGAGGCGTTCGCCTCGCGGGAGCGCATCCCGTTCTGGGAAGGTCTGCGGCGCGTCGACGAGGCCCCCGGCCTCGCGACCCGCTCGGTCAACGCCATCCGTGACTTCGTCGCGCTTCTGGAGGATCTGCGCGGCAAGGAGCTGCCGATCTCCGAGCTGGCCGAGGAGGTCCTGTCCGTCACCGGGTACCGCACCGAGCTGGAGACGTCCGGCGACCCGCAGGACGAGAGCCGGCTGGAGAACCTCAACGAGCTGGTGTCGGTGGCCCAGGAGTTCGAGGAGGCCAACCCCGACGGCACGCTCGTCGACTTCCTCGAGCAGGTGTCGCTGGTGGCCGACGCCGACCAGATCCCCGAGGGGGACGACCACCAGGGGGTGGTCACGCTGATGACCCTCCACACCGCCAAGGGCCTGGAGTTCCCGGTGGTGTTCCTCACCGGCCTCGAGGACGGCGTGTTCCCCCACATGCGCTCGCTCGGCGAGCCACGCGAACTGGAGGAGGAGCGCCGCCTGGCGTACGTCGGCATCACCCGCGCGCAGCAGCGGCTGTACGTGTCGCGGGCCGCCGTGCGCAGCTCCTGGGGCGCACCCGCGTTCAACCCAGCGTCCCGGTTCCTCGCCGAGGTCCCGGCCGACCTGGTCGACTGGCGCGGCGACCCGGCCAAGTCGGCCTGGAGCGCCGCCACCTCGCGTGAGAGCCGCACCGCCGCTACGCCTCGTAAGACCGGTGGCCGGGTCATGCCGAGCCTCGGCCCCGGTGACCGCGTCAGCCACGACTCGTTCGGCCTCGGCACCGTCGTGGCCGTCGAAGGCGCCGCCGAGAAGACCAAGGTCAAGGTCGACTTCGGCTCAGGCGGCGAGAAGACCCTGCTGCTGGCGTACGCGCCGCTGGAGAAGCTGTGACCACCTGATCGGCACCAAAGTCTTTTGCGAATTTTGTGGATATTCACTGGTGTGCGTTTACGGTGCCGCGCCGGCAAAAGACCCCCCGCCGGGCCGTCCACGTGCTGACGGGGGCTAGGCTTCTCAGGCCAGGCCTTACGGCGGATCGCGGACACCCGGGGTCTGGTCACTCAACGTAGAGATGGCAGTCAGCCGGCACAAGCAAGGACGGACCCTCGTGGACCTGTTCGAACATCAGGCGAAGGAGCTCTTCGCGGAGTACGGCATCCCGGTGCCGCGCGGCCGTGTCGCGCACACCGTGGAGGAGGCGCGCGCGGCGGCCCAGGAGCTGACCGGACGCACCGTGGTGAAGGCTCAGGTCAAGACCGGTGGTCGCGGCAAGGCGGGTGGCGTGAAGCTCGCCGACGACGCCGCCGACGCCGAGCGCAAGGCCACCGAGATCCTCGGCATGGACATCAAGGGCCACACGGTCCACAAGGTGCTCGTCGAGGAGGCCAGCGCCATCGCGGAGGAGTACTACTTCTCCTTCCTGCTCGACCGGGCCAACCGCACCTTCCTCGCGATCTGTTCCGCGTCGGGCGGCATGGACATCGAAGAGGTCGCGCACACGGCCCCCGACAAGGTCGCCAAGATCCCGGTCTCCCCGCTGACCGGCGTGGACCGCGACCGCGCGCGCGACATCGCGAAGGCCGGCCACCTGCCGGAGGCCGCGCTCGACGGCGCCGCCGAGCTCATCGAGAAGCTCTGGGCCGTCTTCGTCGACGAGGACGCCACCCTGGTCGAGGTCAACCCCATGATCCTCACCAAGGACGGCCAGGTGAAGGCCCTCGACGGCAAGGTCACCCTCGACGACAACGCCGCCTTCCGCCAGACCGAGCACGAGGCGTACGCCGACAAGGCCGCCGAGGACCCCCTTGAGGCCCGAGCCAAGGAGAAGGACCTCAACTACGTCAAGCTCGACGGCTCCGTCGGCATCATCGGCAACGGCGCGGGCCTCGTCATGTCCACGCTGGACGTCGTCGCGTACGCCGGCGAGTCCTACGGCGGCCAGAAGCCCGCCAACTTCCTCGACATCGGCGGCGGCGCCTCGGCCGAGGTCATGGCCAACGGCCTCGAGATCGTGCTGTCCGACCCGAGCGTGAAGTCCGTCTTCGTGAACGTCTTCGGCGGCATCACCGCCTGCGACGCCGTCGCCAACGGCATCGTCTCGGCGTTCAAGCTCCTGTCGGACCGCGGCGAGGCCGTGACCCACCCTCTGGTCGTCCGCCTGGACGGCAACAACGCCACCCTCGGGCGGCAGATCCTCTCCGACGCCGGCCTCCCCCGCGTCGAACTGGTCGACACCATGGACGACGCGGCCAAGCGCGCCGCCGAGCTCGCCGCGGTAGGTGGGAAGTAATGGCTATCTGGCTGACCGAGAACAGCAAAATCATCGTCCAGGGCATGACCGGGTCCGAGGGCTCCAAGCACACCCGCCGCATGCTCAAGGCCGGCGCCAAGGTCGTCGGCGGAACCAACCCCCGCAAGGCCGGCACCACCGTCGACTTCGACGGCGTCGAGCTCCCCGTCTTCGCCACCGTGGCCGAGTCCATGGCCGCCACCGGCGCCGACGTCACCGTCATCTTCGTCCCGCCGGCCTTCACCAAGGCCGCCGTCATCGAAGCCATCGACGCCGAGATCCCCCTGGCCGTCGTCATCACCGAAGGCGTCCCGGTGCACGACACCACCGAGTGGTGGGCCTACAACATCTCCAAGGGCAACAAGACCCGCATCATCGGCCCCAACTGCCCCGGCATCGCCAGCCCCGGCGCCTCCAACGCCGGCATCATCCCCGCCGACATCACCACCGCCGGCCGCATCGGCCTGGTCAGCAAGTCCGGCACCCTGACCTACCAGCTGATGTACGAACTCCGCGACATCGGCTTCTCCACCGCGGTAGGCATCGGCGGCGACCCGGTCATCGGCACCACCCACATCGACGCTCTCGAAGCCTTCCAGGCCGACCCCGAGACCGCCGCCATCGTCATGATCGGCGAAATCGGCGGCGACGCCGAAGAACGCGCCGCCGCGTACATCGAAGAACACGTCACCAAGCCCGTGGTGGCCTACGTGGCCGGCTTCACGGCCCCCGAAGGCAAGACCATGGGCCACGCCGGCGCCATCGTCAGCGGCTCCGCCGGCACAGCCCAGGCGAAGAAGGAAGCCCTCGAAAAGGTAGGCGTAAGGGTAGGCAAGACCCCTAGCGAAACCGCCCGCCTGATGCGCGACCTGATGCGCTGACCCCATAGCCCACCCCGTACGGCGCTCCTCCCCACCAGAGGAGCGCCGTACGTATGTGAAGGCGTCGGCCCCCGCCTCGCATGGCCCTCGCTCCGCTCGGACTGTGCTTTTTGGGGCTCTCGCCCCAAACCCCGAGGCAGGGGCTCCGCCCCAATGCCGGGAAGTTAGGCGGCGAGGGTGAGTGTCAAGGGGCTGCGGATGGTGATGGTGTAGCTGGCGGTTTTGGGTTTGGGGTCGGGGTGTGTTTGTCGGAAGGGGTAGCGGACTTTGGGACGGTTTTTGACGCGTGGGCTGGTCCTTGGGCGTCGGGTTGCGGGCATGGGCCGGTTGGTGAGCATGGTGAGGGTGTAGGCCCAGTCCTGGGGGGCGTGGCGGGGCTGGGTGCCGTGTGCGGTGATGATGGTGTCGCGGGTGGTGTGCAGGGTGGTGGTGAAGCTGATCTGGTCGGGGTCCAGGCCGGTGTCCAGGGCGGCGTGGCAGGCCAGGCGGCGTAGCAGGTGGTGGGTGAGCAGCAGGGCGTAGAACTCCTGGACGATGCCGGGGACGGTGCGTGATCGCAGGGGTCGCAGTGATCCTTTGTGGATGGCTTTGAGGCCGTATAACGCGGTTTCGATCTCCCAGCGCTGGTGGTAGCAGGCCACAAGGTCGGCGGCGGGGTGGGTGCGGTGGTCCAGCAGGGTGGTCATGAGCTTGTAGGTCTGGTGGCGTGTGGTGCCGTCGGCGAGGGTCACGGTGATGGTGGCCTCGATGATGCGCACCATCTCGCGCAGGTGCCGTTCGTGCTTGTGGCCGCGGCGCATGGCCAGGTAGGACCCATCGGGGAGGTGTGCGATCACGGTGGGGGCCAAGGTAGCGGTGGCGCGCCACAAAAGGTGGGCCCCGGTCTGGCGGGCCGACCGCCACAGCCCAAGACCGATGAACCGGCGATCGGCAAGCAGCAGCATCCCCGGCGCAAGAGCGCCCAGCATCCGTTCCACCAATGCCGACTCACTCGTGCGGCAATGCCCGAACACCGCGTCCATGACGGCCCGGGTCCCGCACTCGATGGTGAGCGCGAACGCCATCTGCGGCGCACCCTCGCGCCCGCTGCCGTGCACCGGAGCCCCGAACTCCTTACGCACCGCCGCCTCATCGGCCAGATCCAGCGTGGAACCGTCCCAGGCCACCAGCCGCAACCCCCGCCACCACACCCCCGGCGTCGCAACCGGGGCAACCGGACCGCGCAGCCGATCGAACAACATCCGTACCGGCGCCTCACCCAGCCGTGCTCTGGCCTGACGCAACGCCGCCGCCGACGGCACCCCCACCCCCCGCACCGAACAACACAACGCCCGCCACACCCCTGCATACCCCCGCTCCGGGAACAAGGTCATCGCCAAGACGAAAAACACCACCACCCGTGCAGGCAACACCCGCACCCGCCGCTCACCTCGCCGGCACTCCACAAGCACCTCATCCACCAACTCCACCGGCACCCCGTCACTCAGCACCCCAAGATGCGCCGGAGCCCACACACACCCACCCACCGGCATGACACACTCACACACACGGAGCTCCTGCCTACGAACGAGATCTTGGTCGATCAACGTTCTAGCAGGAGCTCCATCCTCATCTCAGCGCTATTGACAACCAACCCCCCGCCTTAACTTCCCGGCATTGGGGCTCCGCCCCCCCCGCACCCCCGAAACCCTGCAGAACCTCCGACCGCACTCACGGGTAGTCGTACGAACAGCCCATTGATCGGCTACCAGCACGTAGTGAACCACGCGGTCTTGCCGCGGCAGTCGGCCGGATGGCAGACGCCGTGCTGCTCTGCGGAAACAGCCGACATCCACCTCATGCGCGACCGAACGAGCCGTAAACCTTCGTCCTGAGAGGTGAAAGCCACTCAGTCTTTATCTGGCGGATAAATTTTGTCGAAGACGATCTTTGCTGAAGCATAGGCCGCAACGGCGATCATCCATGGGTCTATCCCGGTGGCCAGGCTTATGAACTGAGCCGCATCGCTGAAGCTCAGCGCGGCATCCGTGCAGACGGCTAGCACCGTAGCGAAAGCGGCCCCTGCCATTACTCTGCGTCGCAGTGCTCGTGAAGCCGCAGAAGGGGCTGATTGCGTAGTCGTGAGTCTGTCGGCTGCACCCAAGGGCGGCGATTGCTCTCGCAGTCGAGCGAGTAGTGTCGGATCTGGCCAGGTCGGAGAGTTAGGCCTGAAGAACAGCGGTTCCCATGTGAGAGGTCGGTAATCGATTTTTACAATAGACAGGACGATGTCTTCAAGCGCGAAATGAAGGCTTATTTCTCTCAAGAGCTTAGTTATGTGTCGGCCGTCCAAGGCGTACGAAATGAAGAAGTACGGCCCACGGCCGCCTCCTTCGTTTGTCGCTGGAGGCGCCGGCGGGAGCCTCGGGGGCTTGCCATGTCCAGAATGGACGAGTAGCCGGGGGAGAGGGTTGGCGATGTGCAGAGGAGACCGGGGAAGGATCGCTGCTGTCACCGCTCGACCCTACCTCCCTGGTCTTGGATTCAGCGTTCTCGTGCTCGTTGGCCGCTGTAACCAGTGGAGACTTGGTCGAATATGTCCGACTCTGAAAGCTGGCTGGTGCGGCACCCATGATCTGTTCTTACTTGGCGATGAGGTGGTGCCGGGGTTGGCTGGCTCTACTGCCGAATCGCTGTAAGCGAGCAGATGGCCACTTAGCGCTGTCGGAGAGGTACGGTGCGGCCTACCATGAGGCCATGGCCACCATAGGTGAGCGAATCGTCAATCTTCGTAAGCGCCGTGGGATGAGTCAGGCAGAGCTTGCTGCCGTCTCGGGGGTGTCTGTTTCCCTGGTTCGCAAGTTGGAGCAAGGAGCGCGGTCGGATGTACGGCTGGAGACCGCGCGAAAACTGGCTGCCGCTCTACGTGTACCGACGACTGTGCTCATCGTGGATCGCGGGGCCGATGAGGCGGACGTTCAGGCGGCCGGCCGTTGGGAGCCTGTGAGGCAAGCGCTGTACGGGCTCCGGAATCGGGGTGAGGAGTCGCCGACGGCCGATGGAGTATTGGCGGCGATGGACGCGTCGATGCCGCTCTGGCAAGGCGACAGCTACGGGGAACTGGCGGCGATGCTGCCGAAACTGCTGGCTGACGCGGATGTTCTCGTCGGGGAGGACCGTTCGCAGCGCGTTGTCCGATCTCGGTTGCTCCACCTCACGGGGTGGCTTCTCACGCAGAACCGGCAGTTCGAGGCGGCGGATCTTGCTCTGCGGCGAGGGCTCGATGACGCTGATGACCGACTCGACGCGGCGATGATCGTGAGCACTCGATGCTGGCTCCTGTTACGTCGAGGACAGCTTGATGAGGCGCGGCGGTTGGCGGTCAGATGGGCCGACGATGTGGAGCCCCGCATGTCGCGTGCCACTCCTCGGGAGTTGTCGGCGTGGGGGTGGTTGCTTCTGCGCGCGTCGGCGGCGGCTGTGCGTGACAACCGGCCGGAGGAGGCGCAGGACGCGATCCGGCTCGCTCGCACGGCTGCGGTCGCGGCCAGTCGTGACCATTCCCCGGACGGCGACTTCCTTCGTACGTTCGGGCCGGTCACTGTGGCGATGAAGCGGGCCGAGAACGCCATGGTGGAGGATCGTCCTGACGTGGTTCTGCGTATGTCTCGCAGCATTCCGACCAGCGATCTCGCTCCTACTTCGAACAACCGCAACCGGCATCTTCTGGATGTGGCGGAGGCTCACCGCCGGTCGCGTCAGTACGGCGAGGCGTTCGAGGTCCTGCGCCGTATCAGACATGACTCTCCGGAGTGGATCGTCAATCAGCGCTACGCGAAAGCTATTCTTAATGGGATTTTTGCCGGCAAGCGCACTCCAGACCGGGATATGCGGGAGCTTGCCGATTTTGTCCGAATGGATGGTGAATAGCGAGACACGGATGTGGCACTTCATCGCTCGTGACCCGTCGAGTGATACGAAGTCGATCTAGGCGTACGTGTCCGGTCCTCATAGCGTTTCCCCATGGGAACGCAGACGGCGCCAGAGTATGAAGGCGACGAACGTGGGGAGCGATATTGGGGCCGTGGTCTCAGGGGAAAGCTTCTGGGGGTCATTCCTCTGGTGGGTTCGCCTCGATCGGTGGCGCGAGCGCGTGAGTATGTCAGAGGGAAACTCGGGGACGATCATCCCGCACTGGGGGACGTGATCCTGCTCGTGTCGGAGCTGGTGACCAATTCAGTGGTTCACTCGAAATCACGCGATGGCGGCCGGGTCACCCTGGCGCTGGCCGACTGCCACGACCGGATACATGTCGACGTCGTGGACGAGGGTGGTGACTTCGTGCCGCACGTGGACCTGGACGGATTCGCGGAAGGTGGCCGAGGTCTCTTTCTGGTGGAGGCGATTTCCGATCGCTGGGGTGTTCACACGGATGACAAGGGCCGGACCGTCTGGTTCCAGGTGCTGTACCGGCGCCGTGACGCGACTGGCTGTGATGACCGGCAGGCGTCCGAGGAACATTCGGTACGGCATCGACGCACATGACACCGTCGGCGGGGTCGGGAACCGCTCAAAGCGCGAAGCCCGGCCGACTCACCGTCCGGAGAGCTGCCGGGCTCACTTCTGCGGACTACTGTCCGCAGCGGTCTCATCATGCACTGTGAACGCGGGAAGGGTCAATCGGTGATCGACCCTTACAGACGCGGGTGCCTCCGGAGCGGCTGGGCCGCGCCGGAGGCACCTTGGTCAACGAGGGGTCAGCGCTGCTGGGTCAGCAGGCCGGGGCGGTACGGCAGGAGGCCGTATTCGACGCCGTTGGAGCTCGGGCTGCGGCCCTGGTAGAGGAGCTGCAGCTGGCAGGGGTTGACGGTGAAGGTCTGGTCGGCGCTGGTGCGGATCAGTTCACCGTGGCTGATGTCGTCGGTCCAGGTGGCGCCGCTGTTGGCCTTGCCGGCGAACGGGTTGCTCTCGGTGGCGGCGTTCGCGGTCCAGGTGCCGCCGAGGCTGGTGGCGGTGAAGGAGCGGAAGTAGCGGCCTCGGGAGCCGATGGCCTCGACCAGCATGAGGTAGCGCTGCTGGCCCTGGAGCTTGTAGACCTGGACGGCCTCGAACAGGTTGTTCGTGGAGTCGCTCATGATGGTGGTGTAGTTGGAGCCGAAGTTGCCGGGGAAGTTGCCGATCGGCATGCTGGCCCGGTAGATCTTGCCGTTGTCACCGGCGAAGAACAGGTACATGTTCTGGTCGTCGGCGATGAGGGTCTGGTCGATGGGGCCGGTGCCGGAGCCGGAGATGCTGCCGGTGAACAGGGGCTGTGCCGACGACCAGCCGTTGGGGTTGGTGGGGTTGGTGGAGGTCTTGTAGGAGAAGGCGGTGCCTCCCCACTGGTAGGCCAGCACCCAGATGTTCTTCGGCGCGAAGTAGAACAGCGTCGGCGCGACGGTGCCCTGGTTCATGCCGGTCTGGGTGGCCGAGGCCATCTCCGACCAGTTGGTGAAGGTGCTGAAGTTCATCGAGCCCCAGCTGGAGCCGAAGTCGTGCGTGGTCGCGTACACCAGGTGCTTGCCCTGGTACGGCGCCACGGTGAAGTCCTTCAGCGACACCCAGCCCGACTTCGGCTGCGCGAGCGCACCGGTCGAGGTCCACCGGTACGACGACGGCAGCTGGCAGGTGCCGGTCGGCGTCGGGGTCGGCGTGGGGGTGGGGGTCGGCGTCGGCGTGGGAGTCGGCGTCGGGGTGGGGTTCGGGGTCGGGGTGATCGTCGGCGTGGGGCTCGGGGTGCCGGGGGTGCCGGTGCAGGCGACGCCGTTCAGGGAGAAGGACGTCGGCACGGAGGCGCTGCCGCTGGACGAGCCGTTGAAGCCGAAGTTGGTGCTGCCGCCGGAGGGGATGCTCCCGTTGTAGGAGACGTTGGTGGCGGTGACCGACGAACCGGACTGGGTGTGGGTGGCGCTCCAGATGTTGGTGATCTGCTCACCGGAGCCGAAGGACCAGGTCAGCCGCCAGCCGTTGACCGCGTCACCGAGGTTGTTGATGGTGACGCTGGCGTTGAAGCCGCCGGGCCAGCTCGAACTGATGGTGTAGTCGACGCGGCAGGCGACGGCCGCCTGGGCCGGCTGGGTGGCCAGCAGGCCGCTTCCGGCGATCAGGAGCGGGATCGCGCCGATCGCGAGGCCGCGGCGGGAGACCGGGGGCCGTGCCGCGGGTGCGACGGCGGCGGCGGAGGGACGCGGTGCGCGCGCTCTCCAGGGAAGACGCATCTGAATTCTCCTCATCGTGGGTCAGCCGCCGTCAGGGGCTGGTGCAGGTCGCGGTCGGGGTGGCGGCGGAGCCGTTGGCGGTGAAGCCGAACGTGGTGGAGCCGCTCGCGGGGATGGAGCCGTTGTAGGCGGCGTTGCGCACGGTGACGCTGGAGCCGGACACACTCTGCTGGCCGCTCCACAGGCTGCTGATGCTCTGTCCGCTCGGCCAGGTCCACCGCACGGTCCACCCGTTGACGGCGGAACTACCGGCGCGCACGGTCACCTCGGACTGGAACCCGCCGGGCCAGGAGTTGGTGGTCGTGATCGTCGCGGAGCACGCACCCGGAACCGGCGTCGGGGTCGGGGTGGGGGTCGGCGTCGGCGTCGGCGTGGGGTTGGGGGTCGGGGTGATCGTCGGGGTAGGCGTCGGCGTGGGGTTGGGGGTGGCGTTGTTCAGCGCGTTGAGCACGGCGTCGTAGGCCGGCTTCTTGTTGTTGCCGCTGAACAGCAGCGGGGTGTCACCACTGCGCCAGGAGTCCTGGTCGCGCACACCCCACACGGTGATGCCGGTGCAGCGCGGGACCGCCAGGCAGTCGTTGGTGATGGCGGCGTACGTCTGCGCGGAGGCACCCTGCACGTCCAGCTCGGTGATCTGGACGTCCACGCCGAGGGCCGCGAAGCTGGAGATGGTGGTGCGGTAGTTGCTGTTGTAGGCGCTGCCGCTGTTGAAGTGCGACTGGAGACCCACGCAGTCGATCGGCACGCCACGCTGCTTGAAGTCGCGCACCATGTTGTAGACACCCTGGGTCTTGGCCCAGGTCCAGTTGTCGATGTTGTAGTCGTTGTAGCAGAGCTTCGCGGCCGGGTCGGCGGCGCGAGCCGTGCGGAACGCGACCTCGATCCAGTCGTTGCCGGTGGACTGGAGGTTGGAGCTGCGCCGGCCGCCGGAGTTGCCGTCGGCGAAGGCCTCGTTGACGACGTCCCAGGCGTAGATCTTGCCCTTGTAGTGGCCGACCACGCCGTTGATGTGGTCGATCATGGCCTGGCGCAGGCTGCTGCCGGAGAGGGACTGCATCCAGCCGGGCTGCTGGCCGTGCCAGGCCAGGGTGTGGCCGCGCACGCGCTTGCCGTTCTGCACGGCCCAGTTGTAGACCCGGTCACCGGCGCTGAAGTTGAACTGGCCCCGGTTCGGCTCGGTGGCGTCGATCTTCATCTCGTTCTCGGCGGTCACCATGTTGAACTCGCGGTTCGCGATGGTCGTGTAGTTCGAGTCGCCGAGCCGGCCCGAGGCGATCGCGGTGCCGAAGTACCGGCCGCTCTGCGCGGCCGCGGCACCGAGCGTGCTCGCCGCCGCACCGGCCGGCGCCGGCACCGTGAGCGCGGTGATGGCGCCGACGACGCCGACGGCGCTCGCGACCAGGACCCGCAGGCCTTTGTGGGATCGCCGGGCTGCCGGCGGCGGTATGGGGTTCGTGCCCATGACTGAGTGCTCCAGACCGAATCACGGAATGCGTGGACACGTGAGGAGGGTCACCCCACGCGATCGACGCCGCGTCCCGTGATCGGGGAACGCACACCACAAGGGCGTCGCGAGCGGCGAGCTCCGCCGTGCGCCACCACACGGCAAGAGAAATCGGCTCGTTGACACAGTTTGGAAACGGTTGTGAAATGTGTCAACCCACGGAGAAAGTTTCAGACCACCAGCTCGCCGGCCGCACGGAATCAGTCTGATAACACCTGATGAACCGCGCGCGTCCCGCCGGCCCCCCGCGAGCGCCGTGCGCCGCCCTTGACGGCGCTGCCGCGTCTCGTATTGGCTCCGGCGTGCCACCACCGCCATTCGGCGGAGCACGAAACGCCACAGTAAGCCAGTATGTGAGCGCTAACAGCCAGCCGGGTTCCACTGCCCGGCGGCCATGGTGGGGGGCGGCCCGGGGCAGACACCACGCCTTGGGGCCGTCCTCGCCGTTCGGCGCTGTCACGACAGGAGGTGACCGTTCAGGCCGGCGGTACGCCGCCACATCCGAGCTGCATCGTGTTAACGCTCACTCCGCCTCCTACGAGGGGTGCGGATACGTCACGAGACCTCTACCTCAGGCGCGGCCAGAAGGCGTACGGTCACGGTGTGCCTCATGTGTGCGAGAACTTCAGCAACAACTCGTTCCACTGCTCGTGATGGGTGAGCGGAGCGCCGTGCGGGGCCTCGGGAATGGTCGCCACCGTGAGCGCGGGAACGACAGCGGTGAGCCGGGCCGTGGACTCGTCCGGTGGTATGAAGGCGTCCGCCTCGGCCTGCACGAGCAACGCCGGCACGGTGAGGCGGGTGAGATGCTCGCCGGGGGCCGCGCCGGCCCACGCCGTCAAGGAGTCGGCGGTCGCCTTCGGGGAGGCGGCGGACGCCTAGTGCAGATGGTAGAGCCGGGTGCGCTCGTCCAGCACGCAGAGGCCGTCGACCGAGAAGTACCGCAGCAGCAGGTCGTCCAGCTCGGTCAGATGACTGCACCTTGAGGAAACGTGGCGGCAGCGGTCTCGCCGTCAAGGCCATGCGCCGCGCGGCGGCCCTCACCCCGGACCCGGCGGACCGGGCCAGGCGCCTGTCCTACGCGGCGGAGCTCGCGGGGGAGTCCGGCCAGCTCGACCTGGCGCAGCAACTGCTCGACGAGGCGCGGCGCGACCTCGACGACCCCGTGCGGGCCGTGGCCACCAGGGCCCAGATCCTCATGCTGCGTGACGGCGACCTCGACGCCGCGCGCCGCCTGCTGCGCGGCGCCGGTGGCGCGGGCCTCATGGCCAGGGTGATCGCCGCCTCGTACGCGCAGGATCCCGAGGAGTGGGCCGAGGTGACCGCGGTGGTGGCCGGCTGCGACGACGAGCACGTGCGCCTGCTGCACGACGTGTACCTCGGCGCCGGCCCGGCGGCCCGCGTGCGCGCGGCGTTCGACGCGCTGCCGGGTGACGCGCCGCCTGGCCAGGTGGCCGCGCTGTGCCGCGCCGCCACCTGGCTCGCCGCGCACGACCACTTCCTCGCCGGTCAGTGGGACGACGCCGAGACCGCCGCCGGCGCCGGGCTCGACCTGTGTGTGCGGCACGACCTGGAACTGCTCGCGCACGACCTGCGGTGCGGCCTCGGCTGGATCGCGGCGGCCCGCGGCGACGCCGACAGCGCCAGGGAGTACAGCCGCACCGTCGAGCAGTGGGCCGCGCCGCGTGGCAGCGCGCCGCACCTGTCGCTGTCGGCGCGCAACCTGGAGGCCGCCGCGATGGCGCACGGCGACTACGAGACCGCGTACGGACACTGGACCTCGATCAGCGCTCCCGGGGTCATCGAACCCCACGAGTCGTACGCGCCGTGGGCCGTGCTCGACCTGGTGGAGTCGGCGGTGCGCACCGGCAGGACGGCCGAGGCCAGGCCCGGAGCCGCAGCCGGCCTGACCGCGCAGCAACTGGAGGTGGCACGCCTCGCGGTCTCCGGCCTGAGCAACAAGGAGATCGGCGAGAAACTGTTCCTGTCGTCCCGCACGGTCAGCGCGCACGTGTACGGGATCTTCCCCAAACTCGGCATCACCTCCCGTGCCGCACTGCGGGACGCGCTCGACGGCGCGCCGCCGGATGTAGTCATCTGACAGATTCGGGATCTCGGTCCCCGGCCGATGCTCGTGTCGTGACGCCGACCCCGGCACCGACACGAGGAGAGATCATGACCGTCCACCCCCGGCACCGGGCACTGAGCCTGCTGATCGCCGCATTGACCCTGGTGCTCGGCCTGACCGCCGCCGTGGCCCCCGCCTCCGCCACCCGAACACCCCCGGCCAAACCGACGATCGTGCTCGTCCACGGGGTCTTCGCCGACGCCTCCGGGTGGAACGCCACGATCACCGCGTTGCAGGCGGCCGGCTTCCCCGTGATCGCCCCCGCCAACCCGCTGCGCGACCTCACCAGCGACGCCGAGTACATCTCCAGCGTCGTCGACACCATCACCGGGCCGGTCATCCTGGTCGGCCACTCCTACGGCGGCGCCGTCATCACCAACGCCGCACGCGGCCACGCCAACGTCAAGGCCCTGGTGTACGTCGCCGCGTTCGCACCGGACGAAGGGGAGAACATCCTGCAGATCGCCGATTCGTACCCCGGCGGCAAACTGTCCTCGTCCCTGCTCACCCGGCCGTTCCCCGGCGGCGTCGACGGCTACATCGACCCGGCCAAGTTCCGCGAGGTGTTCGCCGCCGACCTCCCCGCCTCCGTCACCCGCCTGATGGCCGCCACCCAGCGGCCCGGCAGCCTCGGCGGTCTGAGCATGGCGAGCGGCGTCCCCGCCTGGAAGACCGTCCCGTCCTGGTTCGTCATCCCGACCGCCGACTACGCGATCCCGCCGGCCGCGCAGCGCTTCATGGCCCAGCGCGCCGGCGGCAAGGTCACCGAGGTCAAGGGTGCCTCCCACGTGGTCATGCAGTCCCGTCCCGACACGGTCGTGAAGCAGATCCTCGCCGCCTGCACCGCCACCCGCTGATCCCCTGAGACGACGGCCCGGTCCCCGATGCGGGGCCGGGCCCTCACGCGTCCCCGCTCCGCCGGCCGCTCGGCGTACGGCACGCGACAAACCCGGCGACACCGGCGGTCACCCCCGAGATGCCGTGCTCCGGCCGTGAACCCCGGCGTTCACACACGGCGACCTAAGGCGGCGCGAGCCGGTGTCTCGCCGGAGGCGGGTCTTTTCGGCGCCGGCGCGGTGGGACGTGGTGCGGTGAATTCGGCGCCTTGTGCGGCGGCCGGCCGGGGTCGTGGTGCGACACGCGGGGTGATGTGCGGGTGCCTGATGGAGCGGGCTGCGAAAATCGGGTACCGTGACGGCCCTTTTCGATCAACTGCGAGCGGGACCGCGAGGTGTGCTCGGACGGAGTTCCGCCGGGGACGACGACGAGACGCGTCGTCCGTTGCCGGTGTCCGGCATGCTGGCGGCGGCGTGGACGCTCGGGGTCGGGGTGGCGGTGCTCACCACGGTCACGCTGGTCGGGTGGATCGCGGCGCCACGAGGGGCCTTCGGCCAGGGGGTCGCGGAGGTGTTCCGTGCGGCCTGTCAGGTGTGGCTGGCCGCGCACCACGCGGGGTTCGCGATCCCAGGCGGAGGTGTGGGACTGCTGCCGCTCGGGCTGACGGTGCTTCCCGCGGCGCTGCTGTACCGCGCGGGGCTGTGGATGGCGAGGGACGCCGATCTGCGGCTGCGACTGCCGGCCCGCCTTCCCAAAGGCAGCACCAAGGACCTGGCGAACGCTCGTCGTCGCGCTCAGCTCGTGGTCATCGCCAGAGCGGGGGTCTCGCTGGCCGCGCCGTACGCGATGCTCGCCGGCGTCGTCGCGCTCATCGCGAAGAACGACCTGACGCAGCCGTACGTCGGGGAGGTGCTGCTGAGCCACCTCGTGCTGGCGTTCGCCGCCGGTTCGCTGGCCACGGCGCGGACGATCGGGCCGTGGCGGTCCATGGTGCGGCTCCTGCCGGAACGGCCGAGAGCGCTGGTGGCGGGTACGGCGGTGGCGCTGCTGATCATGCTCGGAGCGGGGCTCGTGCTCGTGCTCGTGGCGCTGGCCGCCGGGTTCGGCCAGGTGCGGGAGCTGTCGGAGTTCCTGGCGCCTGGGGTCGTCGGTGGCGTGCTGTTGCTGCTCATGCAGGCGCTGTACCTGCCGAACCTGGTGATCTGGGGGATGGCGTACCTCAGCGGGCCCGGGTTCCAGATCGGGACGGGGACGTTGATCGCGCCGACCGGGGTGCAGCTCGGGTCGGTGCCGGCGCTGCCGGTGCTCGGTGCGCTGCCTGAGCCGGGGACGACGTCACCGCTGCTCATGACGGTGCTGGCGCTGCCGTTCGTCGCGGGGATCGCGGCGGGGGTCGTGGTCGCGCGCATGGCCCCCACCCCGCAGTTCGAGTCGGCGCCGCTGTGGGGGTTCGGCTGCGGGCTCGCCACCGGCGTGTCGGCCGGGTTGCTGGCCGCTCTGGCCGGCGGCCCGCTCGGCGGGGCCCGTCTGTCGGCGGTCGGCCCCTCGGCCTGGGAGGTCTCCCTGTCGGTCACCCTTGAGGTGGGGGTGGCCGCGGGGATCTCGGCCGGCCTGGTCAACTGGTGGTCGATGTTCCGTGGAGCTCGTACGGCCCCCGCTCCTGTCCGGATGGCCGACGAGGTCCTCTCCAAGGTCACCGCAAAGATCAAGCCGTCCCCCGACCTCCCCGGCCACTGGATGGACGCCACCGAGGCCGCCACCCAGCCCCTTCCCGCCATCCGCGCCGACTGGAGCGACGAACACACCCCCTTCGGCCCCGACATCCCGCGTCCCGCACGACCCCTGTCCACCGCCCCGCCCCGGGACGACATCGTGGACGAGACCGACGACCGCGGCGGCCACGTCATCTACGTCGACCCCTACGCCTGGGACCGCGATCCCTGACCGTACGGCCGCCGTGCGACGGCGCGTGGTCAGGTGTGCGCTCGCAGGCCCTTGCCGCTGGGGGAGGGCTCCAGGAGGAGTTGGTCGGGGTAGCACCAGGCCCAGTCCTCGCCGGGCTCGAAGCTCTCGGCCAGGGGGTGGGTGGTGGCGTGGAAGTGTGCGGTGGCGTGGCGGTTGGGGGAGGAGTCGCAGCAGCCTACGTGGCCGCAGGTGAGGCAGGTGCGGAGGTGGACCCAGCGGGAACCGGTGGCCAGGCAGTCCTCGCAGCCGGCGGGGGTGCTGGGTTCCACGCTCTGGACGAGGTCGGTGTGAGAACAGGTCATAGTGGTGCTCCTAGGGCCGGTGTGGGCTCTCAGGGCCTCATTGCTACGAGAGCCCCGACTGGTACAAGGAACGGCGACAGACCGGATATTTCCGCGACGGAGTATCGGGAGTGCGAGGTCATGGGGGGAAGGGGAGGCGGAAGGTGCCGGGGGCCACGAAGGGGAGTTTGGCCTCTATGGACTTTTCCAGCTGGGTCACGCAGATCTGTTGGGCCGTGGTGGTGCCGGCGCCTTTCATGCAGTCGTTGTAGGCGGTCAGTTCGCCGCTGAAGTACGTCTGGAACCAGGTGACCGATGCGGCCAGGGCGATGGAGACGGCGGAGAGCAGGGAGCCGAGAACCGGCATGAGGACCGACGATCGGGTGCGGGAGAGGGTGCGCCAGGCGCGGAAGCCGACGATCAGGGCGAAGACGCCGAGGGCCAGGCCCAGGACTGGGACGATCATGGTCAGCGCCAGCGCGCCGATCGCGAGCAGCAGCGCGCGGCGGCCGACCTCGGCTCCCGTGGGCTCGGCGGGTGGTAGCACCCCGACCTCCTCTGCGTCGTGGAGAGCGAGGGGCCGATACGCTGACTGCGGTACGTCAACGTCGCTCTGAGAAGGAGTGCAGCCCTGTCGGCTCGGCTCGTCGTCCTCGTCTCCGGTTCGGGGACCAACCTACAGGCCCTCATCGACGCCTCCGCCGATGACGCATTCGGCGCCAAGGTCGTCGCGGTCGGCGCGGACCGTGACGGCATCGAAGGGCTGGCCAGGGCCGGCCGGGCCGGGCTGCCGTCGTTCGTGGCCAAGGTCTCCGACCATCCGAACAGAGCGGCCTGGGATGTGGCGCTGCGCGACGCCATCGCGGCGCACAAGCCCGATCTCGTGGTGTCCGCCGGGTTCATGAAGATCCTCGGCCCCGAGGTGCTCGCGGCCTTCCCCGTCGTCAACACCCATCCGGCGCTGCTGCCGTCCTTCCCCGGCGCGCACGCGGTCCCCGAGGCCCTCGCGTACGGCGTCCGGGTGACGGGATGCACGGTCCATCTGGTGGACGCGGGGGTGGACACCGGGCCGGTCATCGCTCAGGAGGCGGTGAGCGTGGAGGATGGTGACGACGAGTCCTCGCTGCACGAGCGCATCAAGAGCGTGGAGCGCCGCCTGCTGGTCGACGTGGTCGGCCGCATGGCGCGGGACGGCTGGTCCGTGACCGGCCGCCGGGTCCGCCTCGGCGGCGAGCCCTCGGCACAGTGACTATGTCCGGGCGGTCCGGACACAGGGAGGAGCACCAAGTGACCCGCATCGCCATCCGGCGCGCGCTGATCACGGTTTACGACAAGTCAGGGCTGGAGGAGCTGGTCCGGGCCCTGGACGCCGCCGGCGTCGAGATCGTCTCCACCGGCGGCACGGCCTCCAAGATCGCCTCGTTCGGGGTGCCGGTGACGCCGGTGGAGTCGCTGACCGGTTTCCCCGAGTGCCTCGGCGGCCGGGTCAAGACCCTGCATCCCCGTGTGCACGCCGGCCTGCTCGCCGACGGCGCCAACCCCTCCCACGTCAAGCAACTCGAAGAGCTGGAGATCGAGCCGTTCCAGCTCGTCGTGGTCAACCTGTACCCGTTCCAGGAGACCGTGGCGTCCGGCGCGTCCCCGGAGGAGTGCGTCGAGCAGATCGACATCGGCGGCCCCGCCATGATCAGGGCCGCGGCCAAGAACCACGGCACCGTGGCGGTCGTCACCGACCCCGGCCGGTACGGCGACGTCCTCGCCGCACTGGAGGCCGGCGGTTTCACCGAGACCGACCGGCGCCGCCTCGCCGCCGCCGCGTACGCGCACACCGCCTCGTACGACACCGTGGTGGCCTCGTGGTTCGCGAACGTCTACACGCCGGAGGAGGACACCTCCTGGCCGGGCTTCATGGGAGCCACCTGGCGGCGGCGCGCGGTGCTGCGGTACGGCGAGAACCCCCACCAGGGGGCCGCGCTGTACTCGGGTGGCACCGACGGGCTCGCCAACGCCGAGCAGTTGCACGGCAAGGAGATGTCCTACAACAACTACGTGGACGCCGACGCCGCCTGGCGCGCGGCCTGGGACTTCACCGAGCCGGCCGTGGCGATCATCAAGCACGCCAACCCGTGCGGCCTCGCGGTCGGGGCCGACGTCGCCGACGCGCACCGCAAGGCGCACGCCTGCGACCCGGTGTCGGCGTACGGCGGGGTGATCGCGGTGAACGGCGAGGTGACCGCCGAGCTGGCCGAGCAGATCGCCCCGATCTTCACCGAGGTCGTCGTGGCGCCGTCGTTCGCGCCGCAGGCCCTGGACGTGCTGACCAAGAAGAAGAACATCCGGCTGCTGCGCTGCCCCGCGGGCCCGGCGAACCCCGCCGAGTTCCGGCGCGTCGACGGCGGCCTGCTGGTGCAGACCGTCGACCGTGTGGACGCCTCCGGCGACGACCCCGCGACGTGGGAGCTGAAGGCGGGGGAGCCGGCGTCGCCTGAGGTGCTGGCCGACCTGGCGTTCGCCTGGCGGGCCTGCCGTTCGGTCAAGTCCAACGCGATCTTGCTGGCCGCGGACGGCGCCACCGTCGGCGTCGGCATGGGGCAGGTCAACCGGGTCGACTCGGCGCGCCTCGCGGTGGCGCGGGCCGGGGACCGCGCCGCGGGGTCGGTGGCGGCCTCGGACGCGTTCTTCCCGTTCCCCGACGGTCTTGAGGTGCTCGTCGAGGCCGGTGTCAGGGCCGTCGTCGAGCCCGGCGGCTCCGTCAGGGACGACGAGGTGATCGCCGCCGCGGCCGCGGCGGGCATCACCCTGTACTTCACCGGGACCCGCCACTTCTTCCACTGACGCGCGCGGCCGCCGCGCCTCGCGGCGCGGCGGCATGGGATGATGGCGAGCTGTGAGCGCGCAGATTCTCGACGGCAAGGCGACCGCCGCCAAGATCAAGGCAGACCTGGCGCAGCGGGTGGCACGGCTCGCCACCCAAGGTGTCACGCCGGGCCTCGGCACGATCCTGGTCGGCGACGACCCCGGCAGCCAGATCTACGTGGCCGGCAAGCACCGCGACTGCGCCGAGGTCGGCATCGCGTCCATCCGCAGGGACCTGCCGGAGACCGCGACCCAGGCCGACGTCGAGGCCGCCATCGACGAGCTCAACGCCGACCCCGCCTGCACCGGCTACATCGTGCAGCTCCCGCTGCCGCGCCACCTCGACACCCAGGCCCTGATCGAGCGCATGGACCCGGCCAAGGACGCCGACGGCCTGCACCCGGTCAACCTCGGCCGCCTCGTCCACATGGTCGACGCTCCGCTGCCGTGCACCCCTCGCGGCATCGTGGTCCTGCTCCAGGAGTACGGCGTCCCCCTCAAGGGTGCGGACGTCACCGTCGTCGGCCGCGGCATCACGGTCGGCCGTCCCCTCGGCCTGCTGCTCACCCGCCGCACCGAGAACGCCACGGTCACCCTCTGCCACACCGGCACCCACGACCTGCCGTCCCGCATCCGCCAGGCCGACATCGTGATCGCCGCCGCCGGAGTCCCCGGTCTGGTCACGCGCGACATGGTGAAGCCCGGCGCCGCCGTCCTCGACGTCGGCGTCTCGCGCGTGGACGGCAGGCTGGCCGGCGACGTGTCCCCCGAGGTCCGCGAGGTGGCGGGCTTCGTGGCCCCGAACCCCGGCGGTGTCGGGCCCATGACCCGCGCCATGCTGCTCACCAACGTCGTGGAGGCCGCCGAGCGGCGCAGCCGCTGAGCACGCCGCTTCCCTGAGTCACGCCTTCCGGAATCAGGGGTTTCCCGCGTCGCGTTTCATGCGGCGTTTCCGTGGCACGCGTTCACGCACCGCGTTTCCGTGGGTTTGCGGTGGCATGAGCGACCCTGTACCGCGCTTACGGCGAGGCGGCCGACCGTACCATGTTTCCCGTTCTCACCGTTTCATTCATAGTTCTGGCATCCGGATTGACCTGCTATGCCTCCCCAGTCCAGTGGCACTTTTCCGTACTTATACGGATGTCACTACGGATGTTCAACAAAGAAACCGGGGCCTAGCGTCGCGGCAGGGCGGTGATGACCCGCCCTCGCTCAGGAGGAGTGCCGCGACGTGACATTTCCCCGCATCCCGCCGTAGCAGCCGCTGAAGTTCCATGGCCGTCGATCCCGCCATGGGAGAACGCTCCGCCGGGCCGACCGGCACCGGCGCGCATCGCTCGATTTCTCTCATCATCCCCCAAACTCCCGTACGACCGGACCGCCGATCCCCTTCCGGCGGTGCGGTGAGTCGCGCGCGCCTACCCCCGGCGCGTCGCGACCCAGGGAGGCAGAGAAAGGAAAGAACCGCCCATGAGGCGCAGAGCTCTGCTCTCGGTGACCGCCACCGTGGCGATGATCGCCGTGGTGGTCCCGGCCACTCCGGCCGCGGCCAAGCCCCCGCCAGGCAGCCAGGACAAGGTACAGGCCGCCGCCGCCGACCCCGCGCAGCGCGCCACCTCCGCCGCCGACCTGGCGGTCGCGAGCGGCGTCGACAACCTGAGGGTCGGCCTCAGCGAGACCTACAAGCGCACCGGTGTCACGGCCGGTGCGGGTGGCCTCTACTACGTCACCTACGACCGCACGTACAAGGGCCTGCCGATGGTCGGCGGCGACGCGGTCGTGGTCGCCGACGGCAGCGGAAAGGTGCGCTCCACCACGGCGGCCTCACCGGCGACCCGTGCCGCGCTGTCCACCACGCCGGCGATCACGGCGGAGGCGGCCACCGAGACCGCCAAGTCGGTGCTCGAGCGTGTGGACGACACCGCCGCGGCCCGCCTGGTCGTGCTGGCCTGGGGTGCCAAGCCGCTGCTGGCCTGGGAGGCCAAGGTCGCGGGTGTCGCGAACGGCAAGCCGAGCATCCAGCACGTGTTCGTCGACGCCAGGACCGGTGAGATCGCCGACTCCTACGACGATGTGCGCGCCGGCACCGGCACCGGCTACTACAACGGCACCGTCACCATCAGCACCTCCGGCTCCGGCTCCTCGTGGTCCATGGCCGACTCGACACGCAGCGGCATCCGGTGCGGCGGCCAGAACGGCTCGACCTACACCGGCACCGACGACGCCTGGGGCACCGGCGGCGGCACCAACCTGGAGACGGCCTGCGTCGACGCGCTGTACGCCGTGCAGAAGGAATGGGACATGCTCAGCGCATGGCTCGGCCGCAACGGCATCAACGGCAGCGGCGGCGGCTTCCCCGCGCGCGTCGGCCTGAACGACGTCAACGCGTACTGGAACGGCAGCTACACCAACTTCGGCCACTCGCAGGACAACCAGCGCCAGGCCACCCCGATCGACGTCGTCGCGCACGAGTTCGGTCACGCCATCTTCCAGACCACCCCCGGTGGCGCCGGCTCCGGCAACGAGAACGGCGGCATCAACGAGGCGACCGGTGACATTTTCGGCGCGCTGACCGAGGCGTACACCAACAACCCGAACGACCCGCCGGACTACCAGGTCGGCGAGGAGGTCAACCTCGTCGGCGGCGGCCCGATCCGGTACATGTACCAGCCGAGCCTCGCCGGGGACCCCAACTGCTGGTCCTCCTCGATCCCGAGCACCGAGGTGCACGCCGCGGCCGGGCCGTTCAACCACTGGTTCTACCTGCTCGCCGAGGGTTCCGCGCCGGGTGGCGGCAAGCCGAACAGCCCGATCTGCTCCGGCGGTCCCTCGTCGGTGACCGGCATCGGCATCCAGAAGGCCGGCCGGATCTTCCTCGGCGCGCTGCAGCGCAAGACCTCGTCCTGGCGGTACGCCACCGCGCGTCTCCACTCACTGCAGGCCGCGGTCGAGCTGTACGGCGCGTCCAGCGTCGAGTGCGCCACCACCAAGGCCGCGTGGAACGCCATCAGCGTCCCCGCGCAGTCGGGTGAGCCGACCTGCAGCTCCTCCAGCAGCGACTTCTCCATCGCGCTGAGCCCGACGTCCGGCTCGGTGACGGCCGGCGGGTCGGCCACCTCGACGGTCTCGACGGCGACCACCGCCGGCAGCGCGCAGACGGTGACCTTCACGGCCTCCGGCCTGCCGGCCGCCGCGACCGCGAGCTTCAGCCCGGCCTCGGTGACCTCGGGTTCCTCGTCCACGCTGACGATCGCCACGACGGCGTCCACGCCGGGGGGGACCTACCCGATCACGATCACCGGCACCGGCTCGGTCGTCCACACCGCGACGTACACGCTGACCGTCAGCGGCACCTCCGGCGGCCGGACGTTCCGCAACGACACCGACTACGCCATCAACGACGGCGCGACCATCAACAGCCCGGTCACCTCGACGGCGTCCGGCAACGCGGTGTCGCCGGTCACGGTGGTCGTGACGGGCACGCACACCTGCTTCGAGGACCTGCGGATCCGGCTGCGCGGCCCGAGCGGCACCTATTACACACTGAAGAACTACGGCGGTTCGAGCTGTACGTCCTTCGGCACCAGGACCTACACGGCGAGCGTCAGCCAGGTGGCGGCGGGGACGTGGACCCTGGAGGTCTACGACGCGTACCTCTTCGACACCGGGACCCTCGACTGGTGGAGCATCACCGTATGACGGCGGCCTGACCGCCGACGGTGACACGACGACCCCCGGGATCCGCCGGTCCCGGGGGTTCACCGTCGCCGGGGAACGGCCGCGCGATCTCAAGCGGATCAGACCGGAAGAGCGACCGCGACACGCGGAGATCGCGGACTGCGTCAGGCCGGGGGAGCCACCTCCGTGCGCGATCGGACGCCGAGTTTGCGCAGCACCGTGGCCACATGGCTCTCCACCGTCCGCGTGGACAGGAACAGCACGTCGGCGATCTCCCTGTTGGTACGGCCGAGCGCGACCAGCCGCGCCACCTCACGCTCCCGCTGCGACAGCACGCTGACGTCGCGCCGCCGGCCTTTCGGCAGCGGGAACCCCACCCCGATGTCCCGCAGCGCGCGGCGGCACCGGGCCGCGTCGTGCGTGGCGCCGAGCCGCGCGAACCGCTCGGCCATCTCGGTGAAACCGGCCACAGCCCTCTCGTCCCCGAGCGCGAGCCTGGCCCGCGCCTCCCCTTCTCCGGCCCGCGCCGCCGCGTACGGCTCCGGCAGCACGGTGTACGCCTGCCGGGCCTCGGCGAAGTGGCCGACGGCGTCGGCGTGCCGCTGCTCGGCGGCGGCGAGCGCGCCGCGCGCGGCGTCCAGCGCGGCGTGCGCGGACGGCGCCATCAGCCCGGCGACTCCCTCGGCGTACTCGGCGACCAGCGCGGCCGCGGGTCTCAGCCGGCCGGACCAGGCCAGCGCGGTCACCGCCGGTGTGACCAGCGGCGCGGCCCACACCCACACGCCTTTGCGGCGCACCCGCGCCACGGCCCGCTGCGCCTCGGCGACCGCCGCGTCCAGGTCGCCGCGCGCCAGGTGCAGCTCGACCATGCCGCCGGAGGCCGCGGCGACGACCGGGACGTACCGCGCGTCCGGCGCGTCGAGCCCCGCGGCCTGGAACCACCGGTGCGCCTCGTCCCACTCGCCGGTGGCCAGCGCCAGCGACCCGAGGACCAGCCAGATGTCCACCGCGATCAGCGGCGTCTCGGTGGCCAGCTCGCCGAGCGACGCCGCGCGGTCGCGTAACCCGTCCCACCGTCCGGTCAGCCAGTCGCGCCGCACCGACGAGGAGTCCAGCAGGTACGCCGGGTACTGCGCGCCGGTCTCCACGGCCAGGCGCCGGCCCTCGTCGGCGAACCGCGCCGCAGAGGCGTGCAGGCCGAGCGTGGTGGCGGCGTCGTGCAGGTTGGAGTACGCGCGGGCCACCTCGCGGCGCACGGCGGTGCGCGGGTCGGCCACCGGCAGCGTGGCGGCCACGGCGAACGCGTCCGGCGAGCCGATCATCATCTCCAGGGACGCGCGGTTGGCCCGCACCGCGGCGGCGAGCGCCGGGTCGTCGGCGGCCTCGACCAGCGACTCGGCCCGCGCCATCCACTCCTGGTGCGTGGACAGCGGGTCGGTGCTCCAGGCAGGCAGGGCCAGGCTGGCCCACCCGCGCGCCGCGAGCGTCGGCCGGTCGCTCAGCTCGGCGAGCGCGGTCAGGATCTCCGCGCGTCCCGCCGAGGTGTCACCCGCCTGGTTGGACAGCACCACCCCGAGGTTGAGCCGCACCTCGCCGCGCACCCCTCGGGACAGGAAGTCGTCGCGCAGCACATGGCGCAGCAGCCGCACCACCCGCTGGTGGGACAGGCCGGTGGCGGCGAAACGGCTCAGCATCAGCGCGAGCGGTTCGCGGTGCGCGGCCGGCAGGCCGGCGTCCTCGAGCATGCTCTCGACGACCTCGATGGCGAGCGCCGTGTCGCCGAGCGTCGCCGCCTGCTCGGCGGCGGCGGTGCCGTGCCGCAGCCAGGCCGCGGTGTCGCCGGCCAGGCGAGCGTGGAAGGCCAGTTGCACCAGCGGCGGCGCGTCCATCGCCTCCAGCGCCGCCACCGCGCGATCGTGCGCGCGGCGGCGCTCCGGACCGGGGATGGCGTCGTACACCGCCTGCTGGGCCAGGGTGTGCCGGAAGCCGTACCGGCCGTCGGGCTGCTCGTGCAGCACCCCCGCGCGCAGCGCCTCGCCGAGCCCGGCGGGGTCGCCGCCGACGGCCGTGATGAGCTCCTCGCCGGCCGGCAGCCGCAGCACCGCCATGGCCTGCACGGCCCCGACGGCAGCCGGGGACAGCCCCGCCATGCGGTCGGCCATCGCCTCGCGCAGCAGTTGCGGCACCCCGGCCCGGTCGAGCGCGTCCGGCCCCTCGGCGTCCGGCAGGGACCGCAGGACCTCCTCCACCACGAACGGGATGCCGGCCGTCCGCTCGTGCAGCCTGTTCACGAACGACGACGGCAGATCGGAGCGGTCCATCAGCGCCGCCGCGAGACTGCCGACGTCGCCGGCGTCCAGCGGCGCGAGCTGCACCGCGACGTACGTGGTGTCGGGCTGATGCAGGTAGGCGGGCCCGAGCGGTGAGCGCGCCGCGCCGTCCCGCCGGTACGTCGCCACGACCGACAGCCCCTCGGGGGGCCTGCCTGTGAGGAACCGCAGCAGGTCACGCGTGCCGTCGTCGGCCCAGTGCAGGTCCTCGACGACGAGCACCGCCGGCCCCACGGCGGCGAGCAGCGCGCGTACGGCGCGGAACACGCGGTGCCGTTCCGCGCGTGGATCGTCCAGCGGCTGCGGCGACGGCGGCAACGCGTGCGCGATCTCCGGCAGGTACCCCCGTAAGACCCCCATCACAGGATTGAGCTCACCGGCGGCAGGCAACCGGCCCCCGACGTCCCGCAACGCCTCGATCACCGGCCCGTAGGGGAACGGCTCCCTGATCGGATGACAGTCCCCGTACAGCACCACCCGGTCACCGGACGGCACCCGTGCGAGCGCGGCCCGCACGAGCCGCGTCTTGCCGATCCCCGCTTCCCCCTCGACCACGACGACCGCCGGCGGCCGTACCACCGCGTCGACCAAGGTCTTCAACTCAGCAGCCCGTCCGACCAATGCTGGCGAGGGCACACTCATCCACAGCTCCCAAGGAACGGCTGGCTGACCCCCGCTCAGTTATCCACCTCCCCTCGTCCACGGTCAACCCTCCCTCGTTACACATGTGTTTCCGATCTAGTCAGAGCTCTCAGCCGGCCATTCACCCGCGACGCGCACCGTGGACCTCACAGCTTGTCGATCTCGTTCAGGTCGATCTCGATGGGGAACGGGACGTCGACCTTGAACGAGCCCCGCTGCACGCTGCTGACGACGTACTTGCGGGTTGCGGGGTCGAGCGCGTAGACGAACACCGTCGGCAGGCCGTGCTGCTGCTCGACGAGCACAGGTGGGGGATGCCGGCCTCGGCGTACAGCTGAGGCTTGCGCGCGTGGTCGCGGATCTCGGACTCAGGGCTCACGACCTCGATCACGAGCAGGACGTCGGTCGCCGGGTAGAACGTGGCGTCGGGGCCGTTCAGCGCGCCGGTGCGCAGGACGACGACATCAGGTTCCGGACGCTGCCGGGGGCCGAGCACGATGCTCATCTCTCTGCGCACGCGGAACTCACGAGGGGTCGCGAGGCGAAGAGCCATGACCAGCAGGTCGACGGTGACCGAATGGAAGTCTTTCTGCGGACTCACGAACACCAAGCTTCCATCCAGCAACTCAGTGTGCGCAGGCAAATCCGGAAGGTGATCGAGGTCGTCGGCGGTGAAGCCCTCAGGCGGAGGCGTCAGCCATGCGGGATGCTGAGGATCAGTCACGGTGTCGCTCCGAACCAGGACCGTCATGTGCTTCAGAGTACACATTACGCGGCGTGCTCACCGGGGACTTCTCTCGCTACGAAGCCGGACGAACACGCCGGGTGGCGGTGTCCGGCCGTGACCGGGTCCCCAGTGGGACGAGGGTCAAGAAGCGCGTCGGCCGGCCGCCTGTGGAGGTGACTCGCCGGGGCCCGAGGTGCGTTGCGGCGGCACGACGGGGGTGGGACGCACCAGGCCGAGCGCGACGACCTCGTTGGCGAGGCGGGTGCGCCGGTTGATCCCCTCGGGGATGCGGAACTTCTGGTACAGCCGCAGCAGGTGCTGTTTCACCGCCGCCTCCGTCACGACCAGGTCGTCGGCGATCTCGCGCGCGGTCGCGGGGGCCACGAAGGCCTCGTCCGACAGCGCGGGACGGCACAGCGACGTCAGGACGTCCACCTCTCGCCTGGTCAGCTCGGGTGCGGCGGCGCGGCGCAGCTCCACCTCGGGGGTGAAGTCCTCCCGTGGCACGCCACCGACGCGGCACCGCGCGGCGCCGAAGCTGACGACGTCGCCGTCGTCGAGGACGCGCCTCGCGATCGGCCGGCCGTTGACCCGGGTGCCGTTCCTGGACAGGCCCAGGTCGACGACGTACAGGTACGGTCCGCGGCGGACGAGCTCGGCGTGCAGTCGTGACACGCTCGGGTCGGCCAGCCTGACGTCGACCCCTCGGCCTCGGCCGATGGTCGTTATCTCGGGGCGCAAGGGGATGACCTCGCCGGTCTCCTCGACGCGTATGAACGGCCCCTCCACGGCAGTTCCTCCCCAGGTAGCCCGCCGTTACTTCCGCTACAGCTCCGGCTTACCCAAACGAGGGGTACGGGAATCTCCTTTGCCATAACGAGAATGAACGCAGAAATTGGTCTGGACCTCTGCGGACGGTTTTGCCTGCTCACAGGTAGACTTCGACCCACGATAAGCGGAGGAAACAACACATGGCGGACAACCCCACCAAAGGGCTGGCCGATGTCGTCGCCGCGTCAACAGCGCTGAGCGACATCGACGGCCGAGCCGGTCGCCTCTTCTACCGCGGCTACGACATCCACGACCTCGCCGGCCGCACCGGCTTCGAAGAGACCGCGCACCTGCTCCAGCACGGCGCGCTCCCCACGCGACGGCAGCTCGCCGACTACGGGGCGGAACTCGTCAGAGGCCGCACCCTTGGCGCGCTGGCCGAGAGCAACATCGCCGAGATCGCGGAGAAGCAGGAGCCCATGGAGGCCCTGCGTAGCCTGGTGTCCCTCGCGGGAGCCGAGGACCCGGACAAGAACTCCAACGAGCTCGAGGCCAACCGCAGGAAGGCGGCCAGGCTCACCGCGCAGCAACCCATCCTGGTCGCGCGCTACCACGCGGCCCGCACCGGCGCGACCCCCCGCGAGCCGGAACCGGAGAAGAGCATCGCGGCCAACTTCCTGCTCCAGATCACCGGCCGCGAGCCCGACCCCCGCGCGGTCGAGATCTTCGACGCGTGCCTGACCCTGCACGCCGACCACACCATGAACGCGTCCACGTTCGCGGCCCGGGTGTGCGCGGCCACCTTGTCGGACATGCACTCGGCGATCGTCGCGGCCATCGGCACCCTCAAGGGCCCCCTGCACGGCGGCGCCAACGAGCAGGTCATGCGCACCTTGGAGAGCATCCCCGCCGGGGGAGTGGCGCGGGCCGTCCGCGACAAGCTCGCCGCCGGCGAGAAGATCATGGGCTTCGGCCACCGCGTCTACAAGACCGAGGACCCCCGCGCCACCCATCTGCGCAAGATGTCGCGGGAGCTGGGAGAGGCATCGGGGGACGACACCTACTATCGGATGTCGAAGGAGATGGAGGAGGTCGTCCTGGCGGAGAAGGGTCTCTACCCGAACGTCGACTTCTACGCCGCGACGGTCTACCACTACCTTGGCATTCCGACGGATCTGTTCACACCGGTCTTCTCGGTCAGCCGTATGGCCGGCTGGACGGCGCACGTGATCGAGCAGCACGCCGACAACCGGCTGATCCGTCCCGACAGTGAGTACATCGGGGAGCGCGATCAGAAGTGGATGCCGATTGACGAGCGGTAGAGCCTGGGGGCCGTACCTCCTCGTGCTCGGAGGTGCGGCCGCCGGCCTCGGGCTGATCGCGCTGGGCCTGCCGGCCTGGGCGGGAGGCATGATCGTGGCGTTCGCGGTGCTCGCGGGTGCCGCGCTCCGGGTGATCCTTCCGGATCGCACGGAGAGTCTGCTCACCGTGCGCCGCAGGAGCACCGACCTCGTCACCTACGGGCTCCTCGGCGTCGTGACGGCACTGGTCGCCGCCAGTCTGACCGTGCCGCGGATCTTCGGGTAGCGGATTGTCGGATATACCCATCCGATAGCCTCAATCGCCACCCAATTCCGCAAGAAGGACATTTGCTCAGTTGTAAAGGGGAACCCCAAGCATGCCCAAGATCAAGGTAGCGGGTCCCGTCGTCGAACTCGACGGCGACGAGATGACCCGGATCATCTGGAAGTTCATCAAGGACCAGTTGATCCTGCCCTACCTCGACGTCGATCTGAAGTACTACGACCTCGGGATCGAGCACCGTGACGCCACCGACGACCAGGTGACGGTCGACGCGGCCAACGCCATCAAGCAGTACGGCGTCGGCGTGAAGTGCGCCACGATCACCCCCGACGAGGCGCGGGTCGAGGAGTTCGGACTCAAGAAGATGTGGCGGTCGCCGAACGGCACGATCCGCAACATCCTCGGCGGCGTGGTCTTCCGTGAGCCGATCATCATGTCCAACGTGCCGCGGCTGGTCCCCGGCTGGACCAAGCCCATCGTGATCGGCCGTCACGCCTTCGGCGACCAGTACCGCGCCACCGACCTCAAGGTCCCCGGCGAGGGCACGCTGACCCTGACCTTCACCCCCTCCGACGGCTCGGCCCCCATCGAGCTCGACGTCTACGACTTCCCCGGCCCCGGTGTCGCGCTCGCGATGTACAACCTGGACCAGTCGATCCGCGACTTCGCGCGCGCCTCCATGCGCTACGGCCTCGACCGCGGCTACCCGGTCTACCTCTCGACCAAGAACACGATCCTGAAGGCCTACGACGGCCGCTTCAAGGATCTCTTCGCCGAGGTGTACGAGGCCGAGTTCAAGGCCGACTTCGAGGCCGCCGGCATCACCTACGAGCACCGCCTGATCGACGACATGGTCGCGCAGGCGATGAAGTGGGAAGGCGGCTACGTCTGGGCCTGCAAGAACTACGACGGCGACGTCCAGTCCGACACCGTCGCGCAGGGCTTCGGCTCCCTCGGCCTGATGACCTCGGTCCTCATGTCCCCCGACGGCCGCACCGTGGAGGCCGAGGCCGCACACGGCACCGTGACCCGCCACTACCGCCAGCACCAGCAGGGCAAGCCCACCTCCACCAACCCGATCGCGTCCATCTTCGCCTGGACCAGGGGCCTCGCCCACCGCGGCAAGCTGGACGACCAGCCCGAGGTCACCGCCTTCGCCGACACCTTGGAAAAGGTGTGCGTCGAGACCGTCGAATCCGGCCAGATGACCAAGGACCTCGCCATCATCGTCGGCGACGACGCCAAGTGGCTCACCACCCAGGACTTCCTCGCCGCGTTGGACGAGAACCTGAGGAAGAAGATGGCCTCCTGACTGAATTCGGCCCCTACCTGCGGCTCTGCCGCCGGTAGGGGCCGTTTCGTGTCCGGGGGTCGCTGTGCAACCCCGTGGCATGGTGCGGCCGGGGACGTGCCGCACCGGGGAGCGGCGTGCGCGCGGGGAGGGCCGCCGCTCGTGGCCCTCCCCCGCAGTTCGATGCCCTCTGGGGATCAGTACACGAAGACGCTGTTCGAGTTGAGGTCGATGTCGTCGTACTCGCCGGGGTACAGCGGCATGGGAACGCCGGTGCAGTCGGTGTTGGTCCACAGCGTGGCGGTCGTGGTGGCGGTGTTGATCGCCGAGTGGGCCCGTCCCGACCCCCAGCCGTGTGTCGCGAGGTTGACACAGACACCCGCGGGAGGATTCAACGACTGCGTGGTGAACCTCGCGCCGGTGAAGTCGTAGCCCTCGAATAAGCAGAGGGTGCGGGTGAAGTCGCACGACCCGTCGAGCGCCGAGGCGGCAGCCGGGGGGGCGGTGAGGCCGCCGGCGAACAGTGCCGCCGCCGCCAGTGACGCCGCGACCGCGAACCTGCTCTTGCGATTGGTCCTTGAAGTCCTCACTTTTTCTCTCCCTTTGGCTCGAATGGCGCGATGAAACTCTGACGGTGATGAGGAAATGAATTTCCGTCACCTGGCGCATAACGCGGCGGCGCATGCGCGCCTTTGCTCGGCAAGTGGTCTCGGCCACGCTGAAAAGGGGAACGGATGTCAGCGCGACAGGTGGTGGAAATGCGACGGGAGTCGCACGCGTCCCGCACGGCGGGGTACGCGTAAGTGCACCTCACCGGCCGTGACCGGTGCGTACATGACTACGGTCAAGGTTTGGAGGGAATTTCCGGAGGGTAGGCGCAATGGGGCGATGAGCGGCTGAGCCGTGCCCTGCGACGGTTCGATGGAAAGCGGTCCGGGTGGCCCTTGAGTCGCCAGGGCTCCGGCGTCGTGGCTCTGAACAGTGCCTTTCTCACACTCACGGCGTCCCCGTACGCAGTCGAATGGTGGAGAAACAGAATCACTTACCGAGCAGTCGAACGTGCAGAAAATTAACACATCATTGACTACGTCCGCAACACCTCGGTCAAGCGGCCATTCGCGGGAATTGTGGAATTGTGCGCCTGGCATGAGGTCCACCCCGCGCACGGAAGGTCTCCTCGCGTGCCTGCACGCATCTCTCCGCCGCCGGAAGGTCGCACCGGGAGGGGGGGCCGCCTCCCGGCGGCCCGGCGGCGGAGAACGGATCTCAGGCGACGGCCGGGGAAGTGGAGGTCACGGCGTGGTCTCGGCAGGCTGGCAGAGTGCCAAGGGGCCGTAAAGTTCTGGTGTTGAGTTCTTGGCCCTACTACGCGGGGGAACGCGGGATGCCGGTTGAGCCGCTGGGGCGGGGTGATCCACGGCAGCTTGGGCCCTTCAGCCTTGTCGGGCGGCTCGGGGAGGGGGGGCAGGGGGTCGTCTACCTCGGTCGGGACGACGACGGGGTGCGGGTGGCGGTGAAGCTGCTGCATGTGAAGTTCAGCGGGGACCTGACGGCGCGCTCGCGGTTCGCGCGGGAGTTGAAGGCGGCCGAGCGGGTCTCGTCGTTCTGCACGGCGCGGGTGGTGCAGGCCGACCTGGACGGGGACACGCCGTACATCGCGAGTGAGTACATCGAGGGTCGTTCGCTGCGGGAGACCGTGGAGGCCGGCGGGCCGCTGCGCGGCAGTGCGCTGGAGCGGCTGGCGGTGGGGACGGCGACGGCGTTGACGGCCATCCACCACGCGGGGATCGTGCACAGGGACTTCAAGCCGGACAACGTGCTGATGGCGGCCGACGGCGCGCGGGTGGTCGACTTCGGCATCGCGCGCATCCTGGACTCCACCGGCACGATCACCAGCAGGGCCGTGGGGACGCCGGCCTACATGGCGCCTGAGCAGATCTCCGGCGGCGAGGTCGGGCCGGCCGCCGACGTGTTCGCCTGGGGGGCCACGGTGGCGTTCGCGGCGACGGGGGTCGTGCCGTTCGGCGGCAACTCCATCGCGGCGGTGCTCAACCGGGTGCTGAACGACGAGGCCGACCTCAGCGGGTTACCCGAGCCGCTGCGCGGTGTGGTGCGGGCCGGTCTGGTCAAGGAGCCCGCCGAGCGGCCCACCTCCGACGAGATCCTGCTGCGGCTGCTCGGCCGGGGGTCCCGTCCGGCGGTCCCCGTGTCCACGGCGCTGCTGACCGAGGGGCTGGAGAGCGCGGCGGCCCCCACACAGGTCGCTCCTCCGGCGACCGCGGCGCCGGCGGCGCCGGCGGCACGGCGGCGCGGGGGTGCGCGCCGGTGGGCCGCGGTGGCCGCCGCGCTGCTGGTGACGGCCGGCGGGGGAGCCGTGGCCGTCTGGAAGTGGGGCCCGTACGGTGTCGCGGCCACGCCGTCCGCGAGCCCGTCGGCGCCGGCCGGGGAATCGCCGACGCCTGCGGTCACCCCCACGTCGTTCCGGTCCGTGGCCGACAAGGTGGCGGCCACCAAGAAGATCACCATCGCGATGCGCGACTTCGTGCCGGGGGTCGCGCTCGACAACCAGGGGACGTGGCGCGGTTTCGAGGTGGACGTCGGCACCTACATCGCCGAGCAGCTCGGGGTACCGGCGGAGGGTGTGACGTTCCGCGCGTCGAGCAGGGCCGAGCGGGTCGGCATGCTGGACTCCGGCAAGGCCGACCTGGTGATCGCCACCTACTCGATCAACGACGACCCGGTGACGTTCGCGGGGCCGTACTACACGGCGCACGTCGATCTGCTGGTCAGGGCCGGTGACCCGTACGAGACCGTGACGGACCTCGCGGGACGGCCGATGTGCTCGCCGGCGTCCAGTTCCTCGGTGGGGATCGTGCAGGACAAGGTCAAGGTGCGGCTCGTCCACGCGGCCACCTACGCCGACTGCATGGTGATGCTCCACGACGGCGTGGTGGACGCCGTGCCGGGGGACGATCTGCTGCTCGCCGGGTTCGCGCAGCGCGACTCGATCCGGTACAAGGTGCTCGGCGCCAGGCTGACCGACGAACGGTACGGCGTGGCGATCAAGAAGGGGGACGTGCGCACCTGCCGGGCCGTGCGAGGGGCCGTCATGCAGATGTACCGGGACGGCACGGTGGCGGCGCTGCTGAAGAAGCACTTCGGCCGGGTGGACTTCCGCGCCGAGACGCGCATGCCGGATCTCGCCGCCTGCAAGTGACGCCGCGACCCCACGCCAAGCGATCTTTACCGGTGCCTGGGGTTCGCCGGGAGCGGCGCCGCGTGTCGGGACGGGTGCGAGGTGTGCCGGGAGGCGTTCAATTGGTGGCGAACTTATGGGGGTCGTCCATCAATGGGTCTTCTCACGGCGGGAGTCGCCGGTCTCGTCCTTCTCGCCGGCGCCGGGGTGCCGCCGGTCCCGTGGCGCTCGGCGGGGGCCGATCTGTCGGTGCGCATCACGGTCGCGCCGCAGGTGGCCCAGCCGGGCCACTGGCTCACCTACCGGGTGCGGGTGCGCAACTCGGGGCCGGGGGACGCGGTGCTGCCGGTGCTGACGGTCAACGTGCCGGGTGACGTGGACATCAAGTACGTCGACGTGGCGGCCTGCCACCCCGGTGCGACACGGAACGAGGTGGTGTGCCCCTCGGACGCCGACATCCCGTCCGGCGGCTCGGGTGAGCTGACGGTGCTCGGCAAGGTGCGTGCGAGCGCGCGGGGACCGTTGCGTGCCGGCGCGCGTCTCACCTCCGACGCCAGGGACGGCAACGAGGTGGACAACCACGTCGAACTGGTCACGAGGATCGCGCCGGCCCGGCTGGCGAACCGGCCACGGCCGGAGGTCAGGCGGACGGATGGTGTCGCGCGGTGCAGTCGGTGCCGGGGGTGACGTGCGGCCCCCGGGTCGTGGCGAAGACCGCGCCGGCCGCCGACACCATGGCGCCGAGCAGGATCAGCGCGGCGAAGGCGAGTCTCACCACAAAGGTCGGGAAGGTTCCGGCTCTGGCCACGCAGGAGATCACACCACAGATGACACAGAGAGACACAGGTTTCGCAGAACGTGACTTTGTTTCTTGACCGGTCCGTGTCCCTGGATGTCCGTGTCAGTCGGGCCGTACGGCGGCCCAGGCGTCGGAGATGATGGTGTCCAGGTCGGTGTGCGAGGGTTTCCAGCCGAGTTCGCGCCGGATGCGCTCCGAGGACGCCACCAGCACCGCCGGGTCGCCGGGCCGGCGCTCGCGCACCTGCGCGGGGATCGGATGGCCGGTGACCTCCCGGCACGCCGACACGACCTCGTTCACGGAGAACCCGGTGCCGCTGCCGAGGTTGTAGATCTCGTGGACCCCCGGCCGGCAGGCGTCGAGCGCGAGCAGGTGGGCCTCGGCGAGGTCGGTGATGTGGATGTAGTCGCGCACGCAGGTGCCGTCGGGGGTGGGGTAGTCGACGCCGTACACGTCGACCGACGTGCGCCGGCCGAGCGCGACCGCGAGGACGTTGGGGATCAGATGGGTCTCCACGGTGTGCCGCTCGCCGTACACGCGTCCGTCGGCGGCGGTGTGCGCGCCGGCGACGTTGAAATAGCGCAGGCTGACCGCTCCGATGCCGTGCAGTCCCGCGTACGCCGTGAGCGCGGTGTCCACGGCCAGCTTGGAGGCGCCGTAGGGGTTGGTTGGACGGGTGGGGTCGGTCTCCTCGATGGGGGTGCGCTCGGGCTCGCCATAGGTCGCGGCGGTGGAGGAGAACACGACGCGCGGCACGCCGGCCTCGCGCACGGCGTCGAGCAGCGCGAGTGTGCCGCCGAGGTTGGCCGACCAGTACAGCCCTGGAAGTTTCACCGACTCGCCGACCAGCGACTTGGCGGCGAAGTGGAGCACGCCGTCGAAGCCGTCCTCGAGCACCGGCCCGGCCTCGGTGATCGACGCCTGGACGAACCCGGCCCCCGGCGGGACGGCGTCGGCGTGGCCGGTGGACAGGTCGTCGAGGACGGTGACCTCGTGACCGGTGTCCACGAGGCGTGCGGCCACCGCGCTCCCGACGTATCCGGCGCCTCCGGTGACCAGCAGCTTCACGTGTCCGTCCTCTCCCGAAGAAGGTGTTCGACCTTTTTGGAACGTGTTGGTTCCTGTTCGATCCGCTGTCCAGCTTACGTTGCTCCGTCCGGGGATGCGGCACGGGACAGCGGGTAGGCAGCGGGTACTCTGACGCAATCATCGTCTGGCCCGAATCGTGAACGGACCTCTGATCCGTGCAGAACGTCGCGGCGAACATCGCCCTGGTCCTCGCCTTCGTCCTGATCGGCGGCTTCTTCGCAGCCGCGGAGATGGCGCTGGTCTCCCTGCGGGAGAGCCAGATACGCAAGCTGGCGGACGAAGGCAGGCGCGGCGCACGGGTGGCCAAGCTGGCCCGCGACCCCAACCGGTTCCTCTCGTCGGTGCAGATCGGCGTCACCGTCGCCACCGCGGCGTCGGCGGCGGTCGGCGCCGACACCCTCGCCGCGCAGCTCGAACCCGTGCTCGCCGGCACGTGGGTGCCGCGCGCCGCCGCGGGACCGCTCGCACTGCTGATCGTCACGCTGGCCATCTCGTACGTCACGCTGGTGCTCGGCGAGCTGGCGCCGAAACGGCTGGCACGCCAGCAGGCCGAGGGCCTGTCGATCCTGGTCGCGCCGTTCCTCGACCGGCTCGCCACCCTGTCGCGGCCGGTCATCTGGGTGCTGTCGAAGTCCACCGACGGCGTGGTGCGGCTGCTCGGCGGCAACCCCGAGGAGGACCGGGCCGCGGTCACCACTGAGGAACTGCGCGACATGGTGGTCGGCCACGAGGAGCTGACCCCCGACGAGCGCGACCTGATCGACGAGGTGTTCGCGGCCGGCAAGCGCCACCTGCGGGAGGTCATGCTGCCGCGCACCGAGGTGGAGTTCATGTCCGTGGACACGCCGCTCGCCGAGGCCGCGATCCTGGCCGCCGCCATGCCGCACTCCCGCTTCCCGGTGTTCCGGCGGTCCTATGACGACATCGTGGGATTCGTTCACGTACGCGATCTGCTGGACCCGGTGCTCACCGGCCGCATCGAGCCGATCGGCGAACTGGTCCCCATCCGGCCGGTCAAGCTGCTGCCGGCGTCCAAACGGGTGCTCGCCACGCTGACCGAGATGCGTGACGACGGACAGCACCTGGCCATCGTGGTGGACGAGTTCGGCGGCACCGCCGGGATCGTCACCATGGAGGACCTGATGGAACAGCTCATCGGGGACATCCGTGACGAGTACGACCCTCATGGCAAACCCGTGCGCATGGTGTCAGGTGAGATGGAGGTCGACGGGCTGGTCAACCTCGACGACTTCGCCGGCGAGACCGGCATCCGGCTGGACGACGGGCCGTACGAGACGCTCGCCGGGTACGTCATGGCCCGGCTCGGCCACCTTCCCGAGGTGGGGGACGAGGTGCGCGGCTCCGGCTTCTCGCTCGTGGTGACCGAGATGGACGGACGGCGCGTCGCGCGGGTCCGGGTCACCAGGACGACGCCGCTCAACGACGAGACCGAACCGCCGCCGGATCCCGGCGACTGATCCGCCGGTCGGCCTAACCAGGTCGCGATCGGGTCCGGAGTCCTGACAGAATTGTGTGCTATGGCCAAACCTCGTGTTCTCTCCGGCATCCAGCCCACCGGCGACTCGCTGCACCTCGGCAACTACCTGGGTGCCGTCCGCCAGTGGGTCGCCATGCAGGAGACGCACGACGCGTTCTACTTCATCGCCGACCTCCACGCGATCACCGTCCACCCGACGGCCGCGGAGCTGCGGCAGCGCACCAGGCTCACCGCCGCGCAGCTGTTCGCGGCCGGTCTCGACCCCGAGCGCAGCACGCTGTTCGTGCAGAGCCAGGTCCGTGAGCACAGCGAGCTCACGTGGATCCTCATCTGCAACACCGGCATGGGGGAGGCCGGCCGCATGACGCAGTTCAAGGACAAGGCGGCGCGGTACGGCGAGAGCGCGGCCGGGGTGGGGCTGTTCACCTACCCGATCCTCCAGGCGGCCGACATCCTGATGTACCAGGCCGACCAGGTGCCGGTGGGGGCCGACCAGAAGCAGCACCTGGAGCTCACCCGCGACCTCGCGCAGCGGTTCAACAGCCGGTACGGCGAGACGTTCGTCGTGCCGTCGGCGTTCACCCCCAAGGAGGTCGAGAAGATCACCGACCTCCAGGACCCGCTGGCCAAGATGTCCAAGAGCTCCTCCAGCCCGCAGGGCCTGCTGGAGCTGCTCGAGGAGCCGCGCGTCCTCTCCAAGAAGATCATGCGCGCCGTCACCGACACCGGGTCCGAGGTCGTCGCCGACCCCGTGAACAAGCCCGGCGTGACCAACCTGCTGCGCATCCAGTCGGCGCTCACCGGCACGCCGGTGCCCGAGCTGGAGACGCGGTACGCGGGCCAGGGCTACGGCACCTTCAAGAAAGAGGTCGCGCAGGTCGTCGTGGACGCCTTCGCCCCGATCCGCGAGCGCACCGAGAAGCTCCTGGCCAACGAGACCGAGCTGGACCGCCTGCTCGCCGTCGGCGCGCGCCGCGCCGGTGAGGTGGCCGCCGAGACCATGCAGCTGGTGCGCGAGCGGGTCGGTTTCCTGCCGCGCGTCTGACGTCCACCCGGGCCGGTCCGGCGCACGGGAGGTTTGCGGCGGCCCGCCGGTGGTAGGCCCCGGCAGACCAGGCGTGCTCCTCGCCTGGTGAAGTAGGGGGTCGGCATGGCGGGTGCGTGGGCCTCGGTGACGCGGCGGATCGAGAGCGTCAAGGGTTGGGGCCGGCGGCGGCTCGCGCTGTACCGCGTGCGCTGGGCCTGGTTCGACCATCTGCTGCGCACCGTCCACCGGTACCAGGCTCAGCGGGGGGACCGGCTGGCCGGCGCGGTGACGTACTTCGCGTTCCTGTCGTTCTTCCCGCTGCTGGCGCTGGCGTTCTCGGTGTTCGGCTACGTCATCGCGTTCCGCGAAGGCGCCAGGCGCACGCTGATCGCCGCGTTGAACCAGCAGCTTCCCGGCCTCGCCGGCTCGCTGCGTGTCGATCAGCTCGCCGACGCGCGCGTCGAGGCGGGCCTCATCGGCCTGGTCGGCCTGCTGTACGCCGGGCTCGGCGCGCTGGACGCGCTGCGTGAGGCGATGCGCGACATGACCATGACGTCCGAGCCGCCGGTGAGCATGATCATCGGCAGGTTGCGCGACCTGGTGGCCTTGCTGCTGGTCGGCGTCACCCTCATGCTGTCGGTCCTGGCCGGCGGGTTCGCCGTGTCGGCCACCGGCACGGTGCTCGGCTGGTTCGGGCTCGGCCCGTCGGTCGTCGGCACGGTGCTGGTCCGGGTCGCGGCCCTGGTGATCGCACTGCTGGCGGACACGCTGGTCTTCCTGGTGATCCTCGGCTGGCTCGGCCGGCTCACCGGGTCGCGCCGGGCCCTGCTCAAAGGCGCGCTGCTCGGCGCGGTCGGGTTCGGTGTGCTGAAGCAGCTCGCCAACCTGCTGCTGTCCGGCACGCTCAACAATCCGATCTACGGCACGTTCGCCGTGGTGGTGGGCCTGCTGGTGTGGATCAACCTGTCGGCCCGCTGGACGATGTACGTGACCGCGTGGACCGCCACCGCGGGTGGCTCACCGCCGCCGGCGCCGTCCCCGGCCCCGGCGACCGCCTACACCTGAGCGGAGCCCCGGCCGCGTGAGCGGCGGCGGCGCAGGCCGTACCCGAGCCAGGCGAGGCCGCCGAGCGCGGCGACACCGATCACGGCCACCCCGGCGGCGCCGGCGGAGGAGGACTCCCCGGCGGCGTCCGCGGGCCTGGACACCGCCGGAGCGGGGGTCGGCGGCCCGCCGACGGGACGGGTCGGCTTGGCCGCCGGGATCGGGCCGACGAGCGTGCCGACGGCCGCGGTACGGCCCCGGGCCGCGAAGCCCCAGTCGAGCAGGTCCTGGACCTCCGGCCAGAACGAGCCCTCGTGCCGCATCACCGTGACGATGATCGTGTGGCCGTCGCGCCGCGCGGCGCCGATGAAACTGCCGAGCGCCTTGCTCGTCCAGCCGTTCTTCACGCCGAGCATGCCGGGGTAGCGGCCGAGCAGCCGGTTGTGGTTGGCGATCTGGTAGTGCCCCTTGGGTGCGGGGAAGTCCGCCACCTTCGTCCCGACGTACTTGCGGAAGGCGGGGTCGGCGAGCCCGGCGCGCGCGATGAGCGCCAGGTCGTACGCCGAGCTGCTCTGTCCCGGCTTGTCCAGGCCGTTCGGTGTCTTGGCGACGGTGTCCATGGCCTGGATCCGCCGGGCCTCGGCGTTCATGTCGGCGAGCGTCTTCGGCAGGCCGCCGTTGGCCTCGGCCAGCGCCACCGCGGCGTCGTTGCCCGACACCATCATCAGCGCGCGGAACAGGTCGTCCACCGTGTAGATCTTGCGCGGGGTGAGGCCGACGGCGCTGCCTTCCTGGTTGCAGGCGTCCTGGCTGGGCTTGACCATCTTCTTGCGGTCGAGCTTCGGGATCAGCGTGAGCGCGGTCAGCGCCTTCAAGGTGCTGGCCGGCAGGAAGCGGCCATGGGGGTTCTTGGCGGCGAGCACCTCGCCGGTGTCGGCGTCGGCGACCACGAAGGCCGAGGCCTCGGTCTTCGGCAGCTTCCGCGCCGTCTGGTCCACGATCACGCCGCGGCCCCCGAGCAGCGCGCCGCCGATCGGCGGGTTGTCGTAGGCGTCCGCCACGGCCGGTGACGGCACGACGAACGTGAGGCTCGCGGCCAGCGCCAGCGCGCCGATCATTGGCACGTGTTTCATCCCCATAGGGAACTCAGCGTAACTTTGTCGCTTTTCATCTGGGGCAAGACACGACAAAGATCGTGAATGTGCTGGTCGGTAACCACGGCGGTAGGATGGAACGGGTGAGGATCACACGACGTGTCGCCGGCTTCCTGGTGGTGCTGGCCGCCTTCATGGTCTTCGAGTGGATCAACCTCGGTCTCAACCTCGCCGACGGCCACCCGACGGCCTTCTATGTCGTGCACGGCGTCCTCATCGCGGTCAACCTCGTCCTCGCCGGAGTGCTCGGCGTCATCGGCCTGCGTGCGTGGCGTGGCGCCGGGCCGGCCGCGTACGCGTCCCCGGGCAGAGACGGTGAGCGGCCGGTTCACGGTCCACCCTGAGCATTCCCGGCCCGATCCCCCTTCACCTGTCCGCGGGTGGACCGATGGGAGGCGGGCACACCGTGACCGGGGGCCGTACGGGTTGGCCGCTCGCACGGTGGAGCGGAGACTCGGCCTGAGAGCATCGCGGTTGGAGGCTGCTGTGGCGATCCAGTTCAACTCTTCGCGCGGCCCCACATTGGGTGTCGAGTGGGAGCTCCAGCTTGTCGACACGCACACACGACGGCTCCGCCAGGACGCCAAAGCGGTGCTGGAGGCCGTGCCTGAGCTCAGCGAGTCGCCGCGGCCCAAGGTGATGCACGAGCTGATGCAGTCCCAGATCGAGGTCATCACCGACGTGCACAACACCGTGTCGGAGGCCGTGCGCGACCTCACCGGCACCATCGACCGGCTGCGTGAGGCCGTCGCACCGCGCGGCACCGCGCTGGCCTGCACCGGCACCCACGCCATCAGCGACTGGCGCGACGCGGTGTACGCGCCGGTCCAGCGGTACGCCGAGCTCGTCGAAGAGATGCAGTGGCTGGCATGGCGGATCCAAACATTTGGCGTACATGTCCACGTGGGGGTGCGCGATCGGGATAAAGTCATCCCCATCGTCAACGCACTTGCGGCCTACCTGCCGCATTTCCTCGCGCTGACGGCCTCCAGCCCGTACTGGGGCGGCCAAGACACCGGGCTCGCCTCCAGCCGGGCCATAGTTTTCGGCTCCCTGCCCACGGCTGGACCGCCGCAGATGCTGGCGGACTGGTCGGGGTTCGAGGAATACATGGACACCCTTATCCGCGCCGGGACCATCAGAAGCATAAAAGAGGTGTGGTGGGACATCCGTCCACAGCCCAACTTCGGCACGATTGAGATTCGCATGTTCGACGGCATACCGACCCCCCGCGAGGTCGGCATGGTGACGGCGTTGTCGCAGTGCCTGGTGCAGCAGTTCGACCAGCAGCTCGACCGCGGTTACCGGCTACCGCACCCCGCTCCGTGGGTGGTGCGCGACAACAAGTGGCGGGCCACACGGTACGGCCTCGACGCGAACGTCATCACCGACGACCACGGCTCCACCGCGCCGATGCGTGACATGCTCTACGAGCTCTGCCGGGATCTGGCGCCGATGGCCGAGCGGCTCGGCTGCCCCGGCGAACTCGCCGTGGTGAGCGAGGTCGTGGAGCACGGCAATTCGTGCGAACGCCAGCGCGCGATCCTTGATCGAGGCGGTTCCCTCGACGACGTCGTGGACGCGACGATCGCCGAGCTCGCGGAGGACCGCTTCGTGACCACCGAACTGAGGACTTCGAACGGGGCGATAGGACATGCAGGCACGTGATCTTCGGGGGCAGCTCGGCGCGTTCCTGAACGCGAACGACCGGGACCTCATCGAGTTCCGGCGCGACCTGCACGCACACCCCGAGCTCGGCTTCGTCGAGCACCGCACCACCGAGCGCATCGCCACGCGGCTGGAGCAGGCCGGCCTCACCCCGGTGCCGCTGCCGCGCGGCACCGGCCTGATCTGCGACATCGGCAGCGGCGACGGCCCCACGGTCGCGCTGCGCGCCGACATCGACGCGCTGCCGCTGCTGGACGAGAAGGACGTGTCGTACCGATCGACGGTCCCCGGCGTCTGCCACGCCTGCGGCCACGACGTGCACACCGCGATCATCCTCGGCACCGGCCTGTTCCTCGCCGAGCAGGCGGCGGCCGGTCTGCTGCCGGGCCGGGTCAGGCTCATCTTCCAGCCCGCCGAGGAGGTCGTGCCGGGTGGCGCGCTCAAGGTGCTGGAGGCCGGCGGCATCAACGGCGTGGACCGCATCTTCGGCCTGCACTGCGACCCCCGGGTCGACGTGGGCCGGGTGGGCCTGCGCACCGGCCCCATCACCGGGGCCTGCGACAAGGTCAGCGTGCGGCTCGGCGGCCCCGGCGGTCACACCGCGCGGCCCCACCTCACGGCCGACCTGGTGTTCGCGCTCGCCAAGATCGTCACCGAGCTGCCGGCCGCGTTGAGCCGCCGCGTCGACCCCCGCCACTCGCTCTCGCTGGTCTGGGGCCGGGTCCAGGCCGGGTCCGTGGCCAACGCGATCCCCGACGACGGCCTGGCCGAAGGCACGATCCGCACCCTGGACGAGCAGGCGTGGCACGAGGCCCCCGACCTGTTCAAGTCCCTGCTCGACTCCGTCGCCGTCGCCTACGGCGTGACGGCCGAGATGAACTACATCCGCGGCGTGCCTCCCACCATCAACGAGGAGACCAGCGTCGAGATGCTCAGCGACGCCGCCGGTGAGGTGCTCGGCCCGAACTCCGTGGTGCCGACACCCCAGTCGCTCGGCGGCGAGGACTTCGGCTGGTACCTGGAGTCGGTGCCAGGCGCCTACGCCAGGCTCGGCGTCCGCACCCCGGGGAGCAACGGCCGGTTCGACATCCACCAGGGCACCTTCGACGTGGACGAACGCTGCATCGGCGCAGGGGTGAGCCTGATGGCCGCCACGGCGCTCACCGCGCTGTGGGACGGTGGCCGCACCGCGGCCGGCGCCACCGCGGCCGAACCCGTCACCGCCTGACGCGGCCGCCGGCCGCGCGAGCGGCGCGACCTGCCGGGCTCGTGGTACGGCGGGTGGCCGCGGCCGTCCGCCGGTGCGGTTTCCCAGGTCACAGGGTGGCGAGAGCTGCATAACGGACCTGTTTCGGACCTGGGTGCCGGTTTGGACAACCCTTACCGAACAACTATGTTCCGTGCAGGGTTGCCGTGCGTTTCGTCGCGCGTGCACACAGGTTGGACGGCGAATGCACGGAAGGAGTCACCTTGCTTCGCATCAACGCAAGCAAGCTGGCCGCCACGACCGCGGCCGGTGCCATGCTCATGGCGCTGGCGGCGTGTGGGGGCGGCGGTAACGGTTCGGACGCCGCGTCACCGGAGGCGTCCGCGCCATCTTCTGCGGCCGCCGAGGGCCCCAAGGTCGGTCTCGCGTACGACATCGGCGGACGCGGCGACCAGTCGTTCAACGACGCCGCCGCCGCGGGACTCGACAAGGCCAAGGGCGAGCTGAACCTCGGCGAGGTCAAAGAACTCGAAGCCGGCAGCGGTGAGACCGGCGCGCAGAAGGAGCAGCGGCTCCGCCTGCTCGCGCAGAGCGGCTACAACCCGGTCGTCGCCATCGGCTTCGCCTACTCGGAGGCGATCACGAAGGTCGCCAAGGAGTTCCCCGACACCAAGTTCGCGATCGTCGACGACGCGGCCCAGGGTCCCAACATCTCCAACCTGCTGTTCGCCGAGAACGAGGGTTCGTTCCTGGTGGGTGCCGCGGCGGCCCTGAAGAGCAAGAAGGACCACATCGGCTTCGTCGGCGGCGTGCAGGTGCCGCTGATCAAGAAGTTCGAGATCGGTTACACCAAGGGCGCGCAGGCCGTGAAGCCCGACATCAAGATCGACGTCAAGTACCTCACGCAGCCCCCGGACTTCGGCGGCTTCAACGACCCGGCCAAGGGCAAGACCGCGGCCGAGGGCATGTTCGACTCCGGCGCCGACGTGGTCTACCAGGCGGCCGGCGGCTCGGGTGGCGGCGTGTTCGAGGCGGCCAAGGCTGCGAACGCCATGGCCATCGGCGTGGACTCCGACCAGGCGCTCACCGCCGACGAGTCGGTGCGCGGCGTCATCATGACGTCCATGCTCAAGAAGGTCGACGTCGCGGTGTTCGACTTCCTCAAGAGCTTCGTGGACAACAGCGTCAAGGCGGGCCCGACGGTCTACGACCTCAAGGCAGGCGGCGTCGACTTCTCCACCACCGGCGGCCAGGTCGACGACATCAAGACCGACCTCGACGGCTACAAGCAGAAGATCATCGACGGCGAGATCAAGGTTCCCTCCGAGTGACCTCGTCCCTCCTCCAGAGGTGACGGCGGACGCCGTAACCAGTGTTCAGGGGCCCGGAGGCGTGCCACCGGGCCCCTTGGGCTACTGTCAGGTGTCCCCCTCCTCCCTCCGGTCCGTCATCGCGTCCGCTCCGGTCCGGCCGCACGCCTGCGGCCCCCGGTGCCGGACGCGTCGCCGCGTCCGGCCGCTCACGTCCGCCACCAGGGCCGTCCGTCATGGCAGGAGGCCGCCATCAGCACCCCGACACCCCCGGATCCCGCAGAGCCTCCGCTCGCCGTCGAGCTGGAAGGCATCACCAAGCGGTTCCCCGGCGTCGTCGCCAACCGTGACATCCGCCTGAGCGTGCGGCGCGGCCACGTGCACGCCGTCGTGGGGGAGAACGGCGCGGGCAAGTCGACGCTCATGAAGATCCTCTACGGCATGCAGCACCCCGACGAGGGGGTGATCCGCGTCGAGGGGAAGCCCGTGACGTTCCGCTCCCCGGCCGACGCCATCGCCGCGGGGATCGGCATGGTGCACCAGCACTTCATGCTCGCCGACAACCTCACGGTCCTTGAGAACATCATCCTCGGCAGCGAGCCGCGCCGCGGGCTCGGCATCGACTTCGCCGCCGCGCGCCGGAAGATCAAGGAGATCTCCGACGCGTACGGCCTCGGCGTGTCCCCCGACACGCTGGTGGAGGACCTCGGTGTCGGGGCCAGGCAGCGCGTCGAGATCCTCAAGGTGCTCTACCGAGGCGCGCGCATCCTGATCCTGGACGAGCCCACCGCCGTGCTGGTGCCGCAGGAGGTCGACGAGCTGTTCGACAACCTGCGCGGACTGGTGCGCGAGGGCCTCACCATCATCTTCATCTCGCACAAGCTCGACGAGGTGCTGTCGGTGGCCGACGCCATCACGGTGATCAGGCGCGGCACGACCGTGGCGAGCGTGCTGCCGGCGGACGTCACCGCGCGCCGGCTCGCCGAGCTGATGGTCGGCAGCGAGCTGCCGAGCCCGGAGACCCGCGAGTCCACCGTCACCGACGAGGTGGCGCTCGCCGTGCGCGGCCTGACGGTACGCGGCGCCGACGGACGCGCGGTGGTGCGCGACGTGTCGTTCGACATCCACAAGGGCGAGGTGCTCGGCATCGCCGGGGTCGAGGGCAACGGACAGGCCGAGCTGGTCGAGGCCATCATGGGGATGCGGTCCGCCGAAGGGGTCGTCACGCTCGGCGGCGACGACATCTCCCACTGGCCGACGCTGCGCAGGCGCGAAGGCGGCATCGGGTACATCCCCGAGGACCGCCAGCGCCACGGCCTGCTGCTCGCCTCCCCGCTGTGGGAGAACCGCATCCTCGGTCACCAGACCCGCAGGCCCAACGTCCGCGGCCCGTGGATCGACCGGGCCGGGGCCCGCGCCGACACCCAGCGCATCGTGGACGCCTACGACGTGCGCACCCCCGGCATCGACGTGGACGCCGGCGCGCTGTCCGGCGGCAACCAGCAGAAACTCATCGTGGGCCGCGAGATGAGCGGCGATCCTGTGGTGCTCATCGCGTCCCACCCGACACGAGGCGTGGACGTCGGCGCTCAGGCCGCCATCTGGGACCACCTGCGCGCGGCACGCGCGGCCGGCCTCGCCGTCCTGCTGATCTCGGCGGACCTGGACGAGCTGATCGGCCTGTCGGACTCCCTGAAGGTCCTGCTGCGCGGCCAGGTGGTCGCGGACGTGGACCCGGCGGGGGTCACCCCGGAACTGCTCGGCTCCGCCATGACCGGCGCGGGGGACCACGACGCCGTTCCGGCGCGGGACCAGGACGCCGTTCCGGCCGGGGATCACGACGCCGTTCCGGCCGGGGACCAGGACGGGCCATCGGCACCATCAGCGGGACGGGCCGGCGAGACGCCGGCCGGGGAGGGCGCATGAGTTCCTCGTTCACCGACCGGCTGCTCGGCCGGGTGCGGCTCGGCGGGCTGCTGGCGCTCGCGGCGCCGTTGCTCGCCATCGTGTTCGCCGGGCTGGTGACCTCGATCATCCTGGTGCTCACCGGCAACCCGCCGCTGCACACCCTGTTCCTCCTGGTCGACTACGGTTCCCAGCCCCGCACGGTCGTCAACATCGTCAACCTGGCGACCACGTACTACATCTCCGCGCTCGCCGTGGCGATCGGGTTCCGCATGAACCTCTTCAACATCGGCGTGGACGGCCAGTACCGCCTGGCGGCCCTGCTCGCGGCGGCGGTCGGCGGCGCGCTGGTGCTCCCGCCGGTGCTCCACGTCGCGGTCACGGTCCTCGTGGCGGTGGCGGTCGGCGGCCTGTGGGCCTCCATCGCGGGCCTGCTCAAGGTGACCCGAGGCGTCAGCGAGGTCATCTCCACGATCATGCTGAACGCCATCGCGACCGGGTTCGGCGCGTGGCTGCTCACCACCGACCGACTGGCGGTCGCGGTGTCGGGGAGCAACAACATCGGCACCAAGCCGATCCCCGAGTCCGGCCAGTTCCCCGGGTTCGCGATCGTCCCCGGCACGCAGGCCAAGGTGTTCGGCTTCATCGTGGTCGCCGCTCTGCTGGGGATCGCCTACCACGTGCTGTTCAACCGGACGCGGTTCGGCTTCGACCTGCGGGCCACCGGCGCGTCGGAGTCGGCGGCCGTGGCGAGCGGCGTCAACGTCAAGCGCATGGTGCTGCTCACCATGATCATCTCAGGTGCGGTGGCCGGTCTGGTCGGCATGCCGCAGCTGCTCGGCGCGTCCTACTCCTACAGCCTGGACTTCCCGACCGGGCTCGGCTTCACCGGCATCGCCATCGCGCTGCTCGGCCGCAACAACCCGGCCGGCATCGCCGTCGGCGCGTTGCTGTGGAGCTTCCTGGACAACTCCTCGGACATCCTCGACCTCGAAGGCATCCCCAAGGAGACCGTGATCATCATGCAGGGCACCATCGTGCTCTCGGTCATCATCGCCTACGAGCTGGTCCACCGGTACCGCATGACCGCCGAGCAACGCCGGGTGAGCCGTCAGCTCTCGGCCGGCACCCCCGCGGAAGGAGCCGTCGCGTGACCGCCGTCTCCGAGGTCACCGCCGCGCCGCCGGCGCCGCCGTCCCGCCGCCTGGCGTTCGGCTGGCGTGCCGCGCTGCTCGGCGTGCTCGCTCTGCTCGTCATGATGTCGGTGGCCCGTGTGGTCACCGGCGCCAACGACATCACCTCGGCCGGCACGATCGGCGCCGCGCTCGGCCTCGCCGTGCCGATCGGCCTCGCCGCGCTCGGTGGTCTGTGGTCCGAACGCGCCGGCGTGGTCAACATCGGCCTCGAAGGCATGATGATCCTCGGCACCTGGTGCGGCGCGTGGGGTGCGCTGACGTTCGGCACCCCGTGGGCCGGCGTGGTCGCCGGTGCGCTCGGCGGCGCGCTCGGCGGGCTGCTGCACGCCGTCGTCACCGTGACCTTCGGCGTCGACCACATCATTTCCGGTGTCGCCATCAACATCCTCGGGCTCGGCGTCACGCAGTACCTGTCCAAACTGGTGTTCAGCAACATGAGCGGCGGCGGCGAGACGCAGTCCCCGCGCATCCCGTCCATCGACACCGTCGGCATCCCCGGCATCGGGGACGGGTTGCGCAGCCTGGAGACCACCCACACGTTCCTGATCGCCGACCTCGCCGGAGTGCTGCGGGGCATAACCCAGAACGTGTCGCTGTTCACGCTGGTCGCGATCCTGCTGGTGCCGCTCAGCTTCTACGTGCTGTGGCGCACCTCGTTCGGCCTGCGGCTGCGCGCGTGCGGCGAGCGTCCCGTGGCGGCCGAGTCGCTCGGCGTCAACGTCTACTACTACAAGTACCTCGCGGTGCTGATCTCCGGCGCGTTCGCCGGGCTCGGCGGCGCGTTCCTGTCCATCGTGGCCGCCGGCATCTACCGTGAGGGCCAGACCGGTGGCCGCGGCTTCATCGGCCTCGCCGCCATGATCTTCGGCAACTGGCGGCCGGGTGGCCTGGCCGGCGGCGCGCTGCTGTTCGGGTACACCGACGCGCTCCAACTGCGCCAAGGCGGCACGTCGGTGCACGCGCTGCTGCTGGTGGTCGCCATGCTGCTCGCGGCGTTCGCGGTGTTCCAGCTCGTCAAGCAGGGCCGGGCCCGCGCGGCGCTGATCAGTGGTGTGTTCGCGGTCGCGGTGTTCGCGGTGTTCATGGTGACCGACACGGTCGCCGAGCAGTTCACCTCGTTCACCCCCCACCTGACCACGCTGCTGGTGCTGTCGCTCGCCTCGCAGCGGCTGCGCATGCCGGCCGCCGACGGACTGCCGTACCGGAAGGGACAGGCCAAGTGACCCCTGACTGGGACGCGCTGCGTGAGGCCGCCGTCGAGGCGATGGGCCACGCGTACGCGCCGTACTCGAAGTTCCCCGTCGGCGCCGCGGCGCTCGTCGACGACGGCCGGATCGTGACCGGCTGCAACGTCGAGAACGCGTCCTACGGCCTGTCGCTGTGCGCCGAGTGCGGCCTCGTGTCCGCGCTGCACGCCTCAGGCGGCGGCACGCTGGTGGCGTTCACCTGCGTGGACGGCCACGGCGAGCTGCTCATGCCGTGCGGACGCTGCCGCCAGCTGCTGTACGAGAACGGCGGGCCGGAGCTGCTCGTGGAGACCCCCGAGGGGCCGTGGCGCATGGCCGACGTGCTGCCGTTCGCCTTCGGCCCCGAGAATTTGTCCCGCGACTGACCACCCGAGATCTGGAGCCTGAGACACCACATGGACGCGATCGACGTCATCACCACCAAGCGGGACCGCCACGAGCTGTCGGCCGAGCAGATCGCGTGGGTGGTGGACGCCTACACGCGCGGCCAGGTGGCCGAGGAGCAGATGGCGTCGCTCGCCATGGCGATCCTGCTCAACGGCATGAGCCGCGAGGAGATCCGCCGGTGGACCCAGGCGATGATCGATTCGGGGTCGCGCATGGACTGGTCGTCACTGGACCGGCCCACCACCGACAAGCACTCCACCGGCGGCGTCGGCGACAAGATCACCTTGCCGCTCGCGCCGCTGGTGGCGTCCTGCGGCGCGTACGTGCCGCAACTGTCGGGCCGCGGGCTCGGCCACACCGGCGGCACGCTGGACAAGCTGGAGTCGATCCCCGGGTGGCGCGCGTCGCTGTCCAACGACGAGATGCTCGACGTGCTGCGCACGGCCGGCGCGGTGGTGTGCGCCGCCGGTGACGGACTCGCCCCCGCCGACAAGAAGCTGTACGCGCTGCGCGACGTCACCGGGACGGTGGAGTCGATCCCGCTGATCGCGTCGTCCATCATGTCCAAGAAGATCGCCGAAGGCACCGGCGCGCTCGTGCTCGACGTCAAGGTCGGCTCCGGCGCCTTCATGAAGAACCTCGACCACGCGCGCGAGCTGGCCCGCACCATGGTGGACCTCGGCACCGACCACGGTGTCACCACGGTCGCGCTGCTCACCGCCATGGACCGGCCTCTCGGCCTCGCCGTCGGTCACGCGCTGGAGGTCGAGGAGTCGGTCGAGGTCCTGTCCGGCGGCGGCCCCGCCGACGTCGTGGAGCTGACCGTCCGCCTGGCTCGCGAGATGCTCGACGCCGCCGGCATCTCAGGCAAGGACCCGGCCGACGCGCTCAAGGACGGCTCCGCGATGGACGCCTGGCGCCGCATGATCAGCGCGCAGGGTGGCGACCCCGACGCGCCTCTTCCCACGGCCCCCGAGACCACGCGGGTCACCGCTCCGGCCACCGGTGTCCTGTCCCGGCTGGACGCCTACAAGGTCGGCGTGGCCGCCTGGCGGCTCGGCGCCGGTCGCGCGCGCAAGGAGGACACGGTCTCGGCCTCCGCCGGCATCACGCTGCACGCCAAGCCGGGGGACCACGTGGAGAAGGGCAGCCCGCTGCTGACCTTGCACACCGAGGACGCGGCCCGCTTCCCCCGCGCGCTCGCGACCCTTGAGGACGCCTACGCGGTGGGTGACGCCGCCGACCCGTCGCTGCTGCCGCTGATCATCGACCGCGTCACGGCCTGACGTACCGCCTCGGCGCCGGTCAGTGGTGGACCGGCGCCTTGGCGCGCAGCACCGCGCGGTGGGTGGGGAGGGCTTCGGCGTGGCGCGCGCGGCCGGCGTCGGTGATGGTGACGTAGACGCCGCGGCGGTCCTGCACGCACATGTCGCGGCAGACGAGACCGGCCTTCTCCAGGCGTGAGATGAGGCGGGACAGCGCGCTCTGGCTCAGGTGGACCACGTCGGCGAGCTCCTGGACGCGGTGTTTGCCGCTCTCGGACTCGCACATGTGGTCGAGGACCTCGAACTCGCTGACTCCGAGGTCGTGTTTGTCGCCGAGCTCACGCTCCAGAGCGCACCAGGTCACGGCGTGCCTGGCGAGCAGCTCGCGCCAGGACGCGACCACATCGACGTCGTCCATGACCGGACTATAGCATGCACACACAATAGATGCATCGGAATTAAATGCTTGTGCATTGAATGCATGTGCATGTAGTGTCTCGGCCCATGAACCTCTCGTCTCACACCGGACGCTGGGACGCGCGCCTGTGGGGTGCGCTCACCGTGCTCTGCGCTGTGATCTTCCTCGACGCGCTCGATGTCTCGATGGTGGGAGTGGCGCTGCCGTCGATCCAAGCCGACCTCGGCCTGTCCACCTCGACGCTCCAATGGGTCGTCAGCGGCTACGTGCTCGGGTACGGCGGCCTGCTGCTCCTCGGCGGCCGTGCCGCGGACCTGCTCGGCCGCCGCCGCGTGTTCCTCACGGCGCTCGGGGTCTTCGCCGTCGCGTCCCTGCTCGGCGGGCTCGTCGACGACGGTGGCCTGCTCATCGCCGCCAGGTTCGTCAAAGGCATCAGCGCCGCGTTCACCGCGCCTGCCGCGCTGTCCATCATCACCACGACGTTCGCCGAAGGTCCCGCGCGCAACCGCGCGCTCAGCATCTTCACCGCCAGCGGCGCCAGCGGCTTCTCCCTCGGCCTCGTGCTGTCGGGCCTGCTCACCGAGATCGGCTGGCGCTGGACGTTCCTGATGCCGGTCCCCGTCGCCGTCATCGCACTGGTCGCGGCCCTGCCGCTGCTGCCGCGCCACTCGGGGGAGCAGCGCGCCACCGGCGGGTACGACCTGGCCGGCGCCGCCACCATCACGTTCGGCATGCTGCTGCTGGTGTTCGCCGTCGTCCGCGCACCCGAGACCGGCTGGGGATCGGTCACCACGATCGGCACGCTCGCCGCCGCCGTCGCGCTGCTCGCCGTGTTCGTCGTCATCGAGACGCGGGTCAGGCACCCCCTCGTGCGGTTCGGCATCCTGCGCTCCGGGCCGCTGGTGCGGGCCAACCTCGGGCTCGTGGTGCTGTTCGGGTCGTACGTCGCCTTCCAGTTCGTCGCCATGCAGTACTTCCAGAACCTGCTCGGCTGGTCGGCGCTGCACACCGCGCTCGTGTTCCTTCCCGCCGGCCTCATCGTCGCCGTGACGTCCACCAAGATGGGGGACCTCGCCGACCGGTTCGGCACCGCGCGGCTCATCGTCATCGGGTCGGCGTCCCTGGCCGCCGGGTACGGCGTGTTCCTGTTCGCCGGTCCCGCGCCGAGCCTCGGCCTGCTGCTCCCCGGCATGGCGCTGATCGGCGTCTCGTTCGCCCTGACCTTCCCCTCGCTCAACATCCAGGCCACCGCCGGGGTGGCCGACGACGAACAGGGGCTCGCGTCCGGGCTGCTCAACACCTCAGGTCAGGTCGGCGGGGCACTGATCCTCGCGGTCGTGACCGCCGTGGCGACCGCCGGCGGGGGCGCGGTCACCATGGCGGCGATCCGGCCGTCGTTCGCACTGTGCGCCGCCGTCGCGCTGGCCGGCCTCGGCATCGCGGTCACCGGTGTCCTGCGCGCCAGGACCACCGCCGCGACGCCGGTGCCGGAGCCCGTACGGGAGGTCGTCGAGGCCGTCTGACCCGGGGTCGTACGGGGGAGAAGCCCCCCGGCGTGCGGGACGCCGGGGGGCTTTCGGGTTTTCGTCCGCCGGTGTCCCTCGACCCAGGCGATACGTTTCCGTCTGGTTGGGTTTTCAGGTGAACTTCTGAGGCATGCTCCGCATCACATCGAGTAGGTGACACCCCGCCGAGGAAGCCGAGGTCCCCATGAGAAGGCTCGCCGTCGCCGCCGCACTCGTCCCCCTGGCGTTCGCCGCCGCGTGCGGCGGGACCCCCGGGTCGCCGCCTGCCGCCACCGCGACGGTCGCGCCGACCCCGCAGACGCCGAACCCCAGCGCCGAACCCACCACCGGACCGACCGCCGAGCCCACCGCCGCACCCACGGTGTCCGCGAGCACCATCCCCGCGCCGGCGTCCCCCACCACGACCGTCCCCGCGCCGTCGTCCACCGGCCCCGGTGCGCCGACCTCCACCGAACAGGTCAAGGTGACCCGCACGCCGGAACGTCCGCCGCTGGTCACCGGCATCCGTACCGCCGCGCACGCCGACAAGGGCTTCGACCGGGTGGTCGTCGACCTGCGCGGAGCGCGCACCGGGTACACCGTGGGGTATGTGCGGCAGGTCGTCCAGGACGGCTCAGGCGACGTCGTCCCCATGAAGGGTGACGCGTTCCTGCAGATCACGCTCACCCCCGCGCAGGCGCACAGCGAGAGCGGCAAGCCGACACTCGGCCGCACGCCGGTGCTGAACGCCGAGCTCGTCAACGTGCGCGGCGTCCTGCCGGTCGGGGACTTCGAAGGGGTCGTCACCGTCGCGATCGGGCTGCGGCACCGCGCCGGGTTCCGGGTCTTCGAGCAGCGGGACCCCGCGCGGCTGGTCGTGGACATCGCGCACCGGCGTGCCTGACGGTGCGGCCCCCGCCGCCGCTTCCGTACGATGATGCGATGACACAGCAGCCCACCTTCGACGAGATCCGCCGAGCCCCCAAAGTACTTCTGCACGACCATCTCGACGGTGGCCTGCGACCCCAGACGATCATCGACCTGGCCCGTGAGAGCGGGTACGACAGACTGCCGGCCACCGAGGCCGGCGCGCTCGGCGACTGGTTCCGCGAGGCGGCGGACTCCGGTTCGCTGGAGCGGTACCTGGAGACGTTCGCGCACACCGTCGGCGTCATGCAGACCCGTGAGGCACTGGTGCGTGTCGCGGCCGAGTGCGCGCAGGACCTCGCCGACGACGGCGTCGTGTACGCCGAGGTGCGGTACGCGCCTGAGCTGCACACCTCCGGCGGCCTCAGCCTCGACCAGGTGGTGCAGGCCGTGCTCGACGGCTTCCGCGAAGGGTCGGACGGCCGGGGGATCCGGGTGAACAGCCTGCTCACCGCGATGCGCCACCAGGCGCGCTCCATGGAGATCGCCGAGCTTGCCGTCCGGTACCGCGACGTCGGCGTCGCCGGGTTCGACATCGCCGGCGCGGAGGCCGGGTACCCGCCGACCCGCCACCTCGACGCCTTCGAGTACCTCCAGCGGGAGAACTCCCACTTCACCATCCACGCGGGGGAGGGCTTCGGGCTGCCGTCCATCTGGCAGGCCATCCAGTGGTGCGGCGCCGACCGGCTCGGCCACGGCGTGCGCATCATCGACGACATCCAGGTCGCCTCGGACGGCACCGCCAAGCTCGGACGGCTCGCGGCGTACGTACGGGACAAGCGGATCCCGCTGGAGATGTGCCCCACGTCCAACCTGCAGACCGGCGCGGCGTCGTCCCTCGCCGACCACCCCATCGGGCTGCTGCGGCGGCTGTACTTCCGGGTGACCGTCAACACCGACAACCGCCTGATGAGCGGCACCAGCGTGTCCAAGGAGTTCGCCGGTCTCGTCGACGCGTTCGGGTACGGATGGGATGACCTACAGTGGTTCACGGTGAACGCCATGAAGTCGGCGTTCCTCCCGTTCGACGAGCGACTCGCCATCATCAACGGCGTCATCAAGCCCGGTTTCGCGCAGCTCAAGTGGCAGGCTTGAGCATCGCCCCGAAGGCGTTAGCGTGGTGAACGCCCCGCGTAACGGAGAGGTATCGGTGAGCGAGCCGTGAAGCCGCAGATATTCAGATCCACGATCGCCTGGGTCCTCGGCTGGTTGTGGATGGCCTTCGCCGCCTTCAACGCCGTCGACCTCATCCTCAACGGCCGCATCCCCTCCGCACTGGTCGCCGGCGCCGTCCTCGCCGTCCTCACCGCCGCCGTCTACATCGGCTGCCTCCGCCCCGGCATCCTCCCCAGAGAAGACGGCATTCTGGTCCGCAACCCCCTGCGCAACATCTTCATCCCGTGGAAAGCCGTCGACAACATCCACGTCTCCCACGCCATAGTCATCGAGTCCGGCGACGAGTCCGTCCGCTGCTGGACCCCCCAGTCCAGCGCCAGGGAACGCGCCAAAGCCACCCGCCGCGGCACCACCGTCCCCACCCCCTCCGGCCGCTACCCCACCACCCACCCCCAACTCCCCAAACCCCAACAAGATGCCGCCAAAGCCTTCACCGGCCGCACCCACGCCGACTGGGTGGCCCAACAACTGACAGAAACCGCCACCCAGAAATCCCGCCTCCCCGGCGACCCCCTCCCCCTGACCACAACCTGGTCCCCCTCAGCCCTGGGAGCCCTCGCCGCCGCCCTGATCCTGGTGATTGCCGCCTTGATCACCGCCTGACCGAGCCGTGCCGCCTGTCGGCTGTGCCGCCTTGATCACCCCCGCACTCAGCCGCGCTGCTGGTCGGCTGTGCCGCCATGGATCGCGGCGTCCCCTGATCCCCGTCCATGTCGGAGCTTCTCCCGGCGCCGCGACGGCGGGAACCATCTATGGCGAAGCCGGCGCCGTCGTACGGCGGGTCGTCACAGGTGGAGGAGTCGGCTGAGGTCGGACTTCAGGGTGTCCAGGTCGTGGGAGGCCTGGCGGCGAGCCTGGGGGACGTCCTCGGAGGTGGGGACGGGGACGACGACCTCCAGGTAGCACTTGAGTTTGGGTTCGGTGCCGGAGGGGCGGATGATCACGCGTGCGTCGCCGGACAGGACGTAGCGGAGTGCGTCGGTGGGGGGGAGGCCGTCGAGGCCGGTGGTGAAGTCGTCGGTGGACAGGACTCGGCGGCCGGCGAGTTCCGTAGGGGGAGTGGCACGTAGACGGGTCATCGCGTCGGTGATCAGGGAGAGGTCGGCGACGCGGACGGAGAGGGGGGACGTCGCGTGCAGGCCGTAACGGACGGCCTGGTCGTCGAGCAGGTCGGACAGGGTGCGACCTTCGGTGGCGGCGGACGCGGCCAGCGCGGCGACCGTCAGGGCCGCGCCGATGCCGTCCTTGTCGCGGACCGGCAGACCCTCGTCGGACCCGACGGTGTAGCCGAGGGCCTCTTCATAGCCGAACACCATGCCGTCCCCGGCCTTCACGATCCACTTGAAGCCGGTGAGGGTCTCGGCGTGCCGCACCCCGTGCGCCGCGGCGATCTTCCCGAGCAGCGACGACGACACGATGGACGCGGCCACCAGCCGATCAGGGGCCGACGTCCGCGTGATGACGTACTCCCCGAGCAGCCCTCCGACCTCGTCCCCGGTCAGCATGCGGAACCCGCCGTCGGCCGGCACGCCGACCGCGCACCGGTCGGCATCGGGATCGTTGGCGATGATCAGGTCGGCCCCGGCGCGAGCGGCGAGCCCAAGCGCCAGATCCATGGCCCCGGGCTCCTCAGGATTGGGGAACGCCACCGTCGGAAAATCCGGATCAGGCGTGAACTGCGCCTCCACCGGCACCGGCTCGGCGAAGCCGGCCGCCGCGAAGGCACGCAGCAACAGCTCCCCACCCACCCCGTGCAGCGGTGTGTACACGACCTTGAGATCACGTGCCGACCCCAGCGGCAACGATCGGACCGCCGCCAGGTACGGCTCCACGATCGCGGCGTCGGTCAGCGTCTCCCACCTCGACCCGAGCGGCAGCCGGTCCACGGCTCCCACCGAGTCGATCGCCGCCGAGATCTCGGTGTCCAGCGGCGGCACGATCTGGGCCCCGTCCCCCCAGTACACCTTGTACCCGTTGTCCCGAGGCGGGTTGTGCGACGCCGTGACCATCACTCCGGCGTCCGCGCCGAGATGCCGCACCGCGAACGCCAGCACCGGCGTCGGCCAGTGCTCGGCCATCAGCGACACCCGCAACCCCGCGCCGGTCAGCACCGCCGCCGAGTCCCGCGCGAATGTCGAAGACATGTGCCGCGCGTCATACCCGATCACCACATGCCGTCCGGCACCGAGCCGCGCCGCCAGCCCGGCCGCGGCGCGCATCACCGTCACACGGTTCATCCGGCCGGGCCCGGCCCCGAGCTCCCCCCGCAGCCCGGCCGTCCCGAACTCCAGCTTCCCCTCGAACCGGTCCGCCAGCGCCGCGTCGTCCCCCCGCGCGAGGAGGTCCGCCAGCTCCTCACGGGTCGCCGGATCGGGATCCTGCGCGAGCCACGCACGCGCACGCTCCCGCAGCTCTTCCACCCCTGACACCTCTCCGGTGGCCGTCACAGCTTCCCGACGACCTTCCCCAGCAGCACACCCATGCGCGCCGCCGTGGACCGGCCCACCGCGAGAACCTCCTCGTGGTTCAGCGGCTCACCGACCAGCCCGGCCCCCGGATTGGTCACCAGCGAGACCCCGAGCACCTCGGCCCCGGCCTCCCGCGCCGCGATCGCCTCGAGCACCGTGGACATGCCGACCAGGTCACCCCCGAGCGTGCGCAGCATGCGGATCTCGGCGGGTGTCTCGTACGTCGGCCCGCGGAACGCGACGTACACCCCTTCGGCCAGCGACGGGTCCACCTCACGCGCGAGGTCCCGCAGCCGCCGCGAGTACACCTCGGTAAGGTCGATGAACGTGGCCCCGGTGATGGGGTTGGCCCCCGTCAGGTTGATGTGATCACTGATCAGCACCGGCTCCCCGACATCTTGCGTCTCCGGCCGCAACCCCCCGGCCGCGTTGGTCAGCACCACCGTCGACACCCCGGCCGCCACCGCCGTGCGCACCCCGTGCACCACCGGCTCGACCCCACGCCCCTCGTACAGATGCGTCCGCCCCAGAAACACCAGCCCGAACCGTCCCGGAGCCGTCTCCACCACCCGCACCCGCCCCGAATGCCCCGCCACCCCAGGCGGCGCGAACCCCGGCAACTCGGTGACAGAGAACTCCGCCACCCCCCTCCCCACCGCGTCAGCCGCAGGCACCCACCCCGACCCGAGCACCAGCGCCACCTCGAACGCCGCCACCCCACTCAACTCCCGCAGCCGCCGGGCCGCCTCCGCCGCCAACTCATACGCATCTCTACTCACAGCAGCGAGGCTACAACCCATCTCCGACGACGACCACAATGCGTAATGCGAACGTATTACGATGCCCTGCGGAGAAACGGAGAGAGGCGGTGTGCATGGCGGACAGGGTTGGCGAACTCGCCGCTCACTACGACACGCACGACACGTCCGCGGAGTTGGCGCAGGCGGTACCGGCAGGGCCTGTCCCCGCCGGAGAAGTGATGATCGTGACCTCGCTACGACTCCCCAAGCCCGTCATGGACCAGGTACGGGAACGGGCTCGTGCGCGGGGGGTCAAGCCGACCGCTCTGATCAGGGAGTGGGTCGAGGCCGCGCTGGCCGACCGCGACGCCGTCGTCCCGATGAGTGTGATCATGGCCGCGGTCATGGAGTACCAGCAGAAGCGAGCCTCGTGACCTCAATCGCCGATCGACGTGCAGGGACGGCCGCGTAGGTCGCGGACGTAGTCGTCGGGAGCGCCGGCTTTCTCGGCGGCGTCGGCGAGGATGCCGAGGTAGCGGGCCGAGGGGAGGCCGCCTTCGTAGTCGTCGAGGACGTAGAACCAGGCGAGGACCTCGCCGTCCAGGGTGGCGACACGAAGTTTGACCTTGTGGTAGAGGCCGAGGACGGCGCCTTCCCACTGGTCGAGGGAGGGCTCGTCCCATTCGGGGACGTCGTAGAGCACGACGAAGACGTGGTCCTCGGGGTCCTCGGCGATGGTGGCGAGTGCGCCTTCCCAGCCGACGTCGGCGCCGCCGAAGGTCAGGCGCCAGCCTTGCAACCAGCCCGTCCCGCGCATCGGCGAGTGGGGGGCCCGCTGGGCCATCTGCTTGGGGTCCATGTTGCTGCCATAGGCGGCGTAAACCGGCACGGCACACTAGAGTAATCCAAGATCGCCTTGACGGGTGATCAGGAGGTCACGACATGCGGGTCATCGGTGTCGATCTTCCGGCGATCACCCGGCGAACCCGGGGATTTGTAGGGGTTTTTTCGGCATAATTCGAGCTTTTACTGGTCTACCCCACTTCTCATTGGCCATCGCACACCGTGCACCGGATGACATGCGGGACAATGGGACATGTGACGAGGATTGTGATCATCGGCGGCGGACCAGGCGGATACGAGGCGGCGCTGGTCGCGGCTCAGCTCGGGGCCGAGGTCACCGTGGTCGAACGCGAAGGGCCCGGTGGCGCCTGCGTGCTCACCGACTGCGTGCCGTCCAAGACGCTGATCGCCACCTCCGTACGCAAGCAGGCGCTGCTCGACGCGTCGTCGCTCGGGGTGCGCTTCACGGGGGGACCGGACGGCGACGCCGGCGGCGTCATGGCCGACATGCCGCTGGTCAACAAACGTGTGAAGGAACTGGCCCGCCACCAGTCCGCCGACATCGCGGCCCGGCTGGTCGCCGAAGGCGTCGAGATCGTCGAGGCGCCGGGACGCCTGGTGGACCCCCGCATCGTCAAGGCCGGGGGCCGCACCATCCAGGCGGACGTGGTGATCGTGGCCACCGGCGCGACCCCGCGCGTGCTGCCAGGCGCCGAGCCGGACGGCGAGCGGGTGCTCACCTGGCGTCAGCTCTACGACCTGGACGAACTGCCCGAGCATCTCATCGTCGTCGGCTCGGGTGTCACCGGCGCCGAGTTCGCCGGCGCGTACCGTTCCCTCGGCTCGGAGGTCACGCTGGTGTCGTCCCGCGACCGCATGATGCCGAACGAGGACGCCGACGCCGCCGAGGCGCTGGAGAACGTCTACCGCCGCCGCGGCATGAACGTCATGGGCCGCTCCCGCGCCTCGTCGGTGAAACGCACCGACGACGGGGTGGTGGTCACGCTGGAGGACGGCAGGACGGCCGAAGGCAGCCACTGCCTCATGACGGTCGGCATGATCCCCAACACCTCCGGCATCGGGCTGGAGGACGCCGGGGTCACGCTCGACCGCGGCGGGTTCATCCAGGTCGACAAGGTGTCGCGCACCTCGGCCCCCGGCGTGTACGCGGCGGGGGACTGCACCGGCGTGCTGATGCTGGCGTCGGTCGCCGCCATGCAGGGACGGATCGCGGTGTGGCACGCGCTCGGCGAGGCCGTACAGCCGCTGCGCCTCGCCACCGTGGCGTCCGCCATCTTCACCGACCCCGAGATCGCGGCCGTCGGCGTCGCGCAGCGGCAGGTCGAGGCCGGCGAGATCGAGGCCAACGTCGTCAAGCTGCCGCTGGCCACCAACGCGCGGGCCAAGATGCAGGGGTTCCACGACGGCTTCGTGAAGCTGTTCTGCCGTCCGCACACCGGCATCGTGCTCGGCGGCGTGATCGTCGCGCCGCGCGCGTCGGAGCTGATCCTCGGCCTGTCGGTCGCCGTGCAGCACCGCCTCACCGTCGACCAGCTCGCGCACACCTTCGCCGTCTACCCGTCCCTGTCGGGTTCGATCACCGAGGCGGCCCGCCGCCTCATGCTGCCGACCGCCACGGTGATCTGAGGCCTACCGCAGGCGGGCCCGCATGCGGCCGAGCGCCTGATGGCCCTGCTGTACGGCGTGCGCGACCTGCGCCAGGTCCTGCTCGGCGTGGGCCCGCTGGAGCATGTTCCTGGCCGCCTCGTAGGCGTCGATGGCGTGCCGCCAGTCCTGGTCGCCGCTGCCGCCGTCGGTCGCGTTGTGGATCTGGAAGTCGAAGTCGAGCGAGTCGATGGCCTCACCGAGCCGGGTCACGTCCTCCTCGGCGGCCCTGCGCGCCGCGGTGAACCGTGCCGCGCGCTCCAGCCTGCCGCGGTGCGCGACCCCCCAGAAGATCAGGGTCAGCACCAGGCCGACTCCGCTGACCACCGCCAGCATGAGCCCGAGGTTCGACCCGCCGCCTCGCGAGGTGTCCGTACGGTCCCGCGGGGCCCGGCCCGCGACGTCGTCCTCCGGCAGCTCCGACGTGCTGCCCTGCGCGTCGTCCGGCACGTCCTCCGGCTCACCGAGCGCTCCGGTGAGGTTCAGGTCGTCGGCCTGGGTGAACGACGCACCCTCCACCTTGGCGTCCCGCAGGTCGGCTCCCTTCAGCTCGGCCTGCGTGAACACCGCCTCGGTGAGGTCGGCCCCCCGGAACACCGCGTAGTCCAGCTCCCCCTGGGTGAGCTCGGCCTCCGGCATCGTGGCACGGCTGAAGTCCGCCTTGCGCGCGTCGACCTGACCGAGCTTGGCCTCGGTGAGGTCCGCGTCCACCAGCGTCGCGTCGGTGAACTCGGTCTGGCCGAGGTCGGCCCGCCGGAACTTCGCCCCCGTGAGGTCGGCGTGCGGGAACTCCGCCTGCGCGCCTTCGACACCGTCGAGCACCGCGCCACGGAAGACGGAGTGCTTCGCGTGCATCTGGCCGATGTCGGCGTCCGTCAGGTCGGCCCCCGTCAGATCCGCGTACTCCAGCTTCGCCTGGGTGAGGTCCGCCTCCTTCAGCGACGCGTTCTTGAGCAGCGCGCCTGAGAGGTCCTTCTGGATCAGGTCGACCGCGTCGAGCTTGGCCCCCGTGAGGTCCGCGCACCGCAGGTCGGCGGGTAGAGCCGCACCGCCGGTGAAGTCCTTCCCCTTGTACTTGGCCCCCGACCCCGGCCGGCACGGCGCCACCTCGGCCTCCGCCACCGCCGTCCCTGACAGCCCCAGCACGACCCCGGCGACGACCAGGGCGATCACACCACGCAACGCAGCCTCCTCTGAACTGCGCCAAGTGTGACATCCCTGGATATACGCCAGGTTGCACTCACCTTGCGGATCACTTTCCCACCCTGAGGAACACCGAAGGCCCCGGCAGGAGCCGGGGCCTTCGAACGCCGTGACCTGTCGCGAGCAGGTGGGTCTACCAGTCGCCGCCGCCGCCGAAGTCGCCTCCGCCGAAGTCGCCGCCGCCACCCCAGTCTCCGCCGCCGCCCCAGTCGCCACCGCCGCCGCCGAAGTCGCTTGAGGCCTCCTGGTAGCCGGCGTCGTAACCCGCGCCGTAACCGCCGTAGCCGCCGAAGCCGAACCCGCCGAAGGAGCTGCCGAGCATGGTGCCGATGAGCATGCCGGTCATCAGGTCGCCGCCGAAACCGCCGTAGTAGCCGTACGCGTACGGCGCATAGGCGGGGCCGGCGTCCCAGTAGGGACGACGGTGGCCGTCGACCATGACTTCACGCATCTGCGGGTCGTAGCCCTGGTCGACGCGCTGCGCGTCCATGGCGCACGCCGGGACGTTGCGCGGCGCGCCACCGGGAGGAGCCCAGGTGACGTCACGCACGGACGGGCCGTGCTGCGGGTTGAAGAAGCACGGCGCGCGGCGCTCGGGGACCGGCTGGTTGTTCACCCGGGCCTTGACGCAGGCCAGCGCGTACCGGCCCTCCTCCAGGATGGACGTCACGCCGCGCAGCTCGTCGGCCTTCTTGACATTGGCCAGCTCGTTCTTGGCGCGCTCGTAGGAGTCGAGAGCGTTGCGCCAGTCGTCCTGGCCCTTGGCCGGGTTGTCGGCGAACTTGACGTCGAGGTCCAGCGCGGTGATCTCCTCACCGAACTTGGTGACGTCCTCGTCGACGGTCTGCTTGACGGCGGCCAGCTCGGCGGCCTCGCGCGCCTGACGCTTGCGCTTCTGCCTGCGCGAGTAGAAGAAGATGCCGAGCCCACCGGCCAGCGCCAGCACCAGGATGCCGATCAGCACCCCGCCGCCACCGCCGCCACCGGCCGCGCTGCCGGACTTGAGCGCGCCACGGGTGTCACCGCTGACGGCCTTGTCGACACGGTTGACGAAGTCCTCCATGCCGGTGACGAGGTCCTTGTTGTTGCTGGTCGCCGCATTGGCGAGCTGGCCCGCGAGCCCTGTCTTACGGATGGCGCTGGACCCGGCGAACAGCGTGTTGCCGTCCAGCACGGCCACCGTGGCCCTCGGCCGGCCGGCGGAGCTCAGCTCACGGCCGAGCGCGGTGATGAACGGCCCCGCGCTGGCGTTGTCGACGGTGCCGTCGGCGAGCGCGGCCACGTAGATCTTGCTGTCGGCGCCTTCGAGCGTGTCACGGATCTTGCCCAGGTCGTCCTGGGAGATCGTCACGCCGGGGCCGACGTACAACGGGTCGCTGGTCTTCCACGCGGCGAGCACGGTGCCCGGGTCGGGCGGCGCAGCCGCGAGCGCCGCGGACGGCGACGCCAGGAGCGTCAGAAGGCCGGCCAGCACCGCCACGACGGTGGCGGCGGCACGGCGCGTCATGATTTTGGTCACGGCTATATGCCTCCTTCGTCCTACAGGACGAATGGCGGGTCGGCAGGGTTCCTCGATCGCCACGCTATCTTCATCCGGATCGGAATCCGATCCGGATCGAAGATCATGCGTCCTTGATCTCGCAGATCGCGGCACCGGCCGTGACCGTCTGCCCCACCGCGGCCGCGAGGCCCGTGACCGTGCCACCTTTGTGCGCGGTGAGGGGCTGCTCCATCTTCATGGCCTCCAGGACCACGATGGTGTCGCCGGCGGCCACCGAGTCGCCGTCGGCCACCGCGACCTTGACGATGGTGCCCTGCATCGGGCTGACCAGCGCGTCACCGCTCGCCGCGGCGGCCGTGCCCCGGCCGGCCGACCTGCGGGCCGGCTTCTTGGCCTCGCCGCCGCCGCGCCGTGCCGCGACCGCTCCGGCCGGCAGCACGACCTCGAGACGCTTGCCACCGACCTCGACCACGACCCGCTCGCGCTCGGCGGGCTCCTCACTCGCCGCCACATCACCGGCGTACGGCTCGACGCCGCCGGCCCACTCGGTCTCGATCCACCGGGTGTGCACGGAGAACGGCTCACCGGTGAACGCCGGATCGCTCACCACCTTGCGGTGGAACGGCAGCACCGTCGGCATGCCCTCGATGACGAACTCGTCGAGCGCGCGGCGCGACCGCTCCAGCGCCTCGGTGCGGGTGCGGCCCGTCACGATCAGCTTGGCGACCAGCGAGTCGAACGACTGCGGCACCGTCATGCCGGGCTCGTAACCCGCGTCGAGACGCACACCGGGGCCGGACGGCACGCGCATGGTGGACAGCGTGCCGGGGGCCGGCAGGAAGTTGCGGCCGGCGTCCTCGGCGTTGATCCGGAACTCGATGGAGTGGCCGCGGATCTCCGGGTCGCCGTACCCGATGGCCTCGCCGTCGGCGATGCGGAACATCTCGCGCACCAGGTCGACGCCGGCGACCTCCTCGCTCACCGGGTGCTCCACCTGCAGGCGGGTGTTGACCTCGAGGAACGACACGGTGCCGTCCTGGCCGATCAGGAACTCGCAGGTGCCGGCGCCGACGTACCCCGCCTCACGCAGGATGGCCTTGGACGAGGTGTACAGCAGGTCGCGCTGCTCGGCGGTGAGACAAGGCGCCGGGGCCTCCTCGACGAGCTTCTGGTGCCGCCGCTGCAACGAGCAGTCGCGGGTGGACACCACCACGACGTTGCCGTGCGTGTCGGCGAGACACTGCGTCTCGACGTGCCGGGGCCGGTCGAGGTAGCGCTCCACGAAGCACTCGCCGCGGCCGAACGCCGTGACGGCCTCGCGCACCGCCGACTCGTACAGGTCGGGGATCTCGTCCAGGGTGCGCGCGACCTTCAGGCCGCGGCCGCCGCCGCCGTACGCCGCCTTGATGGCGATCGGCAGCCCGTGCTGCTCGGCGAACGCGACCACCTCGTCCACGCCGCTCACCGGATCAGGAGTGCCGGCCACGAGCGGCGCGCCGACCCGCTGCGCGATGTGCCGCGCGGCGACCTTGTCACCGAGCGCGGTGATCGCGGCAGGCGGCGGGCCGATCCAGGTGAGCCCCGCGTCGATGACCGCCTGCGCGAAGTCGGCGTTCTCGGCGAGGAAGCCGTACCCCGGGTGCACGGCGTCCGCACCCGCCTCGGCGGCGACGCCTAGCAGCTTGCCGATGTCGAGGTAGGTCTCGGCGGGTGACTGCCCGCCGAGCGCGTACGCCTCGTCCGCCATGCGCACATGCAGCGCGTCGAGGTCTTGCTCGGCGTACACCGCGACACCGGCCAGGCCGGCGTCCTTGCATGCGCGGGCGATCCGCACCGCTATCTCGCCACGATTGGCGATCAGGACCTTCTGCACCGAGGTCGTCCCTTTCCCTGTGAAAGGCCCGGTGGGCCTTCAACGGAGTTTAGGCGTCCTCTGATCGGTCGTGAGCACCTACCCCGACGTTTCGTCCCCCTATATTGGCCACGGTTCCGCCGACCAACGGTGATAACCAGTGGGCATAACCCGTGCGAGAGGGCCCTTTTGACGTCTAGGGTGAGTGCGTTTGGCTACCCCCTGTCATGCACCCATCCTGAAGGAGACCGCATGAGCCAGAGCCTGCTCGGAGGCGACCCCGCCGAGATGCAGAACATGGCCGCCCAGTTCACCCAGCAGGCAGAGCAGGTCCGCCAGACGATGGCCGCCCTGGACCGCGAAGCCGCCAAAGTGGGTACCGCCTGGACCGGCCCCGGCGCCAACCGCTTCAACGGAGCCTGGCAGAACTACCGTCAGGCCTTCCAGCGCATGTCCGAAGAACTCGCCGAAGCCTCCCGCATCATCACCACCTACCGCGGCAACATCGAGTCCGCCACCCGCTGACCTGTCGGCACGCCTCCGACCGGACCACTCCGGCCGGAGGCGGCCAAGACGGACGGCACCGCACGGCCCCAGCGGCCAAGGCGGACGGCACCGCACGGCCCCAGCGGCCAAGGCGGACGGCACCGCACGGCCCCAGCGGCCAAGGCGGACGGCACCGCACGGCCCCAGCGGCCAAGGCGGACGGCACCGCACGGCCCCAGCGGCCAAGGCGGACGGCACCGCACGGCCCCAGCGGCCAAGGCGGACGGCGCCGTACGGCCCCAGCCGATCCGGCCCGCGGTAAGACCGTCGTACCCGACCGCCACCGCCGCTCGGCCGGCTCCTCACGGCGGGCAAGACGGCGTCAGTGCGGCCTGGACGCACCGGCCACGCAGCAGGAGCCGGCGGCACTCGACCCGTCGTCTCTTGGGCTTCTCACGGCGGGTAAGACGGCGTCAGTGCGGCCTGGACACACCGGTCACGCAGCAGGAGCCGGCGGCACTCGACCCGTCGTCTCTTGGGCTACTCACGGCGGGTAAGACGGCGTCAGTGCGGCCTGGACGCACCGGCCACGCAGCAGGAGCCGCCACACTTGACCCGTCGTCGCCTGGGCTTCTCACGGCGGGTAAGACAGCGTCAGTGCGGCCTCAAGGGATGACCTTGGGAGGGGGTCGGAATGGAATCTGAGCGTGGTGCGGGGGAGCGTGGCGCGTCGGCGATCGAGTTGGCGATGATCATGCCGGTGGTGCTGATCGTCATTCTGCTGATCGTGCAGATGGCGCTGGTGTTCCACGGACGGCAGGTCGCGGACGCGGCGGCTCGGGAGGGTGCGCGGATCGCGCGGGCCGCCGGTGCCGACGGTGGTGAGTGGCGGAGTGCCGCGGAGACGAAGGCGCGGTCGATCGTCCGGGCCGTGGGGCCGAAGATGCTCCAGGGGGTCGGGGTCCGGGCCTGGGAGAAGGGGGACCAGCGGGGGGTGACCGTCGAGGGGGCCGCGGTGGCGGTGGTGCCGCTTCTTCCCGGGATGTCGTTCACGATCACCTCGACGTTCGGCGGGCCGATCGAGTGTTTCCGGCCAGACGACGGCTCGCAGGACTGCGGCTGACCCCGAGGCGCAGGCCGCAAGGTGTCGATCACGTCGTGAGGGCCGCCTGGATGGGGGTCGGGGTGCCGCTGGTGATCAGCAGACCGCGGCCGGGAGGGCCCCCTACGGTGCCTCGGGGGAGGCGGATGTTGAACAGGTCGCCGTCGGCTGGGCTCTGGATGCTCAGCAGCAGGCCGGTACGAGGCTTGCGGGACTCGGCGATGAAGCCGCGGTAGGCGGTGGCCAGGTCGCCGGTGGTGCCGGCGAGGATCATGGCGTGGTCGCCGTCGCGGCCGGTGCGCAGAGTGTCCTCCAGGGACTGGCCGAGCGGCGTGTCGGGGGAGATGAGCTCGGCGTCGTCGACGATCACGACGTACCGGCTGTGGTCGCCGACGGTGGACGGCAGATCGCCGTCGGCGGCGAGGACCCCGAGGACGCCGGGGGTGCCGTCGAGGTCGCGCAGCGGAGTACGGCGGGGGGCCACGACGACGACGGGGGTGTCGCGGGCCAGCAGGGAACGCGCGGCGGTCATGAGGGCCGAGGACCGGCCGGACCGCGCCGGTCCCGCGACGACGGCTGCGGGACCCTGGCCGGCCAGGTCGACCCCGAGCGGCGTCAGGGAGTCGCCGCCGGCGCCGAACAGGGCCCACAGCGCAGACGGCGGGCTGAAGCCGGGGGAGAGCGCGAGAGCTTCGGCGGCGGTGATGCGCATCGGCAGCGCGTCCACCCGCAGCAACCCCTCAGGCGCGGGGAAACGCCGCGCGGCGGCCCTGGCGAGCGCCTGCAGCTCGGCCACCTGGGCCGGGCCGGACGGGTCCTCGGTGAGCAGCGCGATCTGGCTCTCCACCACCCCCTGCTCGGTGACCGACAGCGCACGGCCCGGCGGCATGGCCGACGGCAGCCCGCGCGCGGGAAGCCCGGCGAGACCGTAGTCGGCGGGATCGGCGAGCCGCATGATCAGCCGGTCCTCGAACAGGGTCGAGATCTGGCCGAGCAGACCGGACCGGTCGGCGGTCACCACGGCACGCAGCCCCACCGCCGGCCCCTCACGCAGCAACTGCATGAGCGCCTCCAGCAGCCGGCCGTAGTCGTAGCCCTCGAACGCCGCGGCGAACCCCTCCCACCGGTCGAGCAGCAGCACCAGCCACGGCATCGGCGGCAGCCCCCGGCCGGGTTCGCGGCGCCACGCGGCCCGCGCCTCCGCCAGGGACGCGTACCCGGCCTCGGCGAGCGCCTGCTGCCGGCGGCCCACCTCGGTCCGCAGCCGCGTGAGCAGCCGTTCCACCCGGTCGAGCTGGTCGCGCGTCACCACGGCGCCGCAGTGCGGCAGCGCGACGAGCGGCATCAGCGCACCGGAGCCGCAGTCGATGGCGTGCACGTGGACGTCACGGGGTGAGGCGTGCGCCGCGATGGACCCGGCGACGGTCCGCAGCGCCGTCGACCGTCCGGTGCGTGCCGTGCCGGCGATGAGCAGGTGCCCCCCGTGCGCCGGGTCGAGCACCAGCGACCGCCGTGACTGCGCCGCCGGCAGGTCGGTGATCCCGAACGGCAGCGGCGGCACCTCGTCGGAGCCGGACGTGGGCCGCGCCGGCTCGAGCACGATCCCCGAAGGCAGCGGCGGCAGCCACGGACTCGGCTGTTCCGGCACCTTGAGCAGGCGCGCCGCCTCCACGACGGCGTCCACGAGCACCGCGAGATCGCTGGCGGGCCCCGCGGTGAGCCCCGCCGTCGTACCGGTGGCCGCGAGCCGCAGCGGATGGCCGAGTTCACGCCACCCGAGCTCCGCGATCCGCGGCCCGGCCGCGACGCGTCCCGTCTCGGCCGTACGGCCCCCGATGCGGGCCGTCTGCACCGCCTCGGCCGCGGCGACCCCCGACCGCACATAGCACCGGCCAGGCGTCGACTTGGAGATGTGCGCGGCCTCGGGCCCGGCGATGATGTCCGCCGACTCCGAGGGCTCGGTGACCCGCAGCGCGATGCGCAGGGACGTGTTGGCCTGGATGTCCGCGGTGACCACACCTCCGGGCCGCTGCGTCGCGAGGATGAGGTGGATGCCGAGCGACCGTCCGCGCCGCGCGATGTCCACGAGCCCGTCCATGAAGTCCGGCAGCTCCGACACCATGGCCGCGAACTCGTCGATGATCAGTACGAGCCTGGGCAGCGCCGCCGACGACCGGCCGTTCGGCGTGGCGGGCTGGTCGCGTAACTGCTGGTAGTCGTCGATGTCCTTGGCCCCGGCCGCCAGCAGGAGCCGTTCCCGCCGCCTGATCTCGGCCGCGAGCGACGCGAGGGCCCGCTGCGTGAGGTGCTCGTCCAGGTCGCTGACCATGCCGACGGTGTGCGGCAGCCGCACGCACTCCTTGAACGCCGCGCCACCTTTGTAGTCGATGAGCACGAACGTCATCTCGTCCGGCCGGTTGGCCACCGCGAGCGAGCAGATCAGCGTCTGCAGCAGCTCCGACTTGCCGGCCCCCGTGGTGCCGGCCACGAGCGCGTGCGGCCCGTCCCTGCTGAGGTCGACGCGGAACGGCCCGTCGGCCCCCATGCCGATCGGCACCTCGGTCGTACGGCCGCCGTCCCGCCACCGCGCCGCGACGGCCCGTCCGCTGGGGGTGAGTTGCAGCAGGTCGAGCAGCCGCACCGACCCCGGCAGCGCGGCCCCGGCGTCGTCGCGGCTCACGTCACGCAGCGGCGCGAGCGACCGCGCCAGCCGTTCGCCCCACGCGGTCGTCACCCGGTCGGCCAGGATGTCCCCGAGCGCCTCAAGACCCCCGCCGCGCAGCCGCAGGAAGCCGTCGGCGGCGCAGTCGACGACGGTGGCGCACTCCTCGGGCAGCAGCCGCTCGTCATCGTCGATGGCGAGGGTGTACACCCCTGCGCGCGGCCCCTGCCGCAGCACCTGCGGCATGCCTGGCAGCGCGCGCAGCACCTGCGCGCCGTCCAGGATCACCAGCACGTCGTAGGGCCGGTCGTCGTAGGACGCGAACAGCGGCTCCTCGTCGGTCCGTGACCGTCCCCAGCCCTTCATCGACGGCAACCCGAGCCCGAGCGCGTCGTCGTCGCCGAGGCGCGACGAGATCAGCGCCGCGAGCTCCGCGACCCGCTGCGCCGCCGCCTCGGGGTCGGCCCCGACCAGGGCCACGCAGTCGGCGTCCCTCGGCGCGCAGTGCGGCAGCCAGCGGGTCCAGTTCCACCGCGCGGCCCCGTCGGCGCCGGCCGACAGCACGACCACGGCGAGGTCGCGGGGACTGTGCAGGGTGACGGCCGAGCCGAGGAGCGACCGCGCCACGCCGAGCACCACGTCACGCGGCCCGGTCATGCCGGCGACGCCGAGCCGCCGCATCGCCAGCGACACCGGCACGCCTGCCGATGTCGGCGGCTCGGGCAGCACCGTGTCCGGCGGCGCGCCGCGTTCCGGTACGAACTCGATCTCGGCCGGCAGGTCGGCGAGCCCGATGCGCAGCCGCAGCGCGTCGGGGTCGTGGCTGCGGCGCTCCCACAGCCGCCGCCGGGGCCCGGTCGCGGTGAGCAGCAGCTCGGCGGGGTCGGGGGACGCGGCGCGGCGTTCGACCTCGTTGACGGCGCGGGCCTTGTCGAGGGATGCGTGGAACGCCACGAGACGCTCGCGGTACGCCTTCATGTCCTGCCGGTACTTGCGCTTGCCGTGCCGCCGGTCGCTGACCCACTGGCCGATCATGATGAGCGGGGTCATCAGCGCGATCAGCAGGTAGTACCAGGCCTGGAAGACGATCATCATGGTGAGCCCGAGCACCGCGGGGAGGCACGCGGCCAGCAGTTGCAGCCGCACCCCCTCGCCGCGCCTCGGCTCGGCCGGCACCTCGAACCTGCGGTGCCGCTCGGCGGGGTGCAGGCGCGGCGGCCGGTTGTACGCCAGCCCCCCTTCCGGCAGCGCGTCCAGGTGCGCGTCAGGCGGCTCGGTGGCGCGCAGCACCAGGACCGACGTGCCGCACGTCAGCGGCGCACCCTCAGGCCAGGGCCGCGGCCCGGTCAGCGCCTCGCCGGCCAGCAGCGGTGCGGAACGGGTGGTGCCGCGCCGCATCGCCTGCACGATCTCGACGTGCCGTGTGCCGTCGTCGCCGCCTTTGCGCCGCCTGCGCCGCCGCCGGGGCTTGACCGGCGGCAGGACCGGCGCGTCGAACGCGCGCACCAGGATGTCGCCGGGGGTGACGCGGATCTCGGCGGCCTCCTGGGCCAGCTCGGGGTCGTCCAGGGACACCGAGCAGGCCTGGCCCGACCCGATGACATGCACACCGAACCCGAGCCGGTGCACCGACCCGGCCGCGGGCCCGCCGACGACCCGCAGCTCGACGACCCCGGCGGGTTCCGACAGCACGGTGGACCCGGCGGTGCGCTGGTCGAGCGTGACCAGGTCGCCGTCCCGCAGCGCGGCCGTCACCGTCGCGGCGGGGTCCAGCCGCCTGCCTTCGACCCACAGCGACGGCTCGTCGGGCCGTGGCCCGCCTGCGCCGAGTCCGTACGGCGCGCGGGCTCTCAGCCGCACGACGTTGCCGAGCTCCCCGCTCGGCGCGCCTTTCAGCGCGGCGGCGAGTGCGGCGATCGTGGTGTCGTCGTCGCCATCGACGATGACGTCGCGCCCCCCGTGCTCCGAGAGCACGGTAAGCATGATGCGCATGCGGCGTTCTCCTCCGGGTCCGGCTCCCCGGGCTTCAACGTAGCCCCGCCGAGCGCGCCGGGGCCGGAGGTTTACGCCAACCAGACCGGTAGGTGCCGGTCCCGCTACTCCACTTTCCTGCCGTCGGGGCCGACGACGTTCCACATGCCGCCGAACTCCTCACGGCCCTGACCCTTGGTGTTCCCTTCCGCGGTGTCGCCGCTGTAGTAGTACAGGGGGTGCTTGTCGTAGCTGATCTGCTTGGTGCCGTCGGCGCGGGTCACGGTGCCGAGCAGGTCCTCCTTGACGTCCTCCCCGGCCTTCGGCGCGTCGCGCGTGGCCGCTGGGGGCCACCAGGTGAGGCACTCAGCGGAGCAGGCCTTGGGGTCGTCCTTCTCGAAGACGTACAGGGTGCGGCCCTGCTCGCCGACGAGGATCCTGCCGTACCGGGACTCGGCGGTCTTGACGGTGAGCTTCTCCGGTGTCGGCAGAGGCGTGGCGGCGGGGCCGCCGGGGGACGCCGTACCGCTCGGTGTGCCGGTGGGTGTGCCGCTCGCGGTGAGGGTCGCCGTGGGGGTGGCCTTGCCGGCGGTACTGTCGGCGGCCTTGTCGTAGCGGGGTGAGGCGGCGCCGCCGCACGCGGTCGCGAGCAGCGCGGTGGCGGCCAGCCCGAGGCCGGCCAGGATTCTGTACATGCCCCCTCCGTTCACAAGAACTCCGGGCCCGTGCGCGGCCCGGACGACGATCTACTGAAGGGGTCGCCGGTCATCGTTCCCGCTGAGGCGTGTTTGACCCCCGTGACCCGGGGCCGAATGACCGAGCGGGAAACCTCCTACGTCCGGGAGACGTCCAGGAGGTTTCCCTGGTGGGGAAGTTATCCACAGGCACTTGTGGACGGAGCTGAGGATAACGCCGGAACCTGTGGACGGTGGCCGGTCGGTGTAGGGGTATTACGCCTGCCAAACCGTATTAATCTGCGCAATTCGGACGTTAGGGTCGGCTCTCGACAAGTCGCGATTGCCTGTGGACAACCCTGTGGACAGCGGCGTGTCTGCCGCTCGGACCTCCCCCGGAGCGCGCGTGACGTACCGGCTCCGGAGCGCGACCGTCCGTATGCCGATGGTTGGGATGATGGTTGGGATACGGTAAGGCCGGGGAAACCAGAGTGGTAAGTGTTACTCAAGTTACAAAGGGGAATATCATAGTAAATGTCACCACGAGTGTTGCCGCAGTTCGGTTGCGACTTCTGACGTCTCCATTGACAGGCAATCCATAGTGGATGAGCATGGGTCGGGCTTCCGCCCCCTGCCATGCGGCAAGCTGCACACAATGGCATGACAATTCTGGAGATAAGCCACCGATCCCGCCCAACATATCCGTGACCATGTCGTCCGTCACCGTGGTCATGCGGTCAATCTCGATCCACCCGGCGTGGTGATCGGATATCAGCGCATGGTGAGGCGCCGGCAGGGTCCTGATTCCGGAGTGTCCCCCCGACCATGAGGATCAGCGAGAAGTCCGACCGCGACGGCCGCGGCCCCGTCACCGGTGAGCGTCCCGCGGTGCCAGGCGCGTTGTCCGGGCCCGCGTCCCGCAAGCTGCCGGTGCCACCGCGCGAGCGCAAACCCGCGCTCGCCGCGCTCGCGCTGCTGCTCGTGCTCGGCGGAGCCCTCGGCACCACCCTGCTGGTCCTGCGCAGCGGCGACCGCGTGTCCGCCATCCAGATCACCCAGCAGATCGGCCCCGGCCAGCCGATCGTCCCCGAGGCCATGACCGAGGTCCAGATCGCCGACACCGGCATCGGGTACGTCTCGTGGGTCCACCGCGCCGAGGTGGCGCAGACGTTCGCGCGCGTCACCCTGCTTCCTGGCACGCTGCTCACCGAGGCCATGGTCAGCCGGGCCAGCGAGCAGCTCGTCCCCGGCAAGGTCATCGTCGGGCTCGCGCTCAAGGCCGGCCAGGTGCCGCGCGGCCTGCAACGCGGTGACCAGGTCCAGGTGCTGTACGTCCCGGGCTCGGGCCGCGGCCAGGCCGTCGGCAAGGTGCTCGCGCCGACCGCGCTGGTCGAACGGGCCGGCGACCCCGACGGCGGCAACAGCGGCCTGGTGTCCATCGTCGTCGACGCCACCGTGTCGCCGACCATCGCCATGTACGCCTCCAGCGGGGAGATCGCCCTCGGCAAGCTCCCCGGGGCGGGCTGACGTGGCGCTCATCGCGCTCGCCGCCGACAAGGGGGCACCCGGCGTGACCACCGCCGCGACGGCGCTCGGCGCGGTGTGGCCCCGTCCGGTGCTGCTCGCCGAGTGCGACCCCTCAGGCGGCGACCTGGTCTACCGGCTGCCGGCCGTGGACGGCGCCGTGCTCAACCCCGGCCGCGGCCTGCTCAGCCTCGGCGCGACGGCCAGGCGCGGCCTCCACCCCGAGCAGGTCTACGAGCACACCCAGAAACTCGTCGGCGGCCTTGACGTGCTCACCGGCCTCACCCACGGCGAGCAGGCCGCCGGCCTCACCTGGCTGTGGGGCCCGCTCGGCCGCGCGCTCGCCGCGCTGCCGAACGCCGACGTGCTGGCCGACTGCGGCAGGCTCGGCGGCACGCCGCAGATGGCCGACCTCATCGCCGAGGCCGAGCTCACGCTGCTGTTCACCCGGCCGAGCCTCGACCACGTCGCTCACCTGCGTGAACGGCTCGCGCTGGTGCGCGGCCAGCTCGGCGTCGTCGTGATCGCCGACCCGCGTTCGTACCGCGCGTCCATCGACGAGGTGCGCCGCATCGTCGGCGCGAGCGGCACCGACGTCTCCTTCGTGGCGGGCCTGGCGTACGACCCGAGAGGCGCCGAGCTGCTGCGCGGCCAGTGGGGTGGCCGCCTGGACCGCTCCCTGCTCATCCGCACGGCCCGTGAGCTCGCGGGCCGTCTCGCCGCGCGCGTGGCCCCCGGCCGCGCCACGTCCGCCGCCGCGGCGTCCCGTCCGGCGCCGCGCGCACGCGGCGGCCTTTCCACCGAGAGCGGACGACCATGAGCATCGATCACACGCTGGTCAAGCGTTTCCGCCAGGAGGTCGGCGACCGCCTGGCCCACCAGCGGCGCCTCGACCAGGCAGGCGGCCTCGCTCCGATGACCGGCGAGGACGAGCGCCAGTTCGCGCGCGCGCTCATCTCGCAGGTCCTCGAGGAGCACGCGCGCAGCGAGATCGGCTCGGGCCGCACCCCGCCGACCGCCGAGGAGGAAGAGGCGCTCGCCGCCGGCATCCACGCCGCGCTGTTCGGCGTCGGCCGCCTGCAGCCGCTGCTCGACGACCCCGAGGTCGAGAACATCGACGTCAACGGCTGCGACCGTGTGTTCGTCGGGTACGCCGACGGCCAGGAGGTCATGCACGACCCGGTGGCCGACTCCGACGAGGAGCTGATCGAGCTCATCCAGATCCTCGCCGCCTACAGCGGACTGTCCAGCCGCGCGTTCGACACCGCCAACCCGCAGCTCGACCTGCGCCTGCCGGACGGCTCGCGTCTGTCGGCCGTCATGGACGTCACCGTGCGGCCCGCCGTGTCGATCCGCCGGGCCCGCCTCGGCAAGGTCTTCCTCAGCGACCTCGTCGGCAACGGCACCCTCACCCCCGAGCTCGGCCGGTTCATGTCCGCCGCCGTCGCGGCACGCAAGAACATCATGATCGCCGGGTCCACCAACGCCGGGAAGACCACCCTGCTGCGGGCCCTCGCCAACGAGATCCCCCCGCACGAGCGGCTCATCACGGTGGAGCGCGCGCTGGAGCTCGGCCTCGACCAGTTCCCCGAGCTGCACCCGAACGTCGTGGCGTTCGAGCACCGCCTGCCGAACTCCGAGGGCCAGGGTGAGATCACCATGGCCGAGCTGGTGCGCAGGTCGCTGCGCATGAACCCGAGCCGTGTCATCGTCGGCGAGGTGCTCGGCGACGAGATCGTCACCATGCTCAACGCCATGACGCAAGGCAACGACGGCTCGCTGTCCACGATCCACGCCAACTCCTCGATGGAGGTCTTCAACCGCATCTCCACCTACGCGCTGCAGGCCGAGGAGCGGCTGCCGATCGAGGCCACCCACATGCTGATCGCCGGAGCCATCGATTTCGTGATCTTCATCGAGAAGCGCAACGACTACCACCAGGGTGGCCGCCTGCGCCGGTACGTCGCGAGCGTCCGCGAGGTCGCCGGCGTCGACGGCCGGGTGCTGTCGTCGGAGGTCTTCACCCCCGGTCCGGACGGCCCCGCCGTGCCGCACGCACCGATCGCGTGCCTGGACGATCTCGTGCCGCACGGCTACGACCCGACCGTGCTGGGGGACTGGCGATGATCCCCCTGCCTCCCGGCCTGTTCGACCCGCTCGCCGTCCTCGCCGGCGCGGCGGTCGGCGGCGGGCTGTTCCTGTTCGGCCTCGCCTTGTACGGCGTGCGGCCACGGCCCGCCGGTCCCGACAACTCCGCGCGGCGCCGTGAGCTGGTGCGCAGGCTGTCCACCCGCTCGGCCGTCGCCACCATCACCGGCGCGGCCGTGCTGATCGTCACCCGGTGGCCGGTCATGGCGGCGGGTGCGGTGCTGCTGGTGCTGGCCTGGCGCGGCCTGACCGGCGGCGCCGCCGAGGAACGCGCCGCGATGAGCCGCCTCGAAGGCCTCGCGGCGTGGACCGAGTCGCTGCGCGACACCATCGCCGGCGCGGCCGGCCTTGAGCAGGCCATCCCGTCCTCGATCCGCGCCGCCGCGCCGACGCTCCGTCCCCACCTGCGGGCCCTGGTCGACAGGCTGCACACCCGCATGCCGCTGCCGGACGCGTTGCGCATGTTCGCCGACGAGCTGGACGACCCGTCCGCCGACCTGGTGGTGGCCGCGCTCATCCTGAACGCCAAGCTGCGCGGCCCCGGCCTGCGCGAGGTGCTCGGCGCGCTCGCGGTGTCGGCCCGCGAGGAGCTCGACATGCGCCGCCGCGTCGAGGCCGAGCGGCGCTCCACTCGCCGCAGCGTGCAGATCGTCACCGGCACCGCCGTCGCGTTCGCCGCACTGCTGGTGATCTTCAACCCGTCGTACGTCGAGGAGTACGACTCGCTGCTCGGCCAGGCCGTGCTGGTGGTCGTCGCGGCGTTGTTCGGCGCCGGCTTCGCCTGGATGCGGCGCCTGGCCCGCTTCGACAAGCCCGCGCGCATGCTCGGCCCCGCCACCGACGCATCCGCCGCGCGCGAGCCGGTGACCGGAGGCGTCCATGGCTGACGACACGCGGGGAGGCCGCCGTGGTTGAGACCCTTCTCGCCGGCGGCGTGCTCGGGCTCGGGCTGTTCCTGCTGCTGCGCGCGCTGTTCCCGCCGCGACCGGGTCTCGTGGCGCGGCTCGTCGCGCTCGACTCGGCGCGCGACGGCGACGACGCGCAGCGGTTCCAGCTCATCACCGCCGACGAGGAGGTCAGCGCCTTCCGCCGCGGCCTCGGCGTGCGGCTGGCCCGCTTCTACGCCTCACGCGGCTGGGAGCTGCGCTCCACGCGGGCCGACCTCGCGCTGCTCGGCAAGTCCTTCGAGGGGTACCTCGCCACCAAGGTCCTGCTGGCCGTGTCCGGCCTGCTGGCGTTCCCCGTGCTCGCGGGCTGGCTCGCGCTCATGGGGTGGGGAGTGTCGCTCCAGGTGCCGCTGTGGGCCGCGCTGCTGGTCGCGCTCGTCTTCTTCTTCCTGCCTGACGTGCAGATCCGCAGGGACGCCGCCGTGCGGCGCCGCGACTTCCGGCACGCCGTCGGCGCGTTCCTCGACCTCGTCGCCATGAACCTCGCCGGCGGCCGAGGCGTCCCAGAGGCGCTGCTCATGGCCGTGTCCGTGGGGGACGGCGGCTCAGGCAACTGGGCCATGGCCCGCATCCGCGAGGCCCTGGCCAACGCGAGGATCGTCGGCATCACCCCATGGCAGGCCCTCGGCAGGCTCGGCGACGAGATCAACGTCGACGAGCTGCGGGACCTGTCCGCCGCGCTCGGCCTCGTGGCCGACGACGGCGCCAAAGTACGCGCGTCGCTCACCGCTCGGGCCGCCACCATGCGGCGGCGCGAGCTCGCCGAGGTAGAAGGACAGGCCGGGGAACGGTCGCAGTCCATGCTGGTCGCGCAACTCCTGCTGTGCGCGGGGTTCGTGATCTTTCTCAGTTTTCCGGCCGCGATGAAGATGTTGGGGTCCTAGATGTTCACACCGCCATGGCTCACCTACCTGATCGCCGTCCTCCACGTGCGGATCGACCGCGCGAGGACCGCTCCCTCTCGTGGCGCGTCCGCCGTCGAATGGGTCATCATCACCGCGATCATCGCCGGGGTGGCGCTCGGCCTCGCCACACTGATCAAGACGCTCGTCACCCAGAAGCAAGGCGAGCTGCAGAGCAACTTCGGGGGTGGCGGTGGCGGCGGAGATTCGTGACCCGGCGCCGTAGCCGCCGCGGCGAGGCCGGGTCGATGGCCGTCGAGACGGTGATGCTGGCGCCGTTGTTCCTGCTCTTCCTGATGTTCCTCGTCGGCGCGGGCCGCGTCGTCGAGGCGCAGGGTGAGGTGAACGGCGCCGCCAGGGACGCCGCGCGGGCCGCGTCCGTGCAACGCACCCTGGACCTGGCGCGGGAGGCCGGACGTAACGCCGCCAAGGCCGCGCTCGACGGACAGTGTGAGGCCGATGTCAGCCTCGACGGCAGCGAGTGGCGGGAGGGGGGCACCGTACGGGCGACGGTGACGTGCGCGCTGGACCTCGACTTCCTCGGCTTCGGTGCGGTCAAGAAGATGACCGGCAGCTCCGTGGTGCCGCTGGAACAGTTCCGGAGGGTCGAGTGAGACGGTGCCGGGACTGCCGGCCGGTGACCGCTTCCTGCCACGACAAGACGGCAGGCGCGGCCACCGGCGACGACGAGCGTGGCTCCATGTCGGTGTTCGTGGTGATCTTCTCGGTGGTGGTGTTCATGCTGGCGGGACTGCTCGTGGACGGCGGCGCGGCGATCAACGCGCGGCTGCGCGCGTCCGACGTCGCCGAGCAGGCGGCACGCGCCGCCGCCGACCGCATCGACGTCGAGCACCTGCGCGCCACCGGCCAGGTGCGGCTGCTCGGGGAGGACGCCGTGTGCGGCCGCGCCAGGCAGATCGTGTCCGCGCACGGCGACACGGCCCTCGCGATGACCACCTGCGACGCAGGCGCCGCCGAGGTGACCGTCACCGTGACGGCCCGGTGGAAGGCCGCGTTCCTCGCCGCCTTCGGCTTCCCCGGGGCCGCCATGTCCGGCACCGCCACCGCCGGTCCCGACACCGGCGACCCCCAGCCATGACCTGACCGCACCACTGGACGAAGGAGGGAGAGGGATGACCACGTCACGCAGGCCACCGTCCCGGCCGGCTTCCGCGGCCGGCGGCCGGATCAGGCACCGGCGCACCGCCGGTGACGTCGTCGCCGGCATCGCCGCGCTGATCGCGCTCGCGGCGCTCATGGGTGGCGTCCCCTATGCCCTGCTCCGCCTCACCGGGCCGCCGCTGCCTGACACGCTGCTCAACGGAGAGCTGCTGACCCGGCAGATCAGCCCGTCCACGGCCGTCGCCATCCTCGTGCTGCTGGTGTGGCTCGCCTGGGCCCAGCTCGTCGTGTGCGTGATCGTCGAGGTGTACAACGGCGTCCGCCGCGTCGGCATGCCGGCCAGGGTGCCGCTGTCCGGCGGCTCACAGGCCCTCGCCAACCGGCTCGTGTCCGCCGCGCTCGCGCTGTTCACCGCGTCGGCCGTCGCGATCCCCCTCACCGGCATGGCGACCGCGCCGCCGGTCAGGCAGCCGGTCGCCGTGGCCGCGCACACCCTGCCGGCCCCCGAGGCCCGCGCGGCCCTTGAGGAGGTGCGGCAGGTCAAGAAGGTCTACGTCGTACAGCCGCCGCACGGCCGCCACCACGAGAGCCTGTGGGAGATCGCCGACAAGTGCCTCGGCGACGGCCGCCGATACCCCGAGATCTACCGCCTGAACCAGCACAAGACCCAGCCCGACGGTTCACGGCTCCAGATGGCGAGCCTGATCCGTCCCGGCTGGGTCCTCGACATGCCGGACGACGCGCGCGGCGTCCACCTCGTCTCGGCGGACGAGCCCCGGGAGAAGACCCTGCGCGACCACGCGAGCAAACCGGCCGAGCTGGACGGCCGCACGCAGTACGTGGGGGATCGCGGCGGCGCCACGGACGTCAGGAGCGGACCCGAGAAGAAAGGCACCGGCCAGGAGAAGGCGGGGGAACGAGGCGGCGTCGTCCTGCCCCTCCCTGCCATGCCACAACGCACCTACCACCTCCCACCGATGCCGAAGTCGACTGCCGTCTCCGCCATCCCCAAGGCCCCCACCGCCGAAGCCCCCGCCACCCAGGCCCCGCCAGGACAGGGTCCCGCAACTCAGGCTCCGGTGGGTCAGGCTCCAGGTGGTCAGGTCCCGGGTGGCCGAACTCCGGCAGGTCAAACTCCGATTGGTCAAGCTCCCTCAGGTCAGACCTCTGTCGGTCAGCCCTCCGCGAACCACCCCTCCGCCAATCACCCCTCCGTGGTCCAGCCCCCCGCGACCGAGGCCCCCGCGTCCCAGGCTCCCGCGACCGCGCCGCATGGCGCGAGCGGCGGGCCCGCCGAGACGTCCCCCTCGCGGCGGGTCGAGGTCCCCGAGCCTCGGCACCGGCCCGACAAGGCCGTCGAGACCGGCGGCGGCCTGGACCTGATCGACTACCTGGCCGGAGGATCGCTCGCCGCCGCCGGTCTGCTCGTCGCGCTCGGCCGGCGCCGCCGCGAACAGCTCTGGCACCGCGCGTTCGGCCACCGCATCACCCGGCCACGCGGCGACGCCGCCGGGGCCGAGGTCGCGCTGCGCCTCGGGTCCGACGCGCCAGGCAGCCGCATGCTCGACCACGGGCTCCGCATGCTCGGCAAGCTCCTCGCCGAGCAGGGCCGCGTACCCCCCACCATCTACGCCGTCCACCTGTCCGCACGCGGCCTCGACCTGTGGATCCACCCCCCGGACCCCGGGGCCCCCGAGCCGTTCGAAGCCCACGACGCCGGACGCACGTGGCGGCTGCCGGCCCACGAGGGACGGGCCATCGACGAGCACGCGCTGCTGGACGCCGCCGCGCCGTACCCGGGCCTGGTGTCGCTCGGCGTCACCGACGGCGGACGCGTCCTGATCGACCTGGAGGCCGCGCAAGGCGTCATCGCCATGACCGGCCACCGGGTGCGAGACGCGCTCGCCGCGCTCGCCGTCGAACTCGTCACCAACCGGTGGTCCGACCAGATGCGGGTCACGCTCGTCGGCTTCGGCGGCGACCTCGTCACCATCGCGCCTGACCGGGTGCGCGCCGTGGGGAGTTTCGCCGAGGTACTGCCTGAGCTGGAGGCCAGAGCCGCCGAGATGGTCGCCGCCGACGCGCGGGTGCTCACCGGCCGCATCCACGGCGGCGCCGCCGACCCGGTGTGGCCGCCGCACTTCCTGCTGTCCGCCATCGCGCCGGACCCCACCGAGGCCGAACGGCTCACGCGCCTCGGCCGCGCCGGGAGCCGCATGGCCGCCGGGTACGTCATCGCCGGTGACGTACCGCACGCCACCTGGACGTGGGAGGTCACCGAGGACGGCAAGGCCAGGGTCGACGCGCTCGGCGTCATGGTCAACGCGCAACTCCTGCCCCGGCGGCACTACGACGCCGTGATCGACCTGTTCCGCACCGCCGGACGCCACGAAGGCGAACCGGTGCGCGAGGAGGAAGGCCCCCCGCGCGAGTTCACCACCTCGCCGTCGGTCACCATCCGCATCCTCGGCCCCATCGAGATCGGCCCCGTGCCTCCCCTGGAGGAAGGCCGTGCCGAGCTCGCCTGCGAGATGGTCGTGTACCTCGCCGCGCACCCCGGCGGCGTCCACCCCGTGGTGCTCGGCGGCATCCTGTGGCCCCGCGGCGTCCAGGCCGTCGTCCGCGACGCCACCATCGCACGCGTCACCGAATGGCTCGGCACCGACAGCCAGGGCCGCCCCAACCTCCGCACCGACGACACCGGCCGCCTCCGCCTCGGCCCCGAGGTCCGCTCCGACTGGCAGCTGTTCCGCGAACTCGTCCGCCGTTCCCACGACGACCCCAGCGCCAGAGCCGTCCTCCTCGAAAAAGCCCTCGGCCTGGTCCGCGGCCCCCTCCTCGCCGCACGTCCACGATCCCGCTACGCCTGGCTCGCCGCCGACGAACTCGAATACGAGGTCACCGCCAGCGTCGCCGACGCCGCACACCGCCTCTGCGAGATCCGCCTGGCCCACGACGACGCCGAAGGCGCCGTGGCCGCCGTCCGAGCCGGCCTCCTCCTGGCCGCCGACGACGAAGGCCTGTGGCGCGACCTCCTGAGAGCAGCCCACGCCACCGCCGACCCCCTGAACCTCCGCGCCGTAGTGGACGCCCTCCACCGCCGAGCCAACTCCCATCCCTACGGCGGCGGCATGTCCCCAGAAACCGAATCCCTGATAGACGAACTCCTCCCCACCTGGCGCCTCCACAGCCTCCCCTCCGCCTAGAAGGACTCCTCCCACCTGGCGCTTCCAATCCCCCCTAACAGGACCCCCATGCCCCCACCGACACCGTCCTCCACCCCCCGCCACGAGCCCCGTCCCCTCCCCGCCCACCTCGGACCACCCTTCGGCGCCGACGCGGTGGGACGTGGTGCGGCGAATCCGGCGCCTTGCACGGCGGTCGACCGGACATGGGCCGGTGATGGAAATGTCCTGCAGTCCACCCTCGTCCCTACGCACCGCAGACACCCCCTGCTGTGCCGTACCGGTTCCCGTGCGCCGCGTACCGGTTCCCGTGCGCCGCGTACCGGTTCCCGTGCGCCGCGTACCGGTCCCCACGCGCCGCGTACCGGTTCTCGTGCGCCGCGTACCGGTCCCCACGCACCGCGTACCGGTCCCCACGCACCGCGTACCGGTCCCCACGCACCGCGCGCCAGGTCCCTCCCCGCGACCCACCCATCCCCACCCACCAGATGCTCGCTCTTCGGCGCCGACGCGGTGGGACGTGGTGCGGCGAATCCGGCGCCTTTTGCGGCGATCGGCCGACAAGGGTGGCCAACTCATGCCGATACCCGCAAACCAGTGGTTGAGTGGAGTGACGTGTGATTAGCGTCGGCACCATGCGGATGCGGGTCGTCCTGGCCGCCGTCGTGTTCCTGAGCAGCGGATGCTCGGCCGCCGGCGCGGACCGTCCGTTCACCCCGGGTGGCGGGGACGCGGCTCCGCCGGTGACCGCGAAACCCGGTGCCGGTCTCTCCGACCCGCGGACGAAGACCATCGAGGCAGGCACGCTCACCGTGCAGGTCGAGTCCCCGGCGGGCCTCACCCAGGCGCAGCAGGCGATTGTGGACGCCTTCACCACCGGCTACGTCAGCTCCTGGAAGGCCGTCACCAGCCAGGGCGAGGACGACGGGTACCTCAAGGCGGCCGAGGAGCAGGCGGCCAGGGACAGCTACACCTGGGTGAAGGGCTTCGTCGACCAGGGCCGGTCCGCGGCCGGCACGGCCAAGCTGTACGCCATCCAGGTCCCGGCCGTCGCGGGCCGAGGCGCCGAGGTGGACGCCTGCGTGGACGAGTCCGGCATCCAGGTCACCGATGCCGGCACCGGCAGTCCGCTGGCGGACCAGCCGAACTGGACCAAACCCCCCACCGCCGTCTACCTCCAGGTGGCAGCACTGCGCAGAGGCGACGACGGCCGGTGGCGGGTGAAGGCGTACATGCACGCCACCTACCCCCACGAGCGTGCCAAGGAGTGCCGCCGATGAGAGCCCTTCTCCTGTCGTTGGCCCTGACCGCGACCACCTTGAGCCTCACCCCGCTGACCGGCACCCCGCTGACAGTCACCCCCCTGACCGGCACTTCGCTGACGGCCGCTCCCGGAGGCGACCCCGGCGGCCCGCGCGGTGACAGCTTCGGCAGCGGCCGTACCAGAGGCGTGATCCTGCGCAACTCCAAGATCGTCGTCAGCGGCAACGGACTAGGTGGCAAGAGCGACGGCTACCGCGTCCAGCGTCCCTGCTGGTACGAGCCCGGCGACAAGGCCGACGACATGCTCGAACGCCAGGAGGACGTCCGCGACTACTGGTTCCACACCAACCCGGACGGCACCACGGAGGACTTCGACAAGTTTCTCAAGCAGTACAAGGACAAGGTCGGCGAGGACGGCCGCTGGTGGACCCCCGCCTACAACGCCGCTGACCCCAACGGCCTCGCCTGCTGGTCGGGCCTCGAAGGCGCCGTCTGGGTCCCCGCCGGCCAGACCCCACCGGCCGGCATCACCCTGGCCGAGCTGTACCAACTCGCGAGGGCCGCGCTGACCGTCCCCGAGCCGACCATCAACCTCAGCCCTGACGTGAAGAGCTACGTCAACCTCCCCACCTGGGTCTGGCTGACCGGCGTAGGCGCCACCACCCGCTCCGTCACCGCCGAACTCCCCGGCGTCATGTCGGCCACGGTCACCGCGACCCTGTCCCGCATCGACATCGACCCCGGCACCACAGGCAACCGCGCGGAGGTCAAGGAGAACTGCGGCCCCACTGGCCACCCGTACGTCAAAGGCGGCACCTGGACCTGCGGCGTCCGCTACCTCCGCTCCTCCGCCGACCACCCCCAGGACGCCTACCAGCTCACGGTCACCACGACCTGGCCGGTGACCGGCGGCGCCGGCTTCACCTTCGACCCGGTGGTGGTCGACGCCGTCCGCCAGATCCCCGTAGGCGAGGTCCAGACCACCGTCCGGGAATCCGGCAAGAACTGACCTACGACCCCACGAAAACGCACACCACGCGATTCGGCCGCCAACGCTCGAACAGACCTCTCACCCGTACGGATCTCGCCGGCAGCTCTCACAGCCCGGCGAGATCCGCCAGCACCCGCGCCTGCGTCATCACCTCGACCCCGTCGTACCCGTACTCCAGCCCCCACAGCGCCGCCTCCACCCGCCGCGCCACCCCCCACGCTGCCAGCCGCCGCACATCCTCTCCCACGGCGTCCGCCACCAGAGCGAGGCGGCCGGCCAGCACACGGGGAGGGTCCGGCCGGCGGAAGGGATCGTCGACCTGCTCAAGGAGCGGCCACGGGTCGTACGCCGGATCGCCGAGCATGGGTTTGGCGTCGATGACCAGCCAGGGCTGCCGCCGAGCGGTGAGGACGTTCCCCGGGTTGAAGTCCCCGTGGACCACGACGGTACGGGACGCCGTAGCCGGGAGCGTACGCAGCAGTTCCGCGCCGTGCGCGACCAGTCCGGGATCGAACGCCGGCCGCAGCCGCCCCATGCGGTTTTCCACCAGATCGGCCCACTCGGCCGTGACGTCACCGAGAGATTCCAAGCGCGAGTCGGCCGGTGGCGGAACCCACAGCCGTTCGAGCAGATCGGCCCCGATCAGAAGGCGCTCCTCAGCCGGCAGATCACCGGCCGCCTCCAGGGCCGTACCAGGCTCGCACGGCTCCAGCAGCAAGGCGTAGACCTCCGGATCGTGCCGCAGCAGCCGCACTGCGCCGTCCCCGTCCCACACCCGCAACGCCTCGGCCTCCCCGGCCGCCTCCCGGTGCGGCCAGCAGACCTTGAGCACGGCAGAGTCGCCGTCGGAGAGCAGTACCGGAGCCACCCACGAGCAACTCCCCCCGTGGTACGGCCGTCCGAGCCGCAACGACCACCGGTCCCGCAACTCGTCCACGAGCCGCGGCAGACCAGCCAGCCACTCGCGCGCGTCGGCACGACGGCTCAGCGTCGCGACGACAGGAAGCGAGGAAGGGAAGAGATCCACGCGAGCTTCGGACATAGCCAAACATTAGAGGCGCCAGTGAGTCGTACTCCTGATCGAATCCCGAAAAGTAGCGGCCGGCGGCGGCCATCCGGGACATCGACATCCCGGAAGACCTCGGACGACATCCGATCAGGAACGGTCTTCGTCGTCACCGGCATTCAGGGAAATATCGGTATGACCTCACCTGGCGCTACTGCATACGCGCGGATCGTTCTCACCGTTCAGCGGGGCTCGCTCGGCTGTCAGGGCATCACCAGAGCGCTTGGTCCGAGGAGGACCTTGATGTCGCCGGCGAAGGCTCCGCCGGTGACGTCGACCGCGTAGTCGGGGAGGGCTACCAGTTGGATCTTGCGGTTGAGGCGTTCCACGCGGAGGCGGACGGGGGTGTCTCCTGGGTGGGCCTGGAAGATGCGCTTCAGTTCGTGGACGAGTTCCTTGTCGATTCGTTCTTCGCGGAGTGCGATGACGATGGGTTCACGGCCGTCGTCTTGGACGCCGCTGATGTCGAGGAAGGTGATGTCGGTGGCGTTGAAGGAGACGGTGGCGTCTTCGCCGTCGCCGCGGGAGCGGATTCGGCCGGTCACTGAGACGACGAGGTCGGGGGCCAGGTTGCTGCCGTACAGCTGGTAGGTCTGGGGGAAGCAGGGGACCTCGATGGAGGCGTCGTAGTCCTCGATCTTGAGGATGGCCCAGACGTCGCCTTTTTTGGTGACCTTCTTGTCCACGCCGGAGATGATGCCGGCGATGCGGACGTTGCCGAACTCGGTCTGGCGGTCGAGGACCTGGGCTATGGTCAGGTCGCGGTTGCGTTCGATGATGCGTTCGGCGCCGTTGAGTGGGTGGTCGGAGACGTAGAGGCCGAGCATTTCCCGTTCGAAGGAGAGTTTGACTTTTTTGTCCCATTCGCCTTCGGGGATGGGGACCTGGAAGACGCTGCTGTTCGCGTCGTCGTCGTCGAAGGCGCCGAAGAGGGAGTCCTGGCCCAGGGCCTCTTTGCGCTTCACGTCGATGACGGAGTCCACGGCCTGGTCGTGGATCTGGATGAGGCCCTTGCGTGAGTGGCCGAGGCCGTCGAAGGCTCCGGCTTTGATGAGGGACTCTATGGTTCGCTTGTTGCAGACGACCTGCGGGACCTTGCGCAGGAAATCGTTGAAGTCGGTGTAGGCGCCTTTTTGGGTGCGCGCGGAGATGACGCCGTTGATGGCGTTCTCACCGACGTTCTGGACGGCACCGAGGCCGAAGCGGACGTCCTCGCCGACGGCGCTGAAGCGCAGGCCTGACTCGTTGACGTCCGGGGGGAGGACTTTGACCTTCATGCGGCGGCACTCGGCGAGGTACAGCGCCATTCGGTCCTTGTTGGTGCCGACCGAGGTGAGCAGGGCCGCCATGTACTCGGCGGGGTAGTTGGCCTTGAGGTAGGCGGTCCAGTAGGAGACCAGTCCGTAGCCGGCGGTGTGGGACTTGTTGAATCCGTAGGAGCTGAACGGTTCCAGGACGTCCCAGACCGCCTTGGCGGCTTCCTTGGTGTAGCCCTTGTCGATCATGCCGGAGGAGAAGGTGGCCCACTGTTTGTCCATCTCCTCCTTTTTCTTCTTACCCATGGCCCGGCGCAGGATGTCGGCGCCGCCGAGGGTGTAGCCGGCCAGTTGCTGCGCGATCGCCATGACCTGCTCCTGGTAGACCACCAGGTGGTAGGTCGTGCCGAGGATCGGGTCCAGGGCTTCCTTGAGGCTCGGATGGATCGGCGTGATCTCTTGCTGTCCGGCCTTGCGCAGCGCGTAGTTGGTGTGCGCGTTGGCTCCCATGGGGCCGGGACGGCCGAGCGCGAGGACCGACGAGATGTCTTCGAACCGTGCCGGTGCGATCAGCTTGGTGAGGTCGCGCATCATCGAACTGTCGAGCTGGAAGACGCCGAGCGTGTCGCCTCGGGCCAGCAGCTCGTAGGTCTTCTTGTCGTCCAGCGACAGGCTGAGCATGTCGAGGTCGATGCCGCGGTTGTCCTTCACGTTCTGCACGGCGTCACCGATGACGGTGAGGTTGCGCAGACCGAGGAAGTCCATCTTCAACGCACCCATGTTCTCCGAACTGGGGCCGTCGAATCCGGTGATGCGTGCCCCGTCGTCGGGACGCATGAAGATCGGCATGACGTCGATCAGCGGCTGGGACGACAGGATGACACCGGCGGCGTGGACGCCGGTGCCTCTGGTCAGGCCTTCCAGTCCGAGCGCCGTGTCGATGACCCGCTTGACGTCGGCGTCCTCCTGGTACAGGGCACGCAGCTCGGTCGCCTCGGCGTACCGGGGGTGCTTCTCGTCGAAGATGCCGGTGAGCGGGATCTCCTTGCCCATGACGGCAGGCGGGAAGGCCTTGGTGATCTTCTCACCTACGGGGAACGGATAACCGAGCACCCGCGCCGCGTCCTTGACGGCCGCCTTCGACTTGATCGTCATGTAGGTGATGATCAGCGAGACGTTGTCCTCGCCGTACTTCTCGGTGACATAACGGATCATGTCCCCGCGCCGGCGCTCGTCGAAGTCCAGGTCGACGTCCGGCATCGAGATGCGCTCGGGATTGAGGAACCGCTCGAAGAGCAACGAGTGCTCGATGGGGTCCAGCTCGGTGATGCCGGTGACGTACGCCACCATGGAGCCGGTGGCGGAACCTCGGCCCGGGCCGAGCCAGATGTTGTTGTCCCGCGCGTACTGGCAGATGTCGGCGACGACGAGGAAGTAACCCGGGAAGCCCATGCCTTCGATGACGCCGAGCTCGTAGTCGATCCGCTCCATCACATGAGCGGGCACCGGATCGCCGTACCGGTTCACCGCGCCGCGGTAGGCCTCCTTGCGGAGCCAGCTCATCTCGGTCTCCCCGTCGGGGACCGGGAACTTCGCGGCGAGGTCGCGGTGGGAGAACACCTCGTCGTAGGACTCGACCCGCTCGGCGATGACCAGGGTGTTCCGGCACCCGTCGGCCCAGACGTCGGAGCTCGGGTCCAGAGCCCGCATCTCCTCGGCGGACCGCACGTAGTAGCCGTTGCCGGAGAACCGGAACCTGTTGGGGTCGCTCAGCAGGGAGTTGGTGCCGACGCAGAGCAAGGCGTCATGGGCCGTGGCCTGGTCCTCGGTGACGTAATGGGAGTCGTTGGTCACCAGAGGCGGGATGTCGAGGGTCTTCCCGATCCGCAACAGGTCGTCGCGGACCCCGGTCTCGATCGGGATCCCCCCGTGATCCATGATCTCCAGGAAGTAGTTCTCCCGGCCGAAGATCTCCTGGTACTTGGCGGCGTGTTCCAGCGCCTTGTCGAACTGGCCGAGCCGGAGCCGGGTCTGCACGGCCCCGGAAGGACAGCCGGTCGTGGCGACGATGCCTTCGTGGTAGCGGTCGAACAGCTCGTCGTCCATGCGGGGGTACTTCTTCATGTGGCCTTCCAGGGAGGCCAGCGAAGAAATGCGGAAGAGGTTGCGCAACCCCTGAGCGTTGACGGCCCACATGGTCTTGTGCAGATAGGTGCCGCTCGCCGAGACGTCGCCGCCGAGGCCGGTACGTTCGTCGGACTTGCGCTGGTGGGGCTCCCCCCAGAAGACGGGCCGCTTGTAGTGGCGTGACTCCGGGCTGACGTAGCCCTCGATCCCGATGATCGGCTTCACGCCGGCGGCCTTGGTCTTGGACTGGAACTCGTACGCACCGAACAGGTTGCCGTGGTCGCTCATCGCGATCGCCGGCATGCCGAGCTCGGCCGCGCGGGCCGCCAGCTTGCTGATCTTCGCCGCACCGTCCAGCATCGAGTACTCAGTGTGAACATGCAGGTGAACGAACGAATCAGCCACAGGGGATCTCGGCCTTTCCTCGTGGGGTTGGCGGTGACGCAACTCTACCGAGGGACGGGTGGGACTGGTCGAGCATGGGGGAAAACGTGCGATCAGCGCGTCCGTGGCCCGCCTGCCGATCCGGTGAGCCGCCTAGATGGCCCCCTCGTGGCGGAGCAGCCATTCCTTGACGGCGGTGCCGTAGTAGTAGCCGCCGAAGCGGCGGTTGCCGGTGGCGGGGAGGATGCGGTGGCAGGGGACGAACGGGGCGATGAGGTTCTGTGCGCAGGCGGAGCCGGCGGCGCGCGCGGCGGTCCGTGGGAGGCCCGCCTGCTCGGCCAGGTCGGCGTAGGTGATCGTGGTGCCCGCGGGGACGGCGCGCAGCGCGGTGAGGAGGCGCAGGCGGGTGGGGGTGCCGGGTTGCTCCAGCGCTACGGCGTCCAGCGCGAAGAGGTCGCCGTCCAGGTAGTCGCGTACCGCTTGGGTGGGTTTGCCGAGGTCGGCGACCTGGCGCAGGGGGAGAGCCCGCAAGGATTCGGGGAGGCGGGTGTGCATCTCGGCGGGGTCCGCGGTGTAGCCCGCCGCCACGAGGACGTCGTCGTGGGTGAGCAGCGACAGGGGGCCGGTGGGGGTCGGGAGGACCTGCGCGTCGATGGTCATGATGAGCTCCAGGGGTGGGGTTCCGGGGTCAGGAGGCGTGCCAGAGATGGACGGCGGCGTAGGCCCGCCAGGGACGCCAGCGGTCGGGCTCGTGGCCGGGGATGTCCAGTGACTCCATGGCGCGCAGCAGGACGAGGTCCTTGGCGGGCCAGGCGTCGGGGTCGCGCAGCGCGCGCATGGTGACGTAGCCGGTGGTCCAGGGACCGATGCCGGGGACGGTCATGAGCAGGGCCGCGGTGTCGGCGGGGTCGGCGCCGCCGTCCAGGTGGAGGTCGCCGGCGGCGACGAGAGTGGCCAGCGTTCTGAGGGTTTCCACGCGACGGGTGGTCAGGCCGAGCCCGCCGAGGTCGGTCTCCGCGAGCCGGGCCGCGGTCGGGAAGAGCAGGTGGGGGGTGCCGTCGGCGGGGGGACGTACGGCGGTGCCTGCTCTCGCGGCGATGCGGCCGAGCAGGGTGCGGGCTCCGGAGACCGAGATCTGCTGGCCGGCGACGGCGCGGACCGCGAGTTCGAAGCCGTCGAACGCGCCTGGCACACGCAGGCCGGGACGCCGGTCGAGCAGCGGGGCGAGCGCGGTGGGGCCGAGGGCCGCGGCGATGGCGTGCGGGTCGGCGTCCAGGTCGAACAGGTGGCGGCAGCGGGCCACGATCCGCGCGAGCCGCCGGGTGTCGTCCAGGGTGACCGACAGCTTCAGGTGTCCCGCGGCGGGGGTCACCGTGACGACTCCGCCGGGGACGGCGCGCCGGTAGTGGTCCGGGCCGGCGTCCTCGACGCCGGGTACGGCACGCGCCGCGAGGAACGCGAACATCGCCTCGGCGTCGTACGGCCCCCGGTACGCGAGGCGCAGTGTCACCGCTCCGCCGGCGTCCGGCGGCCGTCCGGCGGCGGCCCGCAGGTCGGTGGGGGAGAAGCGGTACGCCTCGCGCATGCTCGCGTTGAACTGGCGGACGCTGCCGAACCCCGCCGCGAACGCCACGTCGGTCACCGGCAGCGCCGTCTCGGTGAGCAGTTGCTTGGCCAGCAGCAGCCGCCGGGTGCGCGCCACCGCGAGCGGCCCGGCGCCGAGGCGCGTGGTGAAGGTCCGCAGCAGGTGGCGCGGCGTGACGTGCAACCGGTCCGCGAGGCCCGTCACGCCGTACTCGTCGGCGACCCCGTCGTCGATGAGCCGCAACGCGCGGCCCACCAGGTCGGAGTGCACGTCCCACCCGGGGTCGCCGGGGCTGAGCTCGGGACGGCAGCGCCGGCACGGCCGGAACCCGGCCGCCTCGGCCGCCGCCGCGTGCCGGTAGAACCGCACGTTCCGCCGGGCCGGTGTGCGCGCGGGACAGATGGGCCGGCAGTAGATCCCGGTCGAGGTGACGGCCGTGTAGAACCGTCCGTCGAATCGTGTGTCGCGTGCGCTGACCGCGCGGTAGCACGAGTCGAAGTCGAGCGTCTGTGGGGTCACGTGTACGACGATAGGCGCTGCTCCCCGCGGACCACCGGCGGAAAACGGACCTCGCCGTGACCGCGGGGAGCGCTGTCAGTCGCGTGTGCCCTCGACCAGCCAGTGGGTGCCGGAGATCTGTACGCCGGCCGGGGTCAGGTGCGGGAGCAGGGCTTCGGCGAGGATGTGGCGCGCGGTTTCCTGAGTGAGGCCGGTGGTCTCCTGGAGGGCTCGTAGCGGGCCGCTGTTGAGGTAGAAGCCGGTGGCGGTGGTGAGGTCGGGGCCGAAGCCGAGTGGAGCCCGCAGGGGTTTGACGCGGACGTCGGTGTAGCCGGCCCTGTGCAGGACGGTGGTGATGTGGACGGGGTCGGCCAGGGAGAACATCGACGAGTCGGGGAGGCCGGGCCGGCCGAGGTGGTGGCACAGGGCCGTCATGGGGGTGGTGTACCAGGGGCTGGCGCTCATGGGGCCGGGGCAGACGAAGACGAGGCGGCCGCCGGAGCGCAGGGCCGTGGCGACGTTGGCGAAGGCGGCCACGGGGTCGGCGAAGAACATGACACCGAAGCGGCTGATCGCCACGGTGAACGAACCGGGGACGAACGGGTGGCACTGGACGTCGGCGCGCAGGAACGTCGCGTTGGCGAGACCCGCGGCGGCGGCCCTCTCCTTGGCGCGGCGGAGCATGACGTCGGACAGGTCGACGCCGTGAGCGCGCCCCTGTGGCGCTCGCGACGCCGCGATGAGAGTGGTCTCACCGGTGCCGCATCCGATGTCGAGGACGTGGTCGTGCGGTCCGACGGCGGCGGCCGCCAGCAGCGCGTCGGTGATCTCACCGGCGTCTCCTCGTTCGCTGTGTTCGGCCCAGTTGTCCCCTTCGGGGCCGTTCCAGGCGTCCGCCTGAACCGTGTTGAGTGTTTCGTCCATGTCGTGCCTTTCAGTTCGTGGCCTGCGCGACGAGCCGCAGGCCGACGGCGGCCAGGCCACCGCCGAGGATCCGCTGGCGCTCGATGCGCCGGAGCATGGTGTGGACCCGCGCGCCGGCCTCGTTGTCGGTGAGCCGGTCGGTGAGGTAACGGTGCAGGTACGGGCCGCGGGTGGCCCGGCGGATCTCGAAGTGGACGCCGATCGCCGCGATCATGGTCTCGCCGGGGTGCAGGGACCGGTGCTGCTTGATCCAGTGCGCGTAGGGGTCCTCGGCGAGAGGACGGCGATCCGGTGGCGCGTTCGTGAAGGCGGAGTCCAGTACGGCCGCCATGTCGTGGAACCACGTCGCGGTGGCGCCGTCGGCGCGTTCCCAGGCGAACTCGTCGACGAGCACCATGCCGCCGGGCCGCAGCAGGGCCCGTGCCCGACCGGCCACCTTGGCGAGCCGGCTCATGTGGTGCAGGGACAGGGAGAACACGACCGCGTCGAACGGGTCGTCGTCGTAGGCGGCGAAGTCGGCCCGTACCGCGTCGACGCCGCGCAGCACGGCCGCCGACACGGCCGTGGTGTCGATGTCCACGGCCGTCACCGTGTGACCGGCCGCGCGGAGCGCGAGCGCGAGGTCGCCGTGTCCGCAGCCCACGTCGAGGACGCGGGACGGTGCGGCCGGCAGCCACCTGGTGAGGAAGGCCATCTGGTCGGCGATGCCGGCGGAGGTGACGTCGGCCGGCGCGTCGTGGAGTGAGGGTCGCATGACATCAAGCCTTGACCGGCGAACCCATGAGGACAAGTGCGGGTTGGTACGGGGACGTATAAGGTCAGTGCATGCTTGACACCTGGTCGCTCCAGGTGCTCGCCGCGGTCGGCGAGCACGGGTCGTTCTCGGCCGCCGCCGAGGCGCTGTCCCTGACCCAGCCGGCCGTGTCCCGGCAGATCGCGGGACTGGAGAGACGGCTCGGTGTGCGCCTGTTCAGCCGGGTGCCGCGCGGGGTGCGCGCCACCCCCGCCGGCGAGGTCGCGGTCGAGATGGCCCTCGACACGCTCGCCGGGTTGCGTGCGCTGGAGGCACGGCTCACGTCGTTCGCCGATCTGCAGTCCGGCGCGCTGCGGCTCGCGGCGTTCCCGAGCGCCAACGCCTTCCTGGTGCCGGAGGCCATCCGCCGGTTCACCGACGCGCACCCCGGCGTGTCCCTCAGCCTGCTGCGCGCGGAGGAGACACCACCGCTGCGTGACGTGCGCGAGGGCCGGCTCGACCTGGAGCTGATCACCCACTGGCACCTGTACGAGGACGGCGAGACCGCCAGGTACGCCTCACCCGGCGAGAGCCCCCGCCGTGTCGCGCTCGACGGTGTCGAGTTGGTCCCGTTGCTCGACGAGGAACTGCGCATCGCTCTTCCCGCCGGTCACCGGCTGGCCCGCGGCCAGCGGGTCAACCTGTCGGACCTCGCGGCCGAGACCTGGATCGACGGCGCGCATCCCGACTGCCTCGGGCCGATGACCCCGCTCGCCGAGGCGCTCGGCGCCGAGCCGCGCGTCGGCCTGTGGTGCGACGACTGGAACGGCAAGCAGGCCCTGGTCGCGGCCCGCGCCGGCGTCATGCTGGTGCCGACCCTCGCGCACACCGCGATGCGCGGCGACGTCGTCGTGCTCCCCGTCACCCCGGCTCTCCCCACCCGCCGCCTCTACGCCGCCACCGCGGCCCCGCCGTTCCGCGCCCCCGCCGTGACGGCCATGCTGGACATTCTCACCGATCTGACGGGCTCGCAGCGCTACCCGAGGAAGGCACGCAGGCAGCAGGAAGCCTGAGTCATCGGTTCACCGGAATGCGGTATACCCGTAGGACATGACCGGTATGAACAACAATCATTATCCTTGGACCCGTATTCTCCTGAATACTTTTCATCCGAGGCCGTGAGTCATGTGATTCCGTATATGACGTGATTTCGGAATGCCGCGTGTGCCGTCTGGCGGGTCGGAGAGCAGCGACTCCGGCCCGCCAGGCATTCCCCCGCACAAGCGGACGGAACGCGCGGGCCGGTACGCCGAGCGGGAGGAGCTATTTGGTGGAGATGCCGACGCCGAGGTCGAACTCGCGGTAGACGCGGGCCCAGAAGCCGTCGCGCAGCCACACGCGCGCCTCGGGGTAGGGACGCAGGGAGTGACCGAGTTCCTTCTCGGCCTCGATGAGGAGCTCGGTGTCGATCACCGTCGGCAGGAGCGGGCCGGGGAGGAGGTCGCGGATGTTGTCGCGGCCGCGGGTGAGGATCCACTTCTGCGCGACGTGCTCGCCGACCTCCTCGACCCGGGGACGGCTCGGGCCGAGCTTGGTGACCTGGCCGGTCTGTTTCATGACGGGCTTGGCGGTGACCTGCGTGCGGCCGGCGAACACCTGTGCGGGAGACGGCGCGGGAGGGACGGCGGGGACGACCTGCGCGGCACGGCTGAAGTACGGACGCAGGACGTCCGCGCCGAGCTCCTCGACGGTGTCGGACTCCCACACGAGACGCTCGGCCTGGTTCGTCCCGTACGGCGGCTCGACCCCCCACAGGTGGATGCGGACGCCGTAGGCCTGCGCGGCCTCCACGGCCGGGACCATGTCCTCGTCCCCGGCGATGAGGACGGTGTCGCTGACCGCGTGGTGGCGGGCCAGGGCCTCCAGGTCGCTGCGGATCTGCGCGTCCACGCCTTTCTGCTGGCCGCGCGCGTTGAGGTTGCCGAGGCGGACCTTGACCCAGGGGAGCTGCGCGATGACACGCTGGTCGACCGTCGGGACGCGGTCACGGGCCGCGTCGTACCAGTAGATGCGCAGCAACTCGCCGGGGATGCGCTCCATGGCGTGCTTCTTGAGCGCCTGGATCAGCTCGTCGGCCGCCACGCGGTATTCCTTGCGCTCCCTGGCGCTGAGGAGGACCTCACCCGCCGCCGCGTACAGGTAGCCGACGTCCACCAGGATGGCGTATTTGGCGGCCACAGGATGCGGTGTGAGGTCCGGGATTGCCATGCGTTCCTCCAGGGCCTCGGCGTTAGACGATGATCGGCTGACTATATTCCCCCATTTCTAGATAGTCCCAACTCTCAGGGCGGTTGACACCCAACTTCTGAAGATCTAATGGGGTCGCGAGCTCGCACGCCACGCTCCTGGTCCGTGCGGCAGCCCGGTTCTCATCTGGTGTGCGGGGCTTCGCCACATAGCTGGCTTTCGCGGGGTTCGCTCGGGTGCCGCGTCCCTTGTCGTGAGAGCGATCACGAGCGCGGCGAGTTCCTCGGGGGTGGCGTCGCCGCGCACGACCCTGAGATACGGCTGCTCCATGGCGCTCCTCCTACAGCGGGATGTTGCCGTGCTTCTTGGGAGGCAGCCCGGCGCGCTTGTTGCGCAGCGCGCGCAGGGCCCGGACGACCTGCACCCGGGTGTCGGCGGGCCTGATCACCGCGTCCACGTAGCCGCGCTCGGCCGCGAGATACGGGTTGGCCAGCGTGTCCTCGTACTGCGTGATCATCGCCTTGCGCTCGGTCTCGGGGTCCTCGGCGGCGGCCAGCTCACGCCGGTACAGGATGTTGACCGCTCCCTGGGCCCCCATGACGGCGATCTGCGCGGTCGGCCACGCCAGGTTGACGTCGGCGCCGAGGTGCTTGGACCCCATGACGTCGTACGCGCCGCCGTACGCCTTGCGCGTGATCACGGTGACCAGCGGCACGGTGGCCTCGGCGTAGGCGTACAGCAGCTTGGCGCCGCGCCTGATGATGCCGTTCCACTCCTGGTCGGTGCCGGGGAGGAAACCCGGCACGTCCACGAAGGTCAGCACCGGGATGTTGAACGCGTCGCAGGTGCGGACGAACCGCGCGGCCTTCTCCGACGCCGCGATGTCCAGCGTGCCGGCGAAGCTCATGGGCTGGTTGGCGACCACCCCCACCGAGTGACCTTCGACCCGGCCGAACCCGACGACGATGTTGGGGGCGAACCCGGCGTGGACCTCCAGGAACTCGCCGTCGTCCAGGACATGTCCGATGACCTGGTGCATGTCGTACGGCTGGTTGGCCGAGTCGGGGATCAGCGTGTCCAGCTCGCGGTCGGCGTCGGTGACGGTGAGCTCGGCCTCGGTGTCGAACACCGGCGCCTCGTCCATGTTGTTGGACGGCAGGTACGACAGCAGCGCCTTGGCGAACTCCAGGCAGTCGGCCTCGTCCGCCGCCTCGTAGTGCGCGACGCCGGAGCGCGAGTTGTGGGTGTGCGCGCCGCCGAGCTCCTCGAACGTGACCTCCTCACCGGTGACCGTCTTGATGACGTCGGGCCCGGTGATGAACATGTGGGACTTCTCCCGGACCATCAGCACGAAGTCGGTCAGCGCGGGGGAGTACACCGCGCCGCCGGCGCACGGCCCCATGATCAGGGAGATCTGCGGGATGACGCCGGAGGCGTGCACGTTGCGCTTGAAGATCTCGGCGTACAGGCCGAGCGCGACCACACCCTCCTGGATGCGCGCGCCGCCGGAGTCGTTGATGCCGACCACGGGACAGCCGGTCTTGAGCGCGTGGTCCATCACCTTGACGATCTTCTCGCCGAAGACCTCGCCGAGCGAGCCGCCGAACACCGTGAAGTCCTGCGCGAACACCGCCACCGGCCGGCCGTCGACCGTGCCGTGGCCGGTGACCACGCCGTCGCCGTACGGCCGGTCACGCTCCATGCCGAACGCGGTGGCGCGGTGCCGCGCCAGCTCGTCGAACTCGACGAACGACCCCTCGTCCAGGAAGGCGACCAGCCGCTCCCTGGCGGTCATCTTGCCCTTGGCGTGCTGCTTCTCCACCGCGCGCGACGACCCGGCGTGCGTCGCCTCGTACTGCCGACGCTCCAGATCGGCGATCTTGCCAGCGGTCGTGTGCACGTCGACGCTCTCAGGCGGCGACACCGGCTCAGCGCTCATGTGCGTAGGTTATCCGTCACCGATCCGGCGCGGTGAGCCGACTCGGCACGTGGTGACGGCGATTAGAGTGACGGTCATGACCGACATGGGGGACAGGCCGACCCTGTCCGAGGCGGTGCGCACGTACGGTCTGGTCAAGCGGTTCGGCGGTCAGGTGGCGGTCGCCGGCGCCGATCTCGTGGTCCCCAAGGGAAGCTTCGCCGGGCTCGTCGGCCCGAACGGCGCGGGGAAGACCACCACACTCGGCATGATCACCGGCCTGCTGCGTCCCGACGCCGGGGTCGCGACGGTCGGCGGCGCGGACGTGTGGCGCGACCCGGTGCTCGTGAAGTCCCGCGTCGGCGTGCTGCCCGAGGGCCTGCGGCTGTTCGAGCGGCTGTCCGGCCGTGAGCTGCTGATGTACAACGGCCGGCTGCGCGGCATACCCACCGGCGAGGTGGCGAGGCGCGCCGAGGAACTGCTCAAGGTCATGGACCTCGCGGGGTCGGCGGACAAGCTGGTCGTCGACTACTCCACCGGCATGCGCAAGAAGATCGGTCTCGCCGCCGCGCTGCTGCACAACCCCGAGGTGCTGTTCCTGGACGAGCCGTTCGAAGGCGTCGACCCGGTGAGCGCCGACACCTTGATCGAGGTGCTGCGCCGCTACACCGCGTCCGGCTCCACGATCGTCTTCTCCAGTCACGTCATGGAGCTCGTCGAGCGATTGTGCGACTGGGTGTCGGTGATGAGCCGCGGCCAGATCGTCGCGCAGGGCCCGACGGCGCAGGTGCGTGGCGGGCTCACCCTGAACGAGGCGTTCCTGCGGCTGGTCGGCGCCAGGTCGGGTCACGGCGCGAGCGAGGAGGGATTGTCGTGGCTCGGCTCTTCGCCGGCCTGAAACTGCGGCTGATCGCCGGCAACCTGCGCGGCGGCGACACGGTGCGCATCGCGGGCTTCGTCTTCACCTTGCTGGCCGCGTTCGTGGTGGGGACCGGCGGTCTCGCCGCGCTGAGCATGCTGCGGCTCGCGCCGGCCGACGTCGCCGCAGGCGCCGGCGTGCTGGTGTTCACCCTGCTCACCTTGACCTGGGTGCTCGCGCCGCTGATGGCGTTCGGCGTGGACGACACGCTCGACCCGTCCAGGCTCGCGTTGTTCCCCCTGACGGCCCGCCAGATGGCCGCCGGCATGTTCACCGCCGCGGTCGTCGGCCCGTGGCCGGTCGCCACGCTGCTCCTGCTCACCGGCGCGGTGATCGGCGTCTCGCGCGGCCCCGGCGGGCTGCTGGTCGGCGTGGTGGCCGCCTTGCTGCAGTTCGCGTTGTGCGTGGTGGCGTCCCGCGCGGTCACGACGGCCCTGTCCCGGCTGCTGCGCACCCGCCGTGGCCGCGACCTGCTGGCGGTCGGCGTGCTCGTCCTCGTCCTGCTCCCGCAGATCCCCAACCTGCTGATCGGCCGCGGCGTCGGAGACGCGCCGAGCGTGATCCTGGAACGACTGGCGGGGACGCTGCGCTGGACCCCCCCAGGCATGGCGGCGCACGCCATGGCCGACGGCGGTCTCGCGGCGCTGGCGGACCTCGCGGCGGTGGCGCTGGTGGTGGCCGCGCTCGGCGCGGTGTGGATCGCGACGCTGCGGCGCATCATGGTCACCGCGGACGCGTCCACGCAGGTCGGCTCGGTGCGCCGCAGCCGCCTGGACGCGCTGCTCCCCGCCGGCATGATCGGCGCGGTGGCGGCCAAGGAGCTCAAGTACCTGCGCCGTGAGCCGCGCGGCCGTCTCGGCTGGATGGCGGCCCTCACGGTGCCGGTGATCCTGATGTTCTCCCTGACCAGCGGCCCCACGCCGCTCACCGGTGTCACGGCGGCCCTGTTCCCCGCGGCCACGGCGGCCTTGATGATCGGCCTGCAGGTGGCCAACACGTTCGGTCTGGACGGCCGCGCTCTGTGGATGAACGCGCTGGTGCACTCCAGCGAGCACGACCTGCGCACCGACCTCGCCGGCCGGCACCTCGCCGTCTCCTTGGCCGCCGTGCCGGTGCTGCTCGTCATGTCCGTGGCCGGGGCCCTGATCGCGGGGGACATCGTCTGGGCCGTGCCGGCGCTGCTCGGTTCCGCCGGTCTGCTGGCGGTGGCGCTCGGCGTGGGGTCGGTGATCAGCGTCACGCTGCCGTACACCTACCCCGAGCGGCTCAACGCGTTCACCAGTGCCGCACCCGGCCAGGGTGGAGTGGCGTTCGCCGGGTCGTTCGGCGCGCTGCTCGCCACCGGTGTGGTCGCACTGCCGATCGCGCTCCCCATGTTCCTCGGCGTCGCCTGGGTCACGGTGCTCGCCGTGCCGTACGGCCTGCTGGTGGCGGCGGGAGGCCGCAGGGTCGCCGCGATGATCGGCTTCCCGCGCCTTCCCGAACTGATGGCCGCGGTGTCCCGTCCCACCTGAGCACCCCCGTTCCCCGCGTGGACATTTCCCGTTCAAAGTGGTCTAGTCCAATGGATGAGACCGGTGTCCGGCGAAAGGGGACCAGTGGATAGCCTTCGGGGTATGGCCGCCACCGCTCCGCGTCGACAAGAGCGTTCCGCCGTAGAACGTCACAGCGCCGTCTCCGAGATGCCCGACGAGCTACGCGCCGATGTGCGCCTGCTCGGCGAGCTGCTCGGCCGTGTGATCGCCGAGGACGGCGGTCCCGATCTGCTCGCCGACGTCGAGCGGCTGCGCAAGGCCGTGATCGCCGCGCGCCGCCACGAGAGATCGGTCGACGAGGTGGCCGAGATGGTCGCCGGCTGGCCGATCGACCGCGCCGTGCAGATCGCTCGCGCGTTCACCTGCTACTTCCACCTGGTGAACCTCGCCGAGGAGCACTTCCGCATCCGCACCCTGCGCGCCAGGGACACCGGTGAGGCGCCGCTGCCGGAGTCGCTGGACGCCGCGGTGTCGGAGCTGAAGAACGAGCTCGGCACCGAGGAGCTGTCCCGGCTGATCGACGGGCTGGAGTTCCGGCCCGTCCTCACCGCGCACCCCACCGAGGCGCGCCGCCGCGCCGTGGTCACCGCGATCCAGCGGGTCAGCGCGCAGCTCGCCGAGTACAACTCCCCCGAACGCGGCGCGCACGAGCGCAAGGAGGCGCACCGGCGGCTCCTCGAGGAGATCGACCTGCTGTGGCGCACCGCGCAGCTGCGCCACACCAAGCTCGACCCGCTCGACGAGGTCCGCACCGCGATGGCGGCGTTCGACGAGACCCTGTTCCGCACCGTGCCACGCATCTACCGTTCGCTGGACGCCGCGCTCGCCGACGGCAGCGGCACCCGCGCGCCGCTCGCGCGCGCGTACATCCGGTACGGAAGCTGGATCGGCGGCGACCGCGACGGCAACCCCAACGTCACCTCACGTGTCACCCGTGAGGCCGTGCTGATCCACGCCGAGCACGTGCTGACCGCGCTCGAGAACGCCGCGACCCGCATCGGCCGCACCCTCACCACGTCCGCGTCCTACGGCGGTCCGAGCCCCGAGCTGCTCGACCTGCTCGCCGCGGCGGCCGACGACCACCCCGAGCTCGTGTCCGAGCTCGGCAAGCGTTCCCCCCGCGAGCCGCACCGGCAGTGGCTGCTGTTCGTCGCCGCGCGGGTCGCCGCCACCCGGCGGCGCGACCTCGACCTCGCCTACCGCTCTCCCGGCGACATGCTGCGCGACCTGCGGGCCTGCCAGTCGTCGCTGCTCGCGAGCGGCGCGACGCGGCAGGCGTACGGCGAGCTGCAGCACCTGATCTGGCAGGTCGAGACGTTCGGCTTCCACCTGGCCGAGCTCGAGGTGCGCCAGCACTCGCAGGTGCACGCGCAGGCGCTCGCCGAGATCGCCTCGGGGGAGCGCTCGGAGCGCACCGAGGAGGTCCTGGCGACGCTGCGCATGATCGCCTGGATCCAGGAGCGCTTCGGCGTGCGCGCCTGCTCGCGGTACGTCGTGTCGTTCACCCGCTCGGCCGCCGACATCGCCGCGGTGTACGACCTCGCCGGCCACGCGCTCGGCTCACGGGCCCCCGTGCTGGACGTCGTGCCGCTGTTCGAGTCAGGCGCGGACCTCGCCAACTCCGCCTCCGTGCTGTCCGGCATGCTGGAGATCCCGGCCGTGCGGCGCAGGCTGGAGGACAACGGCCGCCGCATGGAGGTCATGCTCGGCTACTCCGACTCCGCCAAGGAGCTCGGCCCGGCCGCCGCCACGCTCAAGCTGTACGACGCGCAGGCCGAGCTGGCCGCCTGGGCCGCCGAACACGACGTGCGGCTCACCTTGTTCCACGGCCGCGGCGGCGCGCTCGGCCGCGGCGGCGGCCCCGCCAACCGCGCCGTGCTCGCGCAGGCCCCCGGGTCGGTGGCCGGCCGGTTCAAGGTCACCGAGCAGGGTGAGGTCATCTTCGCCAGGTACGGCCACCCCGCCATCGCGCTGCGGCACATCGAGCAGGTCACCAACGCCGTGCTGCTCGCCTCCATCCCGTCGGTGGAGACCCGCAACGGCGACGCCGCCGCGCGCTACCGCGCCGTCGCCGAGCAGGTCGCCGCCGCGTCCGAGCAGGCATACCGATCGCTCACCGAGGCCCCCGGCTTCCCCGAGTGGTTCGCCCTGGTCAGCCCTCTTGAGGAGATCGGCTCGCTGCGCCTCGGCTCGCGGCCCGCGCGCCGCGGCCTCGGCGCGCCGCGCTCGCTGGACGATCTGCGCGCCATCCCGTGGGTGTTCGCCTGGGCCCAGACCCGCGTCAACCTCCCCGGCTGGTACGGTCTCGGCAGCGGCCTGCTCGCCGCCAGCGGCGCCGTGGACGGCACCCCCGGCCCCGGCCTCGACGAGCTGCGGCAGGCGTACAAGGAGTGGCCGCTGTTCGCCGCCATGCTGGACAACGCCGAGATGTCGCTGGCCAAGACCGACCGCGCCATCGCCGCACGCTACCTGGCGCTCGGCGGCAGGCAGGACTTCGCCGGCCAGGTGCTCGCCGAGTACGACCGCACCCGCGAGCTGGTCCTCGCCGTGACCGGCCACTCACGCCTGCTGCAGAACCGCCGCGTCCTGTCCCGCGCCGTGCAGCTGCGTGACCCGTACGTCGACGCGTTGTCCCACTTGCAACTGCGCGCGCTGTCCGCGCTGCGCGCCGACGGCGACCTCGCCGACGACGAGCGCGAACGCCTGGAGACCCTGCTGCTGCTCAGCGTCAACGGCGTCGCCGCCGGCCTGCAGAACACCGGCTGAACTCACCCGGTGCTCACCCGGTGGCGACGCGGGACGGGCCGGCGTAGATGTTGAAGCGGTGGTCGCGCAGGAAGCCGACGAGGGTCATGCCGAAGTCGCGGGCCAGGTCGACGGCCAGGGACGACGGAGCGGAGACGCCGCAGACCATGGGGACGCCGGCCGCGAGGGCCTTCTGCATGATCTCGTAGCTGGTCCGGCCGCTGACCACCATGATGTGGTCGGCGAGCGGCAGGCGGCCGTTCAGCAGGGCCCAGCCGGTGAGCTTGTCCACGGCGTTGTGACGGCCGACGTCCTCGCGGACGGCCACCGGATCGCCGTCCCAGGTGAACAGGCCGGCGGCGTGCAGGCCGCCGGTCTTGCCGAAGATCCCCTGGGCCTCGCGCAGCCGTCCCGGCAGCTCGTGGAGCAGCGCGGCGGGGACCGGCGGCGGGCCGGCGGCGACGGGGGTCAGCGTGCCGAGGCGGGAACGCAGCGCGTCCAGGCTGGCGGTGCCGCAGACGCCGCAGGCGCTCGAGGTGAGGAAGTGGCGGTGCAGCGCGGGCTGGTCGGGAGGCACCTCGCCGCGCAGCCGCACGGTGACCGTGTTGTACCTGGCCTCCGGCGGCAGGTCCTCGTCGGTGCAGTACGCGATGGAGGCGATGTCCTGCGGCCCGGCGAGGCCCTCGCCGGACAGGAAACCGGCGGCCAGCTCGAAGTCGGCGCCGGGGGTGCGCATCGTCACCGCCAAGGTGCGGGTCACCCCGCCGGCCGTGATCCGCAGCTCCAGCGGCTCCTCGGTGGCGAGGTCGTCCCGCCGGTCGCGGACCGCGTCACCGGCCACCACCCGCACGCGTACGCGGGTGGTCGGCCCCGGCCGCCGCGCCACCACGTCCCGTGCCCGCGCCACGGCGGGCCCGTCCTCGGCCACCGTGCGCGCGTCACCGGAGTGGCTCACGGCGCCGTCCGCCTCAAGGTGACCACGGCGTTGTAGTCGGGGATGCGCGCCGCGGGGGAGCGGCGGGTGACGTCCAGCAGCACGTTGCCTTCGGGCCAGTGGATCTGCAGGTTGCCGGGGGTGAGCGGCGCGCGCAGCACGCGGCCGGTGAAACGGCCCGCCGCACCGGACAGCTCCACCTCGGTGCCGTCGGCCAGGCCGAGGCGGTCGGCGTCGTACGGGCTGATCAGCACGGCGTCGCGGGTGGCTCCGTTGAAGCCGTCCCTGCGTTCGTGGATCATGCTGTTGAACTGCTTGCCGCGCCGCGTGGCCACCATGAAGGACCCGTCGGGCCGCTGGAGCGCCGGCGGGTCGACCACGGTGAAGCGGCCGAGGCCGTCCGGCGTGGGGAACCGGCCCTCCGCGCACAGGTGCCGTCCGCCGTACTGGACGTTGTCGCCGAACTCCTTCAGCGCGGCGATGCCCTGGTAGAACGGCACCGCCTCCTCGATCTCGCGGCGGATCTGCGCCGTGCCACCCGGGTAGCGGATCAGGTCGGCCAGCTCGGGCCTGGTGCGCGCCGCCAGCTCGGTGAAGATCTTCCACTCCGGCCACGCCTCGCCGACGCGCGGCCCCGGCACCTCCGGGGAGAAGATGACCCGCCGCTCGGTGGAGGTCTCGGTCACCCCTCCCTCCATCTCGTACCGCGTCTGCGCGGGAAGCAGCAGCACGTCGCCGTCGCAGTCGGCGAGCATCTGGCTGGACGGCACGATGTCGATGTGGACGCGCATCTTCAGCCGGCTCAGCGCCTCGCGGCAGTAGCGCGGGTCCGGCAGCACCTCGAGGAAGTTGCCACCCGAGGAGATCAGCACGTCCAGCTCACCGGCGTGCGCCGCGTCGATCATGTCGGTCGCGGTGAGCCCCGGCTGGTCCGGCACCTCGAACCCCCACGCCTCGGAGAACCGCGACGCGTTGGCCGGCGTGATCGGCAGGCCGCCTGGCAGCCCCGTCGCGTACGCACCCATCTCGGCGCCACCCTGCACACCGCTGTGCCCCCGGATCGGCATCAGCCCGCAGTTGTCCCGGCCCACGAACCCCCTGGCGAGCGCCAGGTTGACGATGGCGCGCACGTTGCGCTCGCCGTACGTGTGCTGCGTGATCCCCATCGACCACACCAGCACGGCCGAGCGTGCCGCGCCGAGCATCTCGGCTAGTTCCGCCATCTGCTCGCGCGTGGCGCCGCTGAGCGCCTCCAGTTCCTCCCAGCTCTGCTCGGCGACCGACGCGCGCACGTCCTCGAACCCGGCGGTGTGCTCGTCGATGAACTTCTTGTCCACGAGGTCGCGCTCGACGAGGTGTTTGAGCACGCCGTTGAGGAAGCCGATGTCGCCGCCGATGTTCACCGGGAAGAAATGATCGGTGATCTTGGTGCCGAACAGCGCGGACTCGGCGTTGGACGGCACCCAGTAGCGGTCCATGCCGGGCTCGCGGTAGGCGTTCAGCATGACGATCCGGGTGCCGGACTTCTTGGCGTGGTAGAGGTACTTCATCGCGACCGGCTGGTTGTTCGACGGGTTGGACCCGATGAACACGATGAGGTCCGACCCGATCCAGTCGGTGTACGAGCACGTCGTGGCCGCCGCGCCGATGGTCTGCTTCAGCGCCACCGTCGAGGGGGAGTGGCAGATGCGTGCCGCGTTGTCCACCGAGTTGGTGCCGAGCGCGCGCACGGCCTTCTGCGCGGCGAAATAGTTCTCGTTCGGCACACCCCTGCTGGTCAGGTACGTGCCGAGCCGCGCGCCGCGCAGCCGCTCGGCCGCCAGGTCGAGCGCCTCGTCCCAGCCGATCCGCGTGAAGCCGGGCTCGCCGCGGCGGCGCAGCATGGGGTACGGCAGGCGGCCGAGGTCGCGCAGCTGCGCACTGCTCAGGCGGGCCGCCGCGGCCGCGTCGGCGAGGACGGCCGGGTCCATCGCCGGCATGGTGTTGAGCTTGAGCAGGCGCAGGCGGATGTTGCACAGATGGATCTCGTCCATCGTCCAGTCGCGCATGCCGCGCGTGCCGAGCGCGCAGCCGTCGCAGGTCCCCTTGGTGAGAATGCGCCAGGCGTACCGCCTGTTGCCCTTGACCGATCGGAACGCCTTCCACAACTCCAGGTAGTTGTTGGGTTTGCGCTCCCCGATGCCGAAGGGCTTCCAGCTCGCCCAGTTGCGTGGGTCCAGACGCTTGCTCACCTGATGTTCACCTGCTCCTGACCTTCGCCCGCGGGTGCTCCGGGGCATACCCATAGATAGCATCACCCCTCACGCGGTCCCGAAGCGAGAGGCCCCCATACGACGGTCTCGCGGGCCGCCGACGGCGTACGGACGGGCCGCGCGCCGGAGAGGAGGCAGCCGCGTGACCGACTCGCCGTACACCGACCTGGAACGGCCACCTCTGTCGCAGGCCGCGCTCCGCCGTGCTCTCGTCCGGCCGGGGGGCCTGTGGACGTCGATCACCGTGGTGGAGCGCACCGGCTCCACCAACGCCGACCTCGCGGCGCAGGCGAGGGAAGGCGCACGCGAAGGGGCCGTGCTGGTCGCCGAGCACCAGGTCGCCGGCCGCGGCAGGCTCGGCCGCACCTGGACGGCGCCGCCGCGTTCCGGCCTCACCTTCTCGATGCTGCTGCGGCCCCCGGTGCCGGCCGCACGGCAGGGCTGGGTCACGCTGCTCGTCGCGCTGGCCGCCGCGTCGGCCGTCCGGCGTGTCTCGGAGGTCGACGCGCGCCTGAAGTGGCCGAACGACCTGCTGGCCGGGGAGAGAAAGCTCGCCGGGGTGCTCGCCGAACGCGCCGACGACGCCGTGGTCGTCGGCATGGGGCTGAACGTCTCCCTGCGGGCCGGTGAGCTGCCGGTGCCGGCCGCGACCTCGCTGACCCTGGAGCAGGCCGGGAACGCCGACCGCGACCCGCTGCTGCGCGCCGTGCTGCGTGAGGTGGAGTCCCACTACCGCGAGTGGGTGGCCGCCGGGGGGGACGCCGACGCGAGCGGGCTGCGCGCGGCCTATCTCGCGGGCTGCGCCACGGTCGGTAGGCAGGTCCGGGTGGAGCTGCCGGGGGAGCGGATCCTGCGGGGTACGGCGACCGGGGTGGACGTCGCGGGACACCTGGTCGTGCGCACCGAGGACGGAGCCGAGGAGACGCTCAGCGCCGGCGACGTCGTACACGTGCGTCCCGGTGAGTGAGCGTGCGACGATTTGCCGCATGGTCCTGCCTGAACATCATTTGACGGTGGGGGAGCGGGTCGTGCACTCGTTCCATCCGCACTGGAAACGCCTGGTGCTCCCCGCCTTCGCGCTCCTGGTCGTCGTCGCGGCGTCGAGCGCGGCGATCTACTTCATCCCCCGTGACTACGAGTACGCCGGGTACGCCTACATCGCCGTGGCGGTGGTGTCGGTGGTGGCGCTCGTGCTGTGGTCGTTCCTGCCGTATCTGCGGTGGAAGACCACGTCGTACACCCTCACCACGCACCGGTTCAACATCAGCACCGGCATCCTCAGCAAGTCGGCGGACGACATCCCGCTCACCAAGGTCAACAGCGTGAGTTCCGACCAGACGTTCGCGGAGCGTCTGTTCGGCTGTGGCACGCTGGTGGTCGAGTCGGCGTCCGACAACGGGGAGATCACACTGAAGGACGTGCCGCGCATCCAGACCGTGCGCGCCGAGCTCTTCCGGCTGGTCGAGGACGCCGCGGACGGCGAGATCGACGGACGGTGAGCGGCCCGTCCGCGTGCGGACTTGACGTCCGTCACGTGCCGTCAACATTCTGAACGCCATCGACGCCGTCATGCGCCGCGATACAGGTCGATACAGGGAGGACCACCATGCCGTACGAAGTCCAGGGTGTGATCGCCGGGGGCAAGGGCGAGGCCGTGTCGCTGCGGCCTGTCATCGTCCCCGACCCGGGGCCGGGCGAGGCGGTGGTCGGCGTTCAGGCGTGCGGCGTGTGCCACACCGACCTGCACTATCGCGAAGGCGGCATCAACGACGACTTCCCGTTCCTGCTCGGCCACGAGGCGGCAGGCGTCGTGGAGGCCGTGGGGGACGGCGTGACCGCCGTGGAGCCCGGCGACTACGTGATCCTCAACTGGCGCGCCGTGTGCGGCAACTGCCGGGCCTGCCTGCGGGGCCGGCCGTGGTACTGCTTCGCCACCCACAACGCGAGCCAGAAGATGACGCTGGAGGACGGCACGCCGCTGAGCCCCGCGCTCGGCATCGGGGCCTTCGCGTCGCGCACGCTGGTCGCGGCCGGTCAGTGCACCAAGGTGAGTGCCGAGGCGAGGCCCGCGGTCGCGGGGCTGCTCGGCTGCGGTGTGATGGCGGGTCTCGGGGCCGCCATCAACACCGGCGGGGTGACCCGCGGCGACACCGTGGCGGTCATCGGCTGCGGCGGCGTGGGGAGCGCCGCGGTGCTCGGCTCGTCGGTGGCCGGCGCGTCCAGGATCATCGCGGTGGACATCGACGACCGCAAACTCGAATGGGCCGCGCGGTTCGGCGCCACGCACACCGTGAACTCGCGCGACGCCGACCCTGTGGAGGCGATCAGGGACCTCACCGGCGGCCACGGCGCCGACGTCGTGATCGAGGCGGTGGGCCGTCCCGAGACGTACAAGCAGGCCTTCTACGCGCGCGACCTCGCCGGCACCGTCGTGCTCGTCGGCGTGCCGACGCCGGAGATGATGCTGGAGCTGCCGCTGCTGGACGTGTTCGGCCGCGGCGGGTCGCTGAAGTCCTCGTGGTACGGCGACTGCCTGCCGAGCCGCGACTTCCCGATGCTCATCGACCTCTACCTGCAGGGCCGCCTCGACCTCGACGGCTTCGTCACCGAGACGATCACGCTCGGCGAGGTGGAGGACGCGTTCGCCAAGATGCACCGCGGCGAGGTGCTGCGCTCGGTGGTGGTCCTGTGACCAAGCGCCTCGCCAAGATCGTCACCTCCGGCGAGTTCACGCTGGACGGCGGTACCTGGCAGGTCGACAACAACGTCTGGCTGGTCGGCGACGACATAGAGGTCGTGGTGATCGACGCCGCGCACGACGCCGAGGCGATCGAGGAGGCCGTCGGGGGCCGGCGGCTCACGGCCATCGTCTGCACGCACGGCCACAACGACCACATCAACGCCGCGGGTGCGCTGGCCGACGCCACCGGCGCGCCGGTGCTGCTGCACCCGGCGGACACGATGTTGTGGGAGGCGGTCTACGGCACCGGCCGGGAGTTCCGGCCGCTCGCCGACGGCGACACGATCGAGGTGGCCGGCACCGAGCTGCGTGTGCTGCACACTCCGGGCCACTCGCCTGGCGCGGTGTGCCTGTACGCGCCGGAGCTCGGCGTGCTGTTCAGCGGCGACACGCTGTTCTCCGGCGGGCCGGGAGCCACCGGACGGTCGTACTCGTCGTTCGGCACCATCATCGACTCGATCAGGGACCGGCTGCTGGTGCTGCCGCCGGCGACGGTCGTGCACACCGGGCACGGCGATTCCACCAGCATCGGCGCAGAGGCCCCTGACCTGGACGAATGGATCGCTCGGGGTCATTGATCGCGTAGCGTGCTCCGTGGTCCTCCGCTTACTGTGAGGATCACGGAGCGTGCGGTATTTGTACACATACGGTGCATTTTCTGGACATGCGCTGGCTGTCTTCGCGGTAGAAAAAGGATAGGCAAACCTAAGAAGCATGCGCTATCTTAGGCATGCCTAACCTACGCTGAGCGAAGGGCATATCCTTCTATGTACGTGTGCATCTGTCAGGCGGTGACCGAGAGCGAGGTCCACGCCTGCATCCAGGCGGGTGCCAAGAGCGCACGGCAGATCCGGGATACCACAGGCGCCGGCAAGGACTGCGCGACATGCGTGCGGAAGATCTGTGCGATCCTTAAGCGATCTGAGGAACTCGTCGCGACCGCATAGATCGGAAGGTCCGCAATGCAGGGGGACAGAGAGATCATTGCTCTGCTGAACGAGCAACTGACCTCCGAACTCACGGCCATCAACCAGTACTTCCTGCACGCCAAGATGCAGGAGCACTGGGGATACACCAAGCTCGCGGCGTACACCCGCGCCGAGTCCATCGACGAGATGCGGCACGCCGAGGTGCTGACCGACCGCATCCTCTTCCTGGAGGGGCTCCCCAACTACCAGAAGCTCGGCACGCTGCACATCGGCCAGACGGTCAAGGAGCAGCACCAGGCCGACCTGGACCTCGAACTCGGCGTCGTGGCGCGGCTGCGTCCCGGCATCCAGCTCATGCGCGAGCGTGGCGACGTCACCTCGGCCCGCATCTTCGAGGACATCCTCAAGGATGAGGAGCACCACATCGACTACCTGGAGACCGAGCTCGACCTGCTCGAGAAGCTCGGTGAGCCGCTCTATCTCCAGCGTTTCGTGGAGCTTCCGTCCTCTTCGGGAGACTGATCCTTTCCGGTGGTCCCCGCGGCATGTCACATGTGCCGCGGTACGGGGTAGGAAGGGTGCCGGGGTGCGCCGCGAGGCGCTCCCGGTGACCCCGGCCGGTGCGTACGGGCTCGCACCTGTTTCGCCGTCTTTGCCCAGGTCAATTGCTGGGTCAACGACAAGTCAAACCGCGCGCTGTACCCGGGAAACGATCGCCTAAGGTCCTACGATCGCTTTATGACCTGCGTACTTCTCGCCGAGGACGACACCTCGATCTCGGAGCCACTCGCACGCGCGCTGCGCCGTGAGGGCTATCAGGTGGAGGTGAGCCCCGATGGCCCGCAGGCCCTTGAACGGGCTCTGTCCGGGGGCGTCGACCTCATCGTGCTCGATTTGGGCCTACCCGAAATGGACGGGCTGGAGGTCGCCCGTCGCATCCGCGCCGAAGGGCACGGCACACCCGTGCTCATCCTGACCGCACGTGTCGACGAGGTCGACACCGTGGTCGGTCTCGACGCCGGCGCCGACGACTACGTGACCAAGCCGTTCCGGCTCGCCGAACTCCTCGCGCGTGTCCGCGCGCTGCTGCGCCGCGGCACCTCGGAGACCCCCGTGGTCCAAGGGGTGCGCATCGACGCCGACTCGCGGCGCGCCTGGATGGGTGACAAGGAGCTGCATCTCACCACCAAGGAGTTCGACCTGCTGCGTGTGCTCGTGCGGGACGCCGGCAAGGTCGTCACCCGCGAGCAGATCATGCGCGAGGTGTGGGACACCAACTGGTGGGGGTCCACCAAGACCCTCGACATGCACATCTCGTGGCTGCGCCGCAAACTGGGGGACGACGCCGCCAAGCCCCGCTACATCACCACGGTACGAGGAGTCGGTTTCCGGTTCGAGCGCGAATAGCCGTTGAATGCGCCGGAGGTTGCTCTCCTCGACTCTGGTGGTCGCGGCTATCGCCGTCCTGCTGCTCGGAGTGCCGCTCGGGCTCGTGGTCACCCGCCTCATCGACGACGAGGCGGCCCAGCAGTTACGGGCTCAGGCGACACTGCTGCTCAGCCAGGTCGAATACGCGTCGATCGAGGATCGGCCCATCGATCCGGACGAACTGCAGCGGCAGTACCCCGCCAGGTACGTCCAGATCTTCATCCGCGACAGGCCGACGGTCGTCGTCGGCGCCGAACCGCCCCCCGATCGGCAGATGACCGAGGAGACCCAGTCCGAAAGCGGGGTCTTCGTCCGGATCACCCGCGACCGCGCGCACGTGGAGCGGAACATCCGGGGATGGCTCATGCTCATCGTGGCGCTGGCCGGGCTGGCCCTCGCGGTCGCGGTGTCGCTCGCCGTCGTGCAGTCCCGCAGGCTCGCGCTGCCGTTGCTCGACCTGGCGCGCATCGCGGAGCGCCTCGGCTCGGGTGACGCGCGGCCGAGCAGGCACCGCTACGGCATCCCCGAGCTGGACCGGGTGGCCGAGGTGCTCGACCGCAGCGCCACGCGCATCTCCGAGCTGCTGAGCCGTGAGCGGGAGTTCGCCACCGACGCGTCCCACCAGTTGCGCACACCGCTCACCGGGCTGACCATGCGGCTGGAGGAGATCGTGGCCGCCGCCACCCAGCCCGCGATCGTCCGCGAGGAGGGTGAGGCCGCGATCGTCCAGGCGGAGCGGCTCACCAAGGTCATCGACGAGCTGCTCGCCGCGGCACGGCGCCAGCGGCACGCGCAGACCGAGGCCATCGACCTGGACGAGGTGCTCGGCCAGCAGATCACCGAATGGGAGCCCGCGTTCCGCCGGTCCCGGCGTGAGCTGGTGCTGGCCGGGGATCGCGGGCTGCACGCCATGGTCACCAAAGGCGGGCTCAGTCAGGTGCTGGCGACGCTGCTGGAGAACTCTCTGGAGCACGGCGACGGCCCGGTGACGATCACCACGGGGAGCTCGGACAGGTCCATCGTGATCGAGGTGGCCGACTGCGGGCCCGGCATCCCCGAGCACCTGCGCACCCGGGTCTTCGAGCGCAACGTGAGCGGCGCCGGCGGCACCGGGCTCGGGCTGACGCTGGCCCGTGCCCTCACCGCGTCCGACGGGGGCCGGCTGGAGCTGGTGCGCGCGCGGCCCGCGGTCTTCGCGTTGTTCCTGCGACCCGCCGTGGAGACGGCGCGGCAACGGGTGGTCAGCGGCCCGGCTTGATGTGGGGCTGCGTGCCGTCGTGACCGTTCACCGAGGGGAGCCGCTTGGTCCGCACATGGTCGAGGGGGACGTGGGTGGACTGCGGCGCCGGGGACTCCTGCGGCTTCCCGGCGAGCTCGGGGAGGCCGGTGTGCGGGTCCACCGGGGGGAGCTCCGGAGGCAGGAAGACCCACTTCTTGTAGGACCAGAAGCGGAACAGAGTGCCGAGCGCGGTACCCACGATCATGGACGCGTTGTAGCTCAGCGGGTCGGTCCAGCCGAGGGTGTATTCGACGAATCCGATGATCAACAGAGAGATCAACAAGCCGATGCCGTTGAGCACAAAAAAAAGGAAATATTCACGCGCGAGGCCCGACTTCTCGCGGTGGCGCCACGTCCAGAACCGGTTGGCCAGATAGGCGAAGGTCGCCGCGATGACCGTGGCGCCGACCTTGGACGTCAGGGGTCCTAGCTGCACTCCGTACCGCAAGAGGTTGGTCCCGCCGAAGTCGATGACGAAGGCGAGGGCCCCTACGGTGCCGAACTTGGCGAGCTCTCGGAACAGCGCCGAGAACCGGTCATACAAGCGGCGAATGAGCTGCACAACGGTCCTTTCAGGGGTTCCAGAGCCCCTACAGGTTACCGGCAGGCCGTCCGGTGCGCCTGTCGTCGGACCGTCCACCGCCGTTAAGTGTCCATCTACCGAGATATCCCGACTTTCCCGGTTGGCCGCTGATGCCGTGCGCTAGGCTGCGCCGCAGTTTCCCACGGTGCTTTCCATGGTCATTTCCGTGGCGCTTTCCACGGTGCCCTGAGAGGTGGCTCCCGGCGTGCGACGTCGACCTGAGGGAGTGCTGCTCCGGCTGACGGCACTCGGAGCGGGCCTCGTCCTGCTGGCCGCCTGCGGAGCGCGCGGCGACACGCCACCCTCCCCCGACGTGGACTCCGCCGAGCCCCCCACCGCCGCCGGACGTACCGTAGGCCCCGAGGACGCCGCGACCGCCTTCGGCACCCTCAAGGAGCTCGACGACGCCTGGAAGGCCCGCGACTGCGCGAAGGTGCTGTTCCTCACCACCGCCGCGGAGAACGAACTGGGCGGCCGTGGCTGCGACGCCACCCGGAGCGGCCGCCCGGTTCCCTCCCGCCCCACCTACCGCGACGCCGAGTTCTACGTCCCCGACCGTCCCGAGGAAACCCCCTGGTTCGTCGCCTTGGCCCGTGACCCCGACCCCGCCTACACCGTCTTCGTGCAGGAGGACGGCCACTGGCGCGTGGCGTACGGCCCGTTGAAGCTCACGACCGACCCCCCCGAGCTCGACGCCGACGTCACCACCCGGGTCGTCCCCACCGACGACCCCGACGACGGCGTCCGAGCCCGCCTCGTCCCCCAGAAGCACCTCACCTATCTCTCCGACCGCTACGGCCTGACCGGCATCACCTTCCCCTCCACCGACCCCGTCCGCCTCCTCCTGAAAGAACTGATCAAGAAACCCGCCACCGTCCGCCCCGACCGCCTCAGCTACGAGATCCAGCTCATCCCCGACGACACCAGGGCCCTGGCCCTCGCCGGCGGCGGAGCCCTCGTCTTCCACAGCTTCAAGATCTTCTACACCCAGAAATCCACCACCAAAAACCTCAAACACCCCATGTACTCCTCCACCACCACCAAGGCCTTCACCGCCACCACCACCCCCAAATCCCTCCACACCACCGAAGTGGTCCAACTAGCCACCAAGGTCACCCCCACCGGCAAACTCACCACCATCGCCCTCTCCCGGACCCTGGCCGACATCACTCTCTGAGCGGCCCCCACCACCTCCGCCGGCACTCCACGGCAATAGGTAGGGTTTGGCGGTGTGACCAGTGGAGAAGCGGGGCTCGGGAGGACGGCCGGGTGGCCGGTTGTCGGGATGGTGGGGGCGGGGCAGCTCGCTCGGATGACGCAGCAGGCGGCGATCGCGCTCGGGGTGGAGCTGCGGGTGCTGGCCGGTGCGCCGGACGAGAGTGCGGCGCGGGTGGTCGGCGGGGTCCAGATCGGGGACTACCGGGACCTGGCGGCGTTGCGTGAGTTCGCGCGCGGGTGCGACGTGGTGACGTTCGACCACGAGCATGTGCCGTCGGAGCACGTCGAGGCGCTGGCGGACGAGGTGGCGGTACGGCCGGGGGCCGCGGCGCTGGTGCACGCGCAGGACAAGGCCGTGATGCGGGAGCGGCTGTCGGCGATCGGCGCGCCGTGTCCGGCCTGGGCCCGGGTCGCCTCGGCGGGTGAGCTGGAGGCGTTCGCGCGGGAGCACGGACGGCCGTTCGTGCTCAAGGCGGCGCGCGGTGGGTACGACGGCCGCGGGGTCTGGGTGTTCTCCTCGGCCGATGAGGCCGCGGAGGTGCTGGCGAGCGGGACGCCGCTGATCGTGGAGGAGCTGGTGCCGTACGAGCGGGAGCTGGCCGTGGTGGTGGCGCGGTCCCCGCACGGTCAGGGGGTCAGCTACCCGGTGGTCGAGACGGTGCAGAAGGACGGCATCTGCGTCGAGGTGATCGCGCCGGCGCAGGGGCTCGACCCCGAGCACGCGGCGCAGGCGCAGCACGTCGCACTGAAGATCGCCAACGAGCTCGGGGTGACCGGGGTGCTCGCGGTGGAGATGTTCCAGCTCCCCGGCGGCCGGGTGGTGGTCAACGAGCTGGCCATGCGGCCGCACAACAGCGGCCACTGGACGATCGAAGGCGCGCGGACGTCGCAGTTCGAGCAGCACCTGCGGGCCGTGCTGGACCTGCCTCTCGGCTCGCCGTCCCCGGTGGCGCCGGTGGTGGTGATGGCGAACCTGCTCGGCGGCGAGGACCCCGACGTGTACCGGCGGTACGAGCACGTGATGGCGCACGACCCCGGCATCAAGATCCACTTTTACGGCAAGGAAGTGCGGCCGGGTCGCAAGATCGGCCACGTCACGGCGCTCGGCACCGACGTGGACGACGTGCGCGCGCGTGCGAGGCACGCCGCGGTGCACCTGATGACGGGAGAGTACGTCTGATGGCCGGCCCTCTTGTCGGCCCCCTTGTCGGCATCGTGATGGGAAGCGACTCCGACTGGCCGGTGATGCGGCTCGCCGCCGAGGCGGTGACCGAGTTCGGGGTGCCGTTCGAGGCCGACGTGGTCTCGGCGCACCGCATGCCGCAGGAGATGATCGCGTACGGCGAGCGTGCCGCCGGCCGCGGCCTGCGGGTGATCATCGCCGGGGCCGGCGGTGCGGCGCACCTCCCCGGCATGCTCGCCTCGGTGACCCCCCTGCCGGTGATCGGCGTGCCGGTGCCGCTCAAGTACCTGGACGGCATGGACTCGCTGATGTCGATCGTCCAGATGCCGGCCGGCGTCCCGGTCGCCACCGTGTCCATCGGCGGCGCGCGCAACGCCGGCCTGCTCGCCGTCCGCGTGCTCGCCGCCTCCGACGAGGCCCTGCGTGCGCGTGTGGAAGCCTTCCAGGCCGACCTGCGCGACCAGGCGCACGCCAAAGGCGAGCGCCTGCGCGCCGAGGCGGCACAGATGCGCGAGACCGGCCCCGCCTGACGCTCAGGGACCGGACACAGGCGCGACCCGATCCGGCCTCGCACTCAGCAGATACCGGACACAGACGCGACCCGGTCCGGCCTGACGCTCAGGGACGGCCGGGAGCCCGCACGTGTGCGCGCACCCGGCTCGGCCCTTCAGGGACGGCCGAGAGCCCGGTAGTGCCAGCCCGCGGCGCGCCAGGTCTCGGCGTCCAGCGCGTTGCGGCCGTCCACGATGCGGCGGCTCGCGACGACCGACCCCAGGGTCTCGGCGTCCAGGTCGATGAACTCCTGCCACTCGGTGAGCAGGAGCACGACGTGAGCGCCGCGCGCCGCCTCGAGGGCGGACTCGCCGAACTTCAGCGACGGGTGTGCGCGGCGCGCGTTCTCCAGGGCCACCGGGTCGTAGACGGTGACGTCCCCACCCTGCTCCCTGATCTTGACGGCGACGTCCAGTGCGGGGGAGTCGCGGATGTCGTCGGAGTTCGGCTTGAACGCCGCGCCGAGCACCGTCACCGAACAGCCGCGGAACGAACCGCCGGTCAGCTCGCGTGCCAGGTCCACCATGCGGTTGCGCCGCCGCATGTTGATGGCGTCCACCTCACGCAGGAACGTGAGCGCCTGGTCGGCGCCGAGCTCCCCGGCGCGCGCCATGAACGCGCGGATGTCCTTCGGCAGGCAGCCGCCGCCGAACCCGAGCCCCGGGTTGAGGAACCGTCCCCCGATGCGCTCGTCGAACGACAGGGCCAGCGACAGGTCCTTGACGTCGGCGTGCGCCGCCTCGCACACCTCGGCCATGGCGTTGATGAACGAGATCTTGGTGGCGAGGAACGCGTTGGCCGCGACCTTGACGAGCTCCGCGGTCGGGTAGTCGGTGATGACCATCGGGGTGCCCTCGCGCAGCATCGGCTCGTACACCTCCCGCATGATCTTCTCCGCCTTGTCCGACACCACACCGAGCACGATGCGGTCGGGGTGCAGCGTGTCCTTGACGGCGAACCCCTCACGCAGGAACTCGGGGTTCCACGCGAGCTCCACCAGGGCCCCGGACGGCGCGAGCCGGGCCAGCTTGTCCGCCAGCCGCTGCGCGGTGCCGACCGGCACCGTCGACTTGCCGACCACCAGGCACTCACGCGTGAGGTGCGGCGCGAGCGACTCCACGACGGCGTCCAGGTAGGACACGTCCGCGGCGTACTCACCCTTCTTCTGGGGGGTGCCGACGCAGACGAAGTGAACGTCGCCGAACTCGGCGATCTCCTCGTAGGAGGTCGTGAAGCGCAGCCGCCCCGACTCCAGCCCGCGCCGCATGAGGTCCTGCAGCCCGGGCTCGTAGATGGGCAGCTCACCGGCACGTAGCCGTGCGATCTTCACCGGGTCCACGTCCAGGCCCAGCACCTCGAAGCCCAGCGCGGCCATGCACGCCGCGTGCGTGGCACCCAGGTAACCGGTCCCGATGACCGTCAGGCGATAGGACACGAGCGCGTTCCTTCCATGTTCGGCTATCGACCCAATCTTTACCGCTGCGTTGCCGAGGCATGTTACCGGCCCCCTGCCTGGTCCAACAGACAAACTGGGACATATCACCAGGGGTTGCCCTCCATGTACCCCCATGGCGGCCAGACTATTGTTGGACGTCCTACTATTCAGCTATGAGCTTCCCTCTCTACGCCCCGGCCGAAGAGCACGAGATGCTGCGCGAGACCGTGAGGGCCCTCGCCGAAGAGAAGATCGCCCCGCACGCCGCCGAGGTCGACGAGACCGGCGAGTTCCCCTGGGACGCCTGCAAGGCCCTGGTCGCCGCCGACCTCCACGCCGTGCACGTCCCTGAAGAGTACGACGGCGCAGGAGCCGACGCACTCGCCGCCGTGATCGTGATCGAAGAGGTCGCCAGAGCGTGCGCCTCCTCCTCACTGATCCCCGCCGTCAACAAACTCGGCACCGTCCCCCTCCTGCTCTCGGCCGCAGAGGACCTCAAACGCCGCTACCTCCCCCCCGTGGCCCGCGGCGAAGCCATGTTCTCGTACGCGCTCTCGGAAGCCGAAGCCGGCTCCGACGCCGCCGCCATGCGCACCCGCGCCGTACGAGACGGCGACCACTACGTACTCAACGGCACCAAGATGTGGATCACCAACGCCGGCGTCTCCGAGTACTACACCGTCATGGCCGTCACCGACCCGGCGGCCGGCCCTAGAGGCATCTCCGCCTTCGTCGTCGAGAAGTCCGACGAAGGCGTCTCCTTCGGCCCCAAGGAACGCAAGCTAGGCATCAAAGGCTCCCCCACCCGCCAGGTCATCCTGGAGAACGTCCACATCCCCGCCACCCGCAGGATCGGCGAAGAAGGCACCGGCTTCAAAACCGCCCTCGCCACCCTGGACCACACCAGGATCACCATCGCCGCTCAGGCCCTAGGCATCGCTCAAGGCGCTCTCGACCACGCCATCCACTACGTGAAGGAACGCAAACAGTTCGGCAGGCCGTTGGCCGACTTCCAGGGCCTCCAATTCATGCTCGCCGACATGGCCATGAAACTGGAGGCAGCCCGCCAACTCACCTACGCCGCCGCCGCCAAGTCCGACCAAGCCATGCACGGCACCAGATCCCCCGACCTCACCTTCTTCTCCAGCGCCGCCAAATGCGCCGCCTCCGACGCCGCCATGGAGATAACCACCGACGCCGTCCAACTCCTCGGCGGCTACGGCTACACCCGCGACTACCCCCTCGAACGCATGATGCGCGACGCCAAGATCACCCAGATCTACGAAGGCACCAACCAGATCCAGCGCATGGTCATGGCCCGCCAGCTCCTCAAGTAAGTCCCTCGAACAAGCGAGAACCCGGTCCGGTTGAAGCTCCCGGACCGGGTTCTCATCATCTGTGGGCCCGGCCGCGCGCCGGTGCGTCGAGAATGTCCGGCGCACAGGCGCCGTCTGTCCGTGGCGGATGTGGGGAGGTTCCGCGTGATTCCTGATGGGTGCCTTCATCGCGACCGACGGCTCGGCGCGTTCTCCTGACCGCGAGGCGATCCGAATCGGCGGATTCAGTGCCGCATGGTCAAGACGACCTGAAACTTTCAGATCCGCCGCGCGCTTTACCGTGTTTTCGTCCACAGGCCAGGCGGGGAATTTCGCCGGGATCTTCGAGAAACGCAGGTGGAGTACGCCGTGTGCACGTGCGGTGATTTCCTGTCGGGAACGTTCCCGCCGGGAGTCCTTCTGGGAAGAGTCCGTGGGTGTTTTCCCTTGCCGCGTGGGGCTCGGAGGTTCCGGGCCTCATCAGGCGGCGGTTGGAGAAGGGGGTGTGGTCGGTGTGGCGTGAGTCCTTCGTGACTCCTGATTACGGACGGGCCGTATGGGGATTTTGCGGCCATTTGTGATTGGAGGGGCCATTGCTATAGGCGATTTAAAAATCAATCATCTGGTGTCAGAGTGCTCTCTGTTTCCCCGCGAAGGAACGGAAATGACTGATCTGAGCCACGCACCAGACGACTGTGCGGCGACATACCCGCAGGTCATCGAGCGTCCCTGGTCCACGCCGCTGCTGGACTGCCTGTCAGCTGAGGATCGCCGTCTCTTTCAGCAGTTCGGTCAGGGCTCCAGCCAGGCGGTCCCCTATTCGCACATCCATCGCGCGTTCGAGCGATGGGTCGCGGCGACTCCGTGTGCGGTCGCCGCGGAGCACCTCGGCGAGACCATCACCTACGGTGAGCTCGACCGCCAGGCCAACCGGCTGGCGGCGCTGCTGGTCCGGCACGGCGTCCGGCCGGGGGACAACGTCGGGCTCTTCGTACGGCGCGGGATCCCCATGGTCGCCGGGTTGCTGGCCGCGCTCAAGGCAGGCGCGGCGTATGTGCCGCAGGACGTGGGCATCGCTCCCGAGGCACTGCTGCGGCAGGTCATCGACACGGCGGGGACGCGTGTGATCCTCACACTGTCGGACGTCTCGGATCGCATCCCGGCAACCGGCGGGCAGGTGTGTGTCCCGATCGACACCGTCATGGGGCGGGCCCTCGGCGGTCCTGACAGGTTCGAGGCCGAGGGGGTCGTCGATCCGGACGGCGGCTGCTATGTGCTGTTCACCTCGGGTACCACGGGGAGGCCCAACGGGGTCACGGTCACGCATCGCAACGTCTGCAACATCCTGCTCACCGAGCCTGGCGACCTCGGTATGCGGCCGGGCCTGCGGGTCGGGCAGATTCTCAACATCGGGTTCGACATGGCGGCCTGGGAGATCCTCGGCGCGCTCAGCCACGGCGCCACGCTGGTCATCCGCGGCAAGGACATCGCGGAGACCGTGGAGAACGTCGATGTGGTGATCGCCACCGCCACGATCCTGGCCTCGGTCGACCCCGGACGCTGCCGGGTGAGGGTCGCGGCCGTGGCGGGGGAGCCGTGTCCTCGTGCGCTCGCCGACCGGTGGGCCGGCGTCGGCACCTTCTACAACGCGTGCGGCCCCACCGAGACCACGATCGTCAACACGATGCAGCGGCACGATCGAGCGGCGATCCGGCTCACCATCGGCCGGCCGACACCCAACAACACGGTGTACGTGCTCGACGAGAACCGCCGTCCGTGCGCGATCGGCGAGACCGGTGAGATGTGGGCAGGGGGTGACTGCGTCTCGGCTGGATATCTGCGCGATCCCGAGCTGACCAGCGAACGCTACGCGCCGGATCCGTTCCTCGGCGGGAGGCGGATGATGTTCAGGACCCGGGATCTCGGCCGTTGGACACCGGACGGGGAATTGGAACATCTCGGTCGGACCGACGATCAAGTCAAGATCCGCGGCTTCCGGGTCGAGCTGGACTCGGTCTCGGCCGTACTGGAGTCCATGCCGGGATGCACTCGTGCGGTGACGCTCAAACTCGACGACCGGACGCTGGTGTCGTTCGTCGCGCCGGCTCATCTGGACCAGGAGGCGGCCAGGAGAGCGGTGGCCGACGCGCTTCCCTACTACTGCGTTCCGGCCGTCGTCCACCCCATGGTGACGCTGCCGATGACCAGCCGAGGCAAGATCGACAAGGATGCTCTGCTCAGGATGGCCGTGGCGGAGGTGGCGTCATGACGGTCGACGCCGCGCGGCGAGCGGACGCGGAGATCGAGCTGCCAGGGCTGATCCCGCTCCCGCGGCGCGTACTCAAACACCCGCGCCTCATGCACTACAACCGGCTCGCGGCCCTCGTGCTCGTGGCGAACCTGGTCGTGCTCGCGCACGGCCTGGGTTCGGGAGGTTGGTGGACGAGCGGCGGCGTCGATCTGCGTGCCCTGTCCTCCGCCGCGCTCGTCAACTTCGCGTTGGGCATCGTCGTCCGCCAGCAGTACGTCATCAACCTGCTGTTCAGGCTCGCCACCCTGGCACCCACCACCTGGCCGCTGCGGGTCCGGTGGACGCTGGCCAAGGTCTACCACTTCGGCGGACTGCACATCGGCGGCGTCCTGGCCGGGACGCTCTGGTTCCTCGCTCTGGTCGGCGGGCTCACCTACCACGCCGCGAGAGGGCTCGGCGGCGCCGCGGCAGGGACCGTCGCGGTCTCGTACGCGCTGGTGGCGCTGCTCGTCGGCATGGTGGTCACGGCGTCGCCGCCGCTGCGGTCCAGGTACCACGATCTGTTCGAACGCACGCACCGCTTCGGTGGCTGGACCGCACTGGCGCTCTTCTGGATCCAGGCGGTGCTCTTCGCGCGGGACGCGGGGGAGAACCTGGCCACGGCGCCGAGCCTCTGGATCCTGGCCGTGATCACGTTGAGCATCGCACTGCCATGGCTACGGCTGCGCAGGGTGCCGGTGGTCATCGAACGGCCGTCCTCACACGTGGCGCTCGTCCACTTCGACCACGGCGTCACCCCGTTCGCGGGCTCGTCCACCACCGTCAGCCGCAACCCGCTCCTGGAGTGGCATTCCTTCGCCAACGTCCCGGCCCCCGGCCGGCCGGGGTTCAGGCTCACGATCTCCCGCGCGGGTGACTGGACGGGATCCTTCATCGACGACCTGCCGTCGCATGTGTGGGTCAAAGGCATCACCACCGCAGGCGTGGCCAACATCGAGACCCTGTTCACGAAGGTGGTGTACGTCGCCACCGGCAGCGGGATCGGGCCCTGCCTCCCCCACCTCCTGGCGGCCGCGGTCCCCTCGCGGCTGGTGTGGTCGGCGCGCCGGCACCGGGACACCTACGGTGACAAACTCGTCGACGAGATCCTGGCCGTACAGCCCGACGCCGTCCTGTGGGACACCGCCAAGCTCGGAAAACCCGACATGGTCCGGCTGGCCTACGCCGCGTACGCCGACTTCGGCGCCGAGGCCGTCATCTGCATCTCGAACAAGCAGCTCACCTGGCAGGTCGTGCACGGCATGGAGCGCCGCGGGATCCCCGCCTACGGCGCGATCTGGGACTCCTGAGAAGGCAACCATGAATGTGAAGATCGAACATGCGGGCCGCGTCGTCATCGCGCGCCTGCACCGGCCCGAAGTGCTGAACGCGCTGAACACCGAGCTGATGACAGACCTGGTAGGCGCGCTGAAACCGCTGGACCGCGACCCGGGGGTCGGCTGCTTCGTGATCACCGGCTCCGATCGCGCGTTCGCCGCCGGCGCCGACATCAGGGAGATGGCGGCGAGAACCGCGACCGACCTGGCCGAGGAGGACTTCTTCGCGGGCTGGGAGGAGTTCGCCGCGCTGCGCACCCCGAAGATCGCCGCGGTCGCCGGCCACGCGCTCGGCGGCGGCTGCGAGCTGGCGATGATGTGCGACCTCATCATCGCCGCCGACACCGCCACCTTCGGCCAGCCCGAGATCCGGCTCGGCGTGATCCCCGGCATCGGCGGCACCCAGCGCCTCACCCGCCTGATCGGCCGCGCCAAGGCCATGGACCTCATCCTCACCGGCCGCACCCTCGGCTCCGACGAGGCCGAGCGCGCCGGCCTGGTCTCCCGGGTGGTCCCCGCCGGCCGCCTGATGGAGGAGGCGGTGGAGATCGCCGGCACGATCGCCTCGTTCAGCAAGCCGGCGATCGTGGCCGCCAGAGAGGCGGTGAACCGCGCCGACGAGACCTCTCTCCGCGAGGGTGTGCTCTTCGAACGACGCGTCTTCCACGCTCTGTTCGCCGGCCCGGACCAGTCGGAGGGCATGCGCGCCTTCCTCGACAAGCGCGCTCCGTCCTTCAACGACCTGTCTCTCGACGAGTGAGGCGACGGCACGCGGGTCGCCTGTCCCTGCGGAGTCCGCCATGACGGAGCTTTGGCCGTGCGAAATCAGGTGGGCCAGTACCACTGCGGCGACACCCATACCTGGTTGGCACCCTGGTAGCAGCTGTACTGGACCGCCTCCCCGAAGTCGGCGGTGCTGTAGTCGAGGATCTCCAGGCACTTGTCGCTGTTCTGGTTGCGCAGCATCATTCTGTTGTTCGGCTGGCCCGGGCCGGCCGGGACCTGGTCGAGGCGCCATTTCTGGTTGGCTCCGCCGTGACAGGTGTACTGGGTGACGGTCGCGAATTCGGCGGTGCTCCAGCCGAGTACGTCCAGGCACTTTCCGCTGTTGACGTTGACGAGGGTCTGCCACCCTGCGCCGGCCGGCTGGATGTACCACTTCTGGTTGTTGCCGGTGTGGCAGGTGTACTGGTCGACGGCCGCGAGGTCGGCGGTGCTGGAGTAGGCGACCTCCAGGCACTTGCCGCTGTGCAGGTTGCTGAAGGTGAAGGTCGTGGCGGCGTCGGCGGGTGAGGTGGTGAGGGTTAACAGGGCTGCGGCGGAGAACACCGCCGCGGCACGTTTCGACGGACGCATCTCCGGCCTTTCGATGGTGTCGGCATGACGTGTTCAGGTGCCTCGGAGGTGCGGTGAGACGGAGGGTTCTGCTTCACCGTACGCGTGGATTATCGGCCTGATCTCCGTCCCTTTCCATGGCTGTGTCTCCTACCGGACAGTGCGGGGGAGACGGACGGTGACGAGGAGGCCGCCGGTGGGTCTTGGGGTCAACGTGAGGGTGCCGTTGTGGGTGTGGGTGATGGATTGGACTATGGCGAGGCCCAGGCCGACGCCGGCGTGTTCGTCGGTGCGGGTGCGTTGGGTTCCTCTTTGGAAGGGTTCGGTGAGGGTCGGGATCAGTTGTGGGGGGAGGGGGTGGCCGGTGTTCTCGACCATCAGGACGCTGGTGTCGGGTTGGGTTTCGGTGTGGACGGTCACGGTGCCGTTGGTGGGGAGGTTGTGGACTATGGCGTTTTGAATGAGGTTTGTTGCCATTCTTGCGAGGAGTTCGGGGGAGCCGGTGGTTTCGGCCGGGTCGCCGGTGACGGTGAGGGTTATGCGGCGGCGTTCGGCCAGGGGGAGGAGGGTTTCCGCGGCTTGTTCGGCTATCAGGGAGAGGTCGACGCGGTCGCGGGGGAGGTTCGCGCGGTCGCTTTTGCTGAGGAGGAGAAGAGCCTCGGTGAGGTCGATGGCGCGCTGGTTGACGGTGTGCAGGCGGTCGATGAGTTCGTCGCGGTCGCGGGTGGGGTCCTTACGTGCAACTTCCAGGAGGGCCTGAGAGATCGCCAGGGGGGTGCGCAGTTCGTGGGAGGCGTTGGCGGCGAATCTTCGCTGCTCGGCCACGTGGGACTCCAGGCGTTCGAGCATCGAGTCGAACGTGTCGGAGAGTTCACGGAACTCGTCCTGGTGGCCTTTCATGCGGATGCGGTGGGACAGCGAGCCGTTGGCGGTCGTGCGGGCCGCGTTCGTGATCTGAGTCAGCGGCGCCAGCATGCGGCCGGCGAGGATCCAGCCGCCTAGCAGGCCGAACGCCAGCAGGAAGGTCAGTGCCTGGGCCGCGCGGGGGACGAAGGCACGCTGGAGGTCGGTGCGGTTGGGGATGAACGGGGGGGCCGGGCCGCCGAAACGGTGGCTTCCCGGGCCGGGGGTGATCGTGCTGTCGGGTACGTAGCGCAGCAGGAAGACCCATACGACGGCCAGGAGGAGAGCGCCGGCGAGCAGGAGGAATCCGGCATAGCTGAGGGTGAGTTTCAGCCGGGTGCTGACTCCTGGTGGCCTGTTCACCGGCGGCCCGGTCATGCGTGCCGCCAGGGCCGGCCGGGGGACCGCGCCTGTGTCGGTGCCGGGTCTGGGGTCGATGCCGCCTGTGCCTGTGCCTGTGTCGATGCCGGTCCGGTGGCCGGTGTCGCGTCACGGAGGGTTTCGGCCGGACGGGGCTTGATCCCCGCTGTCGGTACGCGCATGTGTCTCAGTCTGCCGGTGCCGTCGCCAGGCGGGGCCGGGGTGGTGGCGCCTGTGCCGGGGTGTGCCACCAGCGGCGCGACGCCAGAGCGAACAGCGCGGCGCCGGTGGCGTTGAGCAGGACGTCGTCCACGGACGAGACGCGGTCCAGGCGCAGGACGTACTGCAGGGTTTCGATCACGGCCGAGAAGCCCGCGCCGAGGGCCAGCATCCGTGGTACGGACGCCAGTGCCGGGAAGCGCAGTGGAGCGAAGAATCCCAGCGCCGCGAAGACCAGCAGGTTGCCGCCGATGCCGATCGGCCCCATCGTGGCCAGGTCCCGCAGCGGGACCAGGCTCACCCGGCCGGTGACGACGCCGGCTCCGAGGCCCGGCATCAGGGTCATCCACACGAACGGCGCAGTGCCGTAGACCATGCCGACCTCGGCCAGCGACCTCCGCAGCGGTGAGGTGACGCCGGCGGCGCGGCGCAGGAGCGTCAGGGCCCCTACCAGCAGAGCGGCCAGCGGGAGCGCGGCCGCCGTCATGAGCACCACACCGTTCTCGGTGTCCAGGCAGCCGTGCCACCGGCCGGACGCGCAGGCCGGAACGGACATCATGAGCGGCCGCCGTACGGCGTAGGCGGCGCTCGCCATACCGAGGACCGCCAGGCCGGCGAGCGCGATACGCGTGGCGCGGTGTGGTGCCGACAGGTTCATCCCTCCATTGGAGAAGGTGAGCCGTTGCGGTGGCGTATGGGGTTTTCGATATGCCGGCGATATGTGGGGTGCGAGTCGCGCGGCGACGTCAGCGGCCTGTAGGTCATGCCGAAAGGAGGTGCAAGTTTCACGGATGTCCTCGTGGAACGCACTGTCTGAGCTGCGGAGCTGTGAGGGACGGTCGTGGAGGCCTTTCTGTGCGCCGTCGATCGCCGGACGATGGACGGGCTCTGGGAGCCGAGATCGAAAGGCCATCGCCTGTGGGGACTTCAGAAGGCGGGCTTGCGCTCGTGGCGCGGCGTCGGCGGCGTGTGATCGGTGTGCGGCGGGTGATGGCGGGGGTGGCCGCGCTGGGGGTGGCGTCTCTGGCCGTCGCGAACGCTCCTTCGGCCTCGGCGGCCGGTGGGTGCCGGGTGGTGTACACCGTCACGTCGCAGTGGGGAGGCGGGTTCGGGGCGGATGTGGCGATCACCAACCTGGGGGACCCGATCTCCGGGTGGCGGTTGAGCTGGGTGTTCGGTGCGGGGCAGGCCGTCACGCAGGGGTGGAACGCCACGTTCGCGCAGAGCGGTGCGACGGTCACGGCGACCAATGTGTCGTACAACGGAGATCTCGGCACGGGGGCGAGCACGGCCATCGGGTTCAACGGGAGCTGGAGCGGGTCCAACCCGGTGCCTTCGTCGTTCACCCTGAACGGGGTCACGTGCACGGGCTCGGTCACCACTCCGAGCGCGACGCCGACTCCGACTCCGACCCCCACTCCGACCCCCACTCCGACTCCGACCCCCACGCCGACTTCGGGGCAGCCGACCGTGGCCGCTGACGGCACCGGCAGGTACCGCACGGTGCAGGCGGCGATCGACGCGGTGCCGTCCACCAACACGAGTCGCGTGGTGATCACGATCAAGCCGGGGACCTACCGTGAGGTCGTCGTGGTCAACAAGCCCTACGTCACCTTGCAGGGTCTTGGGACGTCGGCGGCGCAGACGGTCATCGTGAACAACCGGTCGGCGGGGAACGGCGGCACGTTCGCCAGCTACAGCGTGCTCGTCTCGGCCCGCGACGTCACGGCGACGAACCTGACGATCTCCAACGACTTCGTGGAGAACTCCAGCGGCGTCGACCAGCAGGCCGTGGCGCTGCGCCTGGACGGCGACCGCACCACACTGAACGGCGTGCGTCTCCTCGGCGACCAGGACACGCTGCTGGTCAACGACTCCGGCCGCGCCTACGTGAAGAACTCCTACGTCGAAGGCACCGTCGACTTCATCTTCGGCGGCGGCATCGGGGTGTTCGACAACTGCGACATCTACGAGAAGCGCAGCACAGGCGCGCCGATCACCGCGGCCCGCACCCCCGCGAGCAGGACGTACGGCCTGCTGATCTACCGGTCGCGTATCACCGGTGCCACCGCGAACACCACCACACTCGGCCGGCCCTGGGGCCCGGCCGCTCAGGTGCTGTACCGCGAGTCCACCCTCAGCTCGACGATCAAGACATCGCAACCATGGACCGACATGTCCGGCAACGCCTGGCAGAACGCGCGCTTCCTGGAGTACCGGAACACCGGCGCCGGCGCCGGCGTGAACGGCAACCGCCCCCAGTTGAGCGACTCCCAGGCCGCGAACTACACCCCGCAGAGGTACCTGGCCGGTTCCGACGGCTGGAACCCCGTCGGCTGAGCAGGACGCGGCGTCCCGTTCGCGACGCAGGCGCCGGGAGGCCGCGTCGTGTCAGTGCCTCCCCTCCTGCCGGGGACGTTTCTGCTGCTCCTTGCCGTGGTTGCCGGACACCTCGATCCGGCGCGTGCGGCCCTGCGCGGCCTTGGGGACGCGCACGGTGAGGACGCCGTCGTGCAGGGATGCCTCGACCTTGTCGTCGTCCACGTCGGAGGGGAGGGTGGTGTGGTAGTGGAGGCGGCCCATGCGCATACGGAGCGCGGTGGCGCCTTCCTCCTCCTCGCGGACCTCGCCGTTGATGCACAGGTCCCGGTCGGTGATGCCGATCTCGATGTCCTCCGCCGACACGCCTGGCAGCTCCAGCTTGATCGTGTACGCGTCCCCGGACTCGTCGGTCTCGGCGACCGGCATCCACGGCCGCTCCGCCTCGGCCTCGCCGGCCGGCGGGATCATCCACCCGATCCTGCGCAGAAGTTCCTGCACGTCGGCGAACGGGTCCCGGCGGAGCATCGCCGCCGGTTCGATCGTGTGCATCTGGTGAGCCCTACCACGTCTCATGGGCAATGACATGACATCCCCTTGTCGTCCCCGAACGACCGGATCAGGCGTCCCCCGCGCCTGCGATGAGCAGATACCCGTGTGACGACTCGGTCACACAGCGACAGATATGGCGATACCGCTCCACTGGTCCCGGGTGCGCACGTCGAACGCGGCCAGACCGTCCCGCTGCCGACGAGAACCGTACCCGCCGCTCGTGCGTCCGGTCGTGACGAAGGGAAGCCGGGTCAGCCGTTGAACGTCTCGATGTTGAAGTCCAGCCACGCGGTGCCGAAGTCCTGGAAGACGAGGGTGCGGCCGATCGTCGCCGTGATGGTTCCCTTGGCGATGACACCGTCGGAGCCCCAGAGGCCGAAGACCGGGCCACCGCTGTCGCCCGCGGTGCCGGCGGACGCCCACTGGTCGTGGTCGGCCGCGATGAGGTCGTAGTAGCACTCGCTGTTGCCGTACACGTCACGTGCGCACATCGCGTAGGTGTCGCCGTTGACCACGAAGCCGCATCGCGCTCCGGTCACCGAGCCGGACGCGCAGAGCCGTTCACCGGTCGAGACCCAGCCCCAGCCGAGGAGGCGCTTGGTGAATTCGCCGACACCCACACCCCCGTCCCAGATGCGGCCGTGGACCGGAGCCGCGATCAGCAGGAGGTCGTGGGACACGTGCTCATAGGCCCCGGTGCCGACGAAGCGGCTGTCGTCGCCGTTGTTCCAGCTTCCGCCGGGCCGGCCGCAGTGTCCTGCGGTCAACATGAACGCCGAGTCCCACCTGATCACGGGGAAGCCCGCGGTGCATATGGAGTTGTTGTCGTTGTTGTTGATGCGGCCGCCACCCCAGAAGGGGGCGGTGTCGTTGAGCCGGCCGGCGAGCCGCGGACGTTCCTGCGGGACGACGGAGACCGAGATCTCCGCCGGCGGCCTGGCATCGGCGGGCAGGGGTGCCGGCGGGAGTCCCGCCTGCTCGGCCTTCACCACGAGCCCGCTGCCGTCGTGAGCGATGATCACGCTGTGGTACGGGGAACGGGGATGTGTGCGCACGTAGTCCGCCACGCGGCGGGCCGCTTTCTCCAGCTCGGCGCGGGAGTGGACGGCGGGGGCCACACGAACCCGCGCGCCGCGGCGGGCCTCGGTGACGGCTTCCTGGACGGCCGCAGGGAGGGTGCCCTTCCACCAGACCACGACCTCGCCGTCGCCGAGCTCGATGCCGGCGTAGCCGCCGGCCTTGGTGCGCTCGACGCTCCACCGGATGAGATCAGCGGCTTCCGTGAGCGGCTGCTGCGCCTCCATCGCGGCGAGCGTGCCGTCGTCGACGGAGGTGGACGGGGCCGGGACGGGCTTGGGGCCGGCGGACGCGGTCCCCGAGGTCAGAGAGGCCGCCGTCACGGCGGCGAGCAGTACCAGGAGACTCCGGCGGGCACGGTCGGCGCGTCCGGCTGTGCGTTCTGTCATAGCTGCTCCCGTCGTCGGGCGATTGAGCCGGGCTCTCATGCTGGATCCGCGCGGCAGGCAGAAAGTTGTCGGCATGTTGTCGCACCATGTAGTGACAGGTTCACAGTGGTGAATGTGGAGCGGAGCGTGGCGATCGGCGTGCACTTTCGGCTGCTGGGCCCGGTGGAGGTGGTGGCGTCCGGGGTGAGGATCGCGGTAGGGCCGCCGCAGCGGTGCACGGTGCTGGCGGCGCTGATGGTGGACGCCGGCCGTCAGGTCACCGTCGAGACCCTGATCTCGCGCGTCTGGAGCGATGGCCCCCCCGAGCGTGCGCGCCGAGCGCTGCAGGCGCACGTCACCAGACTTCGCAGGACGCTTGAACAAGCCGGCGCACTTGGCGGGCCCGACGCGCCGCTGGCGCGCCGCTCGGATGGATATCTTCTCGGCGTCGAGCCCGAGCGGGTCGATCTCCACCTGTTCCGGCTGCGGCTCCGGCAGGCGCGCCAAGCGGCACCGACCGAGCGTTTGCGGCTGCTGCGCGACGCACTGGAGCTCTGGCGGGGTGACGCGCTCGGCGGACTGACCGGGAACTGGGTCGAACGGACGCGTCAGGACCTGCACCGAGAGCACCTGGACGCCGTCGTGTCGTGGGCCGACGCCGAACTGCTCGCCGGTGACGCCGCCGCCGTGATCGGCCCGCTCACCGAGTCGGCCCGTCGGGATCCCCTTCTCGAACCGCTGATCGCGGTCCTGATGCGTGCGCTGTACGCGGTGGGACGGCCGGTGGAGGCGCTCGATCTGTACGGGGCCACCCGGCGGCGGCTGGTCGACGAACTGGGTGCCGAACCGGGGGCGGTTCTCCGCCGGACGCACCAGGGGATCCTTCGCGGCGACCTCGACTCCGGCACGCGTCCGGTGACCTGGCAGCCTTCCGTGCCCGCTGTCGTGCCGGCGCAGTTGCCGATCGACGTACGCGACTTCTGCGGCCGCGGCGACGAACTGTCGAGGCTGGACGACCTCGCCGAACAATCGCGACACCACGCCACCGCCGTGGTCGTCAGCGCGCTGACCGGCACGGCGGGGGTGGGGAAGACCGCGCTGGCCGTGCACTGGGCCCATCGGGTCCGTGACCGTTTTCCCGATGGGCAGCTCTACGTGAACCTGCGCGGGTTCGCTCCCGAGGGGGCGATGGATCCTGCCGAAGCGGTACGCGGTTTCCTCGACGCACTCCATGTCACACCGCAGCGGGTACCGTCCGGCCTGGCCGCGCAGGCCGCTCTCTATCGGAGCATGCTGGCCGGCCGCCGCATGCTCATCGTGCTCGACAACGCACGCGACTCCGACCACGTCGGCCCGCTTCTTCCGGGCACTCCTGGATGCATGGTCGTGGTGACCAGCCGCAACCAGCTCTCCGGCCTGGTCGCCACCGGTTCCGTGCCGCTCGTCCTCGGCGCGCTCTCCCCCGGCGAAGCGCGGGAACTGCTCGACCGGCGGCTTGGGTCCGGCCGTGTCGCGGCCGAACCGGACGCGGCCGGGGAGATCATCGAACGGTGTGACCGATTACCCCTCGCACTGGCGATCGTGGTCGCGCGGGCCGCCACCCATCCGCGTTTCCCCCTGCACGCTCTGGCCGCCGAGCTGCGAGCGGCGCACGACCGGTTGGACGTCCTCACCAGCGATGATCCGGCCGTCGATGTGCGAGCGGTGTTCTCCTGGTCGTACCGCACCCTCACCCCGGAGGCCGCGCGCCTTTTCCGGCTCCTCGGGCTGCACCACGGGCCTGACATCTCGGCCGCGGCGGCGGCCAGCCTCGCGGGGTCGCCGCTGCCCGAGGTCCGATCCGTGCTCGCCGAACTCGCCAGGACGCACATGATCATTGAGCGACTTCCCGGCCGGTACACCCTGCACGACCTGCTGCGCGCCTACGCCGCGGAGAAGGCGCGGCGCACCGACCCCGGCGCGTTCCGCGGTGACGCGATCCGCCGCGTGCTGGACCACTACCTGCGAACCGGATACGCGGCGGCGCTGCACCTGCACGCGTGCCGAGATCCGATCACCTTGCCGGAAGCCGCTCCAGGCGTCGTCCCCGAGATCCTCCTCGACCACGAACACGCGCTGCGGTGGTACGGCGCCGAGCACGCTGTGCTGCTCGGCGCCGTCGAACAGGCGGTGAGCGCCGGTTTCGACACCCACGCTTGGCAACTGGCCTGGACCCTGACCGACTATCTCGACCGGCGAGGCCACTGGCACGACTGGATCGCCACTCAGCGTGCCGCGGTGACCACCGGACGCCGTTCGGGTGAGCCCGCCACCGAGGCCGGCGGCCACCAGCAGATCGGCCATGCCTACATCCAGATGGGCCGCTTCGACGAGGCACACGTCCATCTCGATCAGGCTCTCGCCCTTTACCACCAGGCCGGTGAACTCCCCGGACAGGGGCAGACGCACTACAGCCTCGCCGTGCTGCTCGGACGCCAGGACCGTCACCGTGAAGCCCTTGAGCACGCGCGGCGGTGCCTGGTGCTGTTCCGGGCGGCCGATCACGCGCACGGGCAGGCGCTCGCGCTCAACACCGTCGGCTGGGTGCACGCCGAACTCGACGAACACCATGAGGCTCTCGTGCACTGCGAACAGGCACTGGCCCTGTTCGAGACGATCGGCGACCCCCACGGGCAGGGGGAGAGCTGGGACCGGCTCGGTTACGCTCACCACCACCTCGGACACCACACCGAGGCGATCGCCTGCTACGAGCACGCACTGAACCACCTTCGCCGGCTCGGCGACCGCTACTGGGAGGCCGGAGTCCTCACCCACCTCGGTGACACCTACGAGGCCGCAGGCGACCTCCGCTCGGCCCGTGCCGCGTGGGGAAGGGCTCTCGGCATCCTGAGCGATCTCGGCCATCCCGGCGGCGAGGAGGTCCGGGCCAGGTTGGCGGCGTCGCGTCCGAGTACCTGAGATCGCCGGGGCCGGTTCAGTCCTTGCGGCCGACGCCGGCGAGCCATGAATGGTAGGTGAGGCTCTTGTAGGCGTAGTCGCCGTAGTAGCGGGTGCCGCGGAAGTGGTAGTCGTCGGGGTCGGGACGCCAGTCGGGGAGGTAGACGAGGCCGGGGTCCTGCAGGGTGGTGCCGGTGAAGTAGGTGAGGATCTCGTCGCGGGTGCGCCAGCGGCCGGTGCCGAGTCGTTCGTTGAAGAGTTTCTCGGCTTCCGCGGCCTGGACGGCCACGTCGGGGAGGGCCGGGCCGGGGTTGTGGAAGTGGGAGATGACGACGTGGCTGCCGGGTGGGAGGGCGGAGACGAGGTGGTGGGCCACGGCGGCGGGGGACTCGTGGTCGTGCAGGTGGTGCAGGATCGCGCACATCAGGAGGGCGACGGGCTGGGAGAGGTCCAGGTGGCCGCGTAAGCGTTCGTGCGTAAGGATGCCGGCGGGGTCGCGGATGTCCGCCTGGACGATGGTGGCGGTGTCGCTGGACTCCAGCAGTTCGCGGGTGTGCGCGACGACCACAGGGTCGATGTCGACGTACACGGTGCGGGCTCCCGGCGCGGCTTGTTCGGCGATCTCGTGGGTGTTGCCCTGCGTGGGGAGGCCGGAGCCGATGTCGAGGAACTGGCGGACGCCGCCGGCGGCCAGGTGGCGCACCACGCGCCGCAGGAACGCGCGGTGCGCCTGGGCCATGGCGGGTGCGTCGGGGGCGATCTGGAGCGCCAGCTCCGCGAGGTGGCGGTCGGCGGGGAAGTTGAACGTGCCGCCGAGCATGTAGTCGTACACGCGGGCGACGTTGGGTACCGACGTGTCGACCCCCGGCGGGATGTTTCTCGCCGTGAGGTTGTGGTGCTCGCGCATGTCCCGCACCTGTCCTGGATCGGGCCCGTTTCGGTGTCGATCAGGCCGGAAGCATAGCGCTCGGGACGGGACCCCACTTCGTGAAAGGTCGTGTCGGATGTAACTAAGAAGTGACGGGATTTCGCCGGGCCGGACGCGCCGGGGCCGGGGCACGGCGGGACGGCGGCGCGGCGGTAGCCTTGGGTCCGGCCGGGAGCACCCGGGTGGTCGGTCGAGCTGGGGGTCACGGGTGAAGCTGCTGCATTCGGGGAAGGTCCGCGAGGTCTACGAGGACCGTGGGGACATCGTCCTCGTCGCCTCCGACCGGATCTCGGTGTACGACGTGGTGCTGCCGACCCCGATCCCCGACAAGGGCAAGGTGCTGACCCGTCTGTCGCTGTGGTGGTTCGAACGGCTCGGTGACATCGTGCCGAACCATGTGATCTCCGCGACCGACGTGCCGCCGGAGTTCGCCGGCCGGGCCGTGCGGTGCCGCAGGCTCGACATGGTGCCTGTGGAGTGCATCGCGCGCGGCTACCTCGCCGGGCTCGGTCTGCGTGAGTACCAGGCGAGCGGCGCGGTCTCCGGCATCGGCCTGCCGCCGGGCCTGGTCGAGGGGTCCAGGCTGCCTGAGCCGATCTTCACCCCGACCACCAAGGCGCCGCTCGGCCAGCACGACGAGTTCATCACCATCGACGACGTCACGGCGGGCCAGGGTGAGGAGACCGCCGCCGAGCTGCGCCGGATCACGCTGGAGGTGTACCGGCGCGGCGCGGACCTCGCGGCGTCCCGCGGTGTGATCATCGCGGACACCAAGCTGGAGTTCGGCCGGGCCCCGGACGGCACACTGGTGCTCGCCGACGAGGTGCTGACCTCCGACTCCTCCCGGTTCTGGCCCGCCGACGAGTGGGAGCCGGGCCGGCCGCAGCACGCCTTCGACAAGCAGTTCGTCCGCGACTGGGCCGCCGGGACCGGCTGGGACAAGAAGGAACCGGGCCCGGAGATCCCCGCCGACGTCGTGGAGGCGACCCGCGCGCGCTACATCGAGGCGTACGAGCGCATCACCGGCGAGACCTGGTAGCTCTACTTCTTGCAGATGTTCTGCGTGGCCGTGCGCGCGACCGGCGTGCTCGACGGCGAAGGGCCGGCCGACGGGGAGGTCTCCTTCACGGTGACCTTCTTGACCCCGTCGTAGGACCTGCCGACGATGACCTCCAGGCCGGGAACCTCGGCCTGCCGCAGCTCGGCGCCGGGGATGGCGGCGGCGACCGTGCGGGCCGAGTCCTCACGGCCGGCGGGGTAGCGCACCACGGTGCTCTCGTACGTGCGGCGGCTGGTGTCCCCGGGAGGGGCCGGCACCTGGAAGCCGGCTGCCAGCAGGTCGGCCTTGGCGCGCGCGCCGAGGCCGGTGACGGCGGTGCCGTTCACCACGCGGACGGCGATGCGCGACGGCGGCACGGTGAGCCCGGGGGAGGCGCTGGGTTTCGGCGTGGTGGAGGTCTTGACGGTCGGCGGGGGCTTCACCAGGGGTTCGTCGGCGGCGATGCGGCGGAACATGTCACCGGCGGCGGCCTTGTCCCACAGCACCGCGGACTCGCCGGTCGAGGTGCGGTAGTCCACGTCGGCCAGGGGGACGGTGGCGAACGTCACGTCGTCGGTGGAGACGTCCTTGAGTTGGTCGGCCAGCCCGAGCAGGTCCTTGGCGAGGGCCTTGTCGACGGTCAGGGTCTGCAAAGTGGACCCCACGAGCGCCGTGAGCTTGGCCGGGTTGGCGAGGGTGCCGCCGCTGAGGGCCCGCGCCAGCAGGGCCGACATGACCTGCTGCTGGCGGTCGATGCGGTCGAGGTCGGACCGCGCGGTGGCGCGGGTGCGCGCGTAGAACAGGGCCTTGATGCCGTCCAGCTCGTAGGTGCCGGGTTCGAGGCGGAACTTGGTCTTCTCGTCGTTGATCGGCACGGGGGTGCAGACCTCGACGCCGCCGATGGCGTCGACGACGTTGATGAAGCCGAGGACGTTGACCTCGACGTAGTGGTGGATGGTGAGCCCGGTGAGGTTGCGCACCGTGCGCACGGCCAGCGGGGCCCCGCCGAGGCTGTACGCCGAGTTGATCTTGTGCTGGCCCTTGCCGGGGATGTCCACCCAGCTGTCGCGCGGCAGGCTCACCACCGTGACCTTGGAGTGGTCCTCCGACAGACGGACCAGCATGATGGTGTCGCTGCGCTGGCCCACCTCACGGCCGAGGTGGAGCATGTTCTGCTGACGCCGGGTGAGGTCGTCCCGCTTGTCCACGCCGACGACCAGGATGTTGAGCGCGCCACGCGCGTCCGAGCCGGTGGTCCCCGCGTCCACCGACTTGATCTGCCCCGCGGCGTACGACGACAGGAACCACGACACCCCCGAGCCCGCGAGCACCGCGCAGGACAGCGCGGCGCAGAGCAGCACGGCACGCGCTCCGGACCTCGAGCGCCTGGCGCGGTGTTCCGGCAGGCGGACGCCACCGTAGGCGTCCCCACCCACCCGGACGCCGGAGTCGTCCTCACTCATCGAGCCCCCTCAAAGGCCACCGACGCACACCGATGCGGACGTACTCACCGCCGTGGGTTGCCGTCCCCACCCGCTCGTACAGTAGCGTGAGCGCCGCCATGAAGGAGTTCCCCGACTCGCCCCGCCCGGGACCGGCCACCCGAGTCTGGCCGCCCGTATCCGTCGTCATGCCGGTGCTCAACGAGGAGCGCCATCTGCGTGAGGCCGTCCACCAGGTGCTCGCGCAGCGGTACGACGGGCCGATCGAGGTCGTCCTCGCCGTCGGCCCGTCACAGGACCGCACGCAGGACGTCGCCGACGCTCTCGCCGCCGAGGACCCCCGCGTCGTCGTCGTCGCCAACCCCACCGGCCGCACACCGAACGCGCTCAACGCCGCCATCGGCGCGTCACGCAACGGCGTCATCGCACGCGTGGACGGCCACGCCATGCTGCCGCCGGACTACCTGCGGGTGGCGGTGGAGACCCTGGAGGAGACCGGCGCCGACAACGTCGGCGGCATCATGGCCGCCGAGGGGGTCACACCGTTCGAGCAGGCCGTGGCGTGCGCCATGACGTCCCGCATCGGTGTCGGCAACGCGCGTTTCCACACCGGCGGCCAGCCCGGGCCGGCCGACACCGTGTACCTCGGTGTGTTCCGCCGCGAGGCTTTGGAACGGGTCGGCGGGTACGACGAGCACTTCCAGCGCGCGCAGGACTGGGAGATGAACCACCGCATCCGCCAGACCGGCGGCCTGGTGTGGTTCCAGCCCCGCATGCGGGTGTCCTACCGGCCCCGGCCGACCGTCCGCGCGCTCGCCAAGCAGTACTTCCACTACGGCCGGTGGCGGCGGGTCGTGGCCCGCACCCACGAAGGCACCATCAACCTGCGTTACCTCGCGCCGCCGGTGGCGGTGGCGGCCATCATCCTCGGCCTCGTCGTGTCGCCGTTCTTCCCGCTCGGCCTCGCCGTGCCGGGTGCCTACGCCGTCGCCGTCGTCGCGGGCTCGGTCCTCACCGGTCGCGGCCTGCCACCCGCGGCGCTGGCGCGGCTTCCCCTGGTGTACGCCACGATGCACATGTCCTGGGGATGGGGGTTCCTCACCAGCCCGCCGAGGCTCGGCAAACCGTCAGCCTGAACCGATCACCAGGCCGGTGCCGCCGCAGGCCAGGACGTCCAGGGACGTCCTGGCCGTCCCCGTGACGCAGTTGACGCGCACGCCGTGGCCGGACCACTCCTCGGCGAGGAACCGCGTGAGGGCCGCCACAGCGGCGGCCGCCGAGACGCCGGCCGCGCCGGTCGGCGCCGGAGCGTGCAGGAGCAGCTGACCGTGGGTGTCGCGCAGGTAGGGGAGAGCGGCCTCCGCCACGTGCAGCGCGCCGAGGTGACCGGCGATCACGACGTCCGGCGCTGAGCCGGCTTCGGCCTGGCCCGGGTCCGCCTCAGTGCTCGCACCGACGTGGCCTCCGTCCGATGGCCCTGCTTCGGGTTCCGCGTACGTCTCCGTGCCGGCGCCGAGCACCACGGCGTCGATCGGCCCGGCCTCGGCCGCCTCGGCGAGCGCTTCCCGTACGGCCGCCGCGTCGGACACCGGCACCGTGAGGCAGGACGCGAGCGCGCCGTGCTCGGCGGCGAGACCGCCGAGCCGTGGGTCGCCGAAGACGACCAGACGCCGGCCGGAGAGCACCTGCCTGAGTGTCTCGGGGGAGGCCGAGGGGACCGACGCCGTCACCTGGAACAGCTTCTCGGCGATGTGGAAGTCGACCGGATGGGTGACTTTCATGTTGTGCTCGCTGCCGGCCACGACACGTATCGGCACGTCAGGCAGGTAACGCAGCACGACGCCGCAGTCGTCGGTGGCGGGCCGGGACGCGAACGCCGGGTCGGCGAGCGCGCGGGTGTACGCCTCGCGGACCACCGACAGCAGGAAACACTGCGGGGTCTGCACGCGCCGCAGCGGCGCGCGGTCGGGGATGTCGCGCACGAGGTCGCCGCCGGTCACCACGATCGTGTCCGATGTCGGCACCGCCACCATCACCGCGGCCGACGTCTCCAGGGCCGCCACGCAGTCGGCGATGACCCGCGGCTCCACGAACGGCCGCACCGCGTCGTGCAGCAGCACACGGCACTCCTGCGTGCCGAGCGCCGACAGCGCGCGCCACGTCGTCTCCGTACGGCTCGCGCCACCCTCGATGACCTGGGACACCTTGGGGAAACCCGCGACCAGCCGCGCCGCCTCATCGGTGTGTCCCGCGGCCATCAAAACCACGATCTCGTCCACCTCGGGGGCCGCCTCGAACGCGGCCACCGTGTGCTCGATGATGGTGCGTCCCGCGATCCGCGCCAGCTGTTTCGGCATGCCGAGCCCGGCCCGCTGCCCCACTCCTCCGGCGAGGACCACCGCCACGGTGCGCATGAAAGCCATCCTCCCTGCTGTGGTGGTCACGCCATGTGACGTGACGACGGGATTGCGAGGTCAGTGACGGCTCGGTTACGTTGCGAGGTGGACGGTTCGAGGCGGCGTAAGGAGGCCCCGGTTGCCCGACCTGCCACCACCCTCACCTGCCCCGCGCTCCTCACCCGGCGTGACGCCGCGGCCGGCCCGCCGGCCGGGCCACGGCGGCCCCGCGTCCACCGTGGTCGCTGTGGTGCTCGGCCCGTCCCCCGGCGCCGCCGCACGGCTCGCCGCGCAGCTCGCCGACCTCGCCGTCCGTGAGCACCATGTCGTGACCAGGGTAGCCGGGCCGAGCCCGCCGCCGGGCCGGGCCACGATCAGCGACGGCCTTCCCGGCGACCTGCGTGCCGTCGCGGCGGCGGCCCGTGCCTGCACCGGTCCGGTGGCGGTGCTCCCCGGCGACCTGGTGGCCCACACCGAGGCCCTGGCGCTGCTGCTCGCCGACCCGTCGCGCGGCACCGCCGCGCTGGTCTCCCCGCCGGGAGGCGGCCCGCCGGTGCGGGTGGACCACGGCAGGGTGGTCGCCGCCGGCAACTCGTTCCACGTGGTGACGGCCGCCAACGGCGCGTTCCGCGGCGTGCTGCAGGTCGGCGTCGCCGACCTCGCGACGTTCGCCGAGGCGGCCGACGAGCTCGCCGGCCTCGCGCAGGCCGGCGCGCTCGGCGGGGCCACCGACGGCGAGGCCGTCGACCTGCTGCTCGCGGGCCTGGTACGGCTCGGGGTGCCGGTGCGCGCCGCGCCGCTCGGCCTGCTGCGCGCGGCCCGCGTGACCGGGGAGCGTGAGGCGGAGGCCGCGGTCGCGGCTCTCGCCGAGGTGGACGAGGACCGCGCGCGGCTCGCCGCCACCGTCCGCTCAGGTGACGGTTTCACCGCGACCTACCTCGTGAGCACCTGGACCGGCCCTCTGGTGCGGCTCGCCGCGCGGCTCGGCATGACGCCGAACACCGTCACCGGCCTGTCGGTGGGCCTCGCGGGCCTCGCGGCGGTCGCGTTCTCCGCAGGCAGCCGCCGCGCGCTGGTCGCCGGCGCGGCGCTGCTGTACCTGTCGTTCGTGCTCGACGGCGTGGACGGCCGCCTGGCCCGCTACACCCGCGCGTTCTCCCCGGTGGGTGCCTGGCTGGACGCGTCGTTCGGCCGGGTGAAGGAGTACGCCGTGTACGTCGGCCTGGCTGTCGGGTACGCGGGGGGTGTGGCGGCGGGACCGGCGGGCCCGGACGGCATCTGGGCCATGGCGGTGGCGGCCATGCTGCTGCAGTCGGTCCGGCACATGATCGACTTCTCCTACGCCGGGACCGGTCACGCGGGCCCCGCGCTGGAGCGTCCAGGCAGCGCGCTGTCGGTCCCCGCCGCGCCTGAGTCCCGGGGACGCCTCGCCGTGCTGCTGGACCGGCACGCCAGGGGCTACTGGCTCCGCAAGATCATCGTGCTGCCGGTCGGTGAGCGCGTGCTGCTGATCGCGCTCACCGCGGCCCTGGCCAACGCACGGGTGACGTTCCTCGCGTTGCTCGCGTGGGGCGGCGTCGCCACCCTGTACACCCTCACCGGCAGGATCGCGAGGTCGCTGTAAGCCATGGTGTACGTCCGCATGACCCCGGTGCCGCGCAACCTGGTGGTCACCTATCGGGACGACGGCGTGCTGTCCCGCGCCATGGGCCTGCTGCTCGCCGGCCAGTTGCCACCGCTGCCGCCGGCGGTCGCCGGGGCCTTCGTGACCGGTGTGATGCTGTTCCTCGGCGTCGCCGGAGCCGAGGGCCCGGCCGTGTTCGCGCCGGCCGTGGCGCTGCTGCTCGCCGGTCTCGGCAGCTCCCACCCCCACGACAGCCGGCTCGACTGGCTGGTGCCGCCGATCCTGCGCTGCACCGAGTACGGCTTCGTGGCCTGCGTCGGCTTCGCGTGGGATGTCCCCAAGCCACTGATCGTGGGCCTGCTCGGGGCCGTCCTGTTCCACCACTACGATGTCGTCTACCGCTGCCGCCAGCGGGTCTACCCGCCGCCGTGGCTCGCTCTCGCGGGGCTCGGCTGGGAGGGCCGCATGCTGCTGGTGGCGATGGGTGTGCTGCTCGACGTCGTGACCCCGGTGTTCGTGCTGGCCACGCTCTACCTCGCGGCGTTGTTCTGCTGGGAGAGCGTGACATGCTGGCTCGCCGCTCCGCGCTCCGGCGTCGAGGCGGCGGACCTCGGTTCCGGGGACTGACCCTCCGTCACTTCGCCGCGACCGATCTCATAACGGCATAAGTGAACCGGGGATTACACGATCAGCACCTGCGGCCAACTAACCTTTCACCCTACGAACTCATGCTTGACGACAGGAGCGCACGTTGCTGGGAATGGTGCTGGCCGCCGGGGCCGGACGTCGCCTGCGGCCGTACACCGACACGCTGCCCAAGGCGCTGGTGCCGGTGGACGGGGAGACCACGATCCTCGACATCGCGCTGCGTAACCTCGCGGCCGTGGACCTCCGCGACGTCGTGGTGATCGTGGGGTACGCCGCGGAGGCGGTCCACGAGCGCAAGGCCGACCTGGAGTCGCGCCACGGTGTGCGTCTCACTCTCGTCCACAACGACAAGGCCGAGGAGTGGAACAACGCCTACTCGCTGTGGTGCGCGCGCGACCACTTCGCGCACGGCGCGCTGCTGGTCAACGGGGACACGGTGCACCCGGTCTCGGTGGAGCGCACGCTGCTCGACGCGCCGGTGACCAGCGACATCCTGCTCGCCGTCGACGACGTCAAGGTCCTCGCCGACGAGGAGATGAAGGTCACCCTGGACGACGGGGGGTACCTGCGGAGCATCACCAAGCTCATGGACCCCGCCACGGCCCACGGTGAGTACATCGGCGCCACGCTGATCCGTCCCGGCGCCGCCGAGCGGCTCGCCGACGCGCTGCGCGCCACGTTCGAGCGCGACCCCCAGCTCTACTACGAGGACGGCTACGGCGAGATGGTCGCGCGCGGCGAGCGCATCGCGGTCGCGCCGATCGGCAAGGTCGACTGGGTCGAGGTCGACAACCACGACGACCTGGCGAGGGCCCGGGAGATCGCGTGCACGTACTAGCCGCCTCGCGCCACCCCGGCGCGAGGCCGGCCGGCGGCGTGCCGACGACCAGGGAGACCTCATGCCGCTGCTAGCGCGTATGCTCACCGCACCCCTCACCGTCGAGGTGCGGCGCGGCGCGGTGGCGCAGCTCGGCGCGCTGCTGGCCGACAGCCGTGTGGCCACATCCGGCCGGGTCGCCGTCGCGGTGGGTTCCGGTCAGGGTGATCACATCTCCGGGCTCATCGCGCCGACGCTGGTCGACGCCGAGGTGTTCCGCGTGCCGGACGGCTCGGTCGACTCGGCCGTCACCCTCGGGGCCGACCTGCGCAAAGGCGCGTACGAAGCGGTCGTCGGCATCGGCGGCGGCAAGACCATCGACGTCACCAAGTACGCCGCGTCGCTGGCCGGCATCCCCATGGTGGCCGTGGCGACCAATCTCTCCCACGACGGCATCTGCTCGCCGGTGTCCTCGCTGGAGCACGAGGGAGGCAAGGGGTCGTTCGGCGTGCCGATGCCGCTGGCCATCCTCGTCGACCTCGACTTCGTGCACGGCGCGCCGCCGTCCCTGGTCCGCTCCGGCGCCGGTGACGTCGTCAGCAACCTGTCGGCCATCGAGGACTGGCAGCTCGGCAACGTCGAGCGCGGCGAGCCCATCGACGGGCTCGCGGTGTCCATGGCGCGCACCAGCGCCGAGGCGGTGCTCGGCCGCACCGACTCCATCGAGTCGGACGCGTTCCTCACCGTGCTCGCCGAGTCACTGATCCTTTCCGGCATGTCCATGGTGGTCGCCGGCTCGTCACGGCCCAGCAGCGGCGGCGATCATGAGATCCTTCATGCCGTGGACCAGCTGTTCCCCGGCACCTCGAACCACGGCGAGCTCGCCGGCGTCGGGGCCGCCTTCTGTTACTTCCTGCGCGAGGACCAGCGCATGCTGTCGCTGGTGACCGGCTGCCTGCGCGCGCACGAGCTGCCGGTGAGCCCCTTGGACATCGGGCTGACGACCACGCAGTTCACCGAGGCCGTGATGCTGGCGCCGTCCACCCGTCCGGGGCGGTACACGATTCTGGAGCACCTGCGGCTGTCGGAGGCCGAGGCGCGCGACCGGGTGGAGGAATATGTCCGGGCCGTCGCTCATTGAGATGCGCGCGGTCGCTCAGCCGCACACCACGATGGAGCGCAACTCCGGTGAGCACTGGGCGGGTGCGCTGTACATGCGCAAGCTGTCGATCTACGTGACCTGGGCCCTGGCCCGCACGCGGATCACGCCGAACCAGGTGACCGGGCTGATGATCCTGGCGGGGGTGCTCGCCGGCGTCGTGCTCGCGCTGCCGGGGCTGTGGGCCGCGCTCGGCGCGGCGCTGCTGATCCAGGCGTACCTGCTGCTCGACTGCTCCGACGGCGAGCTGGCGCGCTGGACGGGCCGCACGTCGATCACCGGGGTCTACCTCGACCGGGTGGGCCACTACTTCGCCGAGGCGGCGCTGCTCATCGGGCTCGGGTTCCGCGCGTCGGCCACCGTCCCCGACTGGTACACCGTGCTCGGGTTCGCCGCGGCGCTCGGCGCGATCCTGATCAAGTCGGAGACCGACCTGGTGGACGTGGCCCGCGCGCGGTCCGGCATGACCGCCACCTCCGAGGCGGCGGCCGAGCAGTTCACCTCCCGCAGGCTCGGCATGGCCAGGAAGGCCGTGGCGGCCCTGCGCTTCCACCGGGTGTTCCAGGCGGTCGAGCTCTCGATCATCGCGCTGCTGGCGGCCGTGTGGGACGCCGTGGCGGGAGGGCTGACCGCCACCCAGGTGCTCACCGTCGCCTGCGTCGTGTTCGCGGGGGTGCAGACGGTCCTCCACCTGGTGAGCATCCTGGCGTCGAGGCGGCTTTCGTGATCTCCCGGAACCGTCGGCGGGCCTCCGGCGTCGTATCTCTGTCAAGAGCCGACGCGCGATCAACACCGTCTGTTCGGTGGGGGTTCGCTGACCGTTCCGATACCCTTATTTCACAGTATGCGTACAGAGTTCGGACCCGCCGCCCAACCAGACTCGGTGATCATGGTTACCTGCGCCTTCCCAGCGTCGAGGCGATGACGCGTTGAAGATTTCCTGTGTCATCCTCACCATGGGTAACCGGGTCGCCGAACTGGACCGGGCTGTCGTATCCGCCGTCACCCAGACCGACGGCGACGTCGAGGTCGTGATCGTCGGCAACGGCGCCGACGTCCCCCAGCTCGCCACCGCGTCCCCCAACGTCCGCACCGTCCGCATCCCCGCCAACGTCGGCATCCCCGAGGGCCGCAACCACGGCGTACGCGAATGCACCGGCGACGTCGTCCTCTTCCTCGACGACGACGGCTGGTACGCCACCGACAAGGTCGCCGCGCACGTCCGCGAACGCTTCTCCGCCGAACCCGACCTCGCCGTCATCAGCTTCCGCGTCATGGACCCCGAAGGCGGCGTCGGCCAGCGCCGCCACGTCCCGAGACTCCGCGCCGGCGACCCCCAGCGCAGCAGCCCCGTCACGACCTTCCTAGGCGGCGCCTGCGCCATCAGAAGATCGGCCTTCCTCCAGGTAGGCGGCCTCCCCGGCCGCTTCTTCTACGCGCACGAGGAGACCGACCTGGCCTGGCGCCTCCTGGGCGAGGGCTACCGCATCGAATACGACGCCGACGCCGTCATGTACCACCCCCAGGTCCCCCCCACGCGGCACGCCGACTTCTACCGCCTCAACGCACGCAACCGCGTCTGGCTGGCCCGCCGCAACCTCCCCTGGCCCCTCGCCACCCTGTACCTCCTCGACTGGATCCTCCTCACCGTGATCCGCGAACGCTCCCACCTCGCCATCAAGAGCTGGTTCCAGGGCTTCAAGGAAGGCCTCACCCAGCCCGCAGGCGAACGCCGCCCCATGGCCTGGCGCACCGCCTGGCGCATGCTCCGCCTGGGCCGTCCCCCCATCGTCTGAGCCGGCCGTCACGGTGTCAGGCGGATAGTGCCTGGTCTCGGTGCGGGGTGTCGGTCGTGCAGGCGGCGGCCAGGGTGTCCAGGCTGAGGTCGAGGGTCGAGGCCAGGGCGGCGATGGTGAAGAAGGAGGGGGTGGGGGCTCGGCCGGTTTCTATCTTTCTCAGGGTTTCTGGGCTTATGCCGGCGGTGGTGGCCACCTCCAGGAGGGTGCGGCCGGCTCGGGCCTGGCGGAGGAGGGTGCCGAAGTGTTCGCCGCGGAGGCGTTCGGCCGGGGTCAGGGGTGTGCGCACCATGAGGGTTATAGTAATACCGGTATAAGTATTGGTCGTGCAGGTGGGAGTACCGGGTCGTGGTGGAGATCAAGAGTGATGCGGCGCTTTCGGCGATGCGCGAGGCGGGACGGGTCGTGGCCAACGCGCTGGCGGCCGTGCAGGGGGCCGCGGGGGTGGGGGTGCCGTTAAAGGAACTGGACGAGGTGGCGCGGACGGTGCTGGACGAGGCCGGTGCGCGGTCGCCGTTCCTCGGGTACCGGCCGGACTTCGCGCCTACGCCGTTTCCCGCGGTGATCTGTGCGTCGGTCAACGACGCCGTGGTGCACGGGATCCCGACGGACTACCGGCTGCGGGACGGTGATCTGGTGAGCATCGACTGCGGGGCCGAGCTGGACGGGTGGACGGGGGACGCGGCGATCAGCTTCACCGTCGGCACGCCGTACCCGGAGGACGTGGCGCTGATCAAGGCGACGCGGGAGGCGCTGGACGCGGGGATCGCGGCGGCGACGACCGGCAACAGGATCGGGGACATCTCGCACGCCATCGACACGGTCGCGCGGTCGGCCGGCTGCGGGATGCCGGTGAACTTCGGCGGCCACGGCATCGGCCGCCACATGCACGAGGACCCCCATGTCGCCAACCGAGGCCGTCCCGGCCGTGGGTACCCGCTGCGGCACGGCCTGACCCTCGCCATCGAGCCCATGTTCATGGCCGGCGGCAGGGACGACTACCGGGTGAGCCCGGACGGCTGGACGCTGCGCACGACGGACGGCAGCCGCGCCGCGCACATCGAGCACACCATCGCCGTCACCGAGGACGGCCCGCGCGTCCTCACCCTGCCGTAGGTCAGATCCTCACCGGTTCCTCGAACGTCATGGTCATGCGGGCCACGCTGGTCGTGCTGAGCGCGCGTTTGGGGAGGCCGAGCTCGCTGAGTTCCTTGGCGATCGGGTGGTTGCCGAGGCGGATCAAGGCGCCGCCGGGGCGGGTGCGGACGGAGTGGGGGTGGATGGTCCAGCGGGAGCGCCGGGTGACGCCGTCCAGGTGGGTGAAGGCGTCCATGGTGGGGGTGCCGAGGATCGGCAGGCCGAGGTGGGTGACGCGGGAGAGGGTGGTCGTGCCGGGGGACGGCACGCGGGGGAGGGGGATACCGGGACGCAGCAGCAGGTCCAGCACCAGTCGGCCGTCCTTGCGCAGTACGCAGCGTTTGTACGGCGACGCCAGGCGGAGGTCGAGCTGCGCGAGCTCATGCGGAAAGCCCCAGATCGCGCGGCCCGCCTCCAGCGCGAACGGCTGGTCCACGGGAAGCCAGTGCACGAAGGCCCCCGTGCCGGGTGTGCACAGCTCCTTGACGCCGGACAGCGGACTCCGCGACCGGACGCGAGGACTCCCGGGGGACCGGACGAGGAACGCCACCCCGAACTGGTGGTAGGCCCCGAGCTCACTGTCGGCGAAGCGTGCGAACACCAAGGTGCACAGCGCCTTGCCGGGAATGACCTCGAGGACGTCGAAGTCGCAGTAGGCGAGCACGGCCCGCACCGCGTCGGCACGCACCAGGTAGCCCGCACCGCACGCGGTGGCGTCCCTGACCTGTACGGGGGTGTCGACCCGGCGACCTTGGACGGGGTGGCTGGCCATGTCTCCAGTAGACCAACCCGGGACCCGTGACGCCAGCAGGGGGATACGACCGGGGACGGTCAGGCGAAGGGTGTCGGAGGTGAGGAGTGGTTAACCGGGTGGTCATGGGGTTTGCATGCCGGGGAAATGGGGTGGGATGACGCTGACCGGGAGAGGCGGGTGGGCTTTCGACGGCCGGTGTGGGAAGGGAGTGGCGTGGATTCGTCGGGTCGGTTCCTGCAGGGGGTTTTCTCGTTTGTCGGTAAGGGCCTGGAGGCGCCGTTTCTGCTGGCGGGGGAGTTGCGGTATGTCGTGCCGGACGGGGTGGTGGCGCAGCCGGTGTATCTGCGGGGCGGGAACAGCAGTGACGAACTGGTGTGTGTGATTCTCATGCGGGACGGCGTGCCGATGCGGTACTTCCCGGTGGGGGCCAAGGCGGGGACGCATGTGTCGCTGCGGGTGGTCGAGGACCTGGAGCCGGGGACGGTGGTCGAGCTGTACGTGGCGGCGCCGGACGGGGTGCCGGGGACGCTTGTGGTGGATCTCGGGCTGGTCGAGGTCTGAGGGGGGACGGGCCGTGCGGCTTGTGGTGATCGGGAACGGGATGGCGGGGGTGCGAGCGGTCGAGGAGATCCTCGCGCGAGGCGGCGGTGAGCGGTTCGACATCACGATCTTCGGGGACGAGCCGTACGGGAACTACAACCGGATCATGCTGTCGGAGGTGCTCGCGGGGAACGAGCCGGAGGACGCGATCTTCCTCAACGGCCTCGCGTGGTACGAGGAGAACGGCATCACCCTGCGGGCCGGTGTGCGGGTGCGGCGCGTCAACCCGTTCGCGCGCAAGGTGTACTCCGACGACCGCGGCGTCACGCGGTACGACAAGCTGATCATCGCCACCGGCAGCGTGCCGTACGTGCCGGACATCCCCGGCATGCGGGTCGCGGAGCGTGGCTTCCACCAGGGGGTCTTCACCTTCCGCACCATCGACGACACCCGCAACATGCTCAGGTACGCCAAGGGTCACCGCCGTGCCGTGGTGATCGGCGGCGGGTTGCTCGGCCTGGAGGCGGCACGCGGCCTGCAGAACCACGGCCTGGACATCACGCTCGTGCACGCCGGCGGTCACCTGATGAACCAGCAGCTCGACGCGCAGGCCGGTGCCGTGCTCAAACGCGCCGTGGAACGGCTCGGCATCCGGGTCGAGCTGAACGCCAGGACCAGCGCGGTGGAAGGCACCGAGAAGGTCACCGGCATCGGCCTCGCCGACGGCCGGTCCATCGACTGCGACATGGTGGTGGTCGCGGCCGGCATCAGGCCGAACGCCGAGCTGGCGCGGGCCAGCGGCCTCGTCGTCGAGCGGGGTGTCGTCGTGGACGACCAGATGCGGGCCGTGGACGAGCCCGACATCTACGCCGTCGGCGAGTGCGCGCAGCACCGCGGCAAGGTGTACGGCGTGGTGGCGCCGCTGTGGGAGCAGGCACGCGTGCTGGCGGACCACATCACCGGGGCCGACCCGGCCGCCGCGTACCACGGGTCGCGGGTCGCCACCAAGCTCAAGGTGGCGGGGGTGAACGTCGCCGCCATGGGGGTCGCCGGGCCCGAGCGCGAGGACGACGAGTTCGTGGTGTTCGCCGAGCCGAGCCGCGGCACGTACAAGAGCGTCGTGGTGCGCGACGGCCGGCTGATCGGCGCGACCCTGGTGGGGGACGTGGACAAGGTCGCCTTCCTCAGCCAGACGTTCGACCAGGGGCTGCCGCTGCCGGAGGAGCGGGTGCGGCTGCTGTTCGACCTCGGCGGCCCCTCGGCGGAGACGTCGGTGGCCGAGCTGTCCGACGACGCGCAGGTGTGCAACTGCAACGGCGTCAGCAAGCGGACCTTGGTGGAGACCGTGCGCGGCGGTGTCAGGTCGGTCACAGGGGTCGCCGCCAAGACCCGCGCCGGCAAGGGTTGCGGCTCGTGCCGGTCCCTGGTGGAGCAGATCGTCGACTGGGCCGCCGGTGGCGCGGCCGAGGTCGACCCGTCGGCGAACTGGTACGTGCCAGGGGTGCCGCTCGCCAAACCCGAGCTCATGGCCGAGATCCGGGCCCGTGGCCTGAAGTCGGTGTCCGCGGTCTTCGCGACCCTGGCCCCCGGCGGCGCGGAGGACGCCAGGAGCAAGATGGGGCTCGCGTCACTGCTGCGGGTCATGTGGGCCGAGGAGTACGTCGACGAGCGCGACGCGCGGTTCATCAACGACCGCGTGCACGCCAACATCCAGCGGGACGGCACGTTCTCCGTCGTCCCGCAGATGAAAGGCGGCTGCACCACCCCCGACCAGCTGCGCCGCATCGCCGACGTCGCCGACAAGTACCGGGTGCCGCTGGTCAAGGTCACCGGCGGCCAGCGCATCGACCTGCTCGGCGTGCGCAAGGAGGACCTGCCTGCCGTGTGGGCCGACCTCGGCATGCCGTCGGGCTACGCGTACGGCAAGAGCTTCCGCACGGTGAAGACCTGCGTCGGCACGGACTTCTGCCGCTACGGCCTCGGCGACTCCACGGCGCTCGGCATCGCGCTGGAGAGCACGTACCAGGGCCTGGAGGGACCGGGGAAGATGAAGCTCGCCGTCACCGGCTGTCCACGCAACTGCGCCGAGGCGTATGTCAAGGACGTCGGTGTGGTCGCGGTGGAAGGCGGCCGGTGGGAGATCTACGTCGGCGGCGCCGCGGGAGCGCACGTGCGCAAGGGTGACCTGCTGGCGACCGTCGCCACCCCCGAGGAGGTCGTCACCCTGACCGGCCGGTTCTTGCAGTACTACCGCGAGAACGCCAACTGGCTGGAACGCACGTACGCCTTCGTGCCGCGCGTCGGCGCCGACCACGTACGCGCCGTCGTGGTGGACGACGCCGAAGGCATCGCCGAGCGCCTCGACCGCGACGTCCAGGCGGCCGTGGCCGCCTACCGCGACCCCTGGCTGGAGGGCCGCGACCCCGCCACCCCCGGCCAGTTCCGTCCCGCGCTCCCCCTGATCGAGGTCCGGTGACCGGCCACCGTCTCGGACCTGTGGCGGACATCCCCGTCGGCGAGGGCCGGGCCTACACCGTGGCCGGCGAGCCGGTCGCCGTCTTCCACCTGCGCGGCGGCGATCTGCGCGCGGTGTCCGCCGTCTGTCCCCACGCCGGCGGCCCGCTGGCCGACGGCCAGATCGACGGCCAGGTCGTGATCTGTCCCCTGCACCAGCACACCTACGACCTCACCACGGGCTGTTCGCTCAGCGGCCAGAAGGACCTGCGGGTGTACGCCGCCGAGGTGACCGCCGACGGGGAGGTGGTGGTCAGCGTCCCGTGAGGCGGACGCGAACCACGCGCGGAGTCAGGCCGGTACCACGCGCCGTAGCGCGGGAGCGGGGACGTGCGCGGCCCATTCCTCCAGGGTGGCGACGAAGTCACGGGCCTGGTCGGGCCAGTGGTAGTGGCCGCGGGCCTCGGTGTAGCCGCGTGAACCCATCACGGCGCGGCGCTCGGGGTCGTCACGCAGCCGCAGGATCGCCTGGATCGCGGCGTCCACGTCGCCGTACGGCACCACGACGCCGCAGGCGGCACGGCCGACGATGGAGGCCGCCATGGGGAGCGGAGTAGTGATCACGGGGACGCCGCGGGCCATGTACTCGATGATCTTGGTGGGGAGGGACTGCCGGTAGTTCGGCACGTCGTGCAGCAGCGACAGGCCGGCGAGCGCGCCTTCCGCCATGCGCAACGCGTGGTTGTTCGGCACGTACCCGAACCAGTCGAGCAGGCCCTCACGCTGCGCGTCGCGCAACATGGGCCGGACCTGCGGGTCGGCGCCGCCGATCAGGTCGAGGCGTATGCCGTGCGGACGCAGCCGGCGGGCCAGCTCGATCATCTCCAGCGTGCCGCGCGCCTGCGAGAGCTGGCCCACGTACACCACGCGGTTGCCGCCAGGCGGAGGCGGCGGGGTGTCCGGCACGTACGTCGTGTTCGGCACCACCGGGTGGTTGCCGGTGAACCGGTCACGGTACGCCGCCTCGGCCAGGATCAGCCGCAGCCGGCGCTCGGCCCGGCTCTCGACGCGCTGGATCAGGCCCGGCAGCAGCCGCCGCAGGGACGGCGGAAGGTACTCCTTGGTGTCCAGCGCGCCGATGGTGTCCTCGTGCACGTCCCACACGGTCGTCGGACGGCGGCGCGGCAGCGCGAACAGCAACTCCATGTCGTGGACGAGGAGCAGGTCGGCGTCCCTCGACCCCCTGCGCAGCGCGGCGCGCGCGGTGGACAGCGCGTGCCTGCGGCGCAGCCCCACGGCGCGTGGCACGTCGATGGGCCGGATCTCCGGGATCGGTGTCACGTTGCAGTGGGTGAACGGAGCCACGTAGGTGACCTGGTGACCGGCCTCCATCAGCGCGCGGATCTGACGGTGCATGATCCGCGCGTCCTCCGGGTGGTGGACGATCGTGCCGACACATACCTTCATGCGTCGATGCTGAGCGCCGTTCACTTACTGCCTGGATGCGTACCGTGAATCGCGGTGGAAATGCGGTTGAACATCCGTCCCTAGGAGTTCGCCGACCTGGCGCCGGCGGACGGTCTGCGGTAGAGCCAGGTCAGCCTCGGCTCGAGCAGCCACTTGAACACCGTGCGGGTCTCCGGCAGGCACAACACGATGGCGAGCGCGAAGCAGCTGCTGAGGATCGCCATGACGCCGAGCGGGCCGTGCAGCCACGGGTACTCCAGCCAGCCCATCTCCTTGGCGATGTACACCGGCACGCCGTGCAGCAGGTAGCAGTACAGCGTGCGGGTGCCGAGGTCGGAGAACCACGTGGTGCGGCGCGGCACCAGCGCGAGGATGGCCGCCGACAGGGCCAGCGCGGCGACCAGCAGACCGGCCCGCATCCCCATGCCGGTCCACCACGGCAGGCTGAGGTCGGCGTAGCTGTCCTTGTAGTACACCGGCCCGAGCTTGACGTGCGGCGCGATCAGGATGGCCACGGCGGCGCCGCCGGCGAGCGTGAACACCGAAAGGATCTTGATCCACCGGCGGTTCAGCATCTCGAAGTGGTGCGGCTGGAGCCACAGGCCGAGGACGAAGAACGGCATCAGGCCGAAGAACCGGTCCATGCTGAAGTCACCCGGCAGGTCCGACAGCCCCGCCAGCAGGTAGACGGCCACCGCGATCGGCAGAGGGTGACGCATGCGCTTCCACACCGGGGTGGACAGGCGCCACAGCAGCAGCGCCAGCAGGTACCAGTTGAGCCAGGCCGGGTCGATGATGGTCAGGCTCCACTTGTGGCCGAACGCGAACCGCAGCAGCGCGTACCCGATCTCCACGATGACGTACGGCACGAGGAACGTGTCCACGAGCTTGTTGGTCTTGGCGTTGGAGTTCCAGAAGTTCCTGCTCAGGTAACCGCTGATGATCACGAAGAGCGGCATGTGGAACACGTAGATGAACAGGTAGGCCGAGCGGGCCGAGTGCGCCGACAGCGTCGGCACCAGGGAGTGGCCCGTCACTACCAGCGCGATCAGGACGAACTTGACGTTGTCGAGGTACGGCTCGCGCTGACGCGGCGCCGGCGGCGCAGGCGGCTCCTCCTCGGCCTGCTCCCAGGGCCGCTCGCCTACGGTGGACCGGCCGACGACACGCTGTCCGGCGGCCTCCCAGCCCGGCACCGGTGGCGCCACAGGGGCCGCGGCGGCGCCGGTCGGCAGCGGACGGCGCTCCCAGTAGGAGAAACCGTCCGACGGAGTGGGGCCGTGGTCCCCGGGCCACGGGTCGCCGTGCGCCGGCGTCCCCGGCAGGCCCGGTGCGCTCGGCGTGCTCGGTGCGCCGGTGGTGGCGGCAGGGATGACCGAGGTGTCGGGTTCCGGGGCGAGTGCCTGGCGCGGCCCGGTGCCGTCGGCGGGGGGTTCCGGCCAGGCGGGACGCTCGAAGGTGAACGTCTCCGGGTCGTCGTCCAGGGGAAGCCCCCGGCGCGGCGCCGTGGCGGGCTGCTCGGCCACCGGCCACAGCGGCCCGGACGGCTCCCCGCCGCGCGGCCGTTGCCGGTCCCAGGCGCCGGTCGGCGGCTCGGCGCCGTCGGGGACCGGCCAGCGCGCCGCGCGCGCGGCTTCGGCACCCGAGCGGTAGGGATTGGGGCCCGCGGGGGACGGCCGCCGTTCACCGTGACCTGGCGCCGCCTGCGGCCCCGTGTGCGTTCCCGAGGGGCTCGCGGTCGTGTCCGTATCACCGGTCTCCGCGACGGGCCGCCCCGGGTCACCGGGGCCGTCGGTGGCGGGGTCGCCGGTGGAGGCGCCGTCCGCGCGGGGGGCCGGAACGTGGAAAGACGATCTGGTTTCACTCACGGGGGAAACGCTCGGCTATCTGTCGAAGACGGAAATGACCTGCACTTACCTGCTGAAGCGGCGGATTTCTGGCGGCCACCCGTGAAGGGTGAGGCGATCGAGGACGACGGCGGGCGCGCTCACCAGATCAGCCAACCCTAACGTGCCGATCTGAGCTTGTCGCGACGGTGCCGTGATTCCAGAGTCCGGAGACGGCAAAAACGGCCCGGTTCCCCGAGGGGAATCGGGCCGTCCGGGCCTATCGGTCAGGTGCTGCACACATCGGTCTTGGAGTCGACGACGCGTGCGCTGTCGGGGATGGTGACCGGCACCTTGACCCCCTTGAAGTCGGCGCCGATGACGAGCTGGATCACCGGGCCCTCGGCCGCCGCGCCGTCCGCGTTCGCCTGCGCATCCGGGGCCGCCGGGGTGGCGGAGGCACTCGGGACGAACGGCGTGACGCTGCCGGGCTTGATCTTGCCGTCGCCGGGGGCGACCTTGCCGACCAGCTTGGCGGCGAGCGGCGCGGCGTAGTCGGCGCCGTCCGCGGCCTTCTTGGAGTAGAGCACCTGGGTCTGCGGCCGGTCGGTGCCGTCGGCGTTGCGCGCGTCACCGACCTGCACGACGTCGAAGCCCTGCGCCGCGAGCGCCTCGGCGACGTCCTTGGCCCTGCCGGGGGTGCTGGTGCCGTTGAGGACCTGCACCTTCACCTGGGCCGGCTTGATGGACGGTTTGGCCGGGCCCGAGGCGCTGGCGCTCGGCTTGGCGGTCGGCGTCACCTCGATGTCGTTGCGCAGCGACTCGAACAGCCGGCCGGCGTCCGGCTGCTTCCACTGCACGCGGTTCTTGTCGGTCGGGTACGGCTCCCACGGCACGGTCACGAACTTCACGCCGGTCGCGGTGAGGCTGCGCGCGCTCTGCGCGATCTGCACCAGCGTGTCCACGTCGAGCTGCGGGTCCATCACCACCGACTGCGCGGCGGCGGTGATCAAGGCGATGAGCTTGCCGGGGTTGGTCAGGGTGTCGCCGCTCGTGGCCTTCTTGGCCACCTGGGACAGGAAGATCTGCTGGCGCTTGATGCGGCTGATGTCGCTGCCGTCGCCGAGCTGGTACCTGGCGCGGACGTACGCCAGGGCCGTCTCGCCGCGGACGATCTGCTTGCCGGCCCGCAGCTCCAGCTTGGCCTTCTTGTCGCTCACGGCCTGCGGCACGCAGATCTGGATGCCGCCGAGCGCGTCCACGATGTTCTTGAAGCCGGTGAAGTCGACCTTGATGAAGTGGTCGATGCGGATGTTGGTGTTGGCCTCGATCGTGTTGATCGTGCAGGCCATGCCGCCTTCGTTGAACGCCGAGTTGATCATGTCGAGCCGCGGCGGGATCGCGACCTTGGTGCGCGCGTTCTTGCAGGCGGGGATCTGCACCATCGAATCGCGGGGGAAGCTGATCAGGGTGGCCTTGTCGCGGTTGGGGGAGACGTGCAGGAGGATGATCGTGTCGGTGCGCTCCCCCTCGTTCTCCATGTGCTGGCCGTACCGCTTGTTGTCGCCGGCCCTGGTGTCGGAGCCGACGAGCAGCACGTTGAGCGCGCCTGTGGTGTTGACCGGCCGGTTGGCGTTGAGGCCGCCGCTGACGTCCTGGGTGCGCAGGTTGCCGAGGAGGCTGCGGTACAGGGTGTAGCCGCCGAGGGAGACACCGACGAGGACGACTGTCAGCGCGATGCTGATCCAGGCCAGCACCCGGCCGCGCTTTCCGCCGCCTGAGTCGCGGCCCCGCCGCGACCCCGGGTCGTCCGGCGGCACGGGGGGCTCGGCGGCCCTGCGGCGGCGGGACGGTGGGCCGTCCTCCAGGTGGCCGGTCCCGGGGGGAGGCGCCGCGGCGGCGCGGTGGCGGCGGGAACGCTCGCCGCCGGCCGGCCCACGCGGTGGCGCCTCGGGCTGATGGGTGCGCGGCGGCGCCTCCGGCCGGCGTGCGCGAGGCGGCCCCTCCGGCTGGTACGCGTGCGGCGGCCCCTCGGGCTGGTACGCGTGCGGCGGCGCCTCCTGCTGGCGTGCGCGGCTCGCTCGGCGGCCCGGACGCGGCTCTCCCCGGTCCGACACCGAGGCGGAGTGTCGGTGCTCGCTCATATCGTCATGAGGTCAGGTCACCAGCCCGGTTGTGGGCAGCATGATCGGATTGATGGACTCGGGATCATGCGTACTCCAGGCGGTAGGAACGGCGGCGCAAGCTTACCGGCGTGAAGATATTTGCTGAGACAGTCTAGTCGGACGCTTTACCCATTGTGCATGGAATCCGCAGGTAGAGAGGGCTTTTCGGTCGCACGTCCCGCGGACGGGCCGGTCAGGGCCAGTGCGGCGGCCAGGAACGCCAGAGGAACGGCCGGGAGCACATAGCGGTAGTCGAACTCGGCGGTGGCGGCCGGGAGCACCAGGAGCACCACCGCCGTGATCCACGGCAAGGTCCACGGCGCCGCCACCGGCCCCCCGCGGCGGCGCCGGACGACGGCGGCGGCCGGCGCGGCGAGCAGCACCACCAGAAGGACGGTGCCGGGGAGCCGCGCGACGTCCTGATAGGCCCGCGTCCAGCCCGCGTACGGCTCCACGACACGCGTGTCGACCGAACCTCGCTGGTAGTCGCGCGTGGCCAGGGTGAGGCCGAGGATCGCGGGGGTCCGCGCCGGGTGGGAGGGAGGCTGAGCCGGGAACTCGTAGTAGTCGTAGGTCACCCGGTCGGGGTACACGGGCCGGCCCCAGACGAAGCCGCGGGCCAGCTCGCCGAGGACCGAGGCGGCGTAGTCCAGGGGCTGCGAGCGCAGCGCCAGCATCGCGAACCGGCCGGCCAGGCGGTCGGAGCTCTCGGCGAACGTGATGCCGGGAAGGGACGGCAGGGGGGCCCCGGGGTCCCAGACGTACGCCTGCGACGGGGGCCGCGCCTCCGGCGGGGTGTCGTCACAGAGCACGGCGAGATCAGGTGGCGGCCGCATGACGGCGCAGTCGGCGAACGACATGGCGCGGCCGTACAGGAACACCCCGTTGGCGCCGACGATGCCGAACCTGTGGTGCGTGGCGGAGAACCACGCCGCGTACGCGCCGACCGGCACCAGCGCGGCGGCCAGGCACGCGGCGGCGGGCCAGAGCGTGCCTCTCGCGCCGCGCCGCGGCAGGCGACGGAACGCGAGCCAGAGCGCCACGAGCACGATCAGCGGCAGCCCCACGGTGCGGGTGACCGCCGCCGCCGCGAGCAGCAGCCCGGCCGCCGCCGCACCCCGCCACGTCCGCGTCCCTGTCGCGACGTACACCGCGGTCACCAGCAGGAACATGAACAGAGTGTCGGAGACCAGCAGATGTTCGAGCTGCACCTGGTAGGCGTCGAGCAGCACCGGCGCCGACGCGGCCACCCCGGCCCACGTGGCCGCGCGCCACCGCCGTACCGCCGCGTAGATCATGACCCCGGTCGCGAGCCCCAGCACATGCTGGACCAGCACGACCACCGCGAAGTCGTGGAACGGTTCGAGCAGCCGCAGGAACATCGGGTACCCCGCCGGCCGCACCAGATCGGGCCGCGGCCGCAGCGCCGTCACCACATAGGTGTAGGTGTCGGGGAACCACAACGCCGGCCGGTACCCGAGCATGGCCCCCGCGCGCAGCGCCACGCCGAGCGACAGCACCACCAGGAACGCCAGATGCCGCCGCACGCGCGTGACACGGCCCGCCGCTGGGATCCGCCTCAGCATCCCGCTCCTTCGTCTCCCCGGTCCGTACCCGGGCCGCCGGTCGCACCGCTCGGCGAGGCCTCGCGAGGCAGGAACGGACAAGGCGGGGCAAGGGTATGGCCGGGTGGGTGGTCTGGGGCCGTACGCTACCTGGTCGTGGCCGTGGTTCGTGCGTTACTGGGGAGAGCGGGGGACACCGGCCCCGCGGGCCGGGCCGGGATCGGGGGCGAGGTGGGACGGTCGGAGCAGGAGACGGCGGGCCGGGTGCTCGCCGTCGCGTCCGTGGTGCCGGCGCTCGCCGTGGCGGGCTGGCTGATCGGCGGGGTGCCGCTGGTGGCGGCCGGAGCGTACCGGCCGGTGGCCGCGCTGCTCCTCGCCGGCGGCCTCGCGCTCGCGCTCGGCGCCATGGGGGGCCGGGTGGCGTGGCGCGGCCCCGCGCTCGCGGTGACGGCGCTGCAGGCCATCGCCGTCGGCGGCGTCGCTTCGGTGTCGGCGGTGTTCAACGGGCTGCTGCGCAGTGAGCAGCTCATCGTGCGCAGGGACCCCGGGACGTACGCGCAGTACGCGGTGTGGCTGGCACGGCACGGCGGGCTGCCGATCCCCTACGACCTCGCGGCGTTCGGCGGCCGGCCCGACCCGTTCCTGGTGTTCGGCAGCGTGGGGTTCTACGACCACGGCGGGGCCGTCGTGCCGCAGTTCATGCCGGGTGCGCCGGTGCTCGACGCGGTGGGGTACTGGGCCGGTGGCACTCAGGGGATGCTGTGGGTGCCGGCGGTCCTCGGCGGGCTCGCGGTGCTCGTGGTCGGCGGGGTGGCGGCGCGGCTCGTCGGGGGGTGGTGGGCCGTGCTCGCGGCGCTCGCGTTCGCGGTGGCCCTGCCGGTCCTGTACACCTCACGGACGACTTTCAGCGAGATGCCGTCGCTGATCCTGCTGTTCGGCGGCCTCGCGCTCACCCTGGACGCCAGGCGCAGACCGTGGGCCGCCGCGCTCGCCGGAGTGGTGTTCGGGCTGGCCGTGGTGGTGCGGATCGACGCGCTGCGCGACCTGCTGCCGGTGCTCGGGGCCGCCGGGCTGGTCGCCGCGTTGCGCGGGTCGGCGGGCCGGCGCGCCGCGTACGCGGCGATGGGGCCGCCGCTGGCGGCGGGGGTGCTCGCCGGCGCCGGACTCGGGCTATGGGCCGGGTACACGCTGGCGCGACCGTACCTGGGATACCTGTCGGGCTCGGTACGGCCGCTGCTCGGGATCGCGGCGATCACGCTGGCGCTCGCCGTGCTGTGCGGCGCGTTCGGGCCGGCGGCCCTGGCGCGGCTCACGCGTCCGCCGCGCTGGCCGGGGACGGCCGCCGCGGCCGGGGTCGCGCTGGTGGTCGCCGCGTTCGCCGCCTGGCCGCTGGTGGCGACGGTGCGCCGGGTGCCGACCAACCCCGACGACCGGATGAACGCGCTGTTCATCGCCGGCATCCAGAAGGCCAACGGACTGCCGGTCGACCCGTCGCGCCTCTACACTGAGCAGACCCTGTGGTGGGTGATCTGGTACCTCGGCGTCCCCGCCGTCGTCCTCGCCACCCTCGGCGCGGCCGTGCTCGTCCGGCGGGTCCTGCGCGGCCGTGACCTCGCCTGGGCCCTGCCGCTGGCGATCATCGCCTGGAGCACGGTGACCACGCTGTGGCGGCCCGCCATCACCCCCGACCACCCCTGGGCCTCCCGCCGCCTGGTGCCGGTCGTGATCCCCGGCCTGATCCTGCTCGCCGTGTGGGGTGCGCGGTGGCTGCGCGACCGGGCCGCGCGGTCCGGCCGCACGCCGGTACGGCCGCGTGTGGTGGCCGTCGCGGCGTCCCTCTTGCTGGTCGTGCCGGCCGCCGTGACGTCCATCGGCACCGCGTTCACCCCCGCCGAGCGCGGCGAGCTCGCCGCCATCGACGGCCTGTGCCGCCAGATCCCGGCCGACGCGAGCGTACTGATCGTCGAGCGGGCCACCGCCGACCGGTTCACCCAGGTCGTACGCGGCATGTGCGGCGTCCCCACGGCCAAGGTGGCGGCCGTCACCGGCGACCTCGCGCCACCGGCCGTCGTCCGCCGCCTCGCCGCTCAAGTACGCGCCGCCGATCGTGTCCCCGTGGTGCTCGCCGCCGAAAGCAGGCAGCTCATCCCGTACGGGCCCGCCACTCTGGCCCTGCGCCTGCGCACCCGCCAGGACGAACGCTCACTGGTGGAGGCCCCCGACGGCACCTGGAGCCTCGCCGTCGACGTCTGGAGCGTCGTCCCGCCACCAGACTGAAGGAACGGCCCGGGGAGTGGCGCGCCGCCGCCGGGGAAGTGGGCCGATAACACCGACGTGGACTCGATCGCCGTCCAGGGCCGGTATTCTCGCCGGACGTGAGTGTGACCCAGAAGCCTGAGACGGGACCCGCCGTGGACGCGAAGCCGTACGTGACCATCGTCCTGCCGTGTTACAACGAGCAGGACCACGTCATCGCCGAGGTCGAGCGCATCTGCCAGGCAATGGACACCAGCGGTTACACCTACGAGCTGATGGCCGTCGACGACCACTCCACCGACGGCACACTCGCGCGGCTGCGCGAGGCGGCCCCGCGCTTCCCCAGCATGCGGGTCGTGGCGTTCCACCGCAACGGCGGCTCCGGCACGGTGCGGCGCATCGGCACGCAGGACGCGCGCGGCGAGATCGTCGTGTGGACCGACGCCGACATGACCTACCCCAACGAGCGCATCCCCGAGCTGGTGCAGATCCTGGAGAAGGACCCGTCGATCGACCAGGTCGTCGGGGCCCGCACCAGCGAGCAGGGGTCGCACAAGCTCCTGCGGGTCCCCGCCAAGTGGTTCATCCGCAAGGTCGCCGAGCGGCTCGCCGGCCAGGAGATCCCCGACCTCAACTCGGGCCTTCGGGCCTTCCGGCGGTCGGTGTCCCTGCCGTACCTGCGGCTGCTGCCTCCCGGGTTCTCCTGCGTGACCACGATCACGCTGGCGTTCCTGTCCAACCAGCACGACGTGCACTACATGCCGATCGAGTACAGCAAGCGGGCCGGCAAGTCGAAGTTCAGCTTCATCTCCGACGCCTACCGGTACATCCTGCAGGTGCTGCGCATGGTGATGTACTTCAACCCGCTCAAGGTCCTCATGCCGCCGGCGATCTGGCTGGTCGTGATCGCGTTCGGCAAGGGTGTGGTCGACATGTTCCGCCACCCGTTCTACTTCCCGGCGAGCACCGTGATGACGTTCCTGTCCGGCCTGATCATCGGGTCGCTGGCGCTGCTGGCCGACCTGATCGTCCGTTCCCGGAACGACTGACGTGCGCGTCGCCGTCGTCGGCCCGGCCTTCCCGTACAAAGGCGGCGGAGCGCAGCACACCACCGAGCTGGCGCACCGCCTGACGGCCCTCGGCCACGACGTCGTGATCGAGTCGTGGCGCGCGCAGTACCCGTCGTTCCTCTATCCGGGACAGCAGACCATCGACGTGCCGGAAGGTGAGCCGTTCCCCGGCACGCGGCGCGACCTCGACTGGCGCCGGCCGGACGGCTGGCTGCGCTGCGGCCGGCGGTTGCGCGGCGCGGACCTCGTGGTGCTGACCCTGCTCAGTCCTGTGCAGGTCCCCGCCTACCTCGGCATCCTGCGCGGCCTGCGGCGCGGGGCCCCCGTCGTGGCCCTGTGCCACAACGTGCTGCCGCACGAGAGCAGGCCCTACGACCGGCCGCTGGTCAAGGCCCTGCTGCGCCGCGCCGACGGGGTGCTCGTGCACTCGCGGGAGCAGGCCAAGCTGGCGCGATCCCTGTCGCGGACCCCGGTGCGGGTCGCCGAGATGCCGCCGCACCTGCCTGAGGGTGGGGTCGCGGGGGAGCGTGCCGAGGGGGTGCGGCACCGGCTGCTGTTCTTCGGCATGGTGCGGCACTACAAGGGCCTCGACCTGCTGCTACGGGCCCTCGCCGAGGTCCCCGGCGTGTCGCTCACCGTGGCGGGGGAGTTCTGGGGCGGCCTCGACCAGACCCGCGAGCTGATCACGTCGCTCGGGCTCGGCGACCGCGTGGAGCTGCGGCCCGGGTACGTCCCGGCCGCCGACGTCCCCGCGCTGTTCGCCTCGGCCGACGCGCTGGTGCTGCCGTACCGCTCCGCGACGGCCAGCCAGAACGCCTGGCTCGGCCACGAGCACGGCGTGCCGGTCATCGCCACCCGCGTCGGCGCGCTCGCCGACCACATCACCGACGGCGTCGACGGCCTGCTCACCGAGGCCGGCTCCGTGCCGGCGCTCACCGAGACCCTCAAGCGGTTCTACGCCGACGGTGAGCCCGAGCGCCTGCGGCGCGGCGTCAAAGCCGTCGACCCCGAGCCCTACTGGGCCGCGTACGCCTCCGAACTGCTGGCCGGCGCCTGACCTCTGGCCAGGACGAACCCGAGACCGGCCCAGATGAGGTCGGCCAGTGTGAACGCCAGCCTGGACACCACCGCGATCACCAGCGCGCGCGGCGCGTCCAGCACCGGAGCCAGCACCAGCACCATCGCACCCTCGCGCACCCCGATGCCGGCCGGCACGACCACCGCCAGCAGGCCCGTGGCCCACGCCAGCGCGTACGCGCCTGCGGCCAGTGGGAACAGCGCCGCGCCACCCGGCCGCATGTCGCCGAGCAGCAGCCACACGTGCACCCCGTACAGCAGCCACCCCGCCAGGGTCCACCTCGCGGCCACCAGCATGGCCCGGCCCGGCAGGGCCCGCTCCAGCGGTTCCCGGCGCGCGACCCGCAGCACCAGGTTGAGCCCGTACGTCAGCACCCGCGGATGCAGGCCGATCAGGATCACCGGCACCAGCGCCAGCAGGTACCAGGCACGCTCGGCGACCTCACGCGACGTGAACGGCAACGTCGCCGCCGCCAGCCCGAGCGCGCACCCGAGCGAGATCACCAGCGCGATCGCGGTGGCCCCGAACGTACGGCGCGGCGGCGACCCGTGGTCACGGGCCAGCTCCATCATCGCCGCGAAGGCCCACACCGACCCCGGCACGTACTTGCCGAGCTGACCGAGACACATGACCTTGGCCGCGACCCGCCAAGGCAACGGCGACCCCAGCCCCGCCAGCACCGCACGCCACGCCGCCAGCATGCAGCCCACCCCCGCGACCACCGCCGCCAGGGCCCCTGCCGCCGTCCCCCACGACAGCAGTCCGAGCGCCGCCGATGTGGCACCCCAGTTGACCGCGAGCCCATACCCGAGAAATCCGAGCGCGACCACCGCCAGACCGGCCCGCACCACCCTGCTCGACCGCAACCGCCTCAGCACCAGCCCAGCGTACGGCCCCCGGACCCTCGGAAACCCGCGACTCGGGGTGACGGGCACCGGCGGCGCACTAGTGTTGGACGGCGTGGGTAAGGAACGCGCGGTCCAGCTCGCCTACTCGGAGTTCCAGGGTGCGATGCTGGACGAGGCCAAGCGACGGCGCAAGGCTGCCAAGATCATCGCAGTGCTCGGCCACTTCCTCGGCCGCAAACCCGGCGAGGCGCTCGACGGCATGACCGTCGCCGACATCGGCTGCTCGGCCGGCTTCATCGCCGACGAGCTGGCCTCCGCCGGCGCGCGGCACGCCATCGGCGTCGACATCGATGTGCCAGGGCTGCGCAAGGCGTCCGAGCGCTTCGGCGACCGCGTCACGTTCCTGTGCGGCGACGGCACGGCCCTGCCGTTCCCCGACGGCTCGCTCGACGCGCTGGTCTTCAACCACATCTACGAGCACGTCGTCGACCCCGACGCGGTGATCAAGGAGATGCACCGCGTGCTCTCCGACGACGGCGTCCTGTATCTCGGCCTCGGCAACCGGCTCGGCGTCATGGAACCGCACTACAAACTGCCGTTCCTGTCCTACCTGCCGCCGGGCCTCGCCGACCGGTACGTCCGGCTGTCCGGCCGCGCCGACCACTACCACGAGCGCTTCCGCACCCGCGGCGGCCTGCGCCGCATGCTCCGCGACTTCCACATCTGGGACTACTCCCTGCCGGTCCTCGCCACCCCCGACCGTTTCGCCGGTGGCGAGCTGTTCGGCGGCCCCGCCGGCCGCGCCGCACAGGCCACCCTCGCGCGCACCCCCGGTGCGGCACTCCGCGGCCTGCTCCCCGTCGTCCCCACCTACCTGTGGGTCGCCACCAAAACCCCCCGCGCACCCCTCGGCGACGACCTCCCCCAACCGCCACGGCCGGTCCGCACCCCGTGACCACCGGCACCCGGGACACCGGCCGCGCCGCGGCCCCGAAGCGACCCGCCTCCATGCGCAAGAGACTGCTGCGCTGGGGTTTCCTGGCCATCGCGCTCGGCTTCGGCGCGTGGGCCGTAGCGGGCCGGTGGGACGCCGTGGCCGAAGGCTTCGGCCGGCTGTCACCGGTCCTGATCGCCGGTTCCGTGGTCGCCGTCCTGGCCGCGCTCGTCGCCGGCATGATGATGTGGCGCGCGCTGCTCGCCGACCTCGGCTCCCCGCTGCCGCTGCGCGACGCCGGCAAGGTCTTCTTCGTCGGCCAGCTCGGCAAGTACATCCCCGGCTCGCTGTGGCCCGTGCTCGCGCAGATGGAACTCGGCAGAGATCTCGGCGTGCCGCGACCACGCAGCGCCGCCGCGTTCTTCCTCACCTACCCCGTCTACCTGGCCAGCGGCATCACCGTCGCCGTCCTCACCCTCCCGGGCCTCGCCGGCGGCTCCGTCACCCGGTACGCATGGCTCCTCCTGCTCCTACCGGTCCTCGTAGCGGCACTGCACCCTCGCGTCGTCAACGGCCTGCTCAGCTTCGGCCTGCGCCTGCTGAAACGACCGCCACTCGAACGTCCACTGACCCGCCGCGGCGTCCTGGTCTCCGCGGCCTGGGCCTTCACGGGCTGGGCCGCGTACGGCGCACACCTCGCACTGATCGTGGCCGGCCTCGGCGCCACCGGCCCACGCGCCTTCACGCTGTCGTTCGGCGCCTTCGCGCTGGCCTGGTGCCTCGGCTTCGTCGTGGTCATCGCCCCGGCCGGCGCCGGAGTACGCGAAGTCGCCATGGTCGCCGCACTGGCCCCCGTCCTCGACGCCGGCCCGGCCATCGCCGCCGCACTGTGCTCCCGCCTTGTGGTGTCCCTGGGCGATCTCATCTGCGCCGCCGCAGCCGGCCTCGCCGCACGCCGCACAAAGGTGTCCCACGACTGAATCCGTGCCCGGACATGGCATGTGGTTTGTTGTTTGCCTGTTCGTGGGCCGGGGTTCGAGGGAAAAGGGGTGTGATTTCTCTCACGGGTTCCGGCCCTCGCGGAATAGAGTGAAGAGGGTGAGACCGGGGCGAAGACACCGGCCCGGCTTTTCACAGAAGAAGTGAGAGCGGAAGGGGCGAACGCTCTTGATGGCGCGAGTTCTCGTTGACGCCGCAGCGGTCCCGGCCGATCGCGGCGGGCTGATCCGATACGTCGACGGTCTCGTAGCGGCACTCGGAAAGGCCGGAGCCGACCTCGCCATCGTGTGCCAGCGGTCCGACGCCGAACGCTACTCCCGGCTGGCCCCGAAGGCCGAGGTGCTCCCGGGCCCCCCGGCCATAGCCAGCCGCGGCACCCGCCTGGTCTGGGAACAGACCGGAGTCCCGGTCCTCGCCAAGCAGGTAGGCGCCAAGGTCATCCACGCGCCGTACTACTCCATGCCCCTGCACTCCGGCCTCCCGACCGTAGCCACCGTGCACGACGTCACCTGCTTCACCGAAGGCCAAGGCGACGACGAACGCGCATCCTTCCTACGCGCCGCCACCCGCACATCAGTCCGCAACGCGGCCCGCGTCGTCGTCCCCTCCAAAGCCACAAGAGACGAACTGGAACGCGTCCTCGGCGCCGACCCCACCCGAATAGACGTCGCCTACCACGGAGTGGACCCCGCCCTCTTCCACCCCCCGTCCGAGGCCGAGATCCGCAGAGCCACCGACCGCCTGGGCCTGCACGGCCAGCCCTACGTAGCCTTCCTAGGCGCCTACGAACCCCGCAAGAACGTCCCCAACCTGGTCCGCGGCTTCGGCCAAGCCGTCCACGACCTCCCCTCCCCACCGGCCCTGGTCCTCGCCAGCGCCGCCGTCTGGGACGACGCCGTGGACGCCGCCATAGAGGAACTCCCCGTGACCGTCCGCGTAGTCCGCCCCGGCTACCTCTCCTACGCCGACCTCCCCGGCTTCCTGGGTGCCGCCATGGTCGTAGCCTTCCCCTCCCGAGGCGAAGGCTTCGGCCTCCCCGTACTGGAAGCCATGGCCTGCGGAGCCCCGGTCCTGACCACCCACCGAACCTCCCTCCCCGAGGTAGGCGGCGAAGCGGTCTCCTACACCGAACCCGACGCCGAGAGCATCAGAAGAGCGCTACGCACCCTCCTGGAATCCCCCGACCGTCGCACCAGCCTCTCCACCGCCGGCCTGGCCAGATCCCGCGAATTCACCTGGGAAGCCTCAGCCGAGGCCCACCTCCAGTCCTACCAACGCGCACTGGAGCAGTGACCCGAGGCTCGCGGCGTCCCACCGCCTCGGTCCGTGCGAATGAGCGCTTCGCGCACGACCGCAAGGCCCGGGTCAGATGGCTTCTGGGCACAACCGGTCAGTCGGCGGGAGCGCGCCGAGGAGGGTCTCGAGAATCTCGTCGGCGTCGGTTCGCCATTTCTCCCGGGTGAGCTGGCCGCTCGCCTCCATGCCCAGGATGCCGTGCACGCTGGTCAGCAGCAGTGCGCCGTAGTGATGGGCCCGGCCCGGACTCGCAACCCGCGGCATCGACGTGAGCAAGGCCGGCAGCGTCCCGCGCCTGATCGCATCGACGCTGGCCGCCCTCATGGAGACCGCCGCCAAGGCCCGGCGCAGCACCACGCCGCCACCTCTCACCAACTGGATCATCACCTTCATGGGCCGCGACCGGACCTACGACATCACCCGCGCCCGCACCCACCTCGGCTACGCGCCTGTCACCACTGTGGACGAAGGCCTCCGCCAGATGTCTCTTTCCGAAAAGCCCCACCGATGAACCAGTTCCACCTCGCCACCCATTTCGAGGAACGAGCCTTGTGTGCCGGCGGCGCCGTCGCGCACATGCGGCTCAGGCGGCGGGTTGCCGGCTTGCCTCGACCGCACCGGCGACCCCGAGGTGCTCGCCGCGACCCTGCACGTCGGCGAGCTGATCAACCGTCCCTGAAGTCCACCGCCATTCAGCGATGCGCTGAATGGCGAGGCCCGTCGTCGTGGCGGAGCCAAGACGAGCAGGGGGCCGGGAGCTGAGCGCGCAGCCTGGTCCGGCTCACACGCGGTGCCAGCGGGCCTCCGCGAAGCAGTAAACGGCGAACAGCACCAAGCCGATGGCGATCACGACGAGCAGCCATGGACCGATCGGGGTATCAGCGAGCGACTTGAGCGCGCCGTCGATGCCGACCGCCTTGTCGGGGTCGTACGTGAGGGCCGCCTGGCCGATCAGCACGCCGGCGGCGACAGCGATGACGCCACGGGCGACATAACCGACTTGGCCGATGTTGACCACGAGAGCGTGGGTGCGCGGCCCGGCCACGTGCATGTCCCGCATGAACTCACCGGTCCACCCCTCGTGCATCCAGGACACGCCGAAGCCGATCAGGGCCAGCGCTATCAGCGCGACCAGGATCTGGCCACCGGGCAGGTCGAACAGCGCCTTGGCGGCATCCTGCGACTGGCTGTCGGTCGAGGAGGCGGCCTTGTTCTGAGTGAGCAGGGCCACCATCGAGAACACGAGGGCGACGTAGACGGCGGCCTTGGCGACGGACTCGACGCGGTAACGAACCTCGGGCCGCCCCCAGATGGCCTCAGAGATGTGCCAGATCGTCAATGCGACCAGGCCGACGGCCATGACCCAGAGCAGGGTGTCACCGAGAGGCGCGTCGCGCACGATGTGGATCGCACTGCTCTTGTCGGCCTCCCCACCTCTGCCGAAGGCGATCTGCAGGGCGGCCAGCCCGATGATCGCGTACAGCACGCCACGAGCGGCGAATCCGACTCTGGCGAGTTTCTCCAGGACAGGGTGGTCGGCGATCCGCCGGGCCGCACCCTCCAGCCGCCGGCCGGCCTGCTTCCCAGTCGTCATCGAGGTTCCTCTCGGATGGCAGGTCGATCTGGACGGGGCCGGAGCCAGACGTCGGAGGCGGCCAGACGCCTGGCCGACGACGCCATCCTGTCATGGGCTCCTCCACCCACGACGAGACCTCCGAGCCGGCCTGACCACCGTCCGGAGGTCTCAGCGAACCGGCTACTCCTCCGAAGAGGTCATCGGCCCCGTGGAGCGCCGGGCCGAAGGTCACTTGCGCCGACACCGGTGCCGCCGATGCCGCAATACCCATTCGGCACCTTGATCAAGTAGGTACTGCCGGTGACAGCACTTGCTTCGCGGAGCAAGAGTTGGCTATTCGGTGTCTTTGGGGTGCCGAGGCGATGCATAGATCACCCAGACAGTGCGAGTGACATCATCGATGGCATAGCGGACACGCCCGCCGCTGGTGACCTCGAATTCCCACTGCTCCAAATCCTTGCCGTTGTGACGATGAGTCGCGAGATCGCCGCGTAGGCGATGCCGACGATCGTGGCTGGAGCGTGAACGGGGATCAACCCGCAGCACCTCGAAGCATCGGCGCGTATTGGCCAAGGCATGACGGCACAGCTCTTCCCAGCCCCTGGCCGCTTCGCCGGTACCGAACCGGATATCCCACTCGCCATCCGGTGGTGGCACCGTAACGCGGTCTCCACGCTTCGGGCTCATGCCGAAACCTGCACCGGCCCGAAGTCACCGCTCGTGGGCTTGCGAGCCTCGGCGTAGTGCGCAGGGTCGGCCTTGATCCTCGCAGTGGCTCGCCAGCCGGCGATGACCTCCGGCGTGGTGGCGTCGACCTCCAGTTCGGCCGCATCGGAGAGCGCCTCGACCAGTTCCAGAGTGAAGGCACGTAGTTCGTCCGAAGACAGGTGGCGGACCCAGGGGAAGACCTCAGGCATGGCTATGACCAAGGCACGTGCGGTGGGATCATGCTTGATCAAGGCAAGAAACAGCCGGGAGGCGGTGGTGAGCGTCTGTTCTCGCTCCTCTTCACGGCCCGCTGCCGTCAAGTAGAAGTCCGGAGCGTCCCGATGGGTGACACGCACCCGTCCCAAGCGTGCCGCGCGCTCGGCGACTGCTCGGGGATTTCTCGACAAGTCAGAAAAAGTCACTGCGTCGGCATGGCTGGTGCTCACACCCACCACGGTACATCAGAACACGTTCTGATATGAGCGATCAAAGAGACCCTTGGCGCCTCGGTCGGATCCGGCCTGTCTGACAGGCAGTCCATGCGGGACGGGTCATGGTCGGGACTGCGGCGTCGGGGAGGCCGGGCGGGGGAGATGCCGGGGGGTCGGGCTCGTTGCGCGGATGGGGGGATCAGTCGGCTAGCCTCACGGGTGTGACGGATAGCCACCCGCCGCGGCCGGCGTGCCTTGAGGCGATTCTTCTTGTCGGCGGGCAGGGGACTCGCCTGCGGCCCTTGACGTTGCGGACGCCTAAGCCGCTGTTGAGTACGGCGGGGGTGCCGTTCCTGGCTCATCAGCTTGCTCGTGCGCGGGCCTTCGGGGTGCGGCGGATCGTGTTCGCCACGTCTTACCGGGCCGAGATGTTCGCTGAGGTGTTCGGGGACGGGTCGGAGTTCGGGTTGTCGCTCGAGTACATGACCGAGCGCACGCCGCTCGGTACCGGTGGGGCCATCAGGAACGCGGCTGAGGCGCTGACCTGTGCTCCTGAGGCTCCTGTTCTGGTGTTGAACGGGGACATCCTGTCGGGTCACGACATCGGTGCGCAGGTGCGTCTTCACGTGGAACGGCAGGCTGCTGTCACGTTGCATCTCACCGAGGTCGACGATCCGTCTCGGTTCGGCTGTGTTCCTACCGGGGACGATGGACGGGTGACCGCGTTTCTGGAGAAGACTCCGAATCCGGTCACCAATCGGATCAATGCCGGCTGTTACGTCTTCCAGCGGGCCGCCATCGATCGCATTCCTGCCGATCGGGTCGTCTCGGTGGAGCGGGAGACCTTTCCCGGCATGATCGAGTCGGGTGACCTGGTCATGGGGTATCCCGACCGGACCTACTGGCTGGATGTCGGCACGCCTGCCGCGTTCGTCCAGGGGTCCTGTGACCTTGTGCTCGGACGGCTGGACTCTCCGGCGCTGCCGGGTCCCACCGGTGAGTTCCTGTGTCTTCCCGGTGCCGAGATCTCCGCTGACGCGAAACTCTCCGGCGGCACGGTGGCGGGGGCCAGGGCCACGGTCATGTCCGACAGCACCGTTCACGGCAGCGTTCTCGGCGAGGACTGCGTGATCGAGTCCGGGGTCGGCATTCACGACTCTGTGGTGGGGGCCGGTGCGCGCGTCTGCTCAGGTGCGGTACTGAAGAACGCCGTCATAGGTGACAACGCGGTGATAGGTGCTGACAACGAGCTCCTGTCCGGTGTGCGCATCTGGCCGGGGGTTCAGCTTCCGGCCTGCTCTGTCCGGTTCTCCAGCGAGATCTGAACCCCGGGTCGGGGCTAGTCTGGGCTTCGTGCGGGAACGGACGTGGCGGCCGGGAGGGCCGGTTGATGTCGCCGGCACGTTGAGGCCGCATCGGCGGGGGGCCGGGGATCCGGCGTGGCAGCAGGCCGCGGACGGGGCGATCTGGCGTACGGCTCGGACTCCTGACGGCCCTGGCACGTTGCGGGTGTCGGTGCGTGCCGGTGAAGGGGTGGTGGTCGGCCGGTCGTTCGGGCCGGGGGGCGAGTGGATGCTGGAGACGTTGCCGGAGTTGCTCGGTGGGGGGGATGAGGCGGCCGCGTTTCATCAGCTGATGGATCGGCTGGGGAGCATGCGGCATCCGCTGGTGTACGAGTTGGCGCGGCGGCACGGGGATCTGCGGGTGGGGCGGACGTCGCGGGTTTTCGAGGCGCTTGTTCCCGCGGTGCTGGAGCAGAAGGTGGTCGGGAGGGAGGCGCGGCGGGCCTGGCGGTGGCTTCTCACCCGTTATGGTGAGCCGGCTCCTGGGCCGGGTCCTGAGGGGATGCGGGTGTTTCCCGAGCCGGAGGTGTGGCGCACCATTCCTTCGTGGGACTGGCATCGGGCCGGGGTGGAGGGGGTGCGGGCTCGGACGATCATCAATGCGGCGCCGCATGCCGGGAAGTTCGAGGCGGCGACCTCCGAGGAGGCGGACCGGCTCATGCGCTCACTTCCCGGGATCGGTGTGTGGACGTCGGCGGAGACCCGTCAGCGCGCGCACGGGGATCCGGACGCGGTCTCGGTCGGCGACTATCACATCCCGTCGCTGGTCGGCTGGTCGCTGACCGGCGCCAGGACCGACGACGCCGGGATGCTGGGCCTTCTGGCCCCGTATCGGGGCCACCGGCACCGGGTCGTCCGCCTCCTGGAACTCGGCGGAACCCGGCCGCCGGCGCGCGGCCCCCGTATGGCGGCTCGCGACTATCGGTCGTTCTGAATCGGCGCTGTGCGGCCGGTGGCTGCCGGTTCTGGACCGGCGGTCCGCGGTTAACGGCTGTTCCGCATTAACTGGTCACGGTTCCGGCCGGAGGGGACGGGTTGCCAGTTGCGGCCGTCGCGTGTGTCGGCGCCGAAGAGCGGGGCGAGGATGGCGGCGGCGATGATGAAGGCGAGGACGAGCCAGGTCATGGTGGGCTCCGGGTGAGGAAGAGGGGTGTGTTCCCGAGGTGGTTCCGGGGGAGCACTTGCTGTCCTCTCAAGTATGTTCCTGTGCATCTGTTTACGTCTATCGAGTATTACTGGTTCGAGAGCTTAAGGAACGCTAAACCCTCGGCCCCGCTGCGCGCGCCGGTCGCCAGGGTTTCGTACTGTGCGAGGCATGGACGTGATCCCGACGGAAGCCGCCATGCGGCGCGCGCTGGCGAGGGCCAGGGACGGTAAGGCGCTCGACGTGGCGGAGAGCGCCGTGTTGCTGCACGCGCGAGGTGATGACCTCGATCGGCTGCTGGAGTACGCGGGACGGGTGCGGGACGCGGGGCTCGAGTCCGCGGGACGGCCGGGGGTGGTCACCTACAGCAGGAAGGTGTTCATCCCGTTGACGCGGCTGTGCAGGGACCGGTGCGGGTACTGCACGTTCGCGACGGCACCTGGAAAACTGCCGGCGGCGTTCCTCGGTCCGGACGAGGTGCTGGACATCGCGCGCAAAGGTGCGGCGCTCGGGTGCAAGGAGGCGCTGTTCACGCTGGGGGACCGGCCGGAGGACCGGTGGCACCAGGCCAGGGAGTGGCTGGACGCGCACGGGTACGACGACACGTTGTCGTACGTGCGGGCCATGGCGGTCAGGGTGCTGGAGGAGACGGGACTGTTGCCGCACCTCAACCCGGGGGTGATGAGCTGGGCCGACCTGCAGCGGCTCAAGCCGGTGGCGCCGTCCATGGGGATGATGCTGGAGACGACCTCGCGCCGCCTGTTCGAGGAGAAGGGGGCCGCGCATCACGGGTCGCCGGACAAGGATCCGGCGGTGCGGCTGCGGGTGCTTGAGGACGCGGGACGCTCCAACGTGCCGTTCACCACGGGGATTCTCATCGGGATCGGTGAGACCGTGACCGACCGGGCCGAGTCGATCTTCGCGATCCGGCGGGTGGCGCGTGAGTACGGCGGTGTGCAGGAGGTCATCGTCCAGAACTTCCGCGCCAAGCCGGACACCGCCATGCGCGGCATGCCGGACGCCGACCTGCACGAGCTGGCCGCCACGATCGCGGTGGCGAGGCTCGTTCTCGGCGCCAAGGCGCGCGTGCAGGCCCCGCCGAACCTCATCGGCGACGAGTACGGCCTGATGATCCGGGCCGGCATCGACGACTGGGGTGGCGTGTCGCCGCTGACGCCGGACCACGTCAACCCCGAGCGTCCCTGGCCGCAGATCGACGAGCTGGCCGTGCGCACGGCCGCGGCGGGGTTCACGCTCAAGGAGCGGCTGACGATCTACCCCGAGTACGTGCTGGCCGGCGAGCCGTGGCTGGACCCGCGCCTGTCCGGTCACGTCGCCGCGCTCGCCGACCCGGAGACCGGGCTGGCGCGCGACGTCATCCCGCGGGGACGTCCCTGGCAGGAGCCGGACGGTGGCTTCACGTCCGCCGGCCGCACGGACCTGCACACGGCCGTGGACGGTGAGGGACGGTCGGCGGATCGCCGTGACGACTTCGACCACGTGTACGGCGACTGGGACGCGCTGCGGGACCGCCTGCCGTCCGGGCCGGCCACGCACGTCTCAGGAGACATGCGCGAGGCTCTGCGCCGCGCCGAGTCGGCGCCGGCGTCCCTCACCGACGAGCAGGCGCTCACACTGCTCGGCGCGGACGGCGCGGACCTCGAGGAGCTGTGCCGCGTGGCGGACGGGCTGCGGCGGGACGCCGTGGGGGACGACGTGACGTACGTCGTGAACCGCAACATCAACTTCACCAACGTCTGCTACACCGGCTGCCGGTTCTGCGCGTTCGCGCAGCGCCGCACCGACGCCGACGCCTTCACCCTCTCGCTCGACCAGGTGGCGGACCGTGCCGCCGAGGCGTGGGAGGCGGGGGCCACCGAGGTCTGCATGCAAGGCGGCATCCACCCCGACCTGCCGGGTACGGCGTACTTCGACATCGCCAAAGCGGTCAAGGCCCGCCTTCCCGGCATGCACGTGCACGCCTTCTCCCCGATGGAGGTGCTGAACGGCGCGAGCCGCACCGGCATGTCCGTGCGCGACTGGCTGCAGGCCGCGCGGGAGGCCGGGGTGGACTCGCTGCCGGGTACGGCGGCGGAGATCCTCGACGACGACGTCCGGTGGGTGCTCACCAAGGGGAAGCTGCCGGCGCGCGACTGGATCGAGGTGATCACCACCGCGCACCGCCTCGGCATCCCGACCACCGCCACGATGATGTACGGCCATGTGGACACCCCGGCGCATTGGGTGGCGCACATCCGTACGATCCGGGCCATCCAGGAGGAGACCGGCGGCTTCTCGGAATTCGTGCCGCTGCCGTTCGTGCACCACAGCGCGCCGATCTACCTGGCGGGGGTGGCCCGGCCGGGTCCGACGGCGCGGGAGAACCGCGCGGTGCACGCGCTGGCCCGGATGCTGCTGCACGGCGCCATAGCGAACATCCAGTGCTCGTGGGTGAAGCTGCGCGACGACCTGTGCAGGGACGTGCTGGCCGGTGGTGTGAACGACCTCGGCGGCACGCTGATGGAGGAGACGATCAGCCGCATGGCGGGCTCGGAGAACGGCTCCTACAAGACGATCAGCGAGATCGCCGCCATGGTGGCGCCGACCGGCCGTCCGCTGCGGCAGCGCACCACGGGGTACGGCGTGCCGTCCCCGGAACGCGTCGCGGCGGCGGCGGCCAGCGACGGCGTGTGCGGCAGCGTACGGCGGACGCTGCCGCTGGCGCCGACCTGATGTCGCACACCTGACCTGCCGGAGGACGGGTCAACGGGTGACGATGAAGTCCTCGGCGTCCCGTGCCGGACGGTCGCGTGGTGGCGCGGCCGGGTGGCCGACGGCGACGGCTCCCATCGGGTCCCACGACGCCGGCAGGTCGAGTACCTCGCGTACCACCTCGCGGCAGAACATCGTGGACGACACCCATGCCGAGCCGAGGCCTTCCACGGCCAGGTGGACCAGCAGGTTCTGCACACCCGCGCCGGTCGCCACCACGAACATCTCGCGCTCGGCGGCGTTGCGGCGCGCGTCGGGGTAGGTGTGCGCGCCGTCGGCCACCAGGCACGGCACCACGAGGTACGGCGCGCGGCGCAGCACGTCGCCGCGCCGCACCCGCTTGGCGATGGACTCCTCGGTGAAGCCTGTGGCGCGCAGGTCGGCGATCCACGCGGCGAGCATGGCGTCGAGCAGCTTCTCCCTGGCCGACGGCGTCTCCAGCAGGATGAAGCGCCACGGTGTGGTGTGGTGCGGCGCGGGTGCGGTGACGGCGGCGGCGACGGCGCGCCGTACCGCCGCCGGGTCCACCGGCGCGTCGGTGAACTCGCGCACGGTTCGCCTGGCACGCAGCACGTCCGCGGCGCCGTAGCGGAACATGTCCTCGTCGGCGGGACGGATCAGCAGCCGCACGCCGGGGCCGTCCTCCGGCGTCACCAGGTGGGACAGGCCCCGCACCACGGCGACAGGCACCCCGGCGAGCTTGCCCTTGACCAGTTCGGCCGCCGCCGCGATCTCGTCGACCAGCGCCGTGACGGTGGCCGACAGCGGGTTGCCGTACCCGTCGGACTTTCCACGGAAGTCGTCGAGGGGACGCACCCCGGCCGCGCCGATGGCCATGTCGGTCAGGCCGTTGCGCCACGGCCGGCCGAAGGTGTCCGACAGGATCACGCCGACCCCGGGCCGCAGGCCCGCGCGGAGGCGGCGCGCCGACGCGTCCGGGTCCTCAGGCAGGAGAAGCACCGTGCCGGGTTCGGTGTTGGAGGCGTCCACCCCGGCGGCGGCCATCACGAAGCCGTGGCGGGTCTGTGCGATCACCGTGTCGCCGCGCCGCGCCACGACCCGCGCGGTCTCCTCGGCGACGGCTTCCGCGCGGCTCGCGGCCTGGCGCACCCGGCCCTCGGCCTTGCTGGCGATCTTGGAGGTGACGACCAGGATGTCGCCGGCCGCGAGGTCGGGGACCGCGGCGGCGATCAGTGCGGCGAGGTCGTCGCCGGGCCGTACCTCCGGCAGGCCGGGGACAGGGTGGATGGTGATCACTTGACCAGCTCCAGCGCCGCGCGCGCGATCGCGGCGGTGGCCTCGGGATCGCTCATCAGCAGCGGCCGGGCCACGACCCGTACGCCGTCGAGCGCCACCCCGGCGTCCTGCTCGGCCACCAGCCAGCCGTCGACCAGTCGCGAGCCGTACAGCTCCAGCACCGCCTGCGCGCTGGTCTCCACGCCGATCGCGCTCAGGCAGGCGTCCGCCATGCCGCGCACGGGGGCCCCGCCGATGATGGGGGAGACCCCCGCCACGGGCTTGGCCTCCACAGCTTCCCTGATGCCGGGGATCTGGAGGATCGTCCCGATGCTGACCACCGGGTTGGACGGCGGCAGGATGACGGCGTCCGCCTCGTGCATCGCCTCCAGCACGCCTGGCGCGGGCTTGGCGTCCTCGGCGCCGACCAGCGCGAACCCCTTCGCCGGTACGGACGCGCGCAGCCGCACCCACCACTCCTGGAAGTGGACGGCACGGCGGCCGTGCTCGTCCTCGATGATCACGTGGGTCTCGGTGCGGTCGTCGGTCATCGGGATCAGCCGCACCCCCGGCTGCCAGCGGTCGCACAGCGCCTCGGTGACCGCCGACAGCGGGTAGCCGGCGCCGAGCATCTGGGTGCGCACGATGTGCGTGGCGAAGTCGCGGTCGCCGAGGCCGAACCACTGCGGCTCGACGCCGTACGCGGCCAGCTCCTCCTTGACGATGTGGTGCTCGCCGGCCCGGCCCCAGCCCTGCTCCTCGTCGATGCCGCCGCCGAGGGTGTACATGACGGTGTCGAGGTCCGGGCAGACCCGCAGACCGAACAGGGTGATGTCGTCGCCGGTGTTGCCGATGACGGTGATCTCGGCGCCGGGGGCGGCGGCCTTGAGCCCGCGGAGGAAGCGAGCGCCGCCGATGCCGCCGGCGAGGGTCACGATGCGCATGTTGTCAAGTCTTCCATCGTGCCGGAGCGGCCGGACGGCCGGTCGGGGGCCTCGGATCAGCCCCAGCTCAGAGGCGTGTGGACCGTGCCGATAAGGGTGGAGGGAGCTGTGGGGTTCATGGGTCCGCACGTCCTTAAGTGGGGATATGTGCGAAACTTCGGTGGCGAAGTAACCCATGGGGGGTAGGTAGTCGTGCTCAAAACAGATCCCGGACGGCTCCGTGAGCCCGCGGCGTGGCTGATGCTCGCGCTCGTGTGGGCCGGCGTCCTGATCGCCGTGATGCGCCTGCTGTTCACCGGTACGTCCTTCGGCGACTGGTCCGCGTACGCACTGGACGCGCTCACCTCCCCGGTCCACACGGCGCTCGCGCTCGGCGCGTTCGTCCTCGCCACCCGGTTCGGGCCGCCGGTGCCACGGGCCAGGACCATCCACCTCGTGGTGATCGGCGCACTGGGGGTCTCCGCGCTGCTCGGGGTGATCGGCCTGCTCGGCACCTTCTTCGCCGGGGCCGGGGCCATGAACCTGCTGGCGTGGACGCTCACCGGGGTCCTGTCCCTGCTGCTCACCGTGGTCGCTCTGGTGTACGCCATGTCCGTGCTGCCACCCGCCGCACCTCGGCGGAACCCGGTACCCGGAGGGGGCTTCGCCTCCGGCATGGGCCCCGGTCACGGCCCGCCTCCCTTCCCCGGCCAGGACGGCCCCGCGCAGTCCATGGCCGGCCGGCAGGGGCCGGGTCATCAGGGTGGTCCCGCTCAGCACGGCACGGGCCACCAGCACGGCCCGGGACAGCCCGGGTTCGGTCAGCAGGCGCCGGAGCAGGCCGGTTTCGGCCGCGAGGGGACCGGTCAGTTGCCGGCCCTGCCGAGCGGCGGCCCGCAGACGACCGGCCCGCAGCAGGGGTACGGTGAGCATCCCGGCGTGCCGCAGCAGTTCCCGGGCCCGAGGTTCGCCGGCGACCCGCCACCGTACGTCCCGGCCGACCAGCAGCCGTACGTCCCGGTGGAGCCGCAGCCGTACGTCCCGGCCGACCAGCAGCCGTACGTCCCGGTGGAGCCGCAGCCGTACGTCCCGGCCGACCAGCAGCCGTACGTGTCCGCCGACCCGCAGCCTTTCCCGCAGCCCGAGCAGCCCTTCACGGCCCAGCAGCCGCCGCGCCAGGACCACCCGGCCGCGCACCACCCGCACGGCGAGCCCGCCGAGAGCCCCGCGCCGTACCCGCCGCAGCCCTACGCCGCCGGCGGCGGCTGGCCGGACGCCTTCACCACCGGCGCGCGCCAGGCCCTGCCGCAGCCCGGCCCCGGCGAGCCCGGTCACACCGGCCCGCAGACACCTCCGCAGGACACGCCGTACGGCCAGACCGGACCCCAGGTCACGCCGCTGGACCCGGCCTACGGTCAGCCCGCGCAGCAGTCCGCCGACCCCGGCTACGGCCAGACCGGCCCGCAGGTCACGCCACTGGACCCGTCCTACGGCCAGACCGGCCCCCAGGTGAGCCCGGCGGGCTACGGTCAGACCGGGCCGCAGCCGTCGCCGCTGGACCCCGGGTACGGCCAGACGGGTCCCCAGGTGAGCCCGCTGGACCAGCCGGGGTACGCGAGTCACCCCACCGGTGAGCAGGCGCGGCCCGCCGAGGCGTCCCCGTTGTACGGCGACGCGGCGGACGCGCGCATGCAGCAGATCGCGCAGGCGTACCAGCAGGCGCAGCACTACCAGAACCAGGGCCAGAGCCAGGCCGGCCGGCCCGAGCAGAACGCCGGCGAGGCCACCGGCACGCAGCCGGTGCGGGCTCCCGGCTACGGCTACGGCGGCCCCTTCGGCCACCCGCAGACGCCGCCGGACCCGCAGGGCCGGCAGGCCGGGGCCGGCGCGGCGTACGGGACGGGGTACGGCGCCGAGCAGCAGCCGTACCCGCCGGGGGACCGGTCATGGGAGGAGACGACGACCGAGCGGACCATGCGGTACGAGCAGAAGGCGTTCCAGGACGACCCGCTGAACGCGCCGCTGCCGTCCTCTCCGCCGTCGACGCCGCAGCAGCGCCGGGGTGACGCGCTCGACCCGACGGCGATCTACGCGCCTGACCGGGCCCCTCAGGCAAGGCCGGAGGAAAGCGACGGTAGAGATCAGGCACAATCTGCCGACGATCAGGGGGCTCCCTGGTACGGTTCCGACCGCTGAGGGCATTGACGATCGGGGGATCTTGGAGTCCTCCGGCGGCCGGAAACCGCCGACACAGTGGCGGGCCCCACTCGGCCGGGGTCCGCGTACCGGGAGGAGCTCGTCTCGTCCCGGGAAACACACTGCCGCTTGACGCCACATGCGGCACACGCGTGTAATTACAGCTGTGTTGTTACGCCTTTCACAACGTGGGTATTGAGGAAGGTGTTCCAAAAGGGGGGCTCCGTTGCGGGGCGGGCGGGCGATCGGCAGGAGGTGTGCAGTGACCGACCTGGTCATGGCACAGATGCTCGGCGCGGAAGAGCTGGGGTGGCAAGAGCGCGCACTGTGCGCGCAGACCGACCCGGAGGCGTTTTTTCCAGAGAAGGGTGGGTCCACGAGGGAGGCGAAGAAGGTCTGCCGCTCCTGCGAAGTCCGGGCCGAATGCCTGGAGTACGCCTTGCAGCATGACGAAAGGTTCGGGATCTGGGGGGGACTGTCGGAACGCGAACGCCGGCGCATCAAGCGCGAGGCCGGGTGACGACGGGCACGTCCGGGGGGCCGTGACCGTGCGATCGGCGAAGGCCGGCGGGTGCCGCGCACGCCACCGGTGCGCACCGGATTGGCGGAGTGCCTGACCACGTGTGCCAGGGGTGTCGTAGGGTGATCGGCGCAAGCCTTACGACCCGAGGACACCAATCTCCGTGCAACCGTCCCGCATGTCCGTCACCGCGATCGTCGTCGCACACGACGGCGCGCGCTGGCTGAGAGAGACACTCGACGGCGTCCTCAGGCAGACACGGCCCCTCGACCGTCTCGTCGGGGTCGACAACGGCAGCCGTGACGGCGGCGGCAGGCTCCTCACCGAGGCGTTCGGCCAGAACGGCGTGCTGAGCCTGCCCCGCTCCACCGGTTTCGGCGAGGCGGTGGCCGCCGTGCTCGAACGGCTGCCGAAGGCCGGCGAGAACGAGTGGATCTGGCTGCTCCACGACGACTGCGCTCCCGACCGGGAGGCGCTGGCCTGCCTGCTCGCCGTCGCCGCCGCCGACCCCAAGGCCGCCGTGCTCGGCCCGAAGATCCGCGACTGGCTCGACCGCCGCATCCTGCTGGAGGCCGGCGTCACCGTCGACCGGTCGGGCCGCCGCGACACCGGCCTCGAACCCAGGGAGTACGACCAGGGCCAGCACGACGGCGTGCGCCAGGTGCTCGCCGTGTCCACCGCCGGCATGCTGGTCCGGCGGGACGTGTGGGAGAGCCTCGGCGGCCTCGACCCCGACCTTCCGCTGTTCCGCGACGACCTCGACCTGTGCTGGCGGGCCACGTCCGCCGGTCACCGCGTGCTCAACGTCACCGACGCGGTGGTGTGGCACGCCGAGGCGGCGGCCAGGCGCAGGCGGCGGCTGACCGCGAGCACCGACCACCCGCGCAGGCTCGACCGGCGCAACGCCATGTTCGTCATCATGGCGAACCTGCCGTTCCGTTCCCTGCTGTGGTCGGTGCCGCGCAACATCGTCGCCACGCTGGTGCGCGGCCTGCTCCTGCTGCTCGCCAAACAGCCGGCGAACGCGCTGGACGAGGTCGTCGCGCTGGTCTCCGTGCTCGGCCGTCCCCTGCGCCTGATGCGCGCACGCAAGGCGCGGCGTCAGGGCAGGAAACAGGGGTATCCCGAGGTCAAGAAGCTGTTCACGCCGCAGGGCATGGCCTACCGGCGCCTGGCCGACATGATCCAGGGGTACATCTCCGGCTCGGGGCCGATCGACTCGGCGGGCCGCCACCACGCGGTGATCTCCGAGTCGGCCGCCGAGGAAGGCGACGAGCTGCTCACCGACGCCGGGGTGATGCAGCGGGTCTTCAGCAACCCCGGCGTGCTGCTGGCGCTGGCGCTGACGGCGGTCGCGCTGGCCGCGGAGCGCTCACTGGTGCTCGGCGGGCTGCTCGGCGGCGGCGCGCTCGTGCCTGTGGTCGGCGGCGCGTCCGATCTGTGGCAGTTCTACACCTCCGGCTACCACGCGGTGGGATTCGGGTCCGGCGCCTGGGCCCCGCCGTACGTCGCGGTGCTCGCCGCGCTGTCCACGTTGTTCCTCGGCAAGACCTGGCTCGCCGTCTCGGTGCTGCTGCTCGGGTGCGTGCCGCTGGCCGGGGTGTCGGCGTACGTCGCGACCCGCTCCATGATCGCCTCACCGGGGCCGCGGGTGTGGCTCGCCGCCTCGTACGCGCTGCTGCCGGTCGCGACCGGCGTCGTCGCGGCCGGACGGCTCGGCACGGCCGTGGTGTTCGTGCTGCTTCCCGTGTACGCCGCGCTCGCCTCCACCGTCATCACCGGGGAGCGCCGCAGGGCACGGCGGGCCGCGTGGGCCCTCGGGCTGCTGCTCGCGGTCGGCACGGCCTTCGCGCCGCTGGTGTACGTGCTGGTCGCCGTGCTCGCCGGCCTCGCGGCGGTGTCGTTCGGCGGGGTGCGGCGCGGCGTCGGGGTGTCGCTCGGCATCGCCATGGCGGTGCCGGTCGTGCTGCTGCTGCCGTGGCTGGTGCAGACGGTGGCCGACCCCGCGCGTGTGCTGCTCGAAGCGGGGCTGCACCGGCCGTCGCTGGTGGACCCCCGGCTGCCGGCCGAGTCGCTGCTGCTGCTCAACCCCGGCGGCCCCGGCGTGCCTCCCATCTGGGCCACCGCCGGGCTGGTCGCCACCGCGCTGGCCGCGCTGCTGCTGCGCCGCCACCAGCTCGTGGTCGTCGTCGGGTGGGGTGTCACGGTGTTCGGCGTGCTCGTCGCCATCGTGGTGTCCCGGGTGCCGGTGGACGGCGCGCCTGCCTGGCCGGGGGTGCCGCTGGCGTTCGCCGCCACCGGGCTCATCGTGGCGGCGGCGCTCACCGGCCACCGGGTCGTCGAGCTGCTGCGCGCCGGCGGCCTGCGGCGCGTCGCGGCCGTCGTGGTGGTGCTCGCGGCGTTCGCCGGACCGGTGGCCGTGGCGGGGCTGTGGGTGCGCGACGGCGTGACCGGCCCGCTGCGGCGCGGCGTGCCGTCGGTGGTGTCCGACTACGCCGCGGCCAACTCCACCGCGGGTGAGAGCACAGTGGTGCTGCGCCGCGCACCCGGCGGCGAGCTGGCCTTCACGCTGCTGCGCGGCCGTTCGCCGCTCCTCGGCGAGACCGACCTGCCGGTGCCTGACGCGCTGCGCGCACGTCTCGGCGCCGTGATCGCCGGTGTGGTGTCCGGACGCGGCGGCGACGACGCCGTCACGCTCGCGACGTTCGGCGTGCGGTTCGTCGCGGCCCCCGCGCCGGTCGACCCGGCGCTGCGGCAGGCACTCGACTCCGACCCGGCGCTCGCCAGGGTCAACCTCTCGGCGAACGGCGGCCTGTGGCGCATGACCGCGCCGCTCGGCCGCGCCTACCTGCTGACCCCGGACGGCGGTCGCGCCGCCGTGCCGCCGGCCCCTGCGGGGGACGGCTGGGTCGTCACCGTGCCGCCTGGCGCCGGCCCACGCACCCTGGTGCTCGCCGAGCCCTCCGGCGGTTTCACCGCGCGCGCCGGCGGCGGCGTTCTCGCCGCCACCACCGTGGACGGCTGGGCCCAGGGCTTCGCCGCACCGGCCGCCGGGGGCCGCGTCACGGTCGAGCACGACACGTTCCAGCACGACGCCTGGCTGTGGATCCAGCTCGTCCTCGTCATCGTGGTCCTGGTGCTTGCCGCACCGGGCTCACGCGGCACCGAGCCCGTCCCCGACTACGCCGACGAGCCGGTGGAACGCGAGCCCCAGGGAGTGCTGGTCCGGTGATGGCAGAACGCAAGGGCCGCCGCAGACGCGAGGACGGCGCCAAGCCCGAGCTCCCCGGCCGCCGGGGCCCCGAGGACGGCGCCGAGCCCCGGTCCGCCGGCCGCCGCAGGCGCGGCGCCGGCCCCGAGCCCCTCGGCCGCGGCGGGGACGGCACACGGGCCGGGTCCACCGGCCCCGGCGACACGGAGGCCGACGGCCGCGCGAAGCAGGCCCGTGGTGGCGGTGGCGCGTCCGTGGTGGTGCGCGGGCTCGTGCAGAACCGGTTCGGGTTCCTCGCGCTGGTGGTGACGGCGCTCGCGGCGCTGTACGGGGTCGCGTACGTCACGCGGCCCGCGCCGGTGAAGCCCGTCGTCGCGGCGCCGGCCAGGGTCGCCGTGGAGTCGGTGTCGGCGTTGTGTCCCGACCCGGCGGGGGGCCGGGTCACCACCGTCACCCCGCCGGGAGGCAAGGGGACGGGACGGGCCACCGTCGCCGAGGTCAAGGACAAGGCGTCGCCGCTGGCCGAGCTGGACCGGCCAGGCGCGCCGTGGCACAAGGACCTCCCGGCCGGCTCGGGCCCCGTCGAGGTCGCGGCCACCGGCGCGATGGCGCTCGGCCTGGAGGCCGTGCAGACCACCAAGGCGACCCGCGGCGCCGCACGCGGCCTGTCCTCGGTCCGGTGCGCCGAGCCCGGTTCGAGCGCGTGGTTCGTCGGCCCCGGCCCGGCCGCCGCCGACGTCACCCTGTACCTCACCAACGCCGACTCCTCCCAGGCCGTCATCGAGATCATGGTGTACGCCGGGGAGGGCCCCGTGGTCGGCGAGTCAGGTAACGCGCTGGTCCTGCCACCCGGCGAGCACCGCGAGATCAAGGTCAGCGACCTGGCGCCGTCTCCCCTGGTCATGGCCGTGGAGGTACGCACCACCACCGGCCGGGTCGCCGCCTCCGCGCGGGCCGTCCTCGGTGAGAAGAAGGGCTCGGACTGGCTGCCTCCCGCCGCGGCCCCCGCGACGCAGGTGGTCGTCCCCGGCCTGCCGGGTGGCGGCGGCCGGCGCGAGCTGTTCGTGACGGCCCCCGGCGAGGCCGACACGGTGGTGCAGGTGAAGGCCCTGACCGCCGACGGTTTCTACGCGATGAAGAACCGCGAGTCCGTCGAGGTCCCCGCGGGTTCCACCGTCTCGGTCGACCTGTCCACCGGCATCGGCGGCCAGCCGTCGGCGATCGTCCTGACCGCGCAGGCACCCGTCGTCGCCGGCGTGATGATCACCGGGACCGGTTCCACGCAGGACATCGCCTTCGGCGCCGGCGCGGCCCCGCTGGACCTCGGCAGCGTGCTCGCCGACAACCGCACCGCCAAGGGCACCTCCACCCGCCTGATCCTGTCGGCCCCGCAGGGGACGGCCCGCGTACGCCTGCAGTCCCTGCCGGGCCGCGGCGCGCCACCGGCGCCGGTCGACGTCGAGATCCCCGCGTCCCGCACCAAGGAGATCAAGCTGTCGCCTCCGTCAGGCAAGGCCGGCGACTACAGCCTCGTGGTGGTTCCCCTGCCGGGCTCGGCCCCCGTCTACGGTGGCCAGGTCATGGACGAGCGCACCGAGGACGGCCTGCTGCTGACGACGACCCCGCTCGCGAGGTCGCGCACCTGGACCCTGACCCGGCCGACCGTGGAGTCCCCCGCGACCGTCCTGCCGTAGCCCCGGTCAGTGGCGTTCGTCGTAGCCGGGGTCGACGGTCTCAGGGGACAGGCCGAGGAGGGTGGCGACCTGCTCCACCACCACGTCGTGGACGAGCGTGCCGAGGGTCTCGCGGTCGCGCGCACGGGCCTCCAGGGGCCGCCGGTAGACGACGACCACGGCCGGGGCCCCGGTGCTCGGCGGCTGGACCCGGCCGAACGGGATGGGGTCGGACGACAGGCGGCCCGGCCCGTCGAGGAGATCCTCCACCGGGGGGACGTCCTCGACGGCGAACTCCACCGCCGACAACTGCTCGCCCCAGTTCGGCCGGAGGCGGTCGACCGCGTCCAGCACGAGATCGTCGAACCGCTCGCCACGGGACCGCGCGATGGGGACGTGGGGAGGGGCGAGCGGGCCGCGCATGCCGCGGCCGTGGCGGTCGCGGCGCCGCGGGCCGTTGGGGCGGGGCTTGCCGCCAGGGGCCGAACTCACACAGCAAGCCTAGATCGTGCCTCGCATCCGCAGGACCCACTCCGGCAGGTACCCGGTTGATCCGCCTTCGCGGCGCTACGCGCGTGTGTCAACGCCGGTCCGGACAGGCCGGTGAGGCCGGGGTTTCGAGGTGGGACGTCAAGGGAGTTCTGGCTGGTCACCTAGGGGTCGTAAACGGGAGGCAAGTGCCCGAATTGTGGCGACACGCTCGTTAAGAGGTGCGGGGTGGTGGCAATGTCAACGCGGACCGGATACGGTCCCTCCGTGAGCCCCGTCCGCAGCTGTTCCCGTACCGCCTGCAGGCAGCCTGCCGTCTTCACACTCACGTACGTCTACGCCGACTCGACCGCGGTGCTCGGCCCGCTTGCGACGTACGTCGAACCGCACTGCTATGACCTGTGTGCGGACCACGCTGAGCGGCTGACGGCGCCACGCGGTTGGGAGGTCGTGCGGCTGCCGTCGGAGGCGGGGCAGCCGAGCACCGACGACCTTGAGGCGCTGGCCAACGCCGTGCGCGAGGCCGCGCGTCCCGCACCGTCCTCGGGTGAGCCGGTGGGGCAGGGTGTGGAGGTCGGACGACGCGGTCACCTGAGGGTGCTGCGGTCCGCGGGCCAGCAGCAGCAGAACGTCGAGCGGTGACGTCGTCCGCGTCGAGAGTGGGCAAGTCCCGGCAGAGGTGATCCGGGCATGGGAGAACCCCCGGGGGAAACCAGTAGGCTCGGTGTCGAAACGGAGCCGACCTAGAGGCGGAGCGGTAGTGGGCGACCTCGCCAAGATCTTCAAGGCGTACGACATCCGTGGCGTCGTCCCGGCGGAGCTCGACGAGGAGACCGCGCAGGCCATAGGCGCGGCCTTCGCCGAGGTGCTCGGCGCGTCGGCCGTGGTCATCGCCAGAGACATGCGTGACTCCTCCGCGCCGCTCGCCGCGGCCTTCGCGCGCGGGGTCACCGCCACCGGCGCGGACGTCGTCGACGCGGGCCTCGGCTCCACCGATCTTCTCTACTACGCCAGCGGCAGCCTCGAGCTCCCCGGCGTGATGTTCACGGCCAGCCACAACCCGGCTCGGTACAACGGGCTGAAGATGTGCCGGGCCGGCGCGGTCGCGATGAGTTCGGAGACCGGCCTCGCCGCCGTGCGCGACCGCGCCGCCGAGATCCTGCGCGACGGCCTCGCGCCGCGGGCCGCGGACGGCCCTGCGACCGGTACTGCGACCGGCACCGTCACCCCGTCCGACCTGCTGGCCGGGTACGCCGCTCACCTGCGCGGACTGGTCGACCTGTCCGGGCTGCGGCCGCTGCGTGTCGTTGTGGACGCCGGCAACGGCATGGCGGGCCACACCGTTCCCGCGGTCTTCGGCGGCCTGCCGGTCGAGGTCATCCCGCTGTACTTCGAGCTCGACGGCTCGTTCCCCAACCACGAGGCCAATCCGCTGGAGCCGCAGAACCTGCTCGACCTGCGGGCCGCGGTCGTGGACAAGAGCGCCGATCTCGGGCTCGCGTTCGACGGTGACGCCGACCGGTGCTGGGTGGTGGACGAGCGCGGCGAGTCGGTGCCGCCGTCCGCCGTGACGGCACTGGTGGCCACGCGGGAGCTGGCCAGGCACCCCGGTGCGCCGGTCATCCACAACCTGATCACCTCACGGGCCGTTCCCGAGATCATCGCCGAGCACGGCGGCGTGCCGGTGCGCACCCGGGTCGGCCACTCCTACATCAAGGCCGAGATGGCCCGCACCGGCGCGGTCTTCGGCGGAGAGCACTCCGCGCACTACTACTTCCGCGACTTCTGGTTCGCCGACTCCGGCATGCTGGCCGCGCTGCACGTGCTGGCCGCGCTCGGTGAGCAGGACGGCCCGCTGTCGCGCCTGATGGACGGTTTCTCCCGCTATCACGCCTCCGGCGAGATCAACAGCCGGGTCGCCGACCATGCCGCCGTGGTCGCCAGGATCCGCGCCGAGTACCAGGAGCGTGACGGGGTGAGCGTGGACGACCTGGACGGCATCACGGTGTCGGGGCCGGACTGGTGGTTCAATCTTCGTCCGTCCAACACCGAGTCGCTGCTCCGGCTGAACGCCGAGGCGGCCGACGACCATCAGATGGCGGCGATCCGGGACGCGGTACTCGCCGCCGTGAGGAGCTGACCATGAAGATCGACGACTGGCTGCTCGACATCCTGGCCTGCCCGGCCTGCAAGTCGCCGCTGAACCCCGTGCCGGAGACCGACGAGCTGGCCTGCACCTCGCAGACGTGCGGCCTGGTCTACCCCATCAGGGACGACATCCCGGTCCTGCTGGTCGACGAGGCCCGCCGCGCGTGATCTCCTTCGAGGCCGAGCGGCTGGACAACCCGGGCTACCTCATCGAGGGCGACCCGTCCGGCATGCTTCACGCCGTGGCGACCTCAGGCGCGCAGGTACGCGCGTCGCACCGCGCCGCGATGGAGGCCGGGGTGGTCGCGCGCATGAAGGGTGAGGGCCGGCCGCGGGCCGTCGTGGTGGCCGGCATGGGTGGTTCCGCCATCGTGGGTGACCTGCTCGCCGCGGTGTGCGGCCCCGGCGCGCCGATCCCGATCGTGACGGTCAGGTCCGACCGCCTGCCGGGGTGGGTGGGGGCCGCCGACATGCTGATCGCGGTGTCGGCGTCCGGCCAGACCGAGGAGACCCTGGCCCTGGCTCTCGAAGGTGTGCGGCGGGGCTGCCGCCTGGTGACGGTGGGCCGGCCGGAGTCGCCGCTCGCGTCCGTCGCCGAGCAGGCGTCCGCGCCGCACCTGGCGGTGGTGCCGGTCGCCGGCGCGGTGGGCCGGCCGCGGGCCAACCTGTGGGGGCTCGCCATGCCGCTGCTGGTGGCGGCGTCGGCGCTCGGGCTCGTCGACGTGGGGTCACCGGTGGTGGAGGCCACGGCGCGGCGCCTTGAGGACATCGCGCACCGGTGCAGGCCGTCCAGTGAGTCGTTCATCAACCCCGGCAAGACGCTGGCGATGGAGCTCGCCGGGTCGATCCCGATGGTGTGGGGGGCCTCTCCGCTGGCGGCGGTGGGTGCGTACCGGCTGGCCTCTCAGGTGCTGACCAACGCGAAATATCCGGCTATCTGGGGACAGCTTCCTGAAGCCGCGCACGACCTGGTGTCCGCCTTCGACGGCGCGTTCGCTCATCGGGACGTCTTCAGCGAGGAGTCCGCGCCGACGCTGCGCCTGTTCGCGCTGCGTGACACCGAGGAGGACCCGCGGGCCGCCAAGCGGCGCACGCTCGCGGTGCGGCTGGCGGAGGACCGCGGCGTGCCGGTCAGCGAGATCTCGGCCGAGGGGGAGCATCCGCTGGAGCGGCTGGCGTCCTTGATCGGCCTCGCCGACTACGGCAGCGCCTACCTGGCCATCGGTTTCGGTCTCGACCCCACCCCGGTTGAGGCGATCGCCGAGCTGAAGGCAAGGATTAGGCAATAAGATTCCTGCGACCCCGCTGACCGGCGGGAACGGCATCCGGATGAATATCCCGCTACCTGACGGGCACGGACGGATGCGCATAAGTACGGACCAGTAAGGGGCAGCCAGCGTGAGCGCGGGTGGCGGTACCAAAGCGATCCTCGCGGCGTTGGCCGCGAACCTTGCGATCGCCGTGGCCAAGTTCGTGGCCTTCCTGTTCACCGGCTCGTCCTCGATGCTGGCGGAGTCCGTCCACTCGGTGGCCGACTCGGGCAACCAGGCGTTGCTGCTGGTCGGCAACCGGCGGTCGCGCCGGCGTTCCAACCGCGAGCACCCCTTCGGGTACGGCAGGGAGCGCTACTTCTACGCCTTCGTGGTGGCGGTCGTGCTGTTCACGATCGGCGCGGTGTTCTCGCTGTACGAAGGCATCGAGAAGATCAGCCATCCCCACGCGGTCGAGTCGCCGGCCTGGGCCTTCGGCGTGCTGATCTTCGCGATCGTCGCCGAGGGCTTCTCGTTCCGGACCGCGATCCTGGAGGCATTGCACCTGAAGGGCAAGGAGTCCTGGGTCACGTTCATCCGGCGCGCCAAGGCCCCTGAGCTTCCCGTGGTGCTGCTCGAAGACCTCGGCGCGCTGCTCGGCCTGGTCTTCGCGCTGTTCGGCGTCACCATGGCCGTGGTCACCGGCAACGGCATGTGGGACGGCGTCGGCACGCTCATGATCGGCGTGCTGCTGGCCGTCATCGCGATCGTCCTGGCCCTGGAGACCAAGTCGCTGCTCATCGGCGAAGGCGCGACCCCCGACGTCGAGCGGAAGATCTGCGCCGCGCTGGAGGCGGCACCCGAGGTCGACCGGGTCATCCACATACGCACCCTGCACCTCGGCCCCGAGGAGCTCCTGGTCGCCGCCAAGATCGCCGTCCAGCACGACGACACGGCGGCCGAGGTCGCGCGCGGCATCGACGAGGCCGAGCGCCGCATCCGCGACGCCGTGCCGATCGCCAGGGTCATCTACCTGGAGCCCGACCTGTACAGCGAGGAGCGCGCGCGGGCCGCCAAGGCCGCCGAGGCCGCCGAGCCGGCCGCCTCAGGCGAGACCGCCACCTGACTCCACCACCTGACCACGACGGCTGACCCACCACCTGACGACGCCGGGCCGGTGCGCGGTCACCGGCCGCGCAGCAGCCGCAGGGCCTTCTCCTTCTCGAAGTCCAGCGCGCGGCGCGGCGCGTGGATGCGGCCGATGCGCAGGCCGAGGTCGCGCACGGCCTGCGCCACGGCGGGCTCGCTGAGCACGCGCAGGCCGAAGGCCAGCTCGGCGGGGGAGACGTCGAACCGGCGTTCCAGCTCCATGGCCTGGCCGACGGCCGCCAGCTCGTCGGGGCCGAACCTGCGGTGCGCGCCTCTGTCCCTCGTCGGCGGCAGCAGGCCGAGAGCCTCCCGGTAGCGGAGCATGCGGGGGGACAGTCCAAGGTGCTTGGCGGCCTCTGTGATGCGCATGGGACTAATTCTTACATTCTTGTGTTAGATTCGCGGCTCCGAGCGTGCGTCCAGCGGGGAGGGGCTCGTAAACTCGCTGAAGACGCACTTGATCGGGTTGAGGGGAAGACAGATGGACTTCAAGGTCGCAGACCTTGCACTGGCCGACTTCGGCCGCAAGGAGATCCAGCTCGCCGAGCACGAGATGCCGGGCCTGATGGCCATCCGCCGTGAGTACGCGAGCGCGCGTCCACTGAGCGGGGCCAGGATCATGGGCTCGCTCCACATGACCATCCAGACCGCGGTGCTCATCGAGACGCTGGTCGAGCTCGGCGCCGACGTGCGCTGGGTCAGCTGCAACATCTTCTCCACCCAGGACCACGCCGCCGCCGCCGTGGTGGTCGGTCCGGAGGGGACTGTGGAGGAGCCCAAGGGTGTGCCGGTGTTCGCCTGGAAGGGCGAGACGCTGGAGGAGTACTGGTGGTGCACCGACCAGGCCCTCGCGTGGCCCGACGGCGCCGGCCCCAACATGATCCTCGACGACGGTGGCGACGCCACCCTGCTCGTCCACAAGGGTGCCGAGTACGAGAAGGCCGGCGCCGTGCCGTCCGCCGCCGAGGAGGACCCCGAGGAGTGGAAGATCATCCTTGATCTGCTCCACCGCACCGTGACCTCCGAGAACCGCTGGACCAAGGTCGCCGAAGGCATCAAGGGTGTCACCGAGGAGACCACCACCGGCGTGCACCGCCTGTACGAGATGTTCAAGAACGGCACCCTGCTGTTCCCGGCCATCAACGTCAACGACTCGGTCACCAAGTCGAAGTTCGACAACAAGTACGGCTGCCGCCACAGCGTCATCGATGGCCTCAACCGCGCCACCGACGTGCTCATCGGCGGCAAGGTCGCCGTCGTCTGCGGCTACGGCGACGTCGGCAAGGGCTGCGCCGACGCGCTGCGCGGCCAGGGGGCCCGGGTCATCGTCACCGAGATCGACCCCATCTGCGCGCTGCAGGCCGCCATGGACGGCTACCAGGTCACCACGCTGGACGAGGTCGTCGGCATCGCGGACATCTTCGTGACCGCCACCGGCAACTACGACATCATCACGGCCGACCACATGGGCCGCATGAAGCACCAGGCGATCGTGTCCAACATCGGCCACTTCGACAACGAGATCGACATGGCGGGCCTGGCCAAGATCCCCGGCGTCGTGAAGACCGAGGTCAAGCCCCAGGTGCACACCTGGACCTTCCCCGACGGCCACTCCATCATCGTGCTGGCCGAGGGCCGCCTGATGAACCTCGGCTGCGCCACCGGCCACCCGAGCTTCGTGATGTCCAACTCGTTCACCAACCAGGTGATCGCGCAGATCGAGCTGTTCACCAAGACCGACGACTACCCGATCGGCGTCTACACCCTGCCGAAGCACCTCGACGAGAAGGTCGCGCGCCTCCACCTCGACGCGCTCGGCGTGAAGCTCACCGAGCTCACCAAGGCGCAGGCCGAGTACATCGGCGTGGACGTCGAGGGCCCGTACAAGCCGGACCACTACCGCTACTGATCGGCGGTACTGATCCCGGCTTCCTGATCGGCCCGGCCGCACGGCCGGTACGAAGGTCCCCGTGCCCCTCGCACGGGGACCTTCGTCCAATGGGGGACAACGTGAACAACCCGGACGCGTCACTGGCGGAGGCCGGCGAGCGGAGGATCGAGTGGGCCCTGCGGTCCATGCCGGTCCTGCGCGCACTCGGCGCGCGCTTCGCCGAGACCCGGCCGCTCGACGGCCTGCGGATCGCCGCCTGCCTGCACGTCACCGCCGAGACCGCCGTCGCGGTCGGCGTGCTGCGCGTCGGCGGCGCCGAGCTCGCGCTCGCCGCGTCCAACCCCCTGTCCACGCAGAACGACGTCGCCGCCGCGCTGCGTTCGTACGGCATGGAGGTGCACGCGCGCGCCGGGGTGGACCGCGACACCTACTATCGTCACATCCACCAGGCGCTGGACATCGCCCCCGACATCGTGCTCGACGACGGCTGCGACCTCGTCAACACCCTGCACACCGAACGCACCGAACTGCTCAAAGGCGTCACCGGCGGCTGCGAGGAGACCACCACCGGCGTCATCCGGCTCAGGCAGATGGCCGCGGAACACGCCTTGCGCTTCCCCGTGGTCGCCGTCAACGACACCCGTACCAAGCGCATGTTCGACAACCGCTACGGCACCGGCCAGTCCACCCTCGACGGCGTCATCCGTGCCACCAACACCCTGCTCGCCGGCCGCACCGTCGTCATCGCCGGCTTCGGCTACTGCGGCCGCGGCGTCGCCGAACGCGCACGCGGCCACGGCGCTCGTGTCGTCGTCACCGAGATCGACCCCGTGAAGGCCCTCGACGCCAGCCTCCAGGGCTACGAGGTCCGCACCATGGCGGAAGCCGCTCCACTCGGAGACCTGTTCATCACCGTGACCGGCAACCGCGACGTCATCCGCGCCGAACACTTCATCGAGATGAAGGACGGCGCCATCCTCGCCAACGCCGGCCACTTCGACATAGAGATCGACGTTCGGGCCCTCGAATCCCTCGCCGAGGAAGTCCACCTAGGCGTCCGTCCCTACACTGACGAATACCTCCTCCCCGACTCCCGCCGCCTCCTCCTCCTGGCCGAAGGCCGCCTGGTCAACCTCACCGCCGCCGAAGGCCACCCCGCCGCCGTGATGGACATGTCCTTCTCCGCGCAGGCCCTCGCCGTGGCCTGGCTGGCCGAAGAACGTGTCCGCCTCTCCCCAGGCGTCTACGACGTCCCCGGCGAGATCGACGCCGAAGTGGCCCGCCTCAAACTGGCCGCCACCGGCGTCTCCATCGACACCCTCACCCCCGTCCAGGCGGACTACCTCCGCTCCTGGCGCTTCGGCTCCTGACCCCGGCACCGGCCGTCCGGACGGGGCCATGCCGATCCACTCACCACCGGTCGGCGTACCTCTCCGTCCCTGGTCCGAGCCGAGTCCTCATGGCTCGAACGCGGTACGGTTCCTGGCCGCTGTTCATTGTCACGATTCACTGACAAACGCAGATCAAACCAGCATCACTTGCCGGTCGCGCCTCCCCAACACTTGGATAACCCCTCTCGACTTCCCACCCTCCGGAGTGGGTTCCTGTCCTTCATGACATCCCTGACTCCACCCCTTACATGCCGCTCCTCCAGGTGACAAACCTGACGGTCACCGTCCCCTCCACTCAGGAACCGGTCTTATCCGGCCGGAGGGCCGGCCGTGCTCCCCGGAGCGACATCACGCCAGGCGAGAGGGGAGATTCTCCCGCCGGCCGAGGCACCCCCGGCCGGCGTGATCATTTCGACGACGGCGCTTCCACCGGGGACGGTGGTGCTTCGGCCAGGGGTCACGCTCAGGGTCGCGGTGGTGATTCCGGCCGTGGAGGACTGTCCGGGGACCGCGCTTCCGCCGGGGACGGTGGTGCTTCAGCCAGGGGTCACGCTCAGGGTCGCGGTGGTGATTCCGGCCGTGGAGGAGTGTCCGGGGACCACGCTTCCGCCGGGGACGGTGGTGCGCAAGGAGACGGTCGCGCTTGGGGGGGTTGGACCTCCCTCCTGACCTGGCTACCCCCTTACGGGCAAGACAGGTCCGTGGAGCCGGGGGTCCAGGTGGTACGTGGGGTGTCGTTCCGGGTCGAGGCGGGGGGTTCGCTGGCTTTGGTGGGGGAGAAGGGGAGTGGGGGGAGGGAGTGTGTGCGTGCGCTGGTGGGGGTGCCGAGAACGGCTCAGGTGTCGGGGGATGTGGTGTTCGACGGGACGGAGCCGGCGGGACGGACACGGGACGCGGCGATCGGGGTGGTTTCACCCGTGGCCACGAGCCGGCTGCATCCGTTGCGCCGGATCGGCGGTCAGCTCGCGGCACTGATCAGATCCGTCGACCACGGGGCCGGCCGGAAGGCGGCCCGTCGGCGAGCTGTGGAACTCCTCGCCGAGGTGGAGGTCGACGACCCGGCACGGTGCGCGAAGCAGTACCCGCACCGGCTCTCCCCGGAGACCCGGCAGCGCATCATGATCGCGATGGCCTTCGCTCCCCGTCCCGAGCTGCTGATCGCCGAGGAACCCGCAGAGGGTCTTCCCGTCTCGGCCGGTGCCGCCATCATCGACCTGATCCACCGCTTACGACAGGAATCCGGCACAGCCCTCCTGCTCGCCACCAGCAGCCTCGCGATCGCCACCGGCCTGACCGACGAGATCATCATGATGTACGCCGGTTTCCCCGTGGAACGCGCCGCCCCCGCCACCATCCGCCACAACCCCCACCACCCGTACACCAAAGCCCTCCTCGAATCCTCCCTGGGTCATCCCCCGCCGACCTCCAGCGTCCCCTCGGGTTGCCCCTTCCACCTCCGCTGCCCCTACACCATGCCGGTCTGCGCAGCGGAACGTCCCCCCTTGTCCCGAGTCACCGGCGACGGCGACCACGCCTCCGCCTGCTGGCTCCCCCACGAAGCCACGGGCCTGGGTGAAGCCGCCGAGGCTCTCCGCCTCCGCTTCTCCCGTCCCGACCCGGCCTGACCGGCCGGCTGCCGGACGGTGGTGTGCGGAATTAGGGTGGGGGGGTGGCTGATGTCGTGACCGGGGAAGCGGTTGTTCTTGAGGTGCGGGTGGCGCAGTTGCCTTCGCGGGCCTTGGCGTTGCTTGTCGACGGGGTTCTGCAGGGAGTGGCGATCTATGCGGTGGGGTGGGTCTGGGGGCAGTTGGGGTTCGTGGCGGAGCAGGCGGTGGTGGTGGCGGTCGCGATTCTGCTGGCTGCGTTGATCTTGGTGGGGTATCCAGTGGTCTCTGAGACGTTGTCTCGGGGGCGGACGGTGGGGAAGCTCGTGTTCGGGCTTCGGGTGGTCAGTGACGACGGAGGGCCGGAGCGGTTCAGGCAGGCGTTGTTCCGGGGGCTTGCCGGGTTGGTGGAGTTCTGGTTCCTGCTGGGAGCGCCGGCGTTGATCGTCTCGTTGGTGTCCGCGCAGGGAAAGCGGCTGGGGGATGTGTTCGCGGGGACGATCGTGATCTCGGAGCGGAGGCCTCGGCAGGCGCCGCCGCCTGAGATGCCGCCGTGGATGGCTTCCTGGGCCCGGACGCTGGAGTTGTCGCGGTTGCCTGAGGGGCTCGCGTCGGCGGCGCGGCAGTATCTGTCGCGGTGGCATCAGCTCGCGCCGGCGGTACGGCATGAGATGGGGGTGCGGATCGCGACCGAGTTCGCGTCGTACGTGTCGCCGCCGCCTCCGCCGAACGAGCCGCCGTACGTCTATCTCGCCGCCGTCCTCGCCGAGCGTCGCCAGCGCACCGAGGCCCGGCTCGCGCGCCGGATGGCCCACGGTCCCTTCACCTCACACGGTGCGCTGTCTCCGCACGGTGCGCCGTCTCCGTATGGTGCGCTGTCTCCGCACGGTGCGCTGTCTCCGTATGGCGCGCTGTCTCCGCACGGTGCGCCGTCTCCGTATGGCGCGCCGTCTTCGTACGGCCGGTTCCCGGCGTCTGCCTCCGGAAGAGGGCCGGGGTCGATGGGGCCGCCGCCTCCTGTGGGGTCGCCTGTTCCTCTGCCTCCACCAGGGAGGATGCCGGGCTCGGTGGCAGGCTCCGGGGGGTTTGTGGCGCCGGTCTGAATTTTTCGCCGGCTGTGTGCATACGTCAGGCGTTCGGGGGCAGTCAGGGTCGCAGCGGGCCATTGGGGCATTGGTCCGCGACGTGGGAATGGGTATGGCCGACGCGCGAGGGAGAGGTCGCGCCGGTCATACCCCCCACTTTTTCTCTTTCCAGGGAAAGCCGGTGGCTGCCGGAGGTGCGTTCCTCGGCGGCAGGCGGTGTGCGACGGGTTGTTCGGGGTGTGAGGGAAAGTCGGGTGGGGGTGGCCCCAGTAGGCTCTGAGGGGTGGACATCGACGCGTTCGTGAACGCGCACAAGCCCGAGTGGGATCGGCTGGAGAGCCTCGTCAAGCGGCGGCGTTCGCTGAGCGGCGCCGAGGTGGACGAGATGGTGGAGCTGTACCAGCGTGCGGCGACGCATCTGTCCATCGTGCGTTCGGGGTCGGACGTGCTGCTGGTGGGACGGTTGTCGGCGCTGGTCGCGCGGGCCCGTTCGGCGGTGACGGGAGCGCACAGTCCGGCTTGGCGGGAGTTCGGAAGGTTCTTCACGGTCTCGTTTCCTGTGGTGGCGTACCGGGCCCGCTGGTGGTGGGTCGGGACGTCGGCGGTGTTCCTCGCGGTGTCGCTGCTCGTCGGCATCTGGATCGCGCGCAACCCCGAGGTGCAGAACGCCGTCGCGAGCCCGGAGACCATCAAGCAGCTCGTGGAGCACGACTTCGCGGACTACTACTCCGAGCATCCGGCCGCCGCGTTCGCCGGCCAGGTGTGGATCAACAACGCGTGGGTGTCCATGCAGGTCATCGCGATGTCGGTGGTGCTCGGGCTGCCGATCCCGTGGGTGCTGTGGCAGAACGCGCTGAACGTCGGCGTGTCCGGTGGCCTGATGGCGTCGCGGGACCGTCTCGACATCTTCTTCGGCCTGATCACCCCGCACGGGCTGCTGGAGCTGACCGCCGTGTTCCTCGCCGCAGCCGTCGGCATGCGTCTCGGCTGGACGGCGATCGACCCGGGGCCGCGCCGACGCGGCGAGGCGCTGGCCGAGCAGGGCAGGGCCGTGGTGAGTGTCGCGCTCGGGCTGGTGGTCGTGCTGCTGGTGTCCGGCCTGATCGAGGCCATGGTCACCCCGTCGCCGCTGCCGACGTGGGCCCGGATCGGCATCGGCGTGGTGGCGGAGGCCGCGTTCCTCGGATACGTCGTGTACTTCGGCCGCCGCGCGCTGAAGGCCGGCGAGTCCGGCGACCTGGAGCGTGCCCCGGACGTCGTGCCGACCAGTTAGCGCGCGTGGGGGAACGGACCGAAGGCCGGCCGCGACGCGGGTGCGCCGGCTTCGCGGGTCAGAGCGCCTTGAGGAACTTGGCGGCGATGGGTGCGGCGGTGCCGCCGCCTGAGCCGCCGCCGTCGACCAGGACGGCGAAGGCCAGGCCGTCGCGGTAGCCGATGAACCACGCGTGGGCCGGTGCGCCGGCGACCTCGGCGGTGCCGGTCTTCCCTGCCGTGCCGGACGGCAGCCCGGCACGCGCGGCCGTTCCTTCGGTGACGACGGCGGTCATCATGGACCGCAGCGACGCCGCCACCCCGTCGTCCATCGGGACCGAAGGCCCGTGGTCGGCGCCGGGGGTCACCACGGCCTGCCGCCACACGCCGCTCGCCACGGCGGCGGCCACCTCGGCCATGCACAGCGGGCTGGCCTGCACCGAGTTCTGGCCGATGGCGTCGGCGCCGAGTTCGTCGGGGGTGGCGGCCGGCTGGATGCGGCACGAGCTGAGGCCGGGTTTCTCCCGGAATCCGAACCGGTCGGCCGCCTCGGCACGCAGCCGGTCGTCACGCAGCCGCTCGTACGCCTGCCTGGCGAACGTCGTGTTGCACGACAGCGCGAACGCCGTGGAGAGGCTGACGGTGCCGTGGTCGGTGCCGTCGGAGTCGGTGAACGCGCGGCCGTTCGGGATGGTGTACGACGCGGGGCAGGGGACGGGGGACTGCGGTGTCAGCCCGGACCGCAGCAACGCGGCGGCGGTGACCACCTTGAACGTCGAACCCGGCGGGTACAGGCCGTTGAACGCGCCTTTGGCGCCGAGGGTGTCGGCGACGGCGCGTATCTCACGGCTCGCGACGTCCACCGCCACGACGGCGGCGGGCCGGCCCACGCCGTCCAGCGCGCGAGCGGCGGCGGACTGCACACGCCGCGCGACGGTGGTACGGGTGCCGTCGCCTTCCGGTTCGGGGGTGGACAGCAGCACGTTGCCGGACGGCACCTCCTCGAGGGACAGTTGGGTCCATGCGCCGCCGAGGACGAAGTAGTCGCCGGCTCGGCTGTCGGCGGGGAACGGCTCGCCTTCGCGGGTCAGGGTCGCGGGCCTGGTCATCTTGTTCTCGACCAGGCGCAGGCCGCCGCCGTCCCGCAGCGCGGGGTGCAGGGTCTCCGGGCCCCACAGCACCTTCCACACGCCGTTCCTGAGCCCGAGTCGCAGCACCGATTCGAACGGCCACCGGCCGAGCCCGGTGATCTCGCGCACCCCCTGGAAGGACGTCTCGGCGGCGTCGTCGGCGACTCTGCGGGTCTCTCCCGGGTTCAACGACAGCGACGCGACCCGCAGGTCGGCGGTGAACCTGCGGTGCCGGTCGGCGAAGTCGGCCGGAGGGTTGTCGACGAGTGACGCCATGACGGCGAAGTCACCGGCCTGCCAGGCGGCGAAGTACTGGGCCGCCACCGGCTCGGGTGCGTCCGCGGGTGGCGCGGTGGGGACGGATTCCGAAGGAGGCGGGGTGCCGGGAGGCATGCTGGTGAACGGGTCCGCCGGCATGGTGCCGGAGGGGACGGGCTCCAAGGTCAGTTCGCGCCTCGGCTCGCTCCGGGTGCCTTCGCCGGGGCCGGCGGGTTCCACAGCGGCCCGGGTGGCCGGATCCGGTGCGACGAGCAGCACCACCGCGCCGATGACGACCAGTACGGCGACGATGGCCACCATCAGCAACGGCCAACGTTCACGCAACGGCATTGCTCCGCCTGCCCCCTGGCGCGACTGGTGCGGAACTGGATCGTAAAGCCTGCCAGGCATCGCGACCAGGTTTTGTGGTAAAGCCCCACCCGAAGCGTGATATATCGTGCGGCCCGTGACCGCCGAGGAGGTCCTTCGTCAGAGCCGGCCCGCGGCCTTCAGGGCCAGGTAGGCGTCGGCGAGTGCCGGGGCCAGGTCGTCGGGGACGGCGTCCACCACCTCGCAGCCGTGCCGGCGCAGGTGCGCGGTGAGTCGCGCGCGGTCGCCACGCAGGCGTTCGGCGGCGGCGGCGTCGTACACGCGTTCCGCGGTGCCACGGCCCGCGGCCATCTCGGCCACGCGGGGGTCGGCCACGGCGGCGACCAGCACCAGATGGCGCGCGGTGAGCTGGGGAAGCACCTGGAGCAGGCCCTCGTCCATGGCGGTGGGGTTCAGGTCGGTCAGCAGGACCACCAGGCAGCGCCGCTTCGCGCGGGCCAGGATGGCGGCGACCATGCCGGCCGAGTCGGACTCCACCAGCTCCGCCTCGACCGGAGCCATCACGTTGACCAGAACCGACAGCGAGTCCGACCGCGCACCCCCGGTCGTCCAGGCCCGCACGGCGCGGTCGAACGCCAGGAAGTCGACCCGGTCGCCGGCCCGGCCCGCGAGCGCGGCCAGCAGCAGCGCCGCGTCCATCGACCAGTCCAGGCGCGGCCACCCGGCGTCTCCCGAGGCGGCCCGGCCCCGCTCGGCGAAGGGGGACACGCCGACGCGGCCGGCCGAGGTACGGCCGGTGTCGAGGACGATGAGGACGCGGCGGTCCCGCTCGGGCCGCCAGGTGCGCACGACGACGTCGGCGCGGCGAGCGCTGGCCCGCCAGTCGATGGAACGCACGTCGTCACCGACGACGTACTCACGCAACGAGTCGAACTCGGTGCCCTGACCCCGCACGAGCGCCGGGTGCTGACCTTCGAGCTCGCGCAGCCGGGCCAGCTTGGCCGGCAGGTGCTTGCGGCTCAGGAACGGCGGCAGCACACGCACCGTCCACGGCACGTGGTGCGAGCCCTGCCGCGCGGCGATGCCGAGCGGGCCGAGCGACCGCACGGTGACCGTCGCCGCCTCGCGGTCCCCGCGCCGGGACGGAGTCAGCGTCGTGACGAGCCTGCGCCGCTCACCGGCCGGCACGTCCAGCCGCTGCCGCCGCGGAGCCGACCCCGCCGACGGCGGCCAGGCGTCGCGCAGCGACCCCCGCACGCGCCGCGCGCCGGGGTTCTCCACGACCAGTTCCACCGCGACGTCCCCGCCGAGCCGCACCAGCCGTTCGCCTTGCCGGTGGAACCGCAGCGGCCGCACGCTTCCCGCGAACGTCAGATCGACCGTGACCAGCGCGGCGACCAGCAGGAGCAGGCCGAGCAACGCGAAGCCGGGCTCAGGCGCGACGAGCACCACGACGGCGCCGATCGCGGCGATGAGGCCCGCACGGCCGGTGAGCGCCATCAGCGCGGGACCGGGACCGAGGCGAGCACGCCGTCCAGCAGGCCGTCGGCGGTGGCGCCTTCGAGCTCCGCCTCGGGCCGCAGTTGCACACGGTGCCGCAGCGCGGGCTTGGCCAGCGCCTTCACGTCGTCCGGCGTGACGTACGAGCGGCCCGACAGCCAGGCCCAGGCGCGGGCCGCGGCGAGCAGCGCGGTGGCGCCGCGCGGGGAGACGCCGAGCTGCAGGGACGGCGACATGCGGGTCGCGCGCGCCAGGTCGACGACGTACGCCAGCACCTCGGACGCCACGTGGACCCGGCCGGTCTCGGCGCGCGCCGCGGCGAGGTCGGCGGCCGACGCCACCTGCTTGACGTGCGACAGGTCCTTGGGGTCGAAGCCGAGCGCGTGCCGTTCCAGCACGGCGATCTCCTGGTCGCGCGGCGGCAGCGGCACGGTCAGCTTGAGCAGGAACCGGTCGAGCTGCGCCTCGGGGAGCTGGTAGGTGCCTTCGTACTCGATGGGGTTCTGCGTCGCCACCACCACGAACGGGTCCGGCAGCTCACGTGCGGAGCCCTCCACGCTGACCTGGCGCTCCTCCATCGCCTCCAGCAGCGCGGCCTGCGTCTTCGGCGGCGTGCGGTTGATCTCGTCGGCGAGCAGCAGGTTGGTGAACACCGGCCCCTCGCGGAACGCGAACTCCGCCGTGCGCGCGTCGTACACCAGCGACCCGGTGACGTCACCCGGCATCAGGTCCGGCGTGAACTGCACGCGCTTGAAGTCCAGCGCCAAAGTGGAGGCCAGCGTGCGCACCAGCAGCGTCTTGGCGACACCGGGGACGCCTTCGAGCAGCACGTGGCCCTGGCACAGCAGCGCGATCACCAGCCCGGTGACCACGGCGTCCTGGCCCACCACGGCCTTGGCCACCTCGGCGCGCAGCGCGCCGAGCGCCTCCCTGGCCCCCACGGCGGCGGCCGACGCGCCGAAGTCGACGGTCCTGTCCATAGGGCCGTGCGCGGGTTGAGCCGGTGCCGAAGGCGGGCCGTGCGCGGGGTCAGGCGCGGGTCCCGCCGGGCCGGAGGGATCGGTGGGCCCGGTCGGAGCCGGGGGACGGGCCGGGTCGGCGGGTCCGCTCTGGGGTGCTCCCGGCGGAGGTGTGGTCACGGCTCTCGTACCTGCCTTTCCAAGGTGTCCAGGTGACCCGCCAGGGCCACGAGCCCGGCGTCGTCGGTGGGGGGCGGGCCGAACATGACGGCGCGGACCCAGGTGGGCTCACGGCCGGTGCGCGCGGCCGCGACGGCGATGATCTGCTCGGGGCCGGCGTCGGCGTTCAGGCCGAGCCGCGGCGTCAGCCGGTTCGCGCTCGCGGCACGCAGCGCGGCGGCGGCCTGGCCGCGCGCGCGGCGCGCGCGGTACAGGCGGCCCCTGCCCTCGACGGTCTCGGCGGCGCGGACGACGACCGGCAGCCGTTCCACCACCACGGGGCCGAGGCGCCGTGCGCGCCACAGCGCGACGAGCACCACGGCCACGATGAGCTGCAGCACGGCCCAGGGTATGCCGCGTGGCAGCAGGTCGGTCAGGGTCGCGCCGCCGGAGCCCGGACCGGCGGCCGTCTCGTCCGGCGGCACCAGCCAGATCAGCACCGGCCGCGTCCCCGCGAGGTTGACGGCGAGCGCGGCGTTGCCGTCCTCGGCGAGCCGCTGGTTGCTCATGAACGCGCCGTCGCCGACCGCCGTCACCGTGCGGCCCCCGCCGGTGACGCGGGCCAGGCTCGGCCCGAGGTCGCCGGTCGGGTAGCAGGTGACGGCGCCGCGTGGCACGCTGAACGTCGCGCCGCCGATGTAGGCGCTGCCTGCCATGGCGGCGGCGGGAAGGTCGCAGCGCGGCTGCCGGGAGACGACCGCGGTCCGGTCCTTCACGGTGATGCCGGCGCCGAACTCCTCCATGCTGGGGACCGCGCCGACGATGAGCCGGTCGGCCCGGGTGGCGGCGAGCGCTCGCGCGGCGGGAGGATCGAAGATCTGCGGCACCGCCGAGATCAGCAGCAGCCGGTCAGGCGCGTCCAGCCGTACGGCCTCGTCGACCGACGTGACCCGCTCGACCCGCACCCCCTGGCGCCGCAGGATCTCGGCCAGCGCCTTGCCGCCGTCCAGCGTGGTGTCCGCCGGATCGAGCGGCCTGCCTTCGGTCGAGGTGCCGGTGAACAGCACCGTCACCACCGACACCACCAGGATCAGCGCGCCGACGACCACGATGCCACGGCCGCCGCGCCACACGCTCCGCGCGGTCGGCGAGGTGGACACCGACGCCGCGGCCGCACGCGGCGGCGCGACGGTCACCGGGCACCTCCACGGGACGGTGACGTGACGGTCAGGGCCGGCCTGGCGGTGCGGAGGGTCTCGTCCAGCGCGGTCATCTCCTGGTAGCCCTCGGCGGTGCCGGGAGCGGCGCCGTAGGTGACCTCGTCGAACAGGCGGACCGCGGACGCCAGGCGTGCCGCGTGCGCGGGAAGCTCACGTCCCGCGGCCTCGGCGAGCTCGTCGGCGGTGCGGCCGGGCTGCGGGGTGACGATGGCCCGGTGCTCCAGGTCGCGTGCGACGGCGCGCAGCCGTTCCCTGATGGCCTCGGCCCACCGCGACTCGGCGGCGAGACGCTCGGCCTCGGCCCTGTGCTCGTCGGCGGTGCGCTCCACGGCGCCGAGCAGCGCCTCGCCGGCCCGCCGGCCACGGGTGGCCCTGCGTCCCTGCCAGGCGACGAGCGCGATCAGCGACCCCACGATGACGACGACGATGACGAGCGCGATCACTCCACCCGGCACCCCGCCTGGCGCGTTGCCGAGCAACTGGTCGAAGAACTCGCGGATCAGCCGGATGACCCGCTCCAGCAGCGACTCCTGCTGGTACTCCGGCTTGATCAGCTCCTCGACGGCACGGCGCCGCGCGTCCTCGCGTCCGATGTCGTCGAAGGCCGCCGCGACGGCGGTCGCGACGATCACGGCGCTCCGGCGTGCGTGGGGCCGGACGGACCGGCGGCGTGCGAGGGGTGCCACAGCTCGTCGGCCGAGGACGGCACCCAGCCCTGGCGGTGCTGCTCGACGGCCGCGGTCTGGAGCACCAGGTCGAACGCCTCGGCGCGCATCCGCCTGTCGGTGTACAGCAGGCCGTTGACCCCGGCCTGGATCGGATAGGTGATCATCGCGCTGAGCACGCCGCTGACCGTGAGAAGGATCGTGATCAGCACGGTGGCCCACAACGCGCCGCGTCCGGCCACCGACACCAGCACGACGGCCAGCTCCATCGGCACCGACAGCACGGCCCCGAGCAGCGCGGTGAGGATCCAGGTGAGCAGCAGGATGCCGAGCACCCGCCAGAACGAGCCCCGCACCAGGCCCCACGACCTGCGGATCGCGGCCGTCACCCCGCGGCCCTCCAGCACCACCGCGGGTGCGGCGAGCGACAGGTGGGCCGTCATGAACAGCGCGTAGCCGATGTAGATCAGCCCGAACACCACCGTCACGAGCGCGACCGCCGCGCCACCGGAACCGGCCGCGAGCACCGCGGCGACGAGCGCCGCGATGAGGAGCAGCGGCGCGGCCACGATGAGCGCGGTGAGCAGCGCGAGGCCGATCAGGGGGCCGATGCGGGACCGGGTGAGCCGCCAGGCCTCGCCGACGGTGATCCGGCCGCCGAACACGGCGCGGCCGAGCACCCGGGTCAGCATGCCGGTGAGGACGGTCACCAGGAAGAACTGCACGACCAGCGACAGGATCGACCCGCCGAGCTGGCTGGCGAGCCCACCCAACGGCACGTCGGCGTCGGACCGCGCCGGAGCGCCGGTCAGCAGGTCGCCGACCGACCTGTAGTAGATCGCCTGGCCTATGGCCACCGGCAGCGTGCCGATCGCCGCCGCGACGGCCGACAGGCCGAGCGTGGCCTTGGGGTTGGACCTGATCAGCTTGATGGTGCCGTCGAGGATGTCACCGAGGCCGAGCGGCCGAAGGGGGATGATGCCGGGCCGCAGCGCGGGCTGCGGCGGCCGGTGGCCGTACCCCGGCCCGTATCCCGGCGGCGGGCCGTACCCCGGAGCGCCGTACCCGCCTGGCGGCGAGAAGCCTCCCGGCGGCGGCGCGTGGCCGGGTGGCGGCGGCTGGCCTTGGGGAACGGCCCCCGGCGCGGCGTCCTTGGGGTCGCCGGGAGCGGTCCACGGCTGCTGCCCCGGCGCGCCGTAAGGCGGAGGCTGATTCTGCGACCACCCCGGGGGTGTGCTGGACGGGGTGCCGTGACCGTCTGACATATCCCAATCCTGGCATGTCGCACCGCTGCCTGGGGCGGCCGGGCGAGGGATGGGGTCACCGGTTGACCGGAACCGCATCTCATGGCGCACACTGGGGAACGTACGGTGTGTGGCCGCGCCATGCCATGTCGTGGTTCCGACAGGCCAGATCATTGGCTAGATCCGTAAGCTGCGCCTAAAATTCGGCTTTCGACGAAGCGAATGTTCGGTCGTTTATCACCCGGCCAGGACCGGCGGGTAGCCTTCGGACGGTCGTGCGGCAATCGCCTCGAACTCCCACACAGATGTGCATAACGAATGAGGGGCTATGAAAGGACGCGTGCTGGTCGTCGACGACGACGCGGCTCTCGCCGAGATGCTCGGCATTGTCCTTCGGGGCGAGGGCTTCGAGCCGTCGTTCGTATCCGATGGAGACAAGGCGCTGGACGCGTTCCGTGACACCCGTCCTGATCTTGTCCTGCTGGACCTGATGCTGCCGGGAGCGGACGGCATCGACGTGTGCCGTCGCATCCGGGCCGAGTCCGGCGTGCCGATCGTGATGCTCACCGCCAAGAGCGACACCATCGACGTGGTGCTCGGCCTGGAGTCCGGCGCCGACGACTACATCGTCAAGCCGTTCAAGCCCAAGGAGCTCGTCGCGCGGGTGCGGGCCCGGCTGCGCCGCACCGACGAGCCGACCCCCGAGGTGCTGCAGATCGGCGACATCACCATCGACGTCGCCGGCCACTCGGTGAAGCGCGGCGAGGAGACGGTGAACCTCACCCCGCTGGAGTTCGACCTGCTGGTGGCGCTCGCGCGCAAGCCGCGCCAGGTCTTCACCCGCGAGGTGCTGCTGGAGCAGGTCTGGGGCTACCGCCACGCGGCCGACACGCGCCTGGTGAACGTCCACGTCCAGCGGCTGCGCGCCAAGATCGAGAAGGACCCCGAGCACCCCGAGATCGTGGTGACCGTGCGCGGCGTGGGCTACAAGGCGGGCCCGGCGTAAGCCGCGCGCCGGCCACGCCTGGACGTCCCGATGTCCTCCCTCACCTCCGCGCGCGGCCCGGCGCGCCCCAAACCGAAGAAGAAGACGCGGCGCACGCCGCGCCAGATCGTGCGCGGGGCGCGCAGGCGGGCCCGCCGCACGGCGGGGAAGGTGCGCCGCGTCTGGCGGCGCTCCCTCCAGCTCCGCGTGGTCACGAGCACCTTGGTGATCTCGATGACCGTGGTCGCGGTCCTCGGGTTCTTCCTCATGCAGATGATCGACACGGCGGTGCTGCGCGGACGCATCAACTCCGCCACGTCCGAGGCGCAGGCCAACGTGACGACCGTCGCGAGCTACCTCACCCAGCCCGCCGTGACGCCGAACCGGCAGTCCGCCTCGGCGCCGGACGGCGACGGCGACGTCCAGATGGACAGCGCCGTCGACCAGGCCGCCGACGCGCTCGCGCGGCGGGCCGAGTCGCGGTACAGCGTGGTGATCCTCAACGCCGACCGGGTGGGGGAGGACCGCGGCACCGGGGCCGTCGACCCGCGCAGCGTGACGGCGAAGCTGCGCGACAAGGTGCGGCAGGTCAAGGACGTGCCGCAGGCCATGTACACCTCGCTGTACTACGCCGGTGACGACAGGCCCGTGCCGGCGCTCGCCATCGGAGCGCTGGTCCCCACGCTGTACGGCGACTACGAGGTCTACCACTTCTTCCCGCTCGAGGACGACGTGCACACCTTGTCGCTGGTGCAGCAGTGGCTCGTCGTGGTCGGCGCGGCCCTGGTGCTGCTGCTCGCCGCCGTCGCGTTCCTGGTGACCCGGCAGGTCGTCACACCGGTACGGCTCACCCGGCAGGCCGCCGAACGCCTCGCCGCCGGCCGCCTGGAGGAACGGCTGCGGATCCGCGGCGAGGACGACCTCGCGCGGCTCGCGGTGTCGTTCAACGAGATGGCGTCCAACCTCGCGCTCAAGATCCACCAGCTTGAGGAGCTGTCGCACGTCCAGCGGCAGTTCGTCTCCGACGTCTCCCACGAGCTGCGCACCCCGCTCACCACCGTCCGCATGGCCGCCGACCTGCTGTACGAGGCGCGAGAGGACTTCGAGCCCGCCGCCGCGCGGTCGGCCGAGCTCATGCAGGCCCAGCTCGAACGCTTCGAGTCCATGCTCGCCGACCTGCTCGAGATCAGCCGGTACGACGCGGGGGCCGCGACCCTGGACGTCGACTCGGTGGACATGCGGGACGTCGTGCTGCGCGCCGTCGGCGACTCCCAGCCGCTGGCCGAGCGCAAGTCGACCCGGCTCGACCTGCGGCTGCCGAACGAGCCGTGCATGGCCGAGGTGGAGAGCCGCCGGGTGGAGCGCATCCTGCGCAACCTGCTGTTCAACGCCATCGAACACGGCGAGGGCCGCGACATCGTGGTCACCCTCGGGGCCGACCGCGACTCGGTGGCGGTGGCCGTACGCGACCACGGGGTCGGGCTGAAGCCCGGCGAGGAGAACATGGTGTTCGACCGCTTCTGGCGCGCCGACCCGTCGAGGGCCCGCACCATCGGCGGCACCGGGCTCGGGCTCGCCATCTCGCGCGAGGACGCGCAGCTGCACGGCGGGTGGCTCCAGGCGTGGGGCATGCCGGGGGAGGGGTCGCAGTTCCGGCTCTCCCTGCCGCGGCAGGCCGGGGCCGAGCTGCGCGGGTCGCCGCTGCCGCTGGTGCCGCCGGAGGTCGAGATGCGCCGCCACTGGCGCGGCGCCGCCACGCCGGTGCTGTCCCCGGCGATCGAGAGGCACTTCGATGGCGACTGACCTCCGCTCCCGTACCCGGCGGCTGGCCGGCTGCCTGGTCGCGCTGCTGGCCGCCGTGGCCTGCGCGTCCTGCTCCACGGTGCCGGCGGGAGGCAACATCTTCGAGGCCCGGGGGGCCAGCGAGGGCGACCCCCTCAGCCAGCCGTTCGTGCGCATCCTCGCCGCCGATCCCAAGCCGAACGGCTCGCCGCAGGACATCGTCGGAGGTTTCCTCGCCGCGGCGGCCGGCTTCGACGACCCTGTGCGCACCGTCGCGCGCAAGTACCTCACCGGAGAGGCGCAACGCGGCTGGAGCCCGTTCGACGCGACCACCATCTACGACCAGCGGTCACTGACCAGCGAACCGCTGCGGGAAGGCATGCAGCAGGTGCGGGTCACGCTCCGTACCACGCTGCTCGGCAGCATGGACGGCGACGGTCACTACGTGCCGAGCGACACCGAAGGCGCGTCCGAGCGGAGCCTGGACTTCATGCTGGTCAAGGTGGCGGGCCAGTGGCGCATCTCGTCCGCGCCGTCCGGGCTGCTGCTGTCCGACGACGACTTCAAGCGGGCCTACCGGCCGTTCGACCTGAACTTCGCGGCCGAAGGCGCCGAAGGTCTCGTCGTGGACCAGGTCCGCATCCCGATCAACCCCAGCGAGAGCATCGCCAAGTCGCTCGTGCACCGCCTCATCGACGGCCCGACCCGGCCGCTGCGCGGGGCCGTCAGGTCCGCGTTCGGCAGCAACGTGGACGTCAACAGCGTGGTGGTGGACGGCGACCTGGTGGTCGTGGACTTCACCTACGGCATCGTCGACTCGGTGCGCGAGTCCGCCGACCGCGAGGCGCTGTCCGCGCAGCTCGCGTGGACGCTCAAGCCGATGACCGAGTCGCGGCGCATCGAGGTGCGCGTCAACGGCGAGACCTTCCCCGGCGGCACGTTCGTCATCGACCCGCGTGACTACGAACGCTTCGCCCCCGACGTCCTGTCCGGCGAGGCCCAGGCGTACTACCTGCAACAGGGCAAACTCCACCTGATCGACAAGGACCGCGACAACCCCGTCCTGGTGGACCCCGGCGAGGCGCAGAACCGCCGCTTCACCGACCTGGCCGTCTCCTACGAACGCTCCACCAAGATCGCCGCGCTGGCGCAAGGCGGCGGCGTCTGGGTGAGCGGCACCACTCCCGGCAGCCAGTGGCAACGCTGGATCCCCGGCGCCAAGCCCACCGCCCCCTCATGGGACCGCTACGGCTTCGTCTGGTCCGTGACCAAGGACGACGGCACCTCCAAGGTCTTCCGCTCCGGCGGCCCCTCCGGCCCCCCCACCCAGTTCAGCGCACCCCAACTGGCCGCCACCGACGTCACCGCCTTCCGCGTGGCACGCGACGGCGCCAGAGTCGCCGTCATCTCCGACGACGGCAACGGCCAACGCGTAATGGTCGGCACCATCGACCGCGCCAAACTGGCCGTCCAGAACCTCCGCGTCCTCGTCCCCGCCGAAGACGCTCAAGAGATCAGCGCCATAGCGTGGCGCGACGCCAGCACCCTCCTGGTCCTCACCAAGACCAAATCAGAACGCGAACTCACCCCCTGGTCCGTAACCCAAGGCATCCGAGCCGACACCGCCAAAGCCGCCAGCAGCATAGAGTCCATAACCGCCGCCCCCGACCCCCTCCCCGTCCTCGCCGCCCGCGCCAACGGCGGCATAGTCGCCTGGGACCCCCAAAAGAAACAGTGGACCACCCTCGTCGAATCCGGCGCCGGCCCCCCGGTCTACCCCCTCGGCTGACCCCCTGTAACTCGACCGAAGCCGAACGACTCGGCTGTGTCCGAGCAGCTCTCTTCCGCTGTCGGCCCCCGGTCTCCCCTCTCGGCTGACCCCCTGTAACTCGACCGAAGCCGAACGACTCGGCTGTGTCCGAGCAGCTCTCTTCCGCTGTCGGCCCCCGGTCTCCCCTCTCGGCTGACCCCCTGTAACTCGACCGAAGCCGAACGACTCGGCTGTGTCCGAGCAGCTCTCTTCCGCTGTCGGCCCCCGGTCTCCCCTCTCGGCTGACCCCCTGTAACTCGACCGAAGCCGAACGACTCGGCTGTGTCCGAGCAGCTCTCTTCCGCTGTCGGCCCCCGGTCTCCCCTCTCGGCTGACCCCCTGTAACTCGACCGAAGCCGAACGACTCGGCTGTGTCCGAGCAGCTCTCTTCCGCTGTCGGCCCCCGGTCTCCCCTCTCGGCTGACCCAGTAACCCGACCGAAGCCGAACGACTCGGCTGTGTGCGGGCTGCTTCCTTTCGGGGTCGGCTCTTCGGTCTGCCTTCTCGGTTGGCCCCTTGTAGGTCGATTGGAGTCGAACGACTCGACTGTGTGCGGGCTGCTTCCTTTCGGTGTCGGCTCTCCGGTCTACCCGCTCGATTGATCCCCTTCAAGTCGACCGGAGCCGAACGACTCGACCTCGTCCGGACCGCTCCCTCCGGAGGGGAGTCGGCGCCGACGCGGTGGGACGTCGTACGGTGAATCCGGCGCCTTCGTACGGTGGCCGGCGTGGCTGTGCACGGTGTGTTCCGTCCGGTGGTGTGGACGGGGCGACGCCGAGGCGGTGGGGTGGTGCACGGCGAATCCGGCGCCGTCGTACGGCGGCCGGCCGGTCCGGGTCAGGTTGCCGACGGAGTCGGCATGTCTCGGCCGCGTATGGTCTGTTGCCCCTGTTGGTATGGCTTGCCGGGTTTCTGCGTGGCGGGGGTCGCACTCGGAGTCGGTGCAGGCCGGTCGTGTGCCGATCGGAGTCCACGTGACCCCGCCGTGCATGATCTGTTCTGTACGGTGGTGTCGTTTGGAACGGCGCCGACGCGATCGGATGGTGTACGGCGAATCCGGCGCCGTCGTACGGCGGTCGGCGTGGCTGGGACGGGTACCGGCTGACGTTTGTGGCCGAGTGTGGACAGTGGGGTCGGGTGGAGGTGGTTTCGTCGGTGCGGGTCGGCATGGTGGAGGGGTGTTGTCCGCCTTTCTCGATCTGGTTCTGCCGCAGAGCTGTGCCGGGTGTGCGCTGCCAGGTGCGGTGGTGTGTTCCGTCTGTGCCGAGGAACTGCACGCCGACCCCGCGCCGCGTCCACCCGTCCCCGCGCCACGTGGCATGCCGGAGTGCTGGTCGGCGGCTCCCTACCGCGGAGCCGCACGCGGACTGGTCCTCGCCTACAAGGAACGTGGCCGCACGGCCCTGATCCGGCCGCTGGCCGACGTTCTGGCCACGGTGCTGCTCTCTGTCCCGGCGTTACCTACCGGCCCGCTGACGCTGGTTCCTGTGCCGAGCGCGCGGTCGGCGGTGCGACGGCGTGGCCACGATCCCGTGGCCCGCCTCGCCGCGGCCACGGCCGCGCGACTCCGCACCCTCGGCCTCCCGGCATCCTGCACTCCCGCGCTCCGGCACCACCGCCGCGTCCGCGACCAGGCCGGCCTCACCGCCACCGAGCGCGCCGCCAACCTCTCGAACGCTTTCGCCGTACGCCGCCGCCGGCCCACCCGGCCTCCCGTCACGGCCGTCCTCGTCGACGACATCGTGACCACCGGCACCACCCTCACCGAAGCCGCCACCACCCTACGCCGCACCGGCATCCCCGTCCCCCTGGCGATCACCCTCACCGCCACTCCGCGCCTCCGCCGCTGACCGGCTGAGCGCCGTACGACGGCGCCGGATCCGCCGTACGACGTCCCGCCGCGTCGGCGCCGCTTCAATCGACTCCGAGGCGGAGCAAGTCCTGTGCGGCGCGCTTATGTCGGTGAGCTGCCTGTGGCGCGGTCTACTCCAACCTCCCGGCAAACGGGCCCTGTCTTTCGCGGTCTTGCCGCCATGTCCAGCTCGGCCTCAAGTACGCCGACGAGCCGGTCCGAAGTCTCTCCACGCGGAGATCTCGATCCGCCGTGCTGGTCTCTATCCGCCGTGCTGGTCTCTATCCGTCGCGCCGGTCTCCGATCCACCGCACCGGTCTCCCTTCTCCGGGCTGGTCTTCGTCCACGGCGCTGGTCTTCGTCCACGGCGCTGGTCTTCGTCCACGGCGCTGGTCTTCGTCCACGGCGCTGGTCCTCCTCCACGGCGCTGGTCTTCGTCCAGCGGCTGGCGGCGGGTGGTTGGAGGTGGAGGTTGGGGATCGGGGAGGTCACGGGTTGGCGACACGCCCGGGAAAAAAGGTGGATAGAAATCCTGGAGGTTACGAAAAGTAGTGGTTGGTGGGGTCGGGGGAGTGGCGGTGGGGGGACAGGTTGGTGGCGGGAGTGGTAGATGGCCTTGCTTGCAGGGGGAGTGAGGGGGTGGGGGTCGTACGGGGGTGGTGAGGGGGTGGGGAGTCAGGGGGAGTGGGGGGTGCGGTGGTTACGGAGGGTGGTGTTTGCGGTCGGGGGCGGGCTGACATTCGGGCCGGTAGCGACTAGCGTCTGAGCATGGCACCCGTTCGGGTCCGTGGTTGCGCCGGGCCGATCCCCTCTGGGGGACCAGCACGGCTAGCCGATGCCAGCCGCAGGCGAAACGGCCCACGTAAGGCGACTCTTCGTCGACCGATCACGGTGCGGCTTAGAGGTAAGTCCTGCCTTCCCGCAGGGACCAGATGTCCCTCGTCAGAAGAGAAGGGCAGTAGTGGCATGGAGCCGCGAACCCCTCAGCAGGCGGATGTGGGGACGAAGACCAGGTCGGCCGGACGGGTGCTCTCCTTTGCAGTCGAAACGAAGGGGGGCCTCTGAGTGGACATCATCGTCAAGGGACGGCACACCAGTGTGAGTGACCGGTTCCGTGATCACGTGACGACGAAACTGGCCAGGATCGAGCGACTGGACAGCAAACTCATCCGAGTGGATGTGGAGGTGTCCAAGCAGGCGAACGTGCGAGCACAGGACGAGCGAGAGCGGGTCGAGCTGACGATCCACTCGAAGGGACCGGCCATCCGTGCCGAGGCCTCGGCCGACGATCGGTTCGCGGCGCTCGACATAGCGCTAGGCAAGCTGGAGGGCCGACTCCGGCGGATCGCCGACCGGCGCAAGGTCCATCACGGCAACCACTGCCCCCCCTCGGTGGCCGAGCTGACCTCCGTCCTTGGCGATTCCTACACACCGCTGCCGGAGCCGATCCCCGCGGAGACCGACCGCTTCGCCGAGCCGGAGGAGGAGCGGCGGCGTTCCTCCGACGAGCCGGCTGAGCCGATCGTGCCGATCGAGATGGACGGCGACGGGCCGCTCGTCGTGCGCGAGAAGTTCCACAAGGCCGACCCGATGACCATCGACCAGGCGCTGCTGGAGATGGAACTCGTCGGTCACGACTTCTACCTCTTCCGTGACAAGGAGAGCGGCCATCCGAGCGTCGTGTACCGCCGCGTCGGTTACGCCTACGGCGTGCTGCGGCTGGACGAACCATAACCGTCACGTTCGATGATCCTCTCGACCATCCCCGTAGCCTCGGAACCCGTGTAAGGATGGTGGTTCCGACGGCGCGGGAGCGTCGCGCGGCAGGGACCGATCCCCCGGCGCGACCGGTTCCCCACGAGGAGGAGGCGTGACGCAGACCGACGAAACGGGCGGCCGTTCCGGGCGTGACGAGCCGATCCGCGTGCTGATCGTGGACGATCACGCGTTGATCCGGCGGAGCCTGGATCTCGCGCTGACCGCGGAGCCGGACATCGAGGTGGTCGGTGAGGCCGGCGACGGGCAGGAGGCGGTCGAGCTCGCGGACCGCCTCATGCCCGACGTGGTGCTGATGGACGTGCGCATGCCGCGGCAGAGCGGCATCGAGGCCACCAGGGCGATCAAGGCGTCGATGCCGAGTTCGCGCGTCATCATGCTGACCGTGAGCGACGAGGAGGAAGACCTCTTCGAGGCGATCAAGGCGGGGGCCACCGGCTACCTGCTGAAGGACGTCCAGATCGACGAGGTCCCCGACGCCGTGCGCGGTGTGCACGAGGGCCAGTCGCTGATCAACCCGGCCATGGCGGCCAAGCTGATCAGCGAGTTCGCCAACATGAGCCGCAAGGAGGCCGAACGGCCCCCGCAGCTCCCCGTGCCGCGGCTGACCGAGCGCGAGATGGAGGTCCTGCGCCTGGTGGCCAAGGGCATGAACAACCGCGAGATCGCCAAGCAGCTGTTCATCTCCGAGAACACCGTGAAGAACCACGTGCGCAACATCCTGGAGAAGCTCCAGCTGCACTCCCGCATGGAGGCCGTCGTCTACGCGGTGCGCGAGCGCCTCCTGGAGATCACCTGACGCTGCCGGCCGTGCCGCCGCTCTGCCGCAGAGCGGCGGCCAGGGCCGGAGCGAGCTCCGGGGTGGACAGTCGCTCGACCCGCACGTCGTCGCAGCCGACCCACGTCGCGGCCTCCCACAGCGCGAGAGCCATGGCCTCGGCGGCGCGCGTGCCGGAGCCGGGTTCGAAGCCGACGGTGCGGGCCACCAAAGTGGTGCCGCCGCGCGCGGGGTCGACCCGGCCGATGAGCCGGCCGCCGGCCAGGACCGGCATGGTGAAGTAGCCGTGGATGCGCTTGTCCTTGGGGACGTACGCCTCAAGGCGGTGGGTGAAGCCGAAGACGCGCTCGGTGCGCGCGCGGTCCCAGACCAGGGAGTCGAACGGCGACAGCGGCGTGGTGCGGTGCCTGCCGCGCGGCAGGGACGCCAGCGCCTCGGGGTCGGCCCAGGCGTTGGCCGGGCCCGCTCCTTTGCCGCGGGCCGCGGGCCAGCCGGCCACGGTGACCGGCACGAGACCCGCCGCGCCTGAAACCAGGGCCTCGTCGAGCAGAGCGGCGTGCGGCCCGCGCACCCGCACGAAGTCGACCAGGTCGGCCCGGGTCGCCACGCCGAGCGCGGCGCCTGCGATGCCGGTGAGCCGGGTGACGCACTCGGCGTCGGTGAGGTCCTCGGCGAGTAGTGCGGCGGGGACGGCGCGCTCGGCCGCCTCGTACACCCGCCGCCAGCCGACCCGGCGGGTGCAGACCACCTCGCCGATGTCCAGCAGGAACTCCACCGAGATCTTGACGTCGGACCAGTCCCACCAGGGCCCGCCGTTCTTGGCGCCGCCGAGGTCGGTGGTGGTCACCGGGCCTTCGTTCCTGACGCGGTCGAGCACCTTGTCGACGGACGGCGGCACCTCGTGCCAGCGGTAGCGCCGCTCGCGGAAGGCGCGGCGGCGGAAGGAGTAGAGCGGCCAGTGCTCGATCGGCAGCACACAGGCGGCGTGGCACCAGTACTCGAAGGCGGCGGCGGGCTCGTGCCAGTAGGCCCGCTCGACCGCGGGCCTGCCGACCGCGCCGAGCCGCGCGTAGGGGATCAGCTCGTGCGAGCGTGCGAGCACCGAGATGGTGTCGAGCTGGACGGCGGCGAGCCGCCGCAGCATCGCGGCCACCCCACCCCGGCGGGAGTCGGCGCCGAGGAACCCCTGAGCACGCAGGATGGCGCGGCGGGCCTCGTCGGCGGTCAGCTCGATCACGGAAGCGGGGAGGACGGTCGGCATGACCCGATGCTAGGACCCGCCACCGACGAAAACGCCGGGAGGCGGGACCGGTCGGAGCGGCGGCCGGCCGTGCCGGAAGCCGGGGCCGGTGGAACGGCGGCCGGCTGTGCGGTGCAAGGGGCCGCCGGTGAGAGGACCGGTCAGTGTGTGCCGCGCTCGAACGGGGAGTGGTGTTCCTGTACGGCGATGTCGCGCGGCGCGTCCTCGATCACGTCGGAGAAGATGTCGAAGATCAGAGCGAGGACGCCGCCGATCGCGGTCACGCCGACGCCGACCCAGAACAGGAACCAGTTGGGGCCGATGGTCAGCGCCACACCGCCGATGGTGAAGCCGAGGAGGATCACGGTGACGGCGAGCCACGAGGTGGGCCGGCCCGCGTGGGACTGACCGCTGTGTGCCTGCTGCGCCGGTGCGCTGTCGGCCATGCTTGACTCCTTGTCCGCGTTCATACGGCGGTGCCGGTCGGCGGCACGCCGGGGCGAAAGGTTCGCGCCCCTTCACCGTCGCACGATATCCAACGTCCCCGCCGGTCGGCGCGGCCGTACCCGTCCGTAATGCCCCTGTACCCGCCGTTCAGCCACGACGGGTCGCGCCACACGGTCCGGACAGCGTGATTGACGGTGGCTGTGCGGGGTGGTGAAACCGCCTACCATGGCTAGCAGGAACCATGTCTCGTCCTCATTGTCCCGGCCGTCGGGCCGAGGTGCATAGCTGCGAGGAGCTTTACGAAAAGTGCCAGCCATTCTCGACAGAATTCTTCGCGCCGGCGAGGGCAAGGTCCTGCGTAAGCTGAAGCGGATCGCCGAGCAGGTCAACTCGATCGAGTCCGACTTCACCAGCCTCTCCGACGCCGAGCTCCGCGCGCTCACCGCCGAGTTCAAGCAGCGCCACGCCGACGGGGAGTCCCTGGACGACCTGCTCCCCGAGGCGTTCGCGACGGTGCGCGAGGCCGCCCGCCGTGTGCTCGGTCAGCGCCACTTCGACGTGCAGATCATGGGTGGCGCGGCCCTCCACCTCGGCAACATCGCCGAGATGCGCACCGGTGAGGGCAAGACCCTGACCTGTACGCTGCCGGCGTATCTCAACGCCATTTCCGGCAAAGGCGTCCACGTCATCACGGTGAACGACTACCTCGCCAAGCGTGACGCCGAGACCATGGGCCGCGTCCACCGCTTCCTCGGGCTGGAAGTCGGCGTGATCCTGGCCAATATGCCGCCGGACGAGCGCCGCAAGCAGTACAACGCGGACATCACCTACGGCACGAACAACGAGTTCGGCTTCGACTACTTGCGCGACAACATGGCCTGGACGCTGGAGGAGTGCGTACAGCGCGGCCACAACTTCGGCATCGTCGACGAGGTCGACTCGATCCTCATCGACGAGGCCCGCACCCCGCTGATCATCTCCGGTCCCGGCGAGCAGTCCGGCAAGTGGTACCAGGAGTTCGCCAAGATCGTGCCGAGGCTCCGCCGCGGCGTCGAGGGCAAGGACGGCGAGGACAGCACCGGCGACTACATCGTCGACGAGAAGAAGCGCACCGTCGGCGTCCTGGAGGCCGGTGTCGAGAAGGTCGAGGACTGGCTCGGCATCGACAACCTCTACAAGCCCGAGCACACCCACCTGGTCGGCTTCCTCAACAACGCCATCAAGGCCAAGGAGCTGTACCGCAAGGACAAGGACTACATCGTCGTCGACGGCGAGGTCCTCATCGTCGACGAGTTCACCGGACGCGTCCTGCACGGCCGCCGCTACAACGAGGGCATGCACCAGGCCATCGAGGCCAAGGAAGCCGTCAAGATCAAGGACGAGAACCAGACCCTCGCCACGGTCACCCTGCAGAACTATTTCCGGCTCTACACCAAGCTCGCCGGCATGACCGGCACGGCCGTCACCGAGGCCAACGAGTTCCACCAGACGTACAAGCTCGGGGTCATCCCCATCCCGACCAACCGGCCGATGATCCGCCGCGACCAGGCCGACGTGGTGTACAAGAGCGAGGACGCCAAGTTCACCGCCTGCGTGACCGACATCAAGGAGCGGTACGAGAAGGGCCAGCCGGTCCTCGTCGGCACCACCTCGGTGGAGAAGTCCGAGAAGCTCTCCAAGATGCTGAAGCGTCTCGGCGTGGCCCATGAGGTGCTGAACGCCAAGAACCACGCGCGTGAGGCGGCGATCATCGCCGAGGCCGGCCGCAAGCAGGCCGTGACCGTGGCGACCAACATGGCGGGCCGCGGCACCGACATCATGCTCGGCGGCAACCCCGAGTTCCGTGCGGACGTCGAGCTGCAGCAGCGCGGCCTGTCGCCGTCGGAGACCCCCGAAGAGTACGAGAAGGCGTGGCCCGAGGCGCTGGAGAAGGCCAAGGAGGCCGTGAAGGCCGAGCACGACGAGGTCACCGAGCTCGGCGGCCTGTACGTCCTCGGCACCGAGCGTCACGAGTCGCGGCGCATCGACAACCAGCTCCGCGGCCGGTCCGGCCGCCAGGGTGACCCGGGTGAGTCCCGGTTCTACCTGTCGCTCGAGGACGACCTCATGCGGCTGTTCAACTCCGCCAGGGTCGAGATGATCATGACGCGGCTGAACATCCCCGAGGACGTGCCGATCGAGTCCGGCATCGTCTCCAAGGCCATCGCGTCGGCGCAGCACCAGGTCGAGCAGCAGAACTTCGAGATCCGCAAGAACGTCCTCAAGTACGACGAGGTCATGAACCGCCAGCGCAAGGTGATCTACGCCGAGCGGCACCGGGTCATGGAAGGCGCGGACCTGCACGAGCAGGTGCGCGGCTTCATCGGCGAGGTCGTCGAGGAGTACGTCAGGGCCGCCACGACCGAGGGCTTCGCCGAGGAGTGGGAGCTCGACAAGCTGTGGAAGGCGTTCCAGCAGCTCTACCCGATCTCGATCACCGTCGACGAGCTCATCGAGAGCGAGGCCGGCGGCGAGCGTGACGCGCTGACCGCGCAGGCCATCATCGACCGGGTCACCGCCGACGCGCTCGCCGCGTACGACCGGCGCGAGGAGCAGTACGGCGCGGCGGCCATGCGTGTCTTCGAACGGCAGGTCATCCTCACGGTGATCGACCGCAAGTGGCGCGAGCACCTGTACGAGATGGACTACCTGCAGGAAGGCATCTCCCTGCGGGCCTACGCGCAGCGCGATCCGCTGATCGAGTACCAGCGCGAGGGTTTCGACATGTTCACCGCGATGCTCGACGGCGTCAAGGAGGAGTCGGTCGGTTACCTGTTCAACCTGGAGATCCAGGTGCAGGACGACCCGATCGTCCAGGACGAGACGCCGCAGGACGCCGTGTCCGCGCCGGTCAGCGAGACCGAGGCCATCATCGCCAAGGCGCTGCGCCGTCCGCAGCGTCCCTCCGAGATGATCTACACCGCGCCTGGTGAGAGCGGCGAGGTGGAGCAGACCCGTGTCCGCACCACCTCCGCCGACCGCGCCGCGTACGGCAACGTCGAGCGCAACGCGCCGTGCCCCTGCGGCTCCGGCAAGAAGTACAAGCGTTGCCACGGCGACCCGAAGAACGCCAACGTCTGACCGGACGTGACCGAGGACAGGCGTCTCCCCGCACGGGGAGGCGCCTGTCGTGCGTCCAGGCCGGCGCCGGTCCACCGGCGGCCGGACATATCGGCTTTCAGGGCCTGCCGTGCGGTGCTCAGGCGGTCTCGAAGTCGGTGCACAGCCAGTGGACGCGGCGGCGTTCCAGGCGGAGCGCGAGGACGCGGCTGCGGTCGCCGCAGTGCACGAGCACGCAGAACTCGATGACGTCGTCCCGTGGCCAGGTGACGTGCGGCCGTCCCACCAGCACGCGCCGCCGGGTGTGGATCATGTGGCCGGCCCGCACCAGCTCACCGTAGGCCCGGTCGGTGAACCGTCCCGACACCACCCCGGCCGGCCGCCGTCCCGACAGCACCTCGGCCACGGCCTGCGCGAACCCCCGCAGTGCACGCTCGCTCGGCGGCCCGCCGCCGGTGGCGAACGCGCCGGCGGGACCGGCGGCGGGAGTCGCGGCGTGCTTCGCGGCGGCAGGCGCGGGGCCGCGGCGGGGGTGCCGCTCGTAGGCCGGCTCCGCGGTGGGGAGGGTCAGTCTCTCCGGATCGGGTCGGGACATCGGACGCTCCGCTGGGTGGGGGATTCGTGACCCTTCATGGAGTAGCCGGACGTTGCCGCTGATACGCCGGCGCGCCAACTTCTCGAGAAGATCCCGGGCTCCAGGGTGTCATTCAGTGCCGGGTGCACGTGGCAGGTTCCGAGGTGCGGGTGCACGTGGCAGGTTCCGAGGTGCGTTCCAGCGCCGGGTGGACGTAGCAGGGGTTCCGAGGTGCGTCTCCGTGCTCCGGGTCACGTCCCGGGCTCTGAGGTGCGTTCTCGTGCGGGGTTCTCGTCGAGGTCGGCGTCGGGTTCGCGGCCGGGGGTGAGGATGTTCAGGCGCCTGATCAGGAAGCTGAAGACCACGTAGTACACGACGGCGTACACGACACCGATGAGCATGATCATGCCGAAGCCGTCGGTGTTGGACTTGGTGGCGTTGAGTGCCGCGTCGATGGCCCCCGCGGAGAACGTGAAGCCGAGATGGCCGTCCAGCGCCGCGACCAGCGCCATCGACACCCCGGTGAGCAGCGCGTGGATCACGAAGAGCAGCGGCGCCACGAAGATGAACGCGAACTCGATCGGCTCGGTGATCCCGGTGACGAACGCCACGAGCGCCGCCGAGATCAGGATGCCGCCGGCCGCGCGCCGCCGCCGTGGCGGCGCGGCCCGCCACATGGCCACCGCGGCGGCCGGCAACCCGAACATGATGACGGGGAAGAAGCCCGCCATGAACTCCCCGGACCCGGGGGCTCCTTGCAGGTAGCAGGTCAGGTCCCCGGCGAAGGCCTTGCCGCCGGCCGTGCAGTCCGGCACCTGGAACCACACGATCGAGTTGAGGAAGTGGTGCAGCCCGAACGGGATCAGCAGCCGGTTGGCGACCCCGTAGATCCCGGCCCCCACGGTGGAGTGCTCGGCCAGCCACCGTCCGAACCCGGTCATCCACTCGCCGACCGGCTGCCACGCCAGGCCGAACACCACGCCGATGAGCAGCGCCGCGAACGCCGTGACGATCGGCACGAACCGCCGTCCGCCGAAGAACGCGAGCCAGGTCGGCAGCTTGATCCGGTGGTACCGCTGGTACAGCAGCGCCGCGGTGATGCCGATGACGATGCCGCCGAGCACCCCGGTCGGGTTGCCGGCCGCCAGGTCGATCACCTCGGCCGTCCGGCCGTCCGCGCCGGCCACGGTCCGCGCGACCCGCTGGTGCACGGCGAACCCGGGGTCGGCGTCGAAGAACAGCAGCCGGGACACCCGGTCGAACACCAGGTAGCCGATCAGCGCGGCGAGCGCCGTCGAGCCGTCCGACCGGCGCGCGAACCCGACGGCGACGCCGATGGCGAACAGCAAGGGGAGGTTGTCGAACAGCACGCCTCCCGCGCCGCCGACGACCTCCGCCACCTTGTCGAGCGCCGTGTTGTCCGTGCGGCCGAGCAGGTCGTCCTGGCCGAGCCGCAGCAGCAGGCCGGCCGCGGGGAGCGCGGCGATCGGCAGCATGAGGGAACGTCCGATGCGGGACAGCACCGCCATCACGGCGGCCCGGGCCGAGGAAGCGGCCGGCGGGGCCGTGTCCGCCGAAGAGGTGCTCATCGGCTTCCTCCGGGTGAGACGAGGGGAGGACTCAGCCCCGCCTGGCAGGGATCTCCAGCACGGTGCGGAGCTGGTACCGGTCGGCGCGGTAGGTCGAGACGCCGAACTCCACGCAGACGCCGGCGGCGAACGACCTGCGCTGCAGCAGCAGCACGGCCCCGCCGCGCGGCATGCCGAGCAGGTCGGCGTCGCCGGGGTCGGCGATGCCGCCGTCGATGGTCAGCTCCCCGGCGTCGAGCACCACCCCGTGCCGCGTCTCCAGCAGCGCGTACAGGGAGCGGCCGGTCAGGTCGTGCGAGCCGAGGTCGGGGGCGAACGACACGGGGATGTGGGCCCGCTCGACGCACAGCGGGTCGCCGTCGGCGGTGCGGAGCCGTTCGATGAAGTGGACGGCCTCGCCGGGCTGGATGCCGAGTTCGCGTGCCAGGTGCGCACTGGCACGGACCACCCGCCGGTCGAGGTCGCGTGAGCCGGGTTCCATGCCGCGGGCCCGCATGTCGTCGCTGAACGAGGTGAGGCGGAGCGCCATCTCGATCTTCGGCCGGGCCACGAAGGTGCCTTTGCCGGCCACGCGGTGCAGGCGTCCCTCGGTGACGAGCTGGTCCACGGCCTGGCGTACCGTCATGCGTGACAGGCCGAAACGCTGGCACAGCTCTCGTTCGGAGGGGATCGCCGCGCCGATGGACAGCTCGTCGCCGTCGATGAGGTCGAGCAGGATCTCGCGGAGCTGGAAGTACTTCGGCACCGGGCTGTCGGGGTCGATCCGGGCCACCGATCCCTCCCCTCTCGATCTCGTCGGCGGGATGCGTTAGGGTTTGTGCTGGTCTAGTCCGGACTAGACCACAGCTCGGAAACGAGTGTCAACGTACGGACCGGCGACGGATCGATAACGGGCCGATCTCGCCACCCGCAGCCGGAGGACGGGCACGCATGACGACCAAGATGCGCAGTGAGATCGCCGAGCAGCCGGCCGCGCTGAGGGCCACGCTGGACGCGCTGCTGCCCCGGGTGGGGGAGGTCGAGGCGATCGCCGCGCGTACCCGCCACCTGGTGTTCGTCGCGCGCGGCACCTCCGACAACGCGGCGGTGTACGGCCGCTACCTGGTCGAGGCGTACGCGGGCCGCCTCGCCGCGCTCGCCGCGCCGTCCATCGCCACCACCTACAAGCGCAGGATCGACCTGTCCGGCGCGCTCGCCGTCGGCCTGTCGCAGTCGGGCCGCACCGAGGAGATCGTCGAGACCCTCGCCTGGGCCAAGGACTGCGGCGCCGCCACCGTGGCGATCACCAACGGCGGCGAGGGATCGCCGCTCGCGCAGGCCGCCGACCTCGCGCTGTGCACCGTGGCCGGCGCCGAGGAGGCCGTTCCGGCCACCAAGACCTACACGACCCAGCTCGCCGCGCTCGCCGTGCTGGCGCTCGGCCTCGGCGCCGGCGTCGAGGCCGGCGACCTGGCCCGGGTGCCGGACGCCGTCGAGGAGCTGATCGCCGACCCCGGTGACCTGGACGCCGTCGTCGAGGGCCTCGCCGGGGTGCAGGGTGTCGTGGTGTCGGGCCGCGGCATGGCGTTCTCCACGGCCCTGGAGACCGCGTTGAAGCTCAAGGAGGCGTGTTACCTGCACGCCATGGGCCTGTCGTACGCCGACCTGCTGCACGGCCCGATCGCCGTGGTCGACCGCGACACCCCCGCGCTGCTGGTCGCCGCAGGGGAGGGGCCGACGCTCCCCGGCACCGTCGCGCTCGCCAGGCGCGTGACCGGGGCCGGCGCCGCCGCGTACGCCGTCGGCGGCGGCGCGGAGCTCGCGGGGGCCGCCACCGCGTCGCTCAACGGCCCGGCGCTGCCGGAGTGGGTGGCCCCGATGGGGCTGATCGTGCCGGGTCAGCTCCTCACCGAGGCGCTGGCCCGCCGGCTCGGGTACGACCCCGACTCCCCGCGCGGCCTCAACAAGGTCACGCAGACGCAATAGCCTTTTCTTCCCGGCACGCGGGAGCACCCGAGGCGGTGCGACGAGGAGGACGACATGTCTGCTGACGCGAACGCGATCATCGCCGGGCTCGGCGGAGCCGGCAACATCATCGAGATCGAGCCGTGCATCACCCGCCTGCGCACCGAGGTCCGCGACGCCGCCAAGGTCGACCAGGCCGCGCTGCGCGCCGCCGGCGCGCACGGCGTGATGGCGGCGGGTAACGTCGTGCAGGTCGTCGTGGGGCCGGACGCCGACACGCTCGCCTCGGACATCGACGACATCATCGGCTGAGACCTCAAGGCCGTGACCACTGTCCTCGCGCCGGTGACCGGGAAGGTCATCGGGCTGGCCGCGGTGCCGGACCCGGTGTTCTCCGGGGGGCTGGTGGGGCCCGGCACGGCGATCGACCCGCGCCGCGCCGAGGGTGAGGCGCTGGCGCCGCTCGACGGCACCGTGCTGAAGATCCACCCGCACGCGTACGTGATCGTGGGGCCCGACGGCCGAGGGGTGCTGGTCCACCTCGGCATCGACACGGTGCGGCTGCGGGGGGAGGGGTTCCGGGTGCTGGTACGCGAGGGGGAGACCGTCGCGGCGGGGTGTCCCGTCGTGGTCTGGGACCCGGCGGTGGTCGAGGCGGCCGGTCTGTCGCCGGCGTGTCCGGTGGTGGCGCTGGAGGCCCGGCCCGAGGCGCTGCGTACGCTGGCGGCCGGAGTGGTGCGCGCCGGGGAGGAACTGTTCCGGTGGGACTGACGGAGCCGCCTCTTTTGTTGAGGCCGGGTATCAAGGCGTAATGAAAAACAACCCTGTCGAGGAGGAACCGTGCCTGAGCGCAAGGTGGTAGTGGAGTCGGAGGTCGGCCTGCACGCGCGGCCGGCCGCGACGTTCGTGCAGACCGCGGCGAAGGCGGCCATCGACGTCACCGTCGCGCGTCCCGGCGGCACGCCGGTGAACGCCAAGAGCATCCTGTCCATCCTGGCGCTGGATGTCCGCAGCGGCGAGACCATCGTGATCCACGCCGAAGGTGAGGACGCCGACCGGCTGCTGGACGAGCTCGCCGCCATCGTGTCGGTTCCCTGAACACACGATGACGACGCTCACCGGGGCAGGAGTCAGCCCGGGGACCGGGTACGGCGCGGCGTTCCTGCTACGGTTCAAGATCGCCGAGCCGGCCGCCGGGTCGCGGCACGACGGCGACCCGGTCGCCGAGACGGCCAGGGCCGAGGCCGCAGTCGCGCGGGTCGCCGCCACGCTGGAGGAACGCGGCGTGGCCTGCGGGGGAGAGGCCGAGGAGGTCCTGCGGGCCCAGGCCATGATGGCGCTCGACCCCGAGCTCAGCGCGGACGTGGCCGGCCTGATCGACGCCGGGGTCGCCGCCGAGCGCGCCGTGTACGACGCGTTCCTGCGGTTCCGTGACGTCCTCGCCGAAGGCCGCGGGTACGTCGCCGAGCGGGTGGCCGACCTGGACGACGTGCGGGATCGGGTGATCGCCGAGCTGACCGGTGTGCCGATGCCGGGCCTGCCGGGGGAGGCCGAGGCGCCGTACGTGCTGGTCGCGCATGACCTGTCCCCCGCCGACACGGCCACGCTGTCCAGGGACGTGGTGGCGGCGTTCGTCACCGAGCGAGGCGGGCCGACCAGCCACACCGCGATCCTGGCCCGCGCCATGGGGGTGCCGGCCGTCGTCGCCTGCCCCGGAGCGACCAGCATCGCCGAAGGCACCATGGTTTTGGTGGACGGCACCGCCGGTGTGATCATGGTCGGGCCGGACGAGGCGGAGGTGCGGACCCGGCTGAACGGCTCCGCACCCGGCGCGGGACCCGTGGAGACCGGCCGAACCTCCACCGGTACGGCACGCACCCCCGCCGCACCCGCGCGCACCGCCGACGGACGCCGCGTGCCGCTGCTCGCCAACATCGGCGGGCCCCGTGACGTCGCCGCCGCGCTGGACAACGGCGCGGAAGGCGTGGGGCTGTTCCGCACCGAGATGCTGTTCCTGGACCGGGAGGACTCGCCGTCGCTGGAGGAGCAGGTGGCGGTGTACCGCGAGGTCTTCGAGGCCTTCCCCGGCGCACCCGTGGTCGTCCGCGTCCTCGACGCCGGCGCCGACAAGCCCCTGCCGTTCCTGCGTCCCACGGGGGACGAGCCCAATCCGGCCCTGGGGGAACGCGGCATCCGCCTGTTCCGCACCTACCCCGACGTCCTCACCACCCAGCTCCAGGCGCTGGCCCGCGCTGCGGAGGACACCAGCCCTCTGCTCCAGGTCATGGCCCCCATGGTGGCGACCGCCGACGAGGCGGCGTGGTTCACCGCACTGGCCCGCGAGGCCGGTCTCGCCGGCGCCGGTGTCATGATCGAGGTCCCCGCCGCCGCGCTGCGGGCCCACGACCTGGCCGGACAGACCGCCTTCTTCTCCATCGGCACCAACGACCTGTCGCAGTACGCCTTCGCCGCCGACCGCGAGCTCCCGTCCCTGGCCCCGCTGCACGCACCCTGGCACCCCGCTCTGCTCGACCTCATCGCGCTCACGGCGGCGGCAGGCATCCCCACGGGGGTCTGCGGCGAAGCCGCCGCGGACCCCGCGCTGGCCTGCGTGCTCACGGGCCTCGGCGCCACGACGCTGTCCATGACGCCGACGGCCGTCCCCTGGGCCAGGGCCGCACTGGCCGGCCACACCGTCGCTCAGTGCGAGGCCGCCGCGGCCGCCGCACGCCGTGCCGCTGCTCCCGAGGACGCACGGGAAGCGGCCCTCGTCCACTTGCCGGGACTCGCCGAGGCCGTGGACGCTCCCGCGGATCCCGTGGCGCGCGGAGAGGCGGGCCCGAGCTGACGGTCGCCGTGCTCGCAGGCGACGCGCGCTCCGACCGACCGTCCGCGACCGGCGCCTGCCACGAGCGAGCCCTTACGGCCGCACCAGCGGACGAAGGCCCGGCGCGGCTTCTCCGTGGATGTCACCTGGACCGGGACGGCGAGAGGCTCGGTGGGGGGATCGATCTCCTGCAGGTACCCGTTCGCCAGCAGCCAGCTCACCGGTACCTCCGGGTTGCCCTGCGGCGCCTCCGGAATGTACTTGCTGAGCACGTGATATTGCGTGCCTCCCGCGAGTTGCTGGAATGCGGGAGCGACCGGTCCGACTTCTACACGGAACACCTTGAGCACCCGGAAGGCGTGGTAGTTGCACAGGTGAGCGGGATCCTGCGCGTTCGTGTTGAGATTGCGTGGCGGCAGCGCGCGCCATGCGTACAGATCGCCGAGCGGCGCCAGGAAAGAGCCGCCGTAACCGCCGAAACGGTCCAATTCCATACCGATCTGCAGAAATGTCGTCTTGAGCAGAAGCCTGCCGTTGGAATAGTCGCCGGAATGCGCGAAACCGTCGTCCGGCGGGAACCGGTAGTCGTTGGTGATGTAGTTCCAGTAGCGGCCGAGGAAAAACTGAGGTGAGAGGCCGCCGAACTGGATGTACCCGCGCATGAGGTAGCCGAGGTACCCGGTGGTCGGCAGGTGCACCGGCCCGAGATCGGGGTCGCCTTCCACGTACGGCGGTCCGCAGATCAGCCCGGGAGGTGCCGTCGGCGGAAGGTTCGCGACCTCCGCGGCGACCGTGGCCGCCGGGAGGCTCGGGGGGGTCTCAGGCGGGGAGGCGTCGGCACGCGCGGCCGCACCTCCGGAAGAACAGATCGCCGCTCCGGTCGCGGCGGCCAGCACGGCGCTCCATCGATGGTGTGGCATGACTTTCCTGTTGGCGTTCGTCGGCGGATGGTCGGAATTCACCGGCCACAGGCGATCCGGCGACCTGCCGGCCCGCGAAGCGCACATCCCCGGCCGAACGGACTCCAGGGACCGCCGGTCCCGTCCGGCTCCCTTTCAGCGGATATGACCCGCAGAGGGGATGCGCGGCCACGGGGTGCGGTCGTGCGCTTTGATCAGTGAATGATCATCTACATTCCCGGCGGCACCGGGATCACATTGCCGACGGCACAATGGAAAGGCAAAGAATAGAGCCGTGAAAGCGGCGAGGCGGCCATTCAATATGTTCCCGATCATGTGCCGCCACGCACGCCGATTCGGTCATGCACGCCGATCGTGTGACTTTCACAGATCGCACGGCCATCGGCCGGGCCGGTTCACACCGCCGGATCGCGCAGGATGCCGATGAGGCGTGCGGTGAGGTCGGCCAGGTCGGCCTGGGTGAACCGGGCCAGGCGGCCGGTCAGCGCGAGTTCGTACTCGCCGCCTCTCGGGGTGGCGGTCAGGCCGAGGTCGAAGCTCGGATCGTCCACCTCGTGCTCCCAGACCCTGGTGCGCAGTCCGTCCCAGCCCGGCGGAGGAGCGGGGTCGTCACGGTGCACGATGGCCGCCTGGAACGCGGGGTACACGCCGGGGAGGCGGTGGCCGCCGAGGCCGGAGACGAGCGTGTCGAAGGGGATCTCGTTGGCCAGCGCACCGGCGACGGCCTCTTTGACCTGGGTGAGCAGCGCGGGGAAGCCGTCCGGCAGCGTCACCCGCAGCGGCACCAGGTTGATGAAGCACCCGACGACCGGCTCGATCTCGCGCCGGCCGCGTCCGCTCGTCACCATGCCGGTCACCAGGTCGCGGCGGCCGGTCAGCCGGTGCAGCAGCACGAGGTAGGCCGACAGCAGCACGGTGAACGGTGTGGCCGCACCACCCCGGCGCAGCCCGTCCACGACGTCGCGGCCGACCCGCGCGGCCGAGGTCGCGCTGCCGCGTCCGGCGCCGCCCCGGTTCGGGACGCGCGGGAACACCGGCTCGACGCCGGCCAGCCGGTCCCGCCAGTACGGCAGCCGCTCGGGGACCCGCTCGCGGGCCCGCTCGGCCGACCAGGCGGCGTAGTCGGCGTACTCCGGCGAGGCAGGAGGCGGGAGGTCCGAGCCGGAGTACAGCGCGGCCAGGTCCGCCGCGACCAGTCCCAGTGAGCCGCCGTCGCAGGCGATGTGGTGGCAGACCAGGAACAACCGGTACTCGGCCGCGCCGAGCCGGTACACGGTCAGCCGGAGCACGGGCCCGCGCACCAGGTCGAAACGTTCACCGGCGGCGGTCAGGGCCAGGGTCAGGGCCTCGGCCTCGCGGTCCTCCTCGGGAAGGCACGTCAGGTCGACCAGTTCCAGCGGCACGGGTTGCGCGGCGCGGATCACCTGGTGCGGCAGTCCGTCGATCGCGGTGTACCGGGTGCGCAACGTCTCGTGCCTGGTCACCAGTGCGCCGAGCGCGGCGGCGAGCCGGACCAGATCGAGCTCGCCGGTGACCGCGACGCCGAGCGTGACGTTGGCCGGCGCCGCCTCGGGGGTGGCCTGCGTGGCCAGCCAGATGCGGCGCTGCTCGTGGGAGCACGCCGGCGGGGCTCCGGTGCGCGGCAGGCGGGGGATGGCCGTGGCGGCGGCCTTCTGCGCGAGCAGGCGCGTGAGCAGCTCGCGCCGGCGGTCGGACAGGCCGGCCAGCCGTTCCGCCGCCTGGCCTTCCGTCATCGGGTGGCCTCGGTCAGCGGACTCTGGACGGCGCGGCGGACGGGGTGTGTGCGCACGAGCGCCTCGCCTTCCGGTCGATGGTGAGGCGCCGGCACGGCACCCGCACGGTCTCCTGGCCCAGGCAGGGGTCGCTCCAACATGGGAGCGCTCCCACAACCTACCCGTAGCCGCCTGCACGACATTCGCAATCACCACTGGCCGCTGTCAAGGGAACAAATCCTGTAATGTTCGCGACACTCCCTTGTAAACGTTTTCAGCCTGGCGTTAACCCCGGTTCAGGCACATGTGACAGGGGCTCAACTTGACTCGATCTTGACCTAACCGGAGCGGCTCCTTACCCTGACGTTCCGTGGGAGCGTTCCCACGCATGGTCCTCCCTCCTCCGAGTGACGCGTCGTGCCCGCCGCCACGAAGTCCGACGCGTCAAGGGCCACCATCCGGCGCTTGCCAAGCAAGCGTTAGATCCGACATTCGAGCCGGGACGACCACAATCCGTCCGACAGAGGATGGCGCGATGCCTGAAATGCCGCAGCGGGAGACGCCGAACGTCCGGCCTCTGCTGAAGGAACTCAACGACACCGCGTTACCGTTGCCGGCCGTGCCGGGGATGGTGCGGCTGTTCGAGGAGCGGGTGGCGGCGGCGCCGGAGCGGGTCGCGGTGGTGGCCGGTGAGGTGCGGTGGAGCTACGCGGAGCTGGACGCGGCGGCCGGCCGGCTGGCGTGGCGGCTGCGGGAGGCGGGGGTACGGCGCGGTGACGTCGTCGCGTTGTTCGCCGACCGGTCGGCGGGGACGCTCGCGGCGATGCTCGGGGTACTGAAGGCGGGTGCGGCGTACCTGCCGCTGGACCCGGAGTACCCGGCGGCGCGGGTGGAGCTGGTGCTCGGCGACTCCGGCGCGCGGTTCGCGCTGACGACAGGCGAACTGCGCGACCGGTTGCCGGCCTTCCACGGCACGGTCCTGGAACTGGACGCCGATCCACCGGCAGGTCCGGTGGCGGATCCGGGTGTGGCGGTGAGCCCGGTCCTGGAACTGGACGCCGACTCACCGGCAGGTCCGGTGGCGGATCCGGGTGTGGCGGTGAGCCCGGACGATCCGGCGTACGTCCTGTACACCTCGGGGTCGACGGGCCGGCCCAAAGGCGTGGTGGTTCCGCACGGGGCACTGCTGAACTTCCTGGTGGGGATGCGCGACCTGCTCGGTGCGTCGCGGGACGACGTCTGGCTGGCGGTGACGTCGTTGTCGTTCGACATCTCGGGGCTGGAGCTGTACCTGCCGCTGGTGTGCGGCGGCCGTGTGGTGGTGGCCGGCACGGGGACGGCGCGGGACGGCCGCGCGCTGGCGGATCTGGTGGTGACCGAGGGGGTCACCCATGTGCAGGCCACCCCGTCGGGATGGCGGGTGCTGCTGGCGGCCGGCTACGCCGACGCGCGGGTGACGGCCCTGGTGGGGGGTGAGGCGCTGCCTGCGGCCCTGGCCCGTGAGCTGCGGGCCGCCGTGGGCCGGCTGGTCAACGTGTACGGCCCCACCGAGACCACCATCTGGTCCACCGCCTGGGAGGTGCCGCGTGACCCCGGCCGGGTCTCGATCGGCCGTCCCATCGCCAACACGCGGGTCCACATCGTCGACGACCGGCTCGACCCGGTGCCGCACGGCACCCCCGGTGAGCTGCTCATCGGCGGCCACGGCCTGGCCCACGGCTACCTGCGCCGGCCGGACCTGACCGCCGAACGTTTCATCCCCGACCCGTACGGCCCTCCCGGCGCGCGTCTGTACCGCACCGGCGACATCGCGCGCCTGCACGCCGACGGCACCCTGGAGTACCTCGGCCGGGCCGACAACCAGATCAAGCTGCGCGGCCACCGCATCGAGCTCGGCGAGATCGAGTCCGTGCTCGACGATCACCCCGGGGTCCGCCAGGCCGTCGTGGCGGTGCACCGCGAGACCCTGGTCGCGTACGTGGTCGGCGCCGCCGATCCCGGTGACCTGCGGGCCGCGCTGGCCGCCAGGCTGCCTTCGTACATGGTCCCCTCGATCCTCGTGCCGCTCACGGCCCTCCCGCTCACCCCCAACGGAAAGATCGACCGCAAGGCGCTGCCGGAGCCCGAGCCGCCGGAGAGCGGCGCCGGAGCGGCGCCGCGCACCGTGGTCGAGCGCCAGGTGGCCGAGGTGTTCGCCGAGGTGCTCGAACGTGACACGGTCGGCGCCGGCGACGACTTCTTCCTGCTCGGCGGTCACTCGCTGCTCGCGGCCAAGGCGGCGGCGCGGCTCACCGCACGGCTCGGCGTCGAGGTCCCCGTGCAGGCGCTGTTCGCGCGCTCGACCGTGACCGGTCTGGCCGCCGCGGTGCGGGACCTGGAGGTGTCCTCGGTGCCGCTCGGCCCCCGGCCGGCCGGCACGGCGCCGCCGCTGTCGGCCGCGCAGGAACGCATGTGGTTCCTGCACCGGCTCGACCACGGCGACATCTCCAACGTCTACATCGCCTACCGGCTGCGTGGCCCGCTCGACGCCGACCGGCTGGACGGCGCGCTGACCCGCGTCGCGGCCCGCCATGAGGCGCTGCGCACCCGTTTCCCCGACACCGACGGCATGCTCCTCGCCGTGGTCGAGCCGCCGGCCCCCGTGCCGCTCGAACGGTTCGACCTGTCGGCCCTCGCGTACGGCGAGCGTGAGGCGCAGGCCCGGCGGCTGGTGACCGAGCGGGTGAACGCGCCGTTCGACCTGGCCGCCGCGCCGCCGCTGCGCGCGGCCCTGATCCGGCTCGACGAGCACGAACACGTCCTGTGCGTGGTGCTCCACCACATCATCAGCGACGGCTGGTCACTGAACGTGCTGTTCGGGGATCTGATCGCGTTCTACGAGGAACGGGAACCGCCGGGACCGGTGCTGCACCAAGGCGACGTCGCCTACTGGCGGCGCGAGCGGGACGCGGCGGGGGAGGCCGACGCCGCCGTGGAGTTCTGGCGGGAACGGCTGGCCGGTGTCACCCCGCTGAACCTGCCGTCCGACCGTCCGCGCACGTCCGGCGGCGACCGCCGCGGCGCCTTCCACCGCGCGACGCTGACGCCGCAGGCGGTGGCGGGGCTGGAGGCCGTCGGCCGCGCGACCGGCACGACGCTGTTCATGGTGCTGCTCGCCGCCTACCAGGCGCTGCTGGCCCGCCAGACCGGACAGCACGACATCGCGGTCGGGACCGCGCTCGCCGGCCGCGACCGGGTCGAGCTGGAGTCCGTGATCGGGTACCTGGCCGGGACCGTGGTCGTACGCGGGGACCTGTCCGGCGATCCGGCTTTCACCGACCTGCTCGCCCCGACCAGGGACGCGGTCCTCACGGCGTTCTCCCACCAGGACATCCCGATGGAACGGCTCTTCGGCGGTGCGCGCGACGCCGGCCCCGCGGCGGTGTTCGAGACCATGTTCATCCTGCACACCCAGGTCGGCGCGCGCGGCGACACCCTCGGGAAGGCGGCGGTGGAGGTGTTCCACGCCGACCACACCCCGGCGCGGTTCGACCTCATGGTGGACGCCTGGATGTCGGACACCGGCCTGGAGCTGACCTTCGGCTACGACAGCGCGCTGTTCGACCCGGGGACGATCGAGAGCATCGCCACCCGGTTCGTCCGCCTGCTCGACGGCGTCGTCGCCGAACCGCAGGCGCGGCTGTCGCGGCTGCTGCGGGTGGACGGCGCGGAACGCGAGCGGATGGTGCGCACCCTGAACGCCACCGCGTCGCCGTTGCCGGCGGTGCCGGGGATGGTGCGGCTGTTCGAGGAGCGGGTGGCGGCGGCGCCGGAGCGGGTCGCGGTGGTGGCCGGCGAGGTGCGGTGGAGCTACGCGGAGCTGAACGCGGCGGCCAACCGGCTGGCGTGGCGGCTGCGCGCGGCCGGGGCCGGGCCCGGCGAGGTGGTGGCGGTGTACGCCGGCCGGTCGGCGCACACGCTGGCCGGCCTGCTGGCGGTGCTGAAGGCCGGCGCGGCGTATCTGCCGCTGGACCCGGAGTACCCGGCGGCGCGGGTGGAGCTGGTGCTCGGCGACTCCGGCGCGCGGTTCGCGCTGACGACAGGTGAGCTGCGCGAGCGGTTACCCGCGTTCACCGGCACGGTGCTGGACCTGGACGGCGACCACGCCGGCGGCCCCGCGGCCGATCCGCCGGGTGCGGCCGGCGCCGCGGACCCGGCGTACGTCCTGTACACCTCGGGTTCGACGGGCCGGCCCAAGGGGGTGGTGGTGCCGCACGGGGCACTGCTGAACTTCCTGGTGGGGATGCGCGACCTGCTCGGTGCGTCGCGGGACGACGTGTGGCTGGCGCTGACGTCGTTGTCGTTCGACATCTCGGGGCTGGAGCTGTACCTGCCGCTGGTCACCGGTGGCCGTACGGTCGTCGCCGACGCGGACGTCGCGCGGGACGGCCGCGCGCTGGCCGAGCTGGTCGCGGCCGAGGGGGTCACCCATGTGCAGGCCACGCCGTCGGGCTGGCGGGTGCTGCTGGCCGCCGGCTACGCCGACCCCGCGCTGACGGCGCTGGCCGGCGGCGAGGCCCTTCCCCTTCCGCTCGCTCGTGACCTGCGGGAACGCACCGGCCGGCTGATCAACGTCTACGGCCCCACCGAGACCACCATCTGGTCCACCGCGTGGGACGTCCCGGCCGGCCCCGGCCGGGTCTCCATCGGCGGGCCCATCGCCAACACCCAGGTCTACGTGGTCGACGAACGGCTCGACCTGGTCCCTCAGGGAGCCCCCGGTGAGCTGCTCATCGGCGGCCACGGCCTGGCGCACGGCTATCTCGGACGTCCGGGGCTCACCGCCGAGCGCTTCGTCCCCGACCCGTTCGGCCCGGCCGGCGGCCGTCTGTACCGCACCGGTGACATCGTCCGCCACCACGCCGACGGAACCCTGGAGTACCTCGGCCGGGCCGACAACCAGATCAAGCTGCGCGGCCACCGCATCGAGCTCGGCGAGATCGAGTCCGCCATGGAGGACCATCCCGGTGTCCGCCAGGCCGTCGCGGCGGTCCACCGCGAGACCCTGGTCGCCTACCTGGTCGGCACCCCCGACCACGACCACCTGCGGGCCGCGCTGGCCGAGCGCCTGCCGCCGTACATGGTTCCCTCGATCTACGTGCCGCTTGAGGCGCTGCCGCTCACCCCCAACGGCAAGATCGACCGCAAGGCCCTGCCGGCCCCCGGCACCCGGCCGGAGGTGCCGCTGCGGCCCCGGCCGGACGGCTCGCCGGCGCCGTTGTCACCGGTGCAGGAAGGGCTGTGGTTCCTCCACTCCTACCAGGGTGACGACGCCGCGTCCCACCTGTCGGCCGCGCTGCGGCTGCGCGGGCCGCTCGACGAGGACGCGCTGGCCGGGGCCCTCGCCGCGCTGACGGCCCGGCACGAGGCGCTGCGCACCCGCTTCCCCGGCGAGGAGGGCCTGCCACGGCCGGTGATCGAGCCGGCGTACGACATGCCGGTGGAACGACACGACCTCACCGGCCGCGCCGGTGCCGGTGCGCATGCCGGTGCGGATATCGGTGAGGATGCCGAGGCCGAGGCCGCGCGGCTGTGCGACGCCTGCGCCGCGCGGCCGTTCGACGTGGCCGCCGTCCCGCCGGTCCGTGCCGCGCTGGTCCGGCTGGCCGCCGACGACCATGTGCTGTGCCTGGCGGCGCACCCGCTGGTCGCCGACGAGTGGTCGCTCGGCGTGATGCGCGCCGACCTCGCCGACCTGTACGGCGGCGGCCGACGGCCGGCGCCGGCCGTGCAGGACGGTGACGTCGCCGTCTGGCGCCGCAGGCGCGAGGAACTGTCCGGCGCGGCACTGGAGCGCGCCTGCGGGTGGCTGGCCGGCGCGCCGGTCCTGGAGTTCCCGCTGGACCGGCGCAGACCCGAGGAACCCGCGCGCGTCGCGGGGCTGCACGAGACGTGGTTACCCGCCGACCGGGCCGAGCCGCTCGAGGAGGCCGGCCGCGCGGCGGGGGGATCACTGTTCACCGTGCTGCTCGCCGCCTATCAAGTGGCGCTCGCCAGGCACACCGGCCGTACCGGCTTCGTCGTCGGCCGTCCGGTCAGCGGACGTGAACATCCCGAGCTGGAACACGTCGTCGGCCACCTCACCCGCTACCTGGTGATCCGAGGTGACCTGTCCGGCGACCCGGCGTTCACCGAGCTGCTGCGCCGCACGCGCTCGGCCGAACGTGAGGCCGAGGAGAACCAGGACGTCTCGGTCGAGCGGCTGGTGTCCGCGCTCCAGGTGGAGCGCGACCCGGGCCAGGCGCCGCTGTTCCAGACCGAGCTGACCGTGCGCGACGCCGCGTCCCCCGCGTCCCCCGCGCCACCGGTGTCCTTCGGCGGGCTGGACTGCGCGCCGTTCGCGCCGAGGCCGGCCGAGGTCGCGCACGACCTGGCGCTCACGGCGCGGCCGGAGCCCGGCGGTCTCACCTTGTCGTTCACCTACGACGCCTCGCTGCTGGACGCGGCGACCGTCCGGCGGTTCGCCGAGCGGTTCGCCGTGCTGCTTGAGGCGGTGGCGGCCGGCCCCGGCCGCCGCGTCTCCGAACTGCCGCTGACCACGGCGGAGGACGAGGCCCTGTTGTCGGCCTGGTCCGCGCTGCCGGAACGGCTGCTCGACCCCTGGGACGGCCCGGTGCCGCCTGGCGCCGTCGGCGAACTGTGCGCCGGCGATCAGGACGGCGAGCCGCGCCGTACCGGGGAACTGGCCCGCCGCCACCTGGACGGCCGGCTGGAGACGCTCGGCCGGATCGACGAGCGGCCGGTCATCGGCTCGGCGACCGGCGCGGGTCACGCCTACGTGCCGCCGCGCACCGACGCCGAGGTCCTGGTGGCCGAGGTGTGGAGCGACCTGCTCGGCGTCGCCAGGGTCGGCGTGTCCGACGACTTCTTCCGCCTCGGCGGTCACTCGCTGCTCGCGGTACGCGCCGCGGCGCGCCTTGGGGCCGTGATCGAGGCCGAGGTGCCGATCCGCGCGTTCTTCACCCACCGCACGCTGGAGGAGTTCGCGACGGTCGTCGAGGAGACCCTCCTCGCGGACCTGGAAGGCCTGTCCGATGAGGAGGCCATGCGCCTGCTCGACTCCACGGAGACGTTGTGACGACCAGCCCGTCCCCGGCCAAGCAGGCCCTGCTGGCCCAGCGGCTGCGCCGCCGCCCCACCGCGACCACTCTCACCGTGGCGCCACGACCGGAGGGGACCGAGCCGCCGCTGTCCCACGCGCAGGAGCGGCTGTGGTTCCTTGAGCAGTACCTTCCCGGCACCCCCGCCTACACCGTGTCGTGCACGGTGCGGATCGACGGCCCCTTGGACGCCGAGGCCATGCGCCGCGCCGTGCACGAGGTGACCGCACGGCACGAGAGCCTGCGCAGCCGTTTCCTCACCACAGAGGACGGCACGCCGCGCCTGGTCGTCGACCCCGAGCCCGCCACCGGGTTCCGCGTCACCACCGCCGGATCGGTGGAGTCGGCCAGGGCCCAGGTCTCCGCGGAGCTGGCGATCCCGTTCGACCTCGCCGCGGGGCCGCTGATGCGTGTGCTGCTCGTGCGGCTGGCCCCGGACGACCACGTGCTGCTGATCGCCGCGCACCACGCGGTCACCGACGGCTGGAGCAGCGACATCCTCCTGGACGAGCTGCTCACCCTGCACGGCGGGGGGTCGCTGTCCCCCTTGCCGGTGCAGTACGGCGACTACGCGCTGTGGCAGCGCCGGCGCGTGGGAACGGCGGCCTACCGGGCCGACGTGGACTACTGGCGGCAGCGGCTCGCGGGGGTGCCGCCGCTCGAGCTGCCGGCCGACCTGCCGCGGCCCGCGGAGCAGACGTTCGCGGGGGCCGCGCGGCCGTTCCGGCTCGACCCGGACCTGACCCGTGCGGTGCGCGCGCTGGCCGAGGCGCACGGCGCCACGCCGTACATGACGATGTTGGCCGCGTTCCAGGCCCTGCTCGGCCGGTGGTCGGGACAGACCGACTTCGCGGTGGGAAGCCCGGTCAGCGGACGGGGGCTGCCGGAGCTGGACGGCCTCGTCGGGATGTTCGTCAACACGCTCGCCATGCGCGCGGAGCTGGCGGGGAACCCGACGTTCGCCGAGCTGCTCGACCGCACCCGTGACGCGGCGCTGGACGCCTTCTCCCACCAGGCGCTGCCGTTCGACCAGCTCGTCAACGAGCTGGACGTGGTGCGCGACGTCAGCCGTCCCGCGGTCTTCCAGGTGATGTTCGCGCTGCAGAACTACGGGTCGGGACGGCCGGCCGGCTCCGGCGGGCCGTCGCCGTCGCCGTTCGCCGCCGACACCGTCGTCAGCCGGTTCGACCTCAGCCTGTACCTGCACGAGACCGCGGACGGCTTCGAGGGAGCGCTGGTGTACAACACCGCGCTCTTCCACGAGGACACGATCGACCGCATGGGAGCGGGCCTTTCGACCCTGTTGCGCTCCGCCGTCGCCGACCCGCGCACCCGCCTCGCCGACCTGGACATCCTCCCCGGCGCCGAGCGCGCGCGCCTGCCGGAGCTGAGCACGGCCCCGCCACCCGCGCCGTTCCGCGACGACCAGGGGGAGGCCGCCGCGGAGCTGCTGCACGAGCTCGTCTCGGCTCAGGCGGCGCGCACCCCTGACGCACCCGCGGTGATCTTCGGTGACGAGACGCTCGGTTACGGCCTGCTGGAGCGGCGCGCGGGTCACCTCGCCAGGCGCCTGCGCGACGCCGGCGTACGGCCCGGCGACCGTGTGGCGGTCTGCCTGGAGCAGTCGGCCGGCCTCGCCGTCGCGCTCCTCGGCGTGCTGAAGGCCGGCGCCGCCTACGTGCCGCTCGACCCGCAGCAGCCCGCCGAGCGCGTCTGGTACATGATCGGCGACGCCGGTGCGCGCACGGTGATCACCTCGGCGGAGGCGCGCGGACCGCTGCCTCCCGGTCTCACCGAGATCACCCTCGACGACGCAGGCACCGGGGACGACCAGGTCCCCGCGCCGGTGGACGCGGCGGTCACACCGGACGACCTGGCGTACGTGATCTACACCTCGGGGACCACCGGCCGGCCCAAAGGCGTCGCGGTCCAGCACCGCGAGCTGGTCACGTACCTCGCGGGGATCCGCGAGCGGCTCGCGGTCGAACCGGGGTCGGCGTTCGCGCTGCTCCAGTCGCTGGCCTTCGACTTCGGTGTCACGATCTTCTACCTGGCGCTGCTGACCGGCGGCCGGCTGCACCTGATCCCCTCGCGGACCTCGGCGCGTGAGCTGGCCGGGTACTTCGCGCGTCACCCCGCCGACTACCTGAAGATGACGCCGTCGCACCTGGCGGCGCTGCTCGCCGAGGCGACCCCGGCCGAGCTGCTGCCGCGCCGGTTGCTGCTGCTCGGCGGCGAGGCCTCCGGCTGGGCCTGGGCCAGGGATCTGGCGGCGCTCGGCCACTGCGCGGTGGTCAACCACTACGGCCCCACCGAGTCCACGGTCGGCATGACGACCTTCACCGTGGACCCGGACGCCGACGTGGCAGGCACGACGCTGCCGATCGGCCGTCCGCTGCCAGGCGCGCACGTCCACGTGCTGGACGAACGGCTTCGGCCGGTCCCCGTGGGCCTGACCGGGGAGATCCACCTCGGCGGCCCGAGGCTGGCCCGTGGGTACCTCGGCAGGCCCGGTCTGACCGCCGAGCGGTTCGTCCCCGACCCCTGCGGCGAGCCCGGTGCGCGCATGTACCGGACCGGCGACCTCGGCCGGTGGCTGCCGGACGGCAGCCTCCAGTTCCTCGGCCGGCGCGACCTGCAGGTGAAGGTACGCGGCTACCGCGTCGAGCTCGGTGAGATCGACTCGGTCCTGTCCGCCTGCCCCGGCGTGGCGCAGGCGGTGGCCGACCTGCGGGACGGCCGGCTGGTCGGCTACCTGCTTCCGGAGGACAAACCGGGTGCCGAGCGCCTGCCGGCGGCCGAGGTGCGGGCCTGGCTGAGCGAGCGGCTGCCGTCGTACATGATCCCGGCGCGGTACGTCTGGCTGGACCACCTGCCGCTGAAGGCGCACGGCAAGGTCGACCGGGCCGCGCTGCCTGACCCCGGCGACGAGCGGGCCGACGCCGGCGCGGAGTTCGTGCCGCCGCGCACCCCCGCCGAGGAGACCGTCGCCGCGATCTGGGCCGACGTGCTCGGCGTCGCCGAGGTCGGCGCGCTCGACGACTTCTTCGAGCTCGGCGGCCACTCCCTGCTCGCCATGCAGGTCCTCGCGCGGCTGCGCAAGGCCGCGCCGGAACACCGCATCACCTTGATGGACCTGTTCAAGCACACGACCGTGGAACAGACGGCGGCGCTGCTCGAATCGGGCCCGGGGTCCAGGTCCGGCGGCCTGCTGCACCGGCTCACCCCGGCCCGCGCCGCCACCACCACCCTGGTCTGCGCGCCGTACGGCGGCGGCAGCGCGGTGATCTACAAACCGCTGGCCGACGCGCTCCCCGAGGACTGGGCCCTGTACTCGATCGCCGTGCCGGGCCACGAGCTCGGGGAGGAGGCGATGCCGCCGGACGAGGTGGCGCGGACCTGCGCCGACGAGATCCTCGCGACCATATCGGGCCCCGTCGCGCTGTACGGCCACTGCGGACTCGGCGCCATGATCGTCGCCGAGATCGCCAGGTTGCTGGAGAAGGAGGGCCGGCGGCTCGAGGCCGTCTACCTCGGCGGGATCTTCCCGTTCGCGCGCAAGGAGGGCCGCCTGACGAGGCTGCGCCACCGGCTGGACGACCTGCGCGGCCACCAGGGCCGGGTCAACGCGCTCACCGCGGCGGGCCTGGACGTCTCCGACCTGAGCGCCGAGGAGCTCCGGCTGATCGTCGCCAACCGCAGGGACGGCACCCGCGCGGCCGAACGGTACTTCACCCGCCTGTTCGAGGAGGAGGCCGACCCGCTGACGGCGCCGGTCGTCGCGGTGGCGGGGGAGCGCGACCCCGTCATGGAGTTCTACCAGGAGCGGTACCGGGAGTGGCATGTGCTCTCCCCGGTCACGGCCTGCGTGGTCATCGACGAGGCCGCGCACTTCTTCCTCAGGTACCGGGCCGAGGAGCTGGCGGAGATCGTCACGCGCGTCCACCCGGCGATCGAGGCGGGGACGACCGCGCCGATCGAGCGCGGCGGCGCCGGCCAGGAGACCTGGTGGCTGGAAGGCCTTTCCGCGCCGGGCCGGGAGACCGGCGCCGAGGAGCACGAGGCCGGTGATCTCGCCGTCCCCGACGCCGCCGGAGGGTCAGGCGCCGGAACGTCCGGCGGTCCTTCACGTGGCGGGCCGGCCCCCAGCATGCGCCGCTTCTTCGGCGTCGCCGCCGGTCAGGGGATCTCCATCATCGGGTCGGCGCTGACGGAGTTCGCCATCCCGATCTGGATCTACCTGACCACCGGCTCGCTGGTCGACTTCGCGTTGTTCTCCGTGCTGGCGCTGGTGCCGGGGATGCTGGTCGCGCCGCTCGCCGGCACCATCGTGGATCGCAGCGACCGGCGCCACGTCATGCTGGCGGGAGACGTCTGCGCCGGCGGCACGCAACTGGCGCTCGGCGTGTTGCTGTGGACCGGCAACCTGGCGATCTGGCACATCTACCCGCTGCTCGCCGTCCTGTCGGTGGCCCTGGCCTTCCAGCGCATCGCCTACGGCTCGGCCATCCCGCAACTGGTGCCGAAGCGGTTCCTCGGTCACGCCAACGGCGTCGTCGGCATGATGAACGGCGTCGCGCAACTGGTCGTCCCGCTCGCCGCCGCCGCCTTGATGGCGCTCATCGGCCTGGAAGGCATCCTGGTCATCGACGTGATCAGTTACACGATCGCCGTCGTCAGCCTCCTGCTGATCCGCTTCCCCTCCGCCATGGCCTGGCGCCGCCGCGAGTCGATGACCGCCGAGATGGTCAACGGCTTCCGCTATTCCTGGGGGAACAAGGGCTTCCGCCGCATGATCACCTTTTTCGCGGTGGTCAACCTGTTCATGGCCGCGCTGTTCCTCATGATCTCGCCGCTGGTGCTGTCGTTCGGGTCGCTCACCGACGTCGGCACGGTGGCCTTCTTCGGCGGGCTCGGGGTGTTCACCGGTGGTCTGGCCATGGCGATGTGGGGTGGCCCCCGCGTACGGCGGTTCCGCGGCCAGTTGATGTTCACCCTGTCCCTGGCGGTGTGCGCCGTGGTCGTCGGTGTCCAGGAGCATCTGGTGCCGATCGCCACCGGGGTGTTCGGCCTGTTCCTGTCGCTGACCCTGCTCAACGGCGTCTACACCACGATCGTCCAGGTCAAGATCCCGCAGCGCTACCATGGCCGTGTCTTCGCGCTGAACCAGCTCGTGGCGTTCTCCACACTGCCGATCGGCTACGCGGTGATCGCGCCGCTCGGCACCGCGCTGTTCGAGCCGATGCTCATGGACGGAGGTGCGCTCGCCGGCACGGTCGGCCAGCTGATCGGCACCGGCGAGGGCCGGGGGATCGGCCTGCTGTACGTGCTCCTCGGCACCGCCATCGCGTTGTGCGTGCTCGTCGCGCGCCGCCGCCGGGTGCTGTGGGACTTCGACGACCTGGTCCCCGACGCGCCGCCGGACGACCTGATCGGATGGCAGACCCTTCGCGACCGGGGGGTGCTGGGTAAGGCCGGGTAAAGCCACGAGAGGGCCGATGGCGGCGCGGACGGCCGGTGGCGCGGCTACCGTGATGCCATGGTTCGACCAACGCGCGTGACCGCGCTTTTGCTGATCGCGACGCTGAGTGCCGCGTGTTCCGGGGCCAGGTCGGACGCGGAGCCGACACCGCCGGGAGCGGCGACGACCCCGGCCGCCACCCCGGCCCCTCCGAAGGAGACCCCGGCCGCGACGCCGTCGTCCGGCCAGGACGCGGTGGCCGAGCGGCTGGCGGGGATGAGCCTGGAGGAGAAGGTCGGCCAGCTCTTCATGCCGGTGCTGTACGGGTCCAAGGCGAGCGGCGCGCACGGCGAGAACAGCGCCAGGTACGGCGTGGCGAGCCCGGCGGAGGTGGTGAAGAAGTTCCACCTCGGCGGCGTCATCCTGTTCCCCTGGTCGGGGAACGTCGAGAGCGCCGAGCAGGTGGCCGGGCTCGCGAGCGGGTTGCAGAAGGCCGCGAAGACCCCGCTGCTGATCGGCGCGGACCAGGAGAACGGCCTGGTCTCCCGGCTGAGCGGCCTGGTCACCGACGTCCCCGGCAACATGGCCGTCGGCGCCACCGGCGACCCCGGCGCCGCGCGTGCCGCCGCCGAGGTCACCGGCAGGGAGATGCGCGCGCTCGGGCTGAACGTCGACTTCGCGCCGGTCGCCGACGTCAACGTCAACCCCGCCAATCCGGTCATCGGCTCCCGGTCCTACGGCGAGAAGCCGGACAAGGTCGCCGCGATGGTCGCCGCCGCGGTCGAGGGTTTCCACGACGCCGGCATCGGGGCCGCCGCCAAGCACTTCCCCGGCCACGGCGACACCGGGGTCGACAGCCACACCGGCCTCCCCGTGATCAAGCACTCCCCGGCCAAGTGGCGCAGGCTCGACGCGCCGCCGTTCCGCGCCGCCATCGGCAAGGGTGTGGACATCGTCATGACGGCACACGTCGTGATGCCTGAGCTGGACCGTTCCGGCGATCCCGCCACGCTCTCCAAGAAGATCGTCACCGGTCTGCTGCGCGGCGACCTCGGCTACGACGGCGTGGTCTCCACCGACGCGCTCGACATGGCGGCCGTGCGGAAGAAGTACGGCGACGCCGAGGTCGCCGTCCGCGCGGTCCTCGCCGGCGTGGACCTGCTGCTCATGCCGCCGGACCTCCCCAAGGCCTACGGCGCGGTGCTGGCGGCCGTGAAGTCCGGCCGCGTCACGCGGGACCGCCTCGACGCCTCCGTCACCCGCCTGCTCACCCTCAAGGCCGAGCGCGGCGTCCTTTCCGGTGAGGGGGACGAGCAGGACCCCGAGGCCGTGCTGCGCTCCAAGGAGCACCGCGCCACCGCGCAGGACATCGCCGACCGCGCCGTCACCGTCGTCGAAGGCGCCGGGGACCTCCCGCTGAAGGGGGACATCCTCGTCACCGGCCCCGCGGCCCGCGCGCTGGCCGGCCTGCTGGACGGCGCGGAGGCCGTCCCCACCGCGGACACCCCCACCGCGGCCCAGATCGCCGCGGCCCGCGCCGCCGCCGCGCGGTCGGACTCGATCGTCGTCACCACCGAGGACGCGGGCCCGGCGCAGTCACGCCTGGTCGCGGCCATGGCGGCCACCGGCAGGCACGTCACGGTCGTCTCCCTGTCGGCCCCCTACGAGCTGTCCCGCCTCGGCGGCTACGACACCGCGCTCGCCGTCTACTCGTCCGGCAGCGCGTCGCTCAGGGCCGCCGCCAAGGCGCTGGACGGCAGTCTCACCCCCGCGGGGAAACTGCCGGTCGGGCTGCGTTGACCGGGGACCGGAGGCGAGGCTTAACCTGATAGGCCCGGGTCGTCCCGGGGCCGAGCGAAGGAGCGCGATGTGCTGAAAGGTGTGCTCATCGACTGGGGCGGCGTGCTCACCACGAGCCTGCACGAGGCCATCACCGAATGGCTGGAGGCCGACGGCATCGACGCCGTCCACTACACCGAGCTGATGACCGAGCTGGTCCGCGAGGCCTACGACGGCGACGGCCGCAACCCCATCCACGCGCTGGAGCGCGGCGAGGTGGACGCGGCGATGTTCGAGCGCGACCTCGCCGCGCGCCTGCTCACGCTCGAAGGCGGCCCGCCGGCCGCCGAGGGCCTGCTGGCCCGCATGTTCGCCGGGTTCCGGCCGGTCCCCACGATGTACGAGATGCTGGCTACGGCGCGCGGCGCCGGGGTCGTGACGTGCCTGCTCTCCAACTCGTGGGGGGACCACTACGTCAGGGACCGCTGGGACGAGTACTTCGACTGTGTCGTCATCTCCGGCGAGGTCGGCATGCGCAAGCCCGAGCCGGCGATCTTCCACCACGCGCTCGGCCTGGTCGGCCTGCCGGCCGAGCGGTGCGTCTTCGTGGACGACCTCGCGGCCAACGTCGCGGCGGCGCAGGCGCTCGGCCTGGTGGGCCTGCACCACCGCGAGGCCGAGGCGACGATCGCCGAGATGGAGACGCTGCTCGGTCACCCGCTGCGCCGTCCCGGCCCGTCCGGTACGGAGAGCGGCGCCGCTGCTGGCACACTCATGTAGTCCAGCCGCACCCATTCATGATCGAGGAACGCATGCGCGTCTACCTGCCATGCACACTGCCGGCGCTCGCCAAGGTGGCCGCCGACGGTGAGCTCGGCCCGGCCCCGCTGACCGGCTACGCGGTGACCCCCGCGCTGGTCGAGTGGTACGTCTCCGGCGACACCGAGGAGCTCGAGTACGTCGCGCTGACCGACGCCGCGCGCGCGTCCCTGCGCCTGCTGGCCGGCGACCGCGCCGAGGGCCTGCCGGTGCCGGCCCGCCGGGTCGTCGTCGCCGCCGAGGTGCCGGACGCCGACGTGCGCACCAGCCCCGACCTGGACGACCGCTCCAGGGTCACCCTCGGCGTCCCCGTGGCGCTCAAACTGGTCGCGTCGGTGCACGTGGACGACCTGCAGGCCGTGCCGGACGTCGAGGAGGCGCTGGCCGCCGTGTACGCCGCCGACTCAGGCGACGAGGACGCGCGGTTCACCGTGGACGGCGCGGAGGCCCACGAGCTCATGTGGTACGCCACGCAGGAGATCGACGACCTTCTCATCTGACTCGTGCGACCCACCCGGCACGACCGGGGAAAATACGGTGGGACCCGCGGCCCGGCAGGCTTTACGCTTGACGGCGATATGAAGCACATCATCTGGGACTGGAACGGCACCCTCTTCCACGACATCGACGCCGTGGTCGGCGCCACCAACGAGGTCTTCCGGCCGTACGGCGTGGCGGCCTTCGACGCCGACGGCTTCCGCGCCGCGTACACCCGGCCCATCTGGGTCGCCTACGAGCGCATCCTCGGCCGCGCGCTCGAGGAAGGGGAGTGGGAGCGGCTCGACCAGGCCTTCCACGACCACTACCACCGGCTGATGATCTCCTGCGCGCTGGCGGAGGACGCTCTGCACTGCCTGTCCACCTGGTCCGAGCGCGGCCGCACCCAGTCGCTGCTGTCCATGTGGGCCCACGAGCGCCTGGTGGTCAAGGCCGCCGAGCTCGGCATCGAGCGGTACTTCTCCCGCATCGACGGCCTCAGCAACGGCGCACCCGGCGGCGGCAAGGCCGAGCACATGGTGGCGCACATCGAGTCGCTGGCCGTGAACCCCGCCGAGGTCCTCGTGATCGGCGACAGCCTCGACGACGCGCACGCGGCGCAGCACGTCGGCGCCAAGGCCGTCCTGTACACCGGTGGCATGACCAGCCGCGCCGACCTGAGCGCCTCGGGCCTGCCGGTCGTCGAGACGCTGTCCGAGGCCTTCGACCACGCACGCTGACGCGCGAGTACCCACAGCCCGGAATCCGACATTCTCGGCATGCCGTCGGCAGGCGGGCCGTCGGCGTCGTACCCTGAGCGCAGCCGACTCGCGTCCCCGGAGGCCCCCCATCAACCGTCTCGTGCTGTGGAACGTCGACCTCACCCTGGTCGACGTGGCGATCGTCACCCGTGACGCCTACGCCGAGGCCTTCCGGCAGGTCACCGGCCGGCCCCTGGTGAAGCTCGCACCCGCCATGGGCCGTCCCGACTCGGAGATCATCTTCGAGACGCTCGCCGTCAACGGCATCGTGACCGGCGACGACCACCTGCCGCGCTTCATCGAGGCGCTCGCCGCGGCGTTCGCGGCCCGCCGCAAGCGGCTGGACAAGGACGGCCAGGCCATGCCAGGCGCCAAGGACGCGCTCAAGGCGGTGGCCCGCCTCGACGGCGTGGTGCAGTCCGTGCTGACCGGCACCATCAAGAGCAACGCCGTGCTCAAGCTCAAGGCCTTCGGCCTGGACCGCCACATCGACGTCGAGTGCGGCGGCTACGGCGAGGAGGTGTACCCCAAGGCCACGCTCCTTCAGGTCGCGCAGGGCCGCGTCAAGGCCCGCCACGGTTTCCGCTGCGACGGCGCGAACACCGTCCTCGTCGGCGACTCCACCCGTGACGTACAGGCGGCGCGCATCGCCGGCGCCACCATGATCGCCGTCGCCTCCGGCCGCTCCACCGCGGCCGAACTGAACGAGGCAGGCGCCGACATCGTCCTCCCCGACCTCACCAACGCCTCCGAGGTGGTCGCGGCCGTCGCACGTCTCACCAGCCCTCTGGACCGCAGGCCCGTCTAGACCCCCGGCGGCGCTCCGTCCGCGTCCGTCCGCGTCCGTCCGCGTCCATCCATGTCCGTCCGCGTCCGTCCACCTCCGGACGCGGACGGGACCGTGCTCGGTCTCAGGACGTCTCGGCGAGCACGCGTTCGGCGAACCTCACGAACTCCGCAGGCTGTTCGAACTGCGGCCGGTGACCCGACGTCGCGAACGTGACGGTCTCCTTGTGCGGCGCCTGCAACAGGTCGCTCCACTCCGACAGCAGCCGCACCCGCACCGGCACCTCGTGCGCGCCGACGGCGAAGTACACCGGCACGTCGAGCCGGTTCACCTGCCGGCGCAGGTCGATGCCCTGCATGCGCGGATAGAGCAGGTCGTAGGCGTCCACCAGTCCGCCGATGACGTGCGCCTGGTCGAGCAGCGAGTACTCCGGCACCCCGAGGCTCTCGGCGAACCCGCCGGCCCCTTCGCTGTTGGGTCCGTGGTCGTAGGCGTACACCTTGGGCTCACTGGTCAGCATCGGCTCGTAGGAGTACCCGTCCCCGTACGGCGGCGGCCCGAGCTCCACCAGCCGCCGCGCGAGCTCGGCCTTCCCGGTGGCGCGGGCCCAGGCCAGCGTGTCCTGGTACTGCGCCGCGTCGGCGGCCGGCGGCGCGACGGCCTGGCCGATCCCGATGTACGCCGCGAACAGTTCGGGCCGCCGCTGGACGGCGAGCACCCCCACCATCGACCCGCCGGAGTGCGCGGCGAGGTAGACGCGGTCCCGCCTGAACCTCTCCCGCAGGTACTCGGCCATCGCGACGGTGCTGCGCACCTCGTCCTCGGTCGTGAGCGTCGCGGTGGGCTCGAACGCCGCGAACGACTTGCCTCCACCTCGCCGGTCCCAGGTGGCCACGACGAACCGCTGTTCGAGCCCCGCCAGGTGCCGCCGCATGGCCCCGATCTCCGACCCTCCGGGTGGCCCCGGCACGTACAGCAGGACCGGCGCCGCGGCGTCCGCACCCCTGATCATCACCCCGAACCGGTGACCGTTCACCGAGACGCCGGCCAGCTCCGCGACCCCGCCACCCCCCGCGACCGGCGCGGTACGACCCGGCAGCGCCACCACCACCGCGACCCCCGCAACGACGACCGCCGACAGCACCGTCACCGCGCGTCCCGCGTACCGCGGGAGCCGCGCCGCGCGCACCCCGGCGCGCCGCCGCGCGGCCCCCGCACCGAAAGCCGCGCCGACGGCCATGGGGAGCAGAGTCAGCACCGCGTACGGCAGCCGTCCGGTCACCAGCGCCAGCATGCCGAACGTCGTGAACCGCACCGCGTCCACACTCGGCCCCTGCGCTCCGGCACGCACGACCTCCAGCACCACCCAGAACGTCACCGGCGCCAGGAGGATGTACCACCGCGACCTCCCGTAGAACCCCGCGATCCACCCGGCCGCCAGCGAGACCCCCATGCACGCCAGCGCCTGCAGGGCCGACCCCGGCCCGCGCGGCGTCCATAAACCCTCCACCACCCCCCACAGCGCGACATTCCCAAAGGCCTTGACGACCCTTCCGCCTCGCGCCGATAACCACTTGTCCATATGAGCCCTCACAAAGCAGGGAACACGGACCATCACCCTACTGAACAGCACAAAGGTGACCGATTACCGGCCCCCGCAATGGCTCGGAAAGCCCATTGCCGGGAAAATTGTCAGGCGGAATGGTTTTCCAGCCGGAGTACGAGTACATCCGCGATTTCCGCGTCCGGGGCCGGCTGGTTCGTCCCGACGACCCGCCAGCCGAGGTGTTCGTACATGGCGTGCGCCGGCGCGGCGGGAAGACTCAGCAGTGTGGCCCACGGCTCCGGCCGCGAGTCCAGCAGGGACGTGAGCAGCCGCCTGCCGTACCCCTGGCCCCGGCGGCTCCTGATCACGTTGAGCTCGATGACGGCGAACTTCTCGCCGCGCAGCACCTCCTCAGGTGCGGGGGACGTGACGCCACCCCACCAGCCGCCTGCCGCGAACGGCAGGCCGAACGTCCAGCCGATCAGCGCGCCGCCGTCGTCCCGGCAGGCGACGAGCTGGAAGCCGGGGCTCTCGACCTGGCGGCGCGTTCTGGCCAGATAGCGCTCACGGGACGAATTGGGATTGGAGTTGTACGGAGGCTCGGCGTGGATCTCCAGGTAGGCGTCCACGTATTCGTCGGTCAGGACCTCGGCGGCCGACAGACCGTGTTCGTGGATGAACGAGACCCGCATCAGGCTCCTTCCGGTGGCGGACGGTTCCGGGAGGAACGAGACGCGGCGGTGCGAGGGACGGCCCACGACGTTCCTCCATCGCCTCAGCATCGCACCGCCTCCCGGCTCGCGGGGCCGGTTATGTGGTCAGGCGGGATGGCATGGGGAGAAGGGGGTCGGACAGGATGGGGGCATGGTGGACGAAGGTGCGTTGCTGTGGGAGCCGTCAGAGGCCGTGGTCCGGGGTGCGAAGGTCACCCGGTTCGCCGAGTGGCTCGGACGGAGCGGGGAGCGGTACGACGAGCTGTGGGGGTGGTCGGTCGAGCGGCCGGAGGAGTTCTGGGGTGCGGTCTGGGACTACTTCCAGGTGGTGGGGACACGCGGCGAGGGGCCGGTGCTGCGGGGGGACATGCCGGGGGCCGAGTGGTTCGCGGGGAGCACGGTCAACTACGCGGCGAACGCGCTGAGGGGTGATCCGGACCGGGTCGCCGTCGTCGGCCGCGCGGAGGACGGCGGCCGGCGGGTCTACACCTACGGTGAGCTCGCCGGCGAGGTGGGACGGGTCAGGGCCGGCCTGGTGCGGCTCGGGGTGCGGCGGGGGGACCGGGTCGCGGCCTACCTGCCGAACGCGCCGGAGGCGCTGATCGCGTTCCTGGCCGCGGCGAGCCTCGGCGCGGTGTGGTCGTCGTGCTCGCCGGACTTCGGCGCGTCCAGCGTGGCCGACCGGTTCGCGCAGATCACCCCGAAGGTGCTGATCGCGGTGGACGGCTACACCTACAACGGCCGGTGGTTCGACCGGTCGGACGTCGTGGCGGACATCGCGCGGCGGCTGCCGGGCCTGACCGCGACCGTCGTGGTGGGGGAGTCCGGGACGGTCGCCACCGGGGGACGGGTGCTCGGGTGGGAGGAGCTGCGGGCCGAGGCGGCGGAGCCGGAGTTCGAGCAGGTGCCGTTCGGCCATCCGCTGTGGATCGTGTACTCGTCGGGGACGACGGGGCTGCCGAAGGCGATCGTGCACGGCCACGGGGGGATCGTCCTCGAGCATCTCAAGGCGCTGAGCTTCCACCAGGACCTCGGGGAAGGGGACGTGTTCCTCTGGTACACCACGACCGGGTGGATGATGTGGAACTACCTGGCCGGCGGGCTGCTCGTCGGCGCGACGGTGGTGCTGTACGACGGGAGCGCCACGCATCCGGGGACGGACGTGCTGTGGCGGCTCGCGGCCGAGGAAGGGGTCACCTACTTCGGCACCGGCGCGCCGTACATCGTCGCGTCGATGCGCGCCGGGCTGCGGCCCGAAGGGCTCGCCAAGGTGCGGGGGGTCGGGTCCACCGGGTCGCCGTTGCCGCCTGAGGGGTTCGCCTGGCTGTACGACGTGCTGCCGGACGTGCAGCTCGGGTCGTTCTCCGGCGGCACGGACGTGTGCACCGGGTTCGTGGGGGCCGTGCCGTTGCTGCCGGTGCGGGCCGGGGTGATCCCGTGCCGGTGCCTCGGCGCGAAGGTCGAGGCGTTCGACGCCGAGGGGAACCCCGTGGTGGGGGAGGTCGGGGAACTGGTGGTGACGCGGCCGATGCCGTCGATGCCGGTCATGTTCTGGAACGACCCCGGCGGGGAGCGGTACCGGGAGAGCTACTTCGCCGACTATCCGGGGGTGTGGCGGCACGGCGACTGGATCAAGATCATGGACGACGGGTCGTGCGTGATCTACGGCAGGTCGGACTCCACGCTGAACCGCGGCGGGGTGCGCATGGGGACCAGCGAGTTCTACCGCGTGGTCGAGCGGTTCCCCGAGATCGCCGACAGCCTCGTCATCGACACCGGTCAGCTCGGCCGCGAGGGACGGCTGCTGCTGTACGTCACCCCGGCCGAGGGGGAGTCGCTCACCGACGACCTGGCGGCCCGCGTGAAGGCGGCGCTGCGCGCCGAGCTGTCCCCCCGGCACGTGCCGGACGAGATCCACGAGGTCCCCGGCATCCCGCGCACGCTCAGCGGCAAGAAGCTGGAGGTGCCGGTGCGCAAGATCCTGCTCGGCACGCCGCCGGAGAAGGCCGCCAACACCGGCGCGATGGCCAACCCGGAGGTGCTCAGGCACTTCACGCCGTGACGCGGGATCACACGGCCTGGGGGAAGCGGAACAACCGGTCCGGGTCGTAGGCGGCCTTGACCTTCGCCAGGCGGGTGGCGTTGCCGCCGTAGTACTGGCGGCGCCAGTTCTTCAGCGCCGGGTCGATGTAGTTGACGTACGCGTGCTCGCCGAAGTGCGGCGTCATCGCGGCGCGCGCCGCGCGCACCCACGCGGCGGCGCCGTCGCGGTGCGCGTAGTACTGGACGCTGAACAGGGCCTGGCGGTGCGGGTAGGCGGTCGCGTCGGGCCGCACGCGGCCGACCTTGCCGCCGAGCGCGTCGAGGAGGATCGAGTGACGGCCGGGGCTCCCCGCCTGGCCGACCAGCCCGGCGATGCCGGACGCCGGCAGGGGACGGTACGCCAGGTGCGAGGACGCGCGGAAGTCGTCCCTCGGGAAGGTCCCCTCGCGGGTACGGCCGGGAAGCGTGCCCTGGACGTGGCACTGGGGGAGCGTGCGGCCGGCGCAGCCACCCATGATCTTCATGGCCTGCAGGTAGGTGGTCTGGGTGATCGACCGGCCGGTGGTCCGGCCGCCGATGCGGCCGATCAGTGGGTCCAGCAGCTTCTCGCACGCGGCGCGCGGACCGAGGTACAGGCCGCCGATGGTCAGGGAGGGGGCCGGGTCGTGGCCGAGGTGCAGGTTGGCCCAGAGCGCGTCCGGCGCGGCTGGGGCCCACTGCTGCCACACCGCGACGGCCTTGCGTGCCATCGACCACGGCCAGTGCAGGAAGAAGACCGTGACGTCCGAGGTGGGGTGGGTGCGGAAGGTGAACGACACGGCGACGCCGAAGTTGCCGCCTCCGCCGCCGCGCGAGGCCCAGTACAGATCGGCGTCGTGGTTGGCGTCGCACGTGCGCACCCGGCCGTCCGCGGTGACGATCTGGACCGACTCCAGCACGTCGCAGGTCAGGCCGTACTTGCGGGCCACCACCCCGATGCCGCCGCCGAGGGTGAGTCCGGCGACGCCGACGGTGGGACACGAGCCCGCCGGGATGCTCACCCCTTCGGCCGCGAGACGGTCGTACACGTCGATCAGCTGAGCGCCGGCGCCGACCACCGCGCGGCCGGACGCGGCGCTCACGCCGTTCATCCGGGCCACGTCCACGATCAGGCCGGTCCCCGAGGACCATCCGGCGTAGCTGTGACCGCCGGAGCGGGCCGCGACCGGCACCCCCGTCCTGCGCGCGAACGCCAGGCACTCGGCGACGTCCGAGGCGTTCGCGCAGTAGGCGACCCCGGCGGGTCTGACGCCGTCGAACCGCGGGTTGTACAGCCGCCGCGCCGCGTCGTACGCCGCGTCCCCCGGCCGGATCAGCCGTCCGGCCAGCCCTTCCCTGAGCGCCGACCAGTCCTTCGGAACGGGCTTGGTCCTCGCCGCGATCGGCGGCCTGACCGCCGCACCCGGCGCGGCGGTGCGCGCGCCGCTCGCGGGAGGCGCGCAGCCGGCCACGGCTCCGAGCACCGATGACGCCGAGACGGCGAAGAAGGCCCGCCGGTCGAATGATGGACGCACGGCTCAGCTCCTTGTGAGGGGGACCGGCCGCGTCCGGGCCCGGCCCGGTGCCGCCAACGATCCTCCTCGTGGGGGTCAAGGGAGGCGAAAGAACATCCCCCTTGTGTGAGACGTGCCCAAAGGACCGGCGGTTTATCACAGATCGGTATCGGCGGCGGGTGGAGTGCGGGAGGCTGACCAGGTAAGGGGTGGGACGGGTGCGCGGGACAAGTTGACGTTTGATGTGTGATGGGCTGATATCGGGTACGGCGGCAGGTAAGCCTGATCAATGGCGATCCAGGGGAGTCACCGCTGGTGGAAGTCGTATGCCGGGAGTGATCCGGGACGGGTTCCGCATGCAGGGAGAGCGGGCCGCCTTCGCGGGGTAGGTGCGTCCGATTGTGCGACACAGGTGATACCCCTCACAAAGGAGTGAGTAGCGACATGCCCCTCGAAGAGGACAAGGACCGGTTGCTGAGGTCCGCGGCCGACACGGCGGCGGACGGCGGACGTGTGCTCGCGTTGCTGCGGCAGTACTACCGGCATGTCGCACCGGAGGACCTGGAGCACCGCGCGCCGGAGGAGCTGTACCGCACGGCGATGGGCCATCGCGCGTTCGCCGAGCACCGGCCGCAGGGACGTGCCCTGGTGCGCGCCTACAGCCCCGCCGGACAGCAGTACTCCGTGGTGGAGGTCGTCACCGACGACATGTCCTTCCTGGTCGACTCGGTGACCATGGAGCTGGACCGGCACGGCCTCGGCGTCCACCTCATCGTCCACCCCCAGATGACCGTCGAGCGCGACCTGACCGGCCGCATGCTCACCGCCGAGCGCGGCGTCACCGGCCAGGTGCTCGCCGAGTCGTGGATGCGCATCGAGATCGACCGGCAGGACGACGAGACCGTCCTGCGGGCCGTGGAGGACGACCTGCGCCGCGTGCTGCAGGACGTGCGCAACGCCGTCGAGGACTCCGACAAGATGCGCGCGCTGGCGCTGGCCCTCGCGGACGGCACCGCGCGGCCCCTGCCTCCCGAGGAGATCGAGGACAGCGCCGAACTGCTGCGCTGGCTCGCCGACGGCCACTTCACCTTTCTCGGCTACCGCGAGTACCGCCTGGAGACCTCCGCCGACGGCGACCGGCTGCGCGCCGTGCCGGGGACGGGCCTCGGCATCCTGCGCGCCGACAAGGCGGGGTCGGCCAGCTTCGCCGCGATGCCGCAGGAGCTGCGCGCCAAGGCTCGCGAGAAACAGTTCCTCGTCGTCACCAAGGCCAACAGCCGCGCCACCGTGCACCGGCCCGTGTACCTGGACTACATCGGCGTCAAGCTGTTCTCCCCCGAAGGCGAGGTCGTCGGTGAGCGCCGCTTCCTCGGCCTGTTCACCCACGTCGCGTACAGCGAGTCGATCTCCCGCATCCCGGTGCTGCGCCGCAAGCTCGACGAGGTGCTCGACCGCGTGGGCCTCGCACCCGACAGCCACGACGGCAAGGACGCCATCGAGATCCTGGAGAGCTACCCCCGCTCCGAGCTGTTCCACATCCCCGCCGAGGACCTGGTGCCGGTCGTCACCGGCGTGCTGCGGCTGCGCGAGCGCAAGCGCGTGCGCCTGTTCCTCAGCCGTGACGACTACGGCCGCTACATCTCCTGCCTGATCTACCTGCCGCGTGACCGCTACACCACCGACGTGCGCGTGCGCGTGCAGGACATCCTGCTGCTGGCGCTCGGCGGCACCTCGCTCGACTACAGCACCATGATCGGCGAGTCCCCTCTGGCGCGCCTGCACGTCACCATCCGCGGTGAGCGCGGCAAGCCCCTCAGCATCGAAGGGGTGGACGTCGAGGAGCTGGAGTCCCGCGTCGCGGCCACCACGCGGTCCTGGGAGGACGACCTGGCCACCGCGATCGCCGACGCCATGCCGGACGCCGCCACCGTGGCCCGCCGCTACGCCGCCGCGTTCCCCGAGGCGTACAAGGAGGACTTCACCCCCGTTGTCGCGGTCGCGGACCTGCGCCGCCTGGAACAGATCGCCGCCACCTCCGACGAGATCGCGCTCGACCTGTACCGTCCGCACCAGGAGTGGCGGTTCAAGCTCTACCGCGTCGGCGCCGCGGTCTCCCTGTCGGACGTGCTCCCCCTGCTCGGCCGCATGGGGATCGAGGTCGTGGACGAACGGCCGTACCGCGTGGCGCGCAAAGGCGCCGAGCCCGGCTGGATCTACGACTTCGGCCTGCGCTGCCCCCCGACCGAACGGGTCTCCGACGAGACGTTCAAGACGCTGCTGCAGGACACCTTCGGCGCGCTGTGGCGCGGCGAGATCGAGAGCGACGGCTTCAACGCGCTGGTCCCCGCCGCCGGGCTCACCTGGCGCCAGGCCGAGATCCTGCGTGTGTACGCGAAGTACCTGCGCCAGACCGGCACCGCGTTCAGTCAGCGGTACATCGAGAAGGCGCTGGTGGGGAACCTGCGGGTCGCCGGCCTGCTGGTACGGCTGTTCGAGGCCAGGCTGGACCCGGCGCGGTCGCCTGAGCTGCGCGGCGACGTGGGGGACGCGCTGCGCGAGGAGATCCTCGCCGCGCTCGACGACGTGGCGTCCCTCGACGAGGACCGCATCCTGCGCGCGTTCCTCGAACTGATCACCGCCACGCTGCGCACCAACGCGTTCCAGACGCTCGCCGGCCGCCGCAAGCCGTACATCTCCATCAAGCTGGACTCGGCGTCGATCAGCGTGCTGCCGCCGCCGCGTCCGATGATCGAGATCTTCGTGTACTCGCCGCGCGTCGAAGGCGTGCACCTGCGGTTCGGCAAGGTCGCGCGCGGCGGCCTGCGCTGGTCGGACCGCATGGAGGACTTCCGCACCGAGGTGCTCGGCCTGGTCAAGGCGCAGATGGTGAAGAACACCGTCATCGTGCCGACCGGCTCCAAGGGTGGTTTCGTGGTGAAACGGCCACCCCACGGCGGCGGCAGGGACGAGCTGATGGCCGAAGGCGTGGCCTGCTACCGGCAGTTCATCTCCGGCCTGCTCGACATCACCGACAACCTCGTGGACAACGAGGTCGTGCCGCCGCACGACGTGGTGCGGCACGACGGCGACGACACCTACCTGGTGGTGGCCGCCGACAAGGGCACCGCGACGTTCTCCGACATCGCCAACGAGGTCGCCAAGGAGTACGGCTTCTGGCTCGGCGACGCGTTCGCCTCAGGCGGCTCGGTCGGCTACGACCACAAGGCCATGGGGATCACCGCGCGCGGCGCCTGGGAGTCGGTGGCCCACCACTTCCGCTCGCTCGGCGTGGACGTGCGGACCGACGACTTCACCGTGGCCGGCATCGGCGACATGTCCGGTGACGTGTTCGGCAACGGCATGCTGCTGTCCCGCCACATCAAGCTGATCGCCGCGTTCGACCACCGGCACGTCTTCATCGACCCCGCACCCGACGCCGAGCGCGGGTACGCCGAGCGCGAGCGGCTGTTCGCGCTGCCGCGCAGCTCATGGGACGACTACGACCGTTCCCTGATCTCGCGGGGCGGCGGGGTGTGGCCGCGTACCGCCAAGTCGATCCCCGTGTCCCCGCAGGCGCGCGCCGCGCTCGGCATCCCCGACGGCGTGACGGCCCTCACCCCGAGCGACCTCATCAGCGCCATCCTCACGGCCCCGGTGGACCTGCTGTGGAACGGCGGCATCGGCACCTACGTCAAGGCGTCCACCGAGACCCACGCCGACGCCGGCGACAAGGCCAACGACCCGCTGCGCGTGGACGCCACCGCTCTGCGGTGCAAGGTGATCGGCGAAGGCGGCAACCTCGGCCTCACCCAGGAGGCCCGCATCGAGTACGCGCGCGGCGGCGGCCTGGTCAACACCGACTTCATCGACAACTCGGCCGGTGTGGACACCTCCGACCACGAGGTGAACATCAAGATCCTGCTGGACCGGGTGATCCGGGACGGCGACCTCACCGACACCGAACGCGACCAGCTCTTCCTCGACATGACCGACGAGGTCGCGGGCCTCGTGCTGCGCGACAACAAGGCGCAGAACGTCGTGCTCGCCGCGGCCCGCGCGCAGGCCCCCGAGATGCTGCACATCCACGCTCGCTACCTGCGCAGACTGGAACGCGACGCGCTGCTCGACCGCGAACTCGAGTCGTTGCCGTCGGACAAGCAGATGGCCGAGCGGCGCCAGTCGGGCCTCGGCCTCACCGCGCCTGAGTTCTCGGTGCTGCTCGCCTACACCAAGCTCACCGCCGACCACGAGCTGCTGGCGTCCGACCTGCCGGACGACCCGTTCCTCGAACCGTGGCTGGTGTCGTACTTCCCGTCGGCGCTGCGCGAACGGTTCCGCAAGACCATGGACGCGCACCCGCTGCGCCGCGAGATCATCGCCACCGGCGTGGTCAACGACCTGGTCAACATGAGCGGCATCACGTTCCTGTTCCGGTTCGGCGAGGAGACCGGGGCCTCCACCCCCGACATCACGCGGGCCTACCTGGTGTCCCGCGAGGTCTTCGGCATGCCGGCGTTCTGGCGTGCCGTCGAGGCGCTGGACAACAAGGTGGACGCCGCCACGCAGATCGCCATGCTGCTGGAGGGCCGCAAACTGGTCGAACGCGGCGCACGGTGGCTGCTCGGCAACCGCAGGCCGCCGCTCGACCTCACCACGACCGCACGGTTCTTCAGCGAAGGAGCCGAGGGGCTGCTGCCGGACCTGCCGAAGCTGCTCGCCGGACGGGACCTCGCGGCGTACGAGGAGCGCCGCGACGCCTACGCCGCGCGCGGCGTGCCGGCCGACCTCGCCGAGCGGGCCGCGGTGATGGTGCCGGCGTACTCGACGTTCGACCTGGTGGAGATCGCGGCCAACACCGGCAGGCCGGTGCACGACGTCGCCGAGGTGTACTTCGACCTCGCCGACCGCATCCAGCTCTCCCGGCTGCGTGAGCGGGTCATCATGCTGCCGCGCGACAACCGGTGGAACTCCATGGCGCGCGCCGCGCTGCGCGACGACCTGTACGCCGCGCACGCCACGCTCACCCGGGACATCCTCACCCACAGCGAGCCGGGCCTCGGCCCCGAGGAGCGGCTGGCCCGCTGGGCCGAGGCCAACTCGGCGGCCGTGGCGCGGTCCCGGCAGACGATCTCGGAGATCTGGGAGAGCGACACCTTCGACCTCGCGACCCTGTCGGTGGCCCTGCGCGCCATCCGCACACTGGTCGCCGCCAGCGGCCTGCCGCACGCCGAGGGGGAGATCTAGGGACACCGCGGCCGTGCGCCTTGCTGGCGTACGGCCGCCGCGGGACCTGTGCCGGAAGCTCAGTCGGCGCTGACGCCGGTGACCGCGCCGTCGTACCCCACGACCTCCGACAGGCGGGTCGCGCCGCGCGGCTGGACGTGCGCGACGTACTGCTGGGTCTCCACGACGCGCAGCTTGCGGCGCACCACCGGCCTGCCGGTCGACCACCGCGCGTTCTCCGGCACCGGCACCAGGCCCGCCGCGTTGAGCGTCTGCGCCTGCCAGTTGGTGGTGCGGGTCAGCGAGTACAGCACCACGGCGCCGCCGTCGGTGGTGCGCAGCGCGTAGATCGGGTACTCGGTCGCGCCGAAGATCGAGTCGTACAGCAGCCCGAGCCGTTTGGCCTCCGGCTTGGCCTCGCCGACCTCGGTGAAGTAGCCGGTGGTCTGCGGGCCCGCCGCGATCAGCCCGGCCGCGAAACCGCCGGGGCCCTCCTCGGCGATGGTGGCGTGCAGCGGCGCCATCAGGTGCGGGCTGATGGCCAGCGTGTCGTCCCTGGTCGGCAGCGGCGTGGCGTACCCCTCGCCGTCCAGCGCGACGCCGAGCGGCGCGCCGTCCGAGCCGAGCGGGGTGGCGGCGTTCAGCAGGGACGAGAAGCTGAGCTGCCAGCGCGAGTTCTCGTACTGCCGCATGAACGCCAGCAGGGCCGTGCGGCGGTCCCCGTGGGGGTCGCGCCGCTCCACCAGCGCGGCGAACCACAGGGGGAACCGGTCGAGCCGCGGCACCAGCAGCCGCGGCTCACCCCAGGTGTACCTCGGGGGTTTCAGGTCGGTGGACCTGAACTCGGTCACCATGATCGGCAACTGCGCGTCGCGCGTCTGGGCCAGCGCGTACGGCTCGTCGCCGGCGGCCCGCACCACGTCGTCGGTGGCCAGGATGGCGCGCACGGCCCGCGCCGCCTCCTTGAGCGTCACCGTGGGGGTCTCCCGCGCCGAGGCGCTCGCCTGCGGCGCCGGGGTCGCGGCCGGCGAGGGCCGCGCCGCGGGCCGGTCCGACGTACACGCGCCGGCCGCTCCGGCGAGCAGGATCGCCGCGAGCGCCGCACGCACGGTCCTGATCACGCTCGCTCGCCTTTCGAGAAGGGTCCCTGCCGCACGCCATGCTAGCCATCGCACGAGGAGGCTTCTGAATTCGCGTACTCTTGGCAGATGTGGCAGCCATCGATCCCGTAGAAGAGATCAACGAGCTTACCGGCACCCTGAAGGGCATTCAGGACGTGCTCGATCTCGACGCTATGCGCAAGCAGATCGCCGACCTGGAGGCGCAGGCCGCCGCACCCGATCTCTGGAACGACCCCGAGCAGGCGCAGAAGGTCACCAGCAAGCTGTCCCACCTGCAGGGTGAGCTCAACAAGGTCGAGGCGCTGGTGCGCCGCCTGGAGGACCTCCCGGTCCTGTTCGAGCTGGCCGAGGCCGAGGACGACGCCGACACGCGCGCCGAGGCCGACCGCGAGCTCACCTCGCTGCGCGGCGACATCAACGCGCTTGAGGTGCGCACCCTGCTGTCGGGGCCCTACGACGCGCGCGAGGCGCTGATCACCATCAACTCGCAGGCCGGCGGGGTGGACGCCGCCGACTGGGCCCAGATGCTCATGCGCATGTACCTGCGCTGGGCCGAGCGCAAGGGCTACTCCACCGAGGTGTACGACACCTCCTACGCCGAAGAGGCCGGCATCAAGTCGGCGACCTTCGTGGTGAAGGCCCCCTACGCCTACGGCACCCTGCGCGGCGAGCACGGCACCCACCGCCTGGTGCGCATCAGCCCGTTCGACAACCAGGGCCGCCGCCAGACGTCCTTCGCCGGCGTGGACGTCGTCCCCGTGGTCGAGCAGACCGACCACATCGACATCAACGAGGACGATCTGCGCATCGATGTGTACCGCTCCTCGGGCCCCGGCGGCCAGGGTGTCAACACCACCGACTCCGCGGTCCGCATCACCCACCTCCCCACCGGCATCGTGGTCTCCTGCCAGAACGAGCGTTCCCAGCTGCAGAACCGCGCATCGGCGATGGCCGTGCTCCAGGCCAAGCTGCTGGAGCGCAAGCGGCAGGAGGAGGCCGAGAAGATGTCCGAGCTGCGTGGCGAGACCACGACCTCCTGGGGCACGCAGATCCGCAACTACGTGCTGCACCCGTACCAGATCGTGAAGGATCTGCGCACGTCGGTCGAGGCGGGCAACCCGACCGCCGTGCTCGACGGCGACCTCGACGAGTTCATCGAGGGCGAGATCCGCTGGACCCGCCGCCAGGAGTCCGGCGCGGCCTGACCCGTCCGGTCTCTCGGGGCCCTGAGGCCTCTGAGGCATGACCTGACCCCGGCACGGCCCCTGTTCCGTCACGGCGACCCCGGCGGGGCCCCGGGCTACGGTCGTGGCCCGGCCCCCTGATGCCGGGGTCAGCCGCCGTACAGGTGCCTGAGCGCCAGCGTGAAGGCCAGCAGCACGACCAGCACCACCGCGATGACCATGGGCGACAGCCCGCCGAAACCGTGGTGGTGAAGCCGCTCCCTGCTTTCCCGGCAGACGGGGCAGCGGCCCTCGACCACCGGTGACGCGCACTGAGCGCAGATGAGATGTTCGCAGCTCACAGGGACTCTTCCTCTCCACGAAGATCGCTATACCGGCCCGTTAGCGAGTGTGGAATCGTTTTGTTTCCGTTATGGACGTTCCATGCCAGTGTTACCCCTAGACTGAGCCTCGGCCAACCGGAGCGTCGATCCTTGGTAAAGACCGAGCGACCTCCGGCCGGCAGCAAGGCGATGTGGCCCACTCGGCCACCTCCGCTACCGTCCTAACCCCTAGACTGGCATGCCGTGATGCGCCTGTGATCCATTTCGATAATGTCACCAAGGTCTACAGTAACCAGAACCGGCCCGCCCTCGACCATGTGAGTGTTGACGTCGACAAGGGTGAGTTCGTGTTCCTGGTCGGTCCTTCGGGGTCGGGGAAGTCGACCTTTCTCCGGCTGGTCCTGAAGGAGGAGCGTCCCAACTCCGGGGCGATCCACGTCGCCGGGAAGGATCTGGCGCGCCTGTCGAACTTCAAGGTGCCGCACCTGCGCCGCCGGATCGGCTGCGTGTTCCAGGACTTCCGCCTCCTGCCGAACAAGAACGTGTACGAGAACGTCGCGTTCGCGCTGGAGGTCATCGGCAAGCCCCGGCGGTTCATCCGCAAGGTGGTGCCCGAGGTCGTCGAACTCGTCGGTCTTGAGGGCAAGGCACACCGCATGCCCGACGAGCTGTCCGGCGGCGAGCAGCAGCGGGTCGCCATGGCCCGCGCGTTCGTCAACCGGCCGATGATCCTCCTCGCGGACGAGCCCACGGGCAACATCGACCCCGCGACCAGCATCGGGATCATGAAGGTGCTCGACCGGATCAACCGGACCGGCACCACCGTCGTCATGGCCACCCACGACGCCGCCATCGTCGACTCCATGCGCAAGCGCGTGGTCGAGCTGGAGGACGGCAAGATCGTCCGAGATCAGTCTCGCGGCGTGTACGGCCAGGCGTACTGATCGAGCGAGAACGACAGGGGACTCCCACGCAATGCGGGCAAACTTCATCTTCTCTGAGGTCTGGATCGGCCTTCGCCGCAACCTGACGATGACCATCGCGGTCATCGTCACCGTGGCCATCGGCATGGCTCTGCTCGGCATCGGGCTGATGATCAACGCTCAGGTCAGCAACATGAGCACCTACTGGTCCGACAAGGTCCAGCTCTCGGCGTTCCTGTGCAAGAAGAACGACCCGTTCCAGGCCTGCAAGGGCCGCGGAGCGGTCAGCGCGCAGGAGAAGCAGGCGCTCCAGACGCAGATCCAGAGCATGCCGCAGGTCGACAAGGTCTTCTACGAGGACCAGCAGAAGGCGTTCGAGAACTTCAAGGCCGCCTTCAGCAGCAACAGCGTGTTCCTGTCCGCGGTCAAGGTCGAGGACATGCCGGAGTCGTTCCGGGTGAAGCTCAAGAACCCCGACGACTACAAGGTGGTGTTCGACGCGTTGAGCGGCACCCCCGGCGTGGCCAACGTGGTGAACGACCAGGAGCTTCTCGACAAGTTCTTCGGGTTGATGGGCAAACTCCGGTGGGCCGCGCTCGTGGTGGCGCTCATCCAGGTGTTCGCGGCGATCCTGCTGATCGGCAACACGGTGCGGCTGTCGGCGTACAACCGGCGGCGCGAGACCGGCATCATGCGGCTGGTCGGCGCGTCCAACCTGTACATCCAGCTGCCGTTCGTCATGGAGGGCACCATCGCCGGCCTCATCGGCGGTGTGATCTCCGCGGTCCTGCTGATGTTCGCCAAGATCGTGCTGTTCGACGGCATGCAGAACTACTTCGTGCTGTCCACACAGCTGAGTTGGAGCGACGTCGCACAGGTGATCACGCTCACCACGGTCGTCGGCGTGCTGATCTGTATCCTCGCGTCGTTCGTCACCCTGCGCCGTTACCTTCGGGTCTGACGGTCACCGCCGCACAGTAGGCTCATTGCCATGCCACGCGAGACCGGACGCAAGCTCGTCGCCCAGAACAAGCGGGCCCGGCACGACTTCCACATCGAGGACACCTTCGAGGCCGGGCTCGTCCTCATGGGCACCGAGGTCAAGTCGCTGCGCGCCGGGCGAGCCAGCCTGGCCGACGGCTACGCGCAGGTCAAGGACGACGAGGTGTGGCTGATGAACGTCCACATCCCCGAGTACCACATGGGGACCTGGACCAACCACGCGGCGCGGCGTCCCCGCAAGCTGCTGCTGCACCGCAAGGAGATCGACAAGCTCATCGGCAAGACCAAGGAGTCGGGCCTGACCATCGTCCCGCTCGCGCTGTACTTCAGCGACGGCAAGGCCAAGGTCGAGATCGGCCTGGCCCGCGGCAAGAAGACATGGGACAAACGGCACGACCTCGCCGAGAAGCAGGCGACCCGCGAGATGGCCCGCGCACTGCGGCACCGCAACCGGTGAGGCCCCGGCAGGCCGTGGCGCGGGGCCCCCGTCGGGTCCTCCCCGCACCACGCACGAGTTCCCCGCGCGCCTCGGCGCGCCGGGTGGTGTCGGCCGTGCTCTCGCTGGCCGTGGCCGTCCCGGCGCTCGCGGCGTGCTTCGCCGAGCCGTCACCGCACAACGCCGTCAAGGAGTTCCTCGTCGGCTGGCAGACCGGCGACTACACGGCGGCGGCGCGGCGCACCGACGGCGACCCGAAGCAGGTCGGCCAGGCCCTGGAGAACGTCAAGCTCCAGCTCGACGCCGCCTCCATCAGGTTCTCCCTGCAGGGTGTCACCACCGAAGGCGACAACGCCGACGCGCGGTTCCACGTCGAGGTGGACCTCGGCGACAACAACCCGCTGTGGCTGTACGACAACGACCTGCCGCTCCACCTGGTGGACGGCGAGTGGAAGGTCCGCTGGTCGCCGAGCGTCATCCACCCCGAGCTGCGCGCCGGTCAGCGTTTCGCCGTGGACGCCACCTCCGAGGGCCGCCAGCCCATCCTGGACCGCAACGGCGACCCGCTGCAGGAAGAGGCCACCCTCTACGTCGCCGGCGTCGTCCCGGCCACCCTCAAGGACCGCGAGACGCTGTGCGAGCAGCTCTTCCAGCTCACCGGCTTCGCGCAGGACCGCCTGCTCAGCCGCATCGTGTCCGCGCCGCCGCAGTCGTTCGTGCCGCTCGTCACCTTCGGTCGCGCCAAGTACGCGCAGCTGCGCGACCGCCTCGACGGCATCTCCGGCCTCCAGATCGAGAAGAAGCAGCAGCCGGTCGCCCCCGCGCAGCCCGTCGAGATCATCGGCAAGGTCGGCGCGATCACCGCGGAGACCGAGCAGCAGCTCGGCGGGCCGCAGCGGGCCGGCGACACCCTCGGCCAGGGCGGGCTGCAGAAGGCGTACCAGGACCAGCTCACCGGCTCCACCGGCACCCGGGTCATCACCTACGACCTCAAGAGCGGCGAGCAGGTCGCCGAGCTCGCCAGGTGGGAAGGCCGCCTCAACACCTCGGTGAAGACGACCCTCGACAAGGGGGTGCAGCGCGCCGCCGACGCCGCCGCCGGCGGCTCCTCCGTCCCCTCGCTGCTGGTCGCCGTCAAGGCGTCCACCGGCGACATCCTGGCCGTCGGTTCCCGCCAGCTCCACCAGGAACGCGACGCGCTCGCCGGCCGTTTCCCGCCTGGCACCGCGTTCTCGCTGGTCGCCGCGGACGGCCTGCTCGAAGCCGGGGTGGACCCCGGCCAGAAGGTGCCGTGCCCCCCCGACCGCACCGTAGGCGGCGCTCGCTTCGTGCAGACCTCCGCCATCACCGGCACCGCCCCCACCCTCACCACCGACTTCGCGCACGGCTGCGTCACCGCGCTCGCCGCACTGGCCCGCCGCGTCGACGCGGAAACCCTGTCCCGCTCCGCCGGCCGCTTCGGCATCGGCGCCGACTGGACCCTTCCGCTCCGCTCCTACAGCGGCAGCGTCCCGGTGGCCCGCACCGACGCCGCCAAGGCCCGAGTGATCACCGGCCAGACCGTCCGCGTCAGTCCTCTGTCCATGGCTCTCGCCGCCGCCGCCGTGGCCTCCGGCACCTGGCACCCCCCCACCCTGGTCACCTCCCCCTCGGCCCCCGACCTCACCGCCGAGGTGGCCCCGGTCTCCCCCCCCAAGCCCATCACCCTGGACTCCGCCTCTTTGGAGAAACTCCGCTCGATGATGCGCTCCGGCGTGACCACCGGCGCCGCCACCGCCGCCGCCACCCCCGGCCCTCCCGTGTACGGCGTGGTCTCCACCGTCACCTACACCGACAAGAAACGCCAACGCACCCTCTCCTGGTTCGTCGGCTGGCAAGGCGACACCGCCATCGCCGTACTGACGGAAACCCCCACCCCGACCGTCCCGGCCCAGATGGCAGGCCAGTTCTTCAGAAGCCTCCCCGCGGCCTCCTGACCACCCGTGAAATCGACGGCGGGGCTGTTCTCCCCCACCTTCCTGACCACCCGGAAAATCATCAGGCCGCCGAGCAACCATCAGCGGCTCTTCCTGCGTCTTCCAGATTGACTGGTCCCGCTTGGGGGTTGCGGGTTCAGTCGCCGTGATGAGACCAGGGCTTCATCTCGGGGGAAGCCCTGCCGTCCGGACCGGCTCGACCCTGCCGGTCGGCCCCCGGGGACGTGTGCCTCGTGCCCACGCCCCGGGGGTTCGTCACCCCACCCGGCAGACCGCGGTCCCCGAAGCGGTACCCCGCGTACCCATCCGGAAGGGTTCGTGTTCCGGGCCGCCGACGGCCGCCTCTCCCACCCACGCCGCAGGGTTCGGCATGCGGAGCGCCGGGAATCAAGTTGACGTCAGGGGTGTTGGCTTTAGTATCTTCGGAAGTGCCCGGGTGAGAGCCCGGGCGCCACCAGGGGGTGACCGGTTTCGACTTCGACATGTCGCCTCAGGGGAAGCGGGCCGAGGACGGCGGACATAACCTCGTTAACACTGTGACCGCAAAAAAATAAGTGCCGATAACACGCGCACTCAGGGCCGTATGGCCCTCGCCGCCTGAGCGAGGACCTTGCCCTTGTCAGCCCGGGACCGCCTCCGGCCCGGAACTGGCATCGCTAGGAGGCTGAACCGCGCGACCCGGTCACGGGGCCGCTAGGGAAACCTAACAGTGACTGAGCCCGTCGGCGACTCGCCTGCGTGATCGCCGGGGCTGAGAAACTCACAGCAGGCTGCGCCCGGAGAAGCCCTGGAGCGGTGCCGGAGGACGCGGGTTCGATTCCCGCCACCTCCACCCCGAAGAGGGCCGGAAGGAACCACGTTCCTCCCGGCCCTCACTCTTTTCCGCACACCCCGCCTTCGCCGCCATCACGATCCTGGTCATGCGTCTTCATCCAAGGCACGTACCAGCGGCCGGGGTCATGTACGAGCGGTCCCCGTCCTGTACCAGGGATCCGGTCGCACGTCCTCGGGCCTGTCCTCGTCCCGTCGCCGGCGGACGTTCTCCGGCGCCGGCGCGGTAAGGAGCGGTACGGCGAATTCGGCGCCGTCAGATGGCGGCGGGCCGGACGCCGGACCTGTCGCGTGCGTGTGGAGCAGGGAGTCCACCGCGCCTGGTGTATCCGGATGGTAACAGTTTGTGCTGAACCGGCCGGTGGTGTGGGCTCTGATCGTCATGATGGGCCGGTGGCGAATCGGCATCGATCCTGGCCGGCGATTCTCGTCGACGTTCTTTTGCTGGCGGCCTTGTGTGCGCTCGTGGTGTACGCGGTCAGGCTCACCTCCTTGGATCAGAAGGCCACGGTCACCGACACGCTGGGTCTGGTGCTCGCCGCGACGGCCAGCGCGGCGTTGATCGTACGGCGCATACGGAGCAGACTCGACCGTGGGGTGACGAACCATGATCAGGAGGAGAGCGCCAAGCAGACACTCGTGGGGGTCGTGTGGCGGGAGTGGTCCGACGAGTCGGTGATCCGCTCGCTCGACTATCCGATTCCGGTGGCGTGGCGGCTCGTCAAGGACCGCCGGCTGGCCGACCACAGGCACCTTGGCGGCATCAAGTTCCCGGACGACGCGGGGGACGACGTCTCCGCGCTCGCGCGAGACTTCATGAAGCTCGACACGTGGCGCCTGGTCGTCACCGGTGATCCCGGTACCGGCAAGAGCACTCTGGCCATGCGGCTCCTGCTCGAACTGTCCGGCAAGAAACGTGACCCGGCGTGGCCGGTGCCGGTACTGCTGTCGCTCTCGGGTTGGGACACCACGCAAAAGGGGGGACTGCGTGCCTGGCTGATCAAGACCTTGGAGCGCGACTACCAGGCCCTGTGGGCGACCGGCCTCGGGACCGGCGCGGCGGACACTCTTGTCACTGGGGGTCACATCCTCCCCATCCTGGACGGACTGGACGAGTTACCGGCCCCGGTCCGGGCCGGTGTCATCAGCGCTCTGGAGACCAGTACAGAGCAGTTCGTCCTCACCTCACGGCTCCAGGAGTTGAGGCAGGCGATCACTGAGCTGGGACGGCCCTTGCCGTGCACGGCCGTCATCGCGCCGAAACCTCTCACGAGGACGATCGCCGAGACCTATCTGCGTGACCGGCTGCCGCCTGAGCCCGGCCCACACTGGGAGAAGTTGCTGAGCGGCCTGCGTACCGGGAAGCCGGCGGCACTGTCACAGATGGCGGGGACGCCGCTCGGCTTGTGGCTCCTGAACGCCGTCTACATCAGGACCGGTGCCGACCCGGCTCCCCTGACAGGCGAACTGGGACGTCAGCACGCCGAGCTGGAAGCCCACCTGTGGGACGGCTACATCCGTGCGCACCTCGCCGCGCGGCCACCCCGTGGCCGTGCGGACGGCCGCTCCGGACTGTCCAGGCTTCAGCCTCGGCATGAGTGGGATCCGGAGCGGACGCTTGACTACCTGCGGCGCCTGGCCGGGACACTCTCCGCACGCGACACCCGTGACCTGGTATGGTGGCGGCTCGGGATGCAGGTGCTCTCGGAGAAGGAGCGCAGGCGGGCGGGGCTGAGGATCTGGGGTTGGATCGGCCTTCTCGGTGGCTTGGTCGCGGCGGTCGGGGGACAGCTCCCATCGGTGGTCACGATTCCGATGGCTTTCGCGTCGGGGGCGGGGACGTGGATCGCCATCCAGAAGGGGTTCACGGACCGACCCGGACGCGTCAGCCTGCGTATGAGGAGCAGGGGAAAGGATCTGACGCGAGTCTTCTCGGTCACGCTGCTGGCCAGGATCGTGCTGGCTGTGCTCTTCGTGGTCGGTGCAGTGCTCGTGGGGGACGCGGGCCCAGGTCTTGCGGTGCGGATCGGCTTGTGGTCGTCCCTCGGGATCGTCCCGGCGTTCCTCTTCGTCGCGTGGGTGCAGCAGCCCACCTCGACGACGGCGCCGATCACGCCGTACGAGACCTGGCGTGCCAGCCGGATCATCGTGATTCTGTGTGTCGCGGTCCCTGGGGTCGTCGCCGGTCTGATCGCGGGGCTGGTGGCCGGGACGGCGAACGGAGCCGGGTTCGGAATCAAGCTGGGGTTGCTGTCCGGTGTCGCCGGCGGGCTCTCCTTCGGATTCACCATGGTCCAGTACGCCGCGTGGCTGGCGTTCGCGGCGACCGCATGGCGCTTGGCGGAGCGCGGTGATTACCCGCACAACCTCATGGGGTTCCTGGACGACGCGCATCGACTGGGATTTCTCCGAGTGGTCGGTCCGGTCTACCAGTTCCGCCACGCGGGCCTGCAGGACCACCTCGCGCGTCCCGAGCGGCTGTGAAGCTTTCAGGGGATCAGGCGGGGTGAGGACGCCGGTAAGGGCCTGCTTACCGAGCTGGGGAAGCTGATCGCGTCCGGGTCGGCGCCGATGGGGGCCGCGGAGGCCGTTCCGCTGTGTACAGGGTCGTGAGTCACAGCGAATGGTGGTGAGCGACCCCCCTCTTTTCTGGCGTGGGGGCTTTCCCTGGTTCTGAGGAGGTCCGGCGTGGTGGTGCGGTGGAGGACGCGGTATCGAGGGATCCTCGCGATGGTCGCGGGGATGGTGGTGTGCGCGGTGGTGGCGGTGGCGGTTCCGGCGATGGCGGCGATGCCGCCGGCGACGTGCCGGGTGACGTATGTGAAGACCTGGGACAGTGGGGGACAGTTCGGGGCCAGTGTCACCATCGAGAATCTGGCGCCGCGGATCACGTCGTGGCGGTTGACGTTCACCTGGCCGGGGAGCCAGCGGGTGGACAACGGATGGTACGCCGCGTGGAGTCAGTCGGGCCGGAACGTGACGGCGGCGAGCCTGCCGTACAACGGGACTCTCGACCAGGGGCAGCGGATCACCCTGGGCTTCAACGGGTCGTACACCGGCGCGAACACCCCACCCACGTCGTTCGCGCTGAACGGGGTCGGCTGCATCGGCCCCAACCCGCCGGTGACCCCGACCCCCACTCCGACACCGACACCGACACCGACACCGACCCCGACCCCCACTCCGACACCGACACCGGCTCCCGGCCGGGTCGGCAATCCGTACGCCGGGGCCGACGGGTACGTCGACCCGGTGTGGTCGGCCGCGGCGGCGGGTGAGCCCGGCGGGGCCGCGGTGGCGCGGAACTCGACCGGTGTGTGGCTGGACCGGGTCTCGCGCATCGCCGGCACGTCCACGGCCCCAGGTCTGCGGACCCACCTGGACGAGGCGGTACGGCAGGACGCCGCGAACGGCGACACGCCGCTCACCGTCCAGGTCGTGCTGAACGACCTGCCTGACCGCAACTGCCTGCGGTACGCGAGCACCGGTGACTTCACCATCGCCGCCGACGGACTGAACCAGTACCGCACCCGGTACGTCGACCCGGTCGCCGCGATCCTCGCCGACCCCGCCTACCGGCGGCTGCGCATCGTCGCGGTGGTCGAGCCCGACTTCCTGCCAGGTCTGATCATGCCGACCGGCACCGTGTACACGATCAACTGTGAGCCGGTCCGCGCGAGCGGCGTCTACCCGCAGGCCGTGCGGTACGCGCTCACCAGGCTGCACGCGATCCCCAACGTGTACACCTACCTCGACGCCTCCAACCACGGCAGGCTCGGCTGGGCCGACAACTTCGGCCCGGCGGCCGAACTGCTCGCGAGCATCGGCGGGGCCACCGGCGGCGCGCCGCCGCTCGTGGACGGCTTCACGGTCAACACCGCCGAATGGGCCGCGCTGACCGAGCCGTACATCTCCCCCTCGATGGTGATCTACGGCATGCCGTTGAAGTACACCCGGTGGATCGACTGGAACGACTACGTCGACGAGCTGTCGTACGCGCGAGCGTTCCGCGACCGGCTGATCGCGGCGGGCTTCCCGCCGAGTATCGGCATGGTGATCGACACCTCGCGCAACGGCTGGGGCGGCCCGGCCAGGCCGGTGGGGCCGAGCACCTCCACCGACATCAACACGTACGTCGACCAATCCCGCGTGGACCGCCGCGTCAGCCTCGCCAACTGGTGCAACCAGACCGGCACCGGGCTCGGCGAACGGCCGCGCGCCGACCCCGCGCCGGGAATCGACGCCTACGCGTGGATCAAACCGCCGGGTGTCTCCGACGGCGCGAGCTCGGCGAGCACCGTACCGAACCCGGAGAACATCCCGTTCGACCAGCGGTGCGACCCGCTGTTCTCCGAACCGCGCGGCGCGTACGTGCCGAGTCAGGCGCTGCCTGAAGCCCCGGTCGAGGGCCAGTGGTTCCCGGCGTTGTTCCGGCAGCTCGTGGCGAACGCCTACCCGCCGCTGTAGGCGGCAGGCGCGGTTCGCATCCGCAGGGACAGCAGCCACCACACGACGAGCTGCACCACGGCGAGCACGAGAGCGAACGGCATCAGCGACCAGACGCCGACGCCTTCGGCGATCGCGCCTGCCATCCAGGGGAACAGCGCGCCGCCGATGACGGACAGGCCGTTCATGACGCCGATGGCGGTGGGGACCAGCCGGGGTTCGATGAGCCCCGGCACCACCGCCATCGCCGTCGGGAACAGCGGCCCGAGGAAGAACCCGAGCAGGACGAACCCGGCGCTCGCCACCGCGCCGGCCGGGGCACCCCAGATGAGCACCGTGCCGGCGGTGACCCCCGCGAGGCAGGCGAACGTCATGGCCAGAGGGCTCAGCCCGAGCCGAGCCGCCAGCGGGCTGATGAGGAACCGGCCCGCCGTCAGCCCGAACCAGTACCCGCTGACGGTGTACCCGGCGATCAGGTGGGCCTGCGCGTGCTCCTCGACCAGCAGTGAGTACCCCCACTGCCCCACACCCATCTCCAGCCCCACATACACCGAAAGGAACACCGAGGCCAGGATCACCGCCGGCATCCGCACCGCCGTGACCAGCAGCCCACCCCGCTTCCCCGTGGTCACCTCCGGCGCGGACACCGTCACCGCGTCGGCCTCCCGTCCTCCCACGGCTTCCCCGGTCTCCCCGGACGGCGGGAACGGCAAGGCACTCCCCACCTCCACCGGCCGGACGTCGTCGACCTCCACCGGCCGGTTGCGCACCTCGTCCCGCTTGCGGGGATAAGCCAGCAAGATCCCGACGAGCAGCGGCACCCCCGCCAGCGCCATGACCAGCCACACCACCGGCCACCGCACGAACCCCAGCATCCAGGCCGCGAGCAGGGGCCCGATCAGAGCCCCCACCCCGAAGAACGCGTGCAGATGGTTCAGCAACGTCGTGGCCGACGGCAGGTCCGCCAGGAAGGCGTTGAGCACCGACTCCATGAGCCCGATCCCGTACCCCACCACGAGCTGCACCAGCACCAACGCGACGAACGGCGGCCGCACCGCCGTGTACAGCGCACCCACCACGAAGATCCCCACCGCCGCCACCAGCGAGACCCGCATGCCGAACCGCTGGATCAACGACCCCGACGTCATCCCCGACGCGAAGAACCCCCCCGAGAAGAAGAAGAACGTGATCCCGATCGTGGCCTTGTCCACGCCGTAGTCACCGATCTGCGCCGGCAGCAACACCCCGCCGACCCCGCCGTTCACCCCCACCAGGATGAACGCGAGATAAGCCAGCCCTACCGGCACCCGCCAAGGCCCACGCCAGACGCTCATCCGTCCCCCAAGAAGCCGTCCGCCGGCCCTCGCACGGCCGGCCGCCGGAGATCATCGCCGATCAGGCGTCGTCATGCTAACGAAGCGGGGCGACCCATGACCAGCGAGATATCACGCGGAGAGCCCAGGTCCTACAGTTTGTGGAGATATGCGAAGGAAGGGGACAGGGTGGCTGGGAGACTGACGAACTGGGCGGGGAATCTGGTGTTCTCGGCTTCGGAGGTGGTACGGCCGGGGTCGGTGGGGGAGCTGGCGGGGGTGGTGGGGCGGGAGAGGTCGGTGCGGGTGCTGGGGAGCGGGCATTCGTTCAATGACGTGGCGGACAGCGAGGGGGTGCTGGTCTCGGTCGCGGGATTGCCGGAGGTCGTGGACGTCGACTCGGCGGCGGGGGTGGTGAAGGTCGCGGCGGGGATGCGGTACGCGGAGGTGGCGCGCAGGCTGGACGAGAAGGGGTTGTCGCTGCACAACATGGCGTCGCTGCCGCACATCTCGGTGGCCGGGTCGGTGGCGACGGGGACGCACGGGTCGGGGGACGGGAACGGGAGTCTCGCCACGGCGGTGGTCGAGGTGGAGATGGTGACGGCGGAGGGGGATGTCGTCACGATCAGGCGGGGGGAGCACGAGGCGTTCGACGGGGCCGTGGTGGCGCTCGGCGCGCTCGGGGTGGTGACGTCGCTGACGCTGGAGGTGGGGCCCTCGTTCCAGGTACGGCAGCAGGTGTTCGAGGGGCTGCCGTTCGAGGCGCTGGACGATCACTTCGACGCCATCATGTCGGGTGCGTACAGCGTGAGCCTTTTCACGCAGTGGCATGGGGACACCGTCGGACAGATCTGGATGAAACGCCGGGACGGTGACCCGGACGTGCCGGAGGACGGCGTCTTCGGCGCGGCCCCCGCCACCGAGCCGCGGCATCCCATCCCCGGAGTGTCCGCCGAGCACTGCACACAGCAGCTCGGCGTCCCCGGGCCGTGGCACGAACGTCTGCCGCACTTCCGGCCCGGTTTCACCCCGAGCGCCGGCGAGGAACTGCAGACCGAGTTCCTGCTGCCGAGGTCCCGCATCCTCCCGGCGCTGCACGCGCTGCGCGCCATCCAGGACCGCATCGCGCCGGTGCTCCAGATCTCCGAGATCCGCACCATGACCGCCGACGACCTGTGGCTGAGCCCGAGCCAGGGCCGCGACACCGTCGGCGTCCACTTCACCTGGATCAAGGACACCGAGGCCGTCATCCCGGTCGTCTCCCTCATCGACGACCACCTCGGCCCGTACGACGCGCGTCCGCACTGGGGCAAGGTGTTCACCACCTCCGCCGAGACGCTGCGGTCCCGGTACGAGCACTGGGACGACTTCCACGGCCTGATGCGGCACCACGACCCGTCGGGGAAGTTCGCCAACGCGTACATCCGGCGTCTGTTCGGAAAAGACTGACCGAGCGGCACCCCTGTGACCAGGGGAGCCGTCGCAGCGTGCTCACTCATGCACCTGATTGAATCTTGTCACCCAAATGCTTGACCGAGTACGGTCCTCAGCCATGAACATGGAAAGAGCGCGTGGCGGAGCGCGCCGCGCGGTCGCCGTGGACGGCAGGGGACGCGCGGCCGAGCGGACCAGGGAACGGATCCTGCAGGCCGCGGTGGAGGAGTTCGGGGCCAAGGGGTACGCCGGTGCGCGGACGGCGGGGATCGCGGCGCGGGCCGGGGTGAACCAGCAGCTCATCTCCTACTACTTCGGTGGCAAGCGCGGGCTGCTCGACGAACTGCGCGCGCGGTGGCGTGAGCAGGAAGGGTCGCTCTCACCTGAGGGGGTCTCGCTCGCGGAGTCGCTCGCGGCGTACATGGACGCAACGCTCGACCGGCCGGACTGGGCCCGGCTGGTCGTGTGGCGGGCCCTCGGCGACGACCCGGGTGAAGGCGCCGAGACCGACGCGGAACGGCGGGCCGCGACGCAGCGCGCCGTGGAGGTGATGCGCGACCGGCAGGAGGCGGGGGAGGTCACGACGTCGGTCACGCCGGAGTTCGCCTTGCTGCTCGCGCACGCGCTGACGTTCGCGCCGATCGCCATGCCGCAGTTCGTGCAGGCGGTCCTCGGTGTCGAGCCGTCATCACCGGAGTACCGCCGCGTCTGCCGCGAGCAGTTGCTCGCTCTGCTCAGCCCGCGTGAGGACAGCCGTGAAGAGAAGGACGAGACGAGGGAACGGCGATGGGACGCGTGACGCCTGGCTGCGGCAAGGCCGTGCTCGTGGTCTAGCGGCTCGGGAGGGTGCCGAGGGTCACGGTGAGGGTGCGGGTGGTGCCGTTGGGGTGGATCAGTTCGACCTGGACCTGGGTGCCGGGTCTGAGGGTGGCGAGGATCTCGGTGAGCGCGGCGGCGGTGGGGGTCGGCGTTCCGTTGATCTTGGTGATGACGTCGCCGGGCCGGATGCCGGCCTTGGCCGCGCCGCCGCCGGGCTCCACCTGCGCCACGCCGACGCCGGCGGGCTGGCCGCTCGGGCCGATGACGGTGTTGACCCGCACGCCGAGCGCGGCCCGGTGGGTGTTGACGACCTTGCCGTGGCGGATGATCTGGTCGGCGATGTCCTTGGCCGTGCTGCTCGGGATGGCGAAACCGATGCCCGGCGCGGTTCCCTCCAACTCCGGCACGATCGCCGCCAGGGTCGGCAGGCCGATGACCTGACCGGCCATGTCGGTGAGCGCGCCGCCGCTGTTGCCGGGGTTGATGGCGGCCGAGGTCTGGATGGCACTGGTGATGGTCGCACCCGGCGACCCCGCGCCTTGCGGCTCGGTCACGGTGCGGCCGAGCGCGGAGATGATGCCGTCGGTCACGCTGCCGGACAGGCCGAGCGGGTTTCCCATGGCGAGCACGAGCTGTCCCACACGCAGGCGGGTGGAGTCGCCGAACGTCGCGGGGGTGAGGCCGCCGGTGTCCTTCACCCGGATCACCGCGAGGTCGCCGAGCGGGTACGACGCGACGAGCCGTGCCTCACGGGCCAGGCCGCCGGACGGCAGCGTGACCTTGAACTCCTTGGCCTGGCCGACGACGTGCGCGTTGGTCAGGATGTGGCCCTGGGAGTCGTACACGATGCCGGAGCCGAGCCCCTTGGAGGTGGTGATCTGCACGATGGACGGCAGCACCTTGGCGATGACCCGCATGTACGCCTGCTCCTGAGGCAGCGGCGCCGCCTGCGGGGGAGTGGCGGTGACGGACGGCGGCGCGGTGGCGGTCCCGTCCAGGGACGGCGGCGCGGTGGCGGTGCTGGTGGCGGCGGGAACGGTGACGAGGCCGCATCCGCCGGTCACGGCCACCAGCAGCCCGGCCGCGGCGGCGCGTCCGGTGAGTCGGATCTGTGGTGCCATGTCCATGGAAAGTGTGATGCCCGGGAGTCCGCGAAGATACGCTGAGTCACGGCCGTCGATCTGTCCGTGTGCTGGTTATTTTTGTTGGACACGGCTTTCAAGGCGTCTAGCTGGGATGATGCCGGTTTGATGCGGGCCGGCGCGCGTCCGGGCCTCTACGATCACGAATTGTGACGTAGTCTGCCGACATGGCGGACGGCACCGGTGACTCCCCCAGCCGACCTGGGCCGGGGCACCCTTCCGCGTACGTTCCCTCCTACGACGCTCCCACCGGGCCGCTGCCCCGGCTGAGCCTGGACGACGCGCTCGCCGGCACTCCCGCCGCCACCTCGCGCCGGGACGCCGCCGCCGAGGCCGACGCCGAGATGGACGCCGAGATGGACGCCGAGACGGCGCAGATCGACGCCGTCCGCATCTGGGCCGCCGACTCGGTCCGCGTCGTCCCCGGCACCGACGCCGGCGAGCAGGACGTGCCTGCCGCAGGCGGCGACGCGAGCGGCACAGCCCCCGACGCCGCCGACCACGCCGACGATGTGGAGGACACCGGCGACACGGTGGACGTGC